>CAVQXV010000005.1:0-916324 GCA_963718005.1 uncultured Gemmatimonadales bacterium
GGCGCAACGCGTTCAGGAAGTAGGTGCTCCTCCAACCAGTGCCCAGCTCCTGTAACGTAGGCAGCTCCGTCACATCGTCCCTAAAACGCACGTCCAGCTTCCCTTTGTCGCCGACGCGCACCCAAGGTGCAGCGCCATTCCGCGAGCTCATGACACTCGCGTTGTGTTCGATGAGCAGACGCACGGCCGCTCGGTGGTCGCCGCTGGCAAGCGCGGCGGCTGCCGCCACGACCCTCGCTCCTGCCCCTCCGTCGCCCGGGTACGCCGCTTGGATTTCGGCCTGCATGGACCGAACAGCTCCGGCGTCAACCGTCTGCAGTCGTCTTCCCCACTGTGCTCGCAGCCCTTCGCTGACATTGTCCAGCGAACGACCGTCCTGCGAGAGGACGAAATCGAACGCTGATGCCATGGGGACAATCAGCAGCTCAAGGTCGCGGATCTGACCCAGAGCCATCGCGAGGTCGGCGTCGCCGCCCCGCTCAGACACGCGGACAAGGGCTTGAAGCTCCTTCATCCCGAAGCGCTGTTCGTGCAGGTGCGCCGCGGCCAGATCCGCCAGACGCGGCTGCATGCGCGTCTTGTCGTTTGGTCCGCCACGGACGAGGGTATCGGTGAGGAAGTCACGCTCGAGTGCCGTCCGCGATCTCAGCACCTCAGCAACAGCCTTGACCATGCCTCCATCCAACGACACGTCGACATTTGGCCGGCCAATCGTGCGAAGGAGCTGTTCGCAAATGTCAGGAGCTACTCTTGTCATCCGCGGCAAGTAGACGCGTTCGACGAAGGAGTGGGCAGCCGCGGTCAGCCGCGGATGCCCTCGCTCGATGAGGCCGCTTTCACGAGCGGGCACGGAATACAAACCCCACAGCCCGTAGGTCCGCTGGCTGCTGAGAATCTGGTTTTCTTGGCCGGGCCCGACCCGGGCCGTAGTGACGCCAGCGGACCGCGCCTTGACGCGTTCTATGCCGCGAAATCGGTCGTCCTTATTTCGCTTGTAGCGCGCATACGCCGCAAGCTGCTCGAAGACGAGGAAGCGCTCGAGCACCTTCCCGTCGTCCTCGCCATCCCAGATATCCGAGGCGAAGTAATAGCCGAGCAGTAGAGTCGCGGCAAACCCCGACGCCGAGTCGGATACTGTTGTGAGGTTGCCGACCACCTGGCGCCCAAACCGCGACCAAGAAGGGCACGAGCCCAAGGGGATCCCGGATCCTCTGACTTGGGCTCTGCTATCGATATCCGTGAGGAACGGACTGGCGTCGCTCATAGGCTGCAGGTCTAAGATGGGGCGAGGGTGCGACATTCGCGAATGCCTGGCCCTCCGGGGTGGACCAGACGAGGGTGAACGCGCGAAACCGCTCGCGCTCCGAGATGCCGGCTGCTCAGCACGGCGGCGTGCATGGAGACATCAGCTGCAAGGGCGCCTTTTCAAGAGCCGGTAGGGGGCTGCGCACGCAGCCTCGGGCCCCGTGAAAGAACGGTTGGGCCCTCTGGCTCATCCGCAACGAGTCCGGAGGTGGTAGTTGGCTTTCGCTGAAGCGGTAGCTAACCGCCAGCTCAAGCGGACAAGTCCAACGCCAGATGCACGCTTGCGGGCAGAGTCTAGCAACCGCAGCTTAGGCACCTCGTGAGTCAAGAGCCCTTAACGCGCGTCCTGGCGGCCGTCTTGGAGGATTCCGCCGGCCGCCTGCTCGTCTGCCGGAGGCCTCTCCACAAGCGCCATGGTGGTCTCTGGGAGTTCCCAGGTGGGAAATTCGAGGAGGGTGAGTCCCCATTGCTGGCCGCGCGCCGCGAGCTACGCGAGGAGCTCGGCCTCGACGTCGAGAGCGTGGGTGAGCAGATCTACACCTCACACGATCCCGGCTCGGCCTTCGTCATCGAGTTCTACCCGGTCGTCGCCGCCGGCGTCCCGAAGCGACAGAACACAGTGACATAGCCTGGGTGCGCCCCGCGACATCCTAGCGCTACCCTTGGCTCCGACGGACGAGCGATTCGCACGCAGCCTGGCGGAAGGGCGCCCTTGCTGATTCCGCTGCCACCGGCCAAGGCCTCCCTCGCGAAGCGCCGCCTCCGCACCTGGGGGAGGCTCTGGGGACTCCCCGCCCTTCACCGAACTCTCTCAATCTCGTACTCAACGCAGCTGACCCGCTCCCTGGGACGCTGTCGCCCTAGCTCGGGACAGCTGCGGTTGCACCCGATGCTCGCAACCGTGAGTGCCAGGTGGTTTTTCGAGGGCTCTGCCACGAAGTGGCGCACGTCGCAGCCGCGCACCTTACCCACAACCGCGCCTTGCCCCACGGTCCCGAGTGGAGGAACCTCATGCGACGCGCTGGATTTGCGCCCAGCGCGAAACTGCACGCGCCCCCTGGGGTCGCGATCGCACCCAAGCGTCACGTCGGTCTCCGATTCGAGCACTTCTGCCCAGTGTGCCAGTGGTCGCGCTATGCCAAGCGGCGCGTGAGCGGCTGGCGATGCGCTGACTGCGTAGCGGCTGGCCTCGGCGGCCGGCTTGTCATCGTGCAGGTGCGGCCCAAGGCGTGACCTCACCGACCCCGTGCCCGTTCTGCGCCCCAGAGGACGCGCGAGTCTTCTATCGCGACTCGCTCGTCATCGGCCTTTGGGATGCCTTTCCAGTGTCGCCTGGCCACGCCCTGATCGTGACCGCTCGCCACGTCGCCAGCTGGTTCGAGGCCTCCTGGGAAGAACAACGAGCACTGGTGGGAGCCCTGGAGCGAGCGAGGACGCTCATTGAGGATTCAAGGCACCCTGATGGATACAACGTCGGAGTGAATGTAGGCGCAGCGGCGGGTCAGACTGTTCCCCACCTCCACGTTCACCTAATCCCACGGTATGCCGGCGACACGCCTGACCCGCGCGGCGGTGTTCGGCACGTGCTCCCTGGGGCGGCCCGCTATCCGTTCCCCGAAGCAACGCGGGAGGTCGTCCCATCGCCCGCGACGCACGCGCTCGTCGAGGGCGGCTCAGATCCCCTGTTGCCGCACCTCGTAGCCCTCTTGGCCGACGCAAGTGCGGTGGACATCAACGTCGCATTCGTCATGCGAAGCGGCGTGGACCTGCTGGTTCCCCACCTGCAAGACATGCTGGCCCGCGGCGGCCACCTGCGGCTGCTCACGGGCGACTACCTCGACACCACGGACCCCGTAGCACTCCGCGAGTTGCTGGATCTCCAGGCGAAATACGGGCCGGGCCAGGTCGCGCTAAGGGTCTTCGAGGCGCTTCAAACCAGCTTCCACCCCAAGGCCTACGTCATCCGCGACAGCCATGGGATCGCCACCGCCTTCGTGGGGAGCTCGAACCTCAGCAGGAGCGCGCTGGGCCAGGGTGTCGAATGGAACTACCGAATCCTCACCGGAACGGACGCCCAGGGCATAGACACGGTGACGGGTGCTTTCGAGCGACTCTTCAACGATCCGCACACGCGCGAGCTCACGGCCGCGTGGGTTGACGCCTATAGTCGCCGCCGAAGCCAGCTGCCTCCACCCCCGGAGACAGGCACGCCACAAGAGCCCTTAGAGATTCCACAGCCACATCGGATCCAGAGCGAGGCCCTGGCGGCGCTGGCGGCGACCAGGGCGACAGGAGCCAAGGCCGGCCTGGTGGTGCTGGCCACGGGCCTGGGCAAGACCTGGCTAAGCGCCTTCGACACCAGCAGCCCCGAGTTCGGGCGCGTCCTGTTCGTCGCCCACCGGGAGGAAATCCTCGGCCAGGCGATGGCGACTTTCCGTCGTGTTCGGCCAAACGTGACCCTTGGGCTCTACACCGGGATCGAACGGGCACCGGATGCCGACGTGTTGTTCGCCTCCGTGCAGACACTCGGCCAAGCAAGGCATCTGTCAGCGGTTTGCGTGGGATCGGTTCGACTACATCGTGGTGGACGAGTTCCATCACGCGGCGGCCGCTTCATATCGGCGCGTCATTGATCACTTTGAGCCACGCTTCCTTCTTGGACTTACCGCGACACCCGAGCGTACGGACGGGGGTGACCTGCTCGCGCTCTGTGGCGAGAACCTGGTCTATCGGTGCGACTTGAGCGAAGGCATCCGCGCCGGCCTGCTCGCACCGTTCAAGTACTTCGGCGTGCCAGATGACGTGGACTACGCCAACATCCCCTGGCGGAGCAACCGCTTTGATGAGACGGAGCTCACAACGCGCTCGCTACCGAGCGGCGCGCCACCAACGCGCTCGAGCAACTCAAGCGACGGGTGGCACCCGCACCCTGGCATTCTGCGTCTCACGCGGCACGCCGAGTACATGTCCGATTTCTTCGAGCGGCACGGACTGCGATCGGTGGCGGTCCACTCGGGGGCAAACAGTGCCCCGCGAGCCCTCTCCCTCGAGCGGCTGGACCGCGGCGAGCTGGACGTACTGTGCGCCGTTGACATGTTCAACGAGGGCGTTGATCTCCCACACGTTGACACGATACTGATGTTGCGGCCGACCGAGTCGCGGATCGTTTGGCTTCAGCAGTTCGGACGCGGGTTGCGGTTCTTACCGAGCAAGCGGCTGACGGTCGTCGACTACATCGGGAATCATCGGTCTTCCTGCTCAAGCCGCGCACCCTTTTGGGGCTCTCCGCAGGGGACGGGGAGATCCGGGCCGCGCTTGAGATGCTCGATCAGGGTGCGTTTGATCTGCCACCGGGCTGCTCGGTCACCTACGACCTGGAGGCCAAGCGCATTATCGAGGCCCTGTTGCGTGGGCGACCGGACGTCCTCAATGCCTACTACGCCGACTTCTTGGAGCGGGAGGGCGTGCGGCCTACCGCGGCCGAGGCATATCACGACGGCTTCGATCCGGCCCTTGCAAGAGCTACACACGGATCGTGGCTCGGTTTCGTGAGGGCTAAGGGAGGCTTCGAGGGAAGAAGTCTGGAAGTGTTTGAGGCACATCGTGAGTTCCTCAGCGCGCTCGAAGTCACCGAGATGACCAAGAGTTACAAGATGCTCGTGCTTGGCGCTCTCGTGGCGGAGGGCTCTCTATCGAAGGCCCTTCCCCTCGCTGACCTGGCTCAGGCCGTAAAACGCTTCGCGGCACGTTATCCCGTCCTCCAGGCCGAGCTCAGTGACGGCGCCCAGACGACGTTGCGTTGCAGTCGCTACTGGAGAGGAACCCCATCGCTGCATGGATCGGCGGTAAGGGCACTGGCAACCGGCCCTTCTTCGCGTATCGCGACCATCAGTTCGGTCTTTCCACGCCCGCTTCTGAGGAACGCGCCGAGGCCCTGCAAGGCCTCACGCGCGAGATCGTCGAGTGGCGACTAGCCTCCTACATCCGGCGGATCACGGCAGGTACCGCTGCGTCTCGGTTCGAAGCAGTGGTGGACCGGTCGGGCACTCAGGTGATCGTCCGTCTCCCGAGCCGCGCTAGCATTGCAGGGATGCCTGATGGCACCACGGAGGTCAGGGCCGAAGGCACGAGCTATCGAGCCCATTTCCTGCGCGACAGCGTGCATCTGCTTACCGCACCCGACTCCGGCGACAATCTGCTACCAACGCTCCTGGGTGGCTGGTTCGGAGCCGAAGCCGGAGTCACAGGCCACGCTGACCACCTTGTGTTTGAACTCCGTGACGGTACCTACGAGATGAGGCCTATGAGGGCCGGCGAGTCCGTCCTCGCAGTTGGACAGACCTACGACCGCGAGCAGATACCTCCGCTCTTCGGAACGCCGTTCAACAGTGGGTTCCGTCAGACTGGGGTCATACATCTGCCGGCGTCGAAGAAGCTGCTCTTCATCGTGACGCTGAGTAAGGTGGGGATGCAGAAGGAGCACCGGTATGCCGACCGCTTCGAATCACGCGACGAGTTCAAGTGGCAAAGCCAGAACCGTACTGCACCAACGGGTTCGATAGGCAGAATCATCACGGGGCACGCAGAGCTCGGCTACGAGATTCACCTATTCATTAGACGGGTTCGGACACACGACGGTGAGGTTGCGCCGTTCGTCTACTGTGGCCAGCTCCTCTTCCTAAGCACCGAGGGGAGCAAGCCGATGAACGTGACCTGGCGACTGATCACGCCGCTCTCCGACTCACTTGCGCGTACGTTAGGGGTACCCTGACGGCTTGCCACGCCGCACCTTCAGCTGATTCGACGTACAGGCAGATGATCCGCCGGCGGCAGCCTCGTGGTGGTCAGGCTGCGATCGCTACTGCGCCGACCGATAAAGCGCCTCCAACCGCCTGGCGTTCCAGAGGAGGCGCGTAGGCTCATTGCCGCCGTGGCTGTGAGGGCCGGGTACGCTCTCCCGCGTGCGGTCGCCGCAGGGTAATTTATGCGATTTACCCGAATCTTGGCGCGCATCGCATCTACCAAATCGAGGCCGATGCGATCGCAGAGAAGAAGCAACGCTATACCGACGTCCGCCACCTCTGCACTCACTCTCGCTCGGTTGCCAGGATCTGAGGACCACTTGTCAGCGGCACTGTTGCTCACCCACCGATACTCCGCGAGCAGCTCGCCAGCCTCAGAGGCCACGGCCATGGCCAAGTTCTTCGGGTCATGAAACTGAGCCCAGTCGCGCCTGGTGACGAACCGGCGCAGGTCCGTAAGAACAACGCTTAGTCGATCCATCTCTGGTACCTCAGCCCCGATACACAGTGTCGGCGTGCCACTCAAGGAACTCGCGAGCGGGCCGTTCTTCAGCACGCCGCGGGACCCACAGGGCGGCACCTTCGAACTGATAGTAGTGCTCACCATTGTGGAACTCGTCCTTTAGGCGTCGGCTCACTCGGATACGATGCTCCGGCGTCACAGTCACGTACCCCATGTCAAACAACGTGTGGACGTCCGACCGAAGCAGCAGCCCGTTGTCCAGTCGGTGGGTCCCGCCTTCACTCACTGGTCGAATATGCGCGGCCTGCAGGACGGGCAGTGCCTTCTCCTTGGTGACTGCGCATCGCCGCTCGTACGTGTCCGTCACCATCACTGGAACGCGCCCTGTCCCAGACGCGGCCGCGTAGTGGTAATCGGTCCGAACATCGGTCCGGTCACCTCACTCACTCTGCTGGCGTTCCACCAGACGCCGCGCACTCACAGCTTCCCAAAGCTCGCGACCGCTACCGCTCCGTAGGTCGTAGGACTTGCCCTGGACAATGTTCCGACTGAAATCCGCTGGTGCCGCAATCCAGAGCTCTTCAAACAAGAAGAAGGGATCCTGCAGGATGATGCATCCGATCGTGTAGTCTACGTGCGGCTGAGACGGCACACGCCGGTATCTTTGATCCTCTCACGCATTTGGCTGAACGACTCAGCCCCGTTCTTGTCGCCGAAGGCGTCCCACGCGAGGCGCGCCGGCAGCAGAGATGCATGAGCAAAGAAGCCCCCACCGACCACGAAATTCTGTGGATAGTGCAGCTTGAAGAGAAAGGGCTGCCCCGCCGACAACGTCCGGAACAGGCGCGTACCACCTGGTTGCCAGAAGTTGACCTCGTCTAGGTCTGGCCGGCCACGCAGAAACCGGAACCAATCGTTGTCCGTGACCCCGACATATGCCTTCAAGCGTGTCCCCCTGGCTCCAGACCTCAGCTGGAACATATGCGCAAGGCATTAGGCGGCCGGTAGGCACCCTTGCCAGCCCTGCCGATGAGGTCTACCCAGCGTGGTCGCCGAGCGCCGCTGCCCTCTCGCCTTCGTCGAGCGCGTCGCCCCAAGGACCGCGATCAGCCCCCGCTCCGCCTCCCCGGCGGTACGCGAGACCTGCGGCGTCGGCGCCGCGTCCGTGCCCTCGACGACACCGTAGAGCCCGCCCAGCTGCCCGTTGAGGCTCGCCAGAGTCGGGCCGGCCCCTGCCCCGCCGCGACCACCACCGCCGAACCGGCCACCACCCGCGCCCGCCAGCGCCGCCAGCTTGGCGTCGAGCGCAGCGAGGGAGTCGGCCCGCGGCCCGGCACCCGCCTGCTGCTTGAGGGTGTCCAGGCGCGCACGCATCGCCCGCACCTCGGCCAACGCCAACGAGTCCTTCCGCCACGCCGCCACGATCCGCTGCGCCAGGTCGAACTGCTGCCGCAAGCCCGCCAGCGGCGTCTTCACCCGCGGATCCATCCGCACCGTCAGCGGCTGGGTGTACGACTGCCCGCCCACGGTCAGCTTGACGGTGTACCGCCCCGGCATCACCCACACGCCCCGCGGGCTCCAGCGGCGTGTTGTGCGCGATGGCCGAGATGGGGTAGCCGCGCCGCGTCGCCGGCGGCAACGGGTACCGCAGGTCCCAGATGAAGCGGTGCGAGCCCGGCCTCGGCACTCAGGCCGTGCCAGGGACGGGGCCAGTACATGGGGAGGTTGGCAGTGGAATCCGGGAGCTCTGGCGGGATCGTCGCTCGAGAAGCGCCGCACCAGCTGGCCACGCGCGTCGAGGATCTCGAGCGTCACCGGGCCCGTCACGCCAGACGGGCAACCAGTACTGCATAATGGCGCCATCAGGCGGGTTCTCGCCGGCAGGCTCTTCGGGCGGCAGAGGAGTGTCCGTCCATCGGTCCCATCGCACGCGCGTGGCCAGCTCGGGGCGGTAACAGAGTGGGTGTAGGGGGTAGGGTGTAGGGTGTCGTCCCCGCCCCACCCATCCCACTCGCCACCGCCGCTTTCGCCACATCCCTCAGCACCTCGATGTCGTCGAGGATCCAGAAGCCGCGGCCGTGGGTGCCGGCCACCAGATCGCGACTCGTGGATCCAGAGATCGCGCACGCTCGTCACCGGCAGGTTGAGCTGCAACGGCTGCCAGTGATCGCCGTCATCCATGCTCACGAACACGCCCAGCTCGGTGCCGGCGAACAACAGCCCGCGCACGCGCGGGTCCTCGCGCACCGCGTTCACCACCGCGCCCGCCGGCAGGCCGGCCACGATCTCGGTCCACGACTTCCCGCCGTCCCGCGTGCGATAGACGTGCGGCGCGAGATCGTCGAGCCGGATCCGGTTGACCGCCGCGTACGCCTCGAGCGTGTCGGCGTGGCTCGCCTCCATCAGGCTCACCTTGCTCCACGGCGTCAGCGCCGGCGGCGTCACGTTCGGTCCACTTCACGCCGCCGTTGTGCGTCACCCAGATGAGCCCGTCGTCCGTCCCCGCCCACAACAGGTTCACCCGCCGATAGCTCGGCGCGATGGTGTACACCACGCCGCGATGCGCGCCGTGCTCGCCATCGGCCGAGGCGAACGCGCCCAGGTCGCCGGCATGTCGTAGTCCGCCGGCCGCGTGAGGTCGGGGCTGATCACCTGCCAGGTCGAGCCGCCGTTCAGCGTCTTGAAGACGACGTTCCCGGCGAAGTAGAGGATGCGCGGGTCCACGGGCGAGAAGAGCAGCGGCTCGGTGCGCACGAACCGCCAGCTCGTGCCCGGCCGGCGCAATCGGGCGCGACGTTCTGCACGTCGCCCGTCGCCATGTCGAACCGGCTCACCTTCCCGCCGAAGACACAGGTTCGGGTGCAGCGGGTCGGGCGCGATGTAGCCGTACTCCTCCGCGCCCACCGGATGCCAGTCGGCGAACGTGATCTGCCCGTCGTTCCCGCGCGAGAGCACCCACGCCGAGCCGCTCTCCTGCTGCCCGCCGTAGACGCGGTAGGGGAACTGGTCGTCGGTGATGACGTGGTAGAACTGCGCCGTGGGCTGGTTGTACCAGCTGCTCCACGTGTCGCCGCCGTTGACGCTGACGCACGCGCCCTGGTCGCCGGCGAGGATCATCGTCCGCGGATCGTTCGGGTTGATCCACAGCCGGTGCGGGTCGTCGCCGCCCGGCGCGCCCTTGAAGCCGACGAAGTGCGCGCCGCCGTCGGTGCTCTTCCACGACGAGACGTTGACGACGTAGACGACGTCGGCGTTCTTCGGGTCCACCTCGCACTTCGCTGAAGTCGCCGTCGCGGTCCCAGAGGCGGTCGTCGCCGTTGATCAGCCGCCAGTCGGCGCCGCCGTCGTCGCTCCGGTAGAGGCCGCTCTTCCTGCCGTCGGGCACGATGGCGTACATCCGCCGCGGCTCGCTCTGGCTCGTGGCGATGCCGAGGCGGCCCAGCCCGTCCGTCGAGTCGGGGAGGCCGGCGCCGAACCGCGCCCACGTCGCCCCGCCGTCGGTCGAGCGCCACAGGCCGTTGTGCCCGCGGAGCTGGAGCGAGGAGGCGTCGCCCGTCTCCCACGGCGTCTGCCGCGCCGCCCACGTCACCGCGAACACCGTGTCCGCGCTCGCCGGGTCGAAGGCCAGGTCCATCGCGCCGGTGTTCTCGTCCAGGTAGAGCGGCTTGGTCCAGGTCGCGCCGCCGTCGGTCGAGCGGAACACGCCGCGCGTCTCGTTCGGGCCCGTACGGGTGGCCCATCACCGCCACCAGCACCCGGTTCGCGTCGCGCGGGTCCACGAGGATCTGGGCGATCTGCTGCGCGTCGTCGAGGCCGAGGTGCGCCCAGGTGCGGCCCGCGTCGGCGGAGCGGTACATCCCGTTGCCGACGGAGAGGTCGGGCCGCTGCAGGCCCTCGCCGCTGCCGACGTAGACGACGTTGGGATCGCTCGGCGCGACGGCGATGGCGCCGATCGAGCCGGTGCTCTGCCCGTCGAAGATGGGATTCCAGGTGCGGCCCGGCGTCGTCCGTCTTCCAGACGCCGCCGTTGTTGACGCCGATGTAGAAGGTGCTGGGCTGGCTGGGGACGCCGACGGCGGCGACCGTGCGGCCGCCTCGGTAGGGGCCGATGATTCCGCCACCGGAGGGCGCCGCTCCACAGGCTGGCGTCCTGTCCCTTTGCAGGGGCGGCCAGAAGCATCAGGGCGCCGAGGAAGGCCGTTGGTAGGTTGTGGGTTGTGGGTTGTAGGAAAGACATCCGCACGGAGGGCTCCGGGATGGCGAACGGGAAGGGCGGATATTGCATCCGGGCGCGCGCCGGGACGCAACAGAAAGGCCCGGTCGCCCGGGCCTGTCCCACAAACCACCTACGACCCACCAACCGCCTTCAGTCCTCTCCGTGCGCCTCGCGGAAGAACGACGGGAGATTCACCACCAGCGGCTCCACGGCCATATCCGGTCGCCACTCGAGTCGCTCGGTGAGCACCTCCGGCCGTTCGTCTCCCGGGAACCACCGCTCGACCAGGCGCGCGTCCAGGTCCACGATCCAGAACTCGATGCCCGCCCGTTGGTACCTCGGCCGCTTGACGAACCGGTCGGCCCGAGCCGTGCTGGGAGACAGTACCTCGACGGCAAGCCGCAGAGGCAACATCTCCGACCACGCCTTCGCGCGGCGCCGCGGCGTGACGAACACGTCCGGCTGCACGAGCGTCCGGGGATCCAACTCCAAGTCGGAGAGGCTGCCGAAGCACTCACCCAGGCCATGCGTGCGCACGTATTGCCCGAGTGCCTCCCACAGCAATCCCACCGCGCGCTCGTGCACGACCCGCGGAGCCGGCGTCACCAGGTGCTCGCCGTCCACGACCTCGTGACGGAGCCCGTCGTCCGGGAGCGCGCGGATCCGCTCCGCGGTCCACAACTCGGCTGCCTGCGGCATGCCCATAGTCTGCTCGGCTCGGCGAAGGGTTGGCAAGGGGGCACACGCCCACGCTAATGGCACGATAGCCGAGCGGCGGAGCCATTTGTTGCGGCTCGGGGCTCCGTGCGGCGGGAAGTCGGCTGTAGGTTGTGGGCTGTAGGAAATACAAGAGGCCGCGTCGCCGCGGCCTCTCCCACAACCTACCACCTGCCACCGACTGACCGTTCCTCACAGCTTCACGATCGCCACCATCGTCCCCATTGTCCCGACCCAGAACAGGAACATCCACTTCAGCAGCTCGGACTTAAGGTCGGCGAGCTTGGCGTCCATCCGGGCCATGAGGTGGACTTCCAGATCGGCCATTCGCTGCTCGATCGCGGCCATACGTGCGTCCAGACGAGCCTCGACGCCGGAGATCCGGGCCTCCACACGCCCGAAGTTCGCGTCAAACAGCTCCCTGAACTCCTGCCGGTAGCTCGTGTCCACCAGGTTCAGCCACTCCACCAGCTCATTTGCGACATCGTCGCCGAGCCGCTCGTAGAACTTGTTCGACAGCTTAGCCGTGATCGGCACCGGTGCTCCCGAGGCGGGGTCCGATGCCATCGTAACCTTACGCTCGGCCGGCCGAGGCGCGCAATGTTGCGGCTCGGTGCCCATTGTCGCGGGGAGCAGGTTGCGGGTTGTAGGTGGTGGGGAAGAGAATCCCCTCTAGGTTGAGGGATGCGGCCGCAATCCGATGTACGTTGAGAGATGACGCCGCGACGCCTGCTCGTCTCCGTGCTCTCCGCAGCCCTGCTCGCCGCCGGCGCGCGCGGGGCGGCGGCACAGGCACTGACGCCCCTGCCCCTCCGGCGCGGCGAGATCGCGGTCCACGTGCGCGTGCACCACTTCCCCGACTTCACCGCCCGCGTCACCGCCGACAGCGCGGCGTTCACCGGCGACTCGCTGGCCGCCGTGCGCGCGGTGGCGCTCGCCCCCGCGGCGAAGATCCACACCGGCATCGGCCTCCTGGACGGGCGCATGCGCCGCACGCTCGACGCGGCGCACTACCCCGAGATCCGCTTCGAGCTGCTGCGCGTCGCGCCCGGCGCCGCCCACGGCGACACCACGGCCGTGACCTTCTACGGCCGCTTCGGCATCCGCGGCCAAACGCGCGACGACACCATCCCCGGCACCGTCGTCGTCTCGCCCGGCTCGCTCCTCGCGACGGCGACGTTCCCGCTCGACATCCGCGACTACGGGATCGCGCCGCCGACGGCGTTCTTCGGGATAGTGCGTGCTGACCCGATCGTTCAGATCACGGTGCGCTTGGAGTTTGGGGGGACGGGCCCGACTCCGTGAGGCAAGCGGCTGGTGGTAGGTTGTAGGTGGTGGGTTGTAGGAAAAACAAAGGCCCGGTCGCCCGGGCCTCTCCCACAACCCACCACCTACAACCCACAACCGGCCTGGGAGCGCACCGTGTCAGCAACCGACCACTCCGCTCGTCATCTGGGCTCCACCGGCCTCGAGGTCTTCCCCATCGCCCTGGGCTGCATGGGAATGTCGGGCATGTACGGCGCCGCCGACGAGACCGAGAGCATCGCCACGATCCACGCCGCGCTCGACGCGGGCGTGAACCTGCTCGACACCGGTGACTTCTACGGCTCCGGCCACAACGAGATGCTGATCGGCCGAGCGCTCAAGGGGCGCCACGAGCCGGTCCTGCTCTCGGTCAAGTTCGGCGCCATGCGTTCGCCCGACAACGCGTGGGGCGGCTTCGACGCGCGGCCCGCGGCCGTCCGGAACTTCCTCGCCTACAGCTTGAAGCGCCTCGGCGTGGACCACATCGACATCTACCGCCCGTCGCGGCTCGACCCGGCCGTGCCCATCGAGGACACCGTCGGCGCGATCGGCGAAATGATCACCGCCGGCTACGTGCGCTTCGTCGGATTGTCCGAGGTGGGCGCCGAGACGATCCGCCGGGCCCACGCCGTCCGGCCCATCAGCGACCTGCAGATCGAGTACTCGGTCGTGAGCCGCGGCCCCGAGCGCGCGATCTTCCCGGTGCTGGACGAGCTGGGCATCGGCGTCACGGCCTACGGCGTGCTCTCGCGCGGCCTCCTCACCGGCTCCAAGCTCGCGCCGGGCGACACGCGGGCCCATTTCCCGAGGTTCAGGGCCGAGAACCAGCCGCAGAACGCCAAGCTCATCGAGACGCTGAAGCAGCTCGCCGCCGCGAAGGGCCTCCAGCCGGCGCAGCTGGCCATCGCCTGGGTGCTCGCCAAGGGGCCGCGCATCATCCCGGTGATGGGCGCGCGGACGCGCAAGCAGCTCGCCGAGTCGCTCGCGGCGGTGCGGGTCAAGCTGTCGGCGGACGATCTGGCGGCGATCGAGAAGGCGCTGCCCGCGGTGGCGGGCACGAGGTATGATGAGCGGCAGATGGGGAATCTGGACTCGGAGAAGCGTTAGCGACTAACTATCAAGCACCTCGCGGAACAGCTCCCCCAGGTCCAGCAGCAGCGGCGCCGGCGCGCCTTCCGGCTGCCACAGCAGGCGCTCCTCCAGCACCTCCGGCCGCTTGTCGGCCGGCCGCCAGCGCTCGACCAGCCGCGCATCGACGTCCACGATCCAGTACTCCGGGACGCCTGCGCGCTGCAGGCGGCGGCGCTTCACGATCCGGTCCGCGCGGGCGCTGCTGGGCGAGAGCACCTCGACGGCGAGATGCAGCGGCAGGGCGTCCGTCCAGGTCTTCACCTTGCGTTTCGTCGTGACGAACAGGTCGGGCTGCATCAGGGTGTGAGGATCGAATTCGAGATCGGCGGGTGAGCTAATCACTCGCCCAATCCCGTGTTGCCTGACATATGGATCGAGCAGCCGGATCAGCTCGCCCACAGCGATCTGGTGAAGGGGCCGTGGCGACGGACTCACCAAGTGCTCCCCGTCCACGACCTCGTGACGGAAACCGTCGTCGGGGAGCGCGCGAATCCGCTCCGCGGTCCACACCTCGGCTGCTTGCGGCATGCCCATAAGTTGCTCGGCTCGGCAGAGGGTTGGCAAGGGCGCACGCCCCGACGCTAACGAGCCGATAGCCGAGCGGCGGAGCCATTTGTTGCGGTCCGGCACTCTACTCGGCACCGTCGGATCTCGATGGGAGCTGAGGTCGAGGGCGGACGGGCAAACTCGATCGCATCGCCCAGGGGCTACCCTGGCTGGATGCGTCATTCTCATGATCGAGCGATGTCGCCGCGCCGGGCTCCTCGTGGCGACACGATCGTGCGGCGGGCACCCCCCGGGGATCCTGTCCGGGCCGCCGACGCGCCCGAGCCTGTCTGGCGCATCCTGCGGACCATCGCCTGAGCCGCGCGCCGCCCGCCGAGTTCGTATACGAACTGGCCCCCCTATCGCTTGCGGGTTCGGTGCACCACCTCTCGCTCCGATTTCGCTTGCGGGTCCGGTGTGGCCGCCCAGGCCGACTTCGTATACGAACTCGCGACCTTGGGTGGCGTGCGTGCGACAGGGTTGTGGCTTCAGCGCAGGCCGGTAGAACGAGAATGGAGGTGTGCCAGGTGGTGCGACGGGGCTCGTCCTGCGTTCACCGCTCAGACGCGCATTCTGTGGCCCGACCGGAGCCCTCGGCGAAAGGTGCGGCGCACCGGGGAGGGGCTGTCTGGTCGGCGGTCCACGAGCGTGGCCGGGCGCGAACCGTGCGAGGCAGGCGGCGCGGCGCTCTCCCTGTCGCGACGTCTCAACCAGCAGGAGCGCGAGGCCGGTGAGTGCGGGCGGGCGGCGGATCACGAGGAGCTCGGACGGTTGTGGGTTGTGGAGAGAGTCACTCAGCCCGGCGAGAGCACCCAAACCACCCACGGCGCCACCTTGGTCTCGCTCACCCACACGACCGGCTGCCCCGCGGTCGGCTGCCCCGCGGCCGCCGAACCAGCGCCTGCCGCGCCCGGGCCCGCCGCGCCGGCCACCGGCTCCTTCTTCCCCGCCAGCGGCCGCAGCACCTCCACCGGCGCGAACCCCGCCGCCGCGTACACGTCGCGCCACGCCTCCTCGGTCCACAGCACGTCCTCGACCGGCGTATGGGCGTCCACGGCGAGGTTGATGATGCGCACCACGTCGCCGTTGCGCGCCCGCCGGTTCCGCGGGAAGTCGCGCGTCGTGAACGACACCCACTCGTGGCGGTAGATCTCGGGCGAGGAGACGACGTTCACCAGCCGCCCGCCGGGCGCCAGCAGCCCGCGCAGCCCGGCCAAGATCCGGACCTTCCGCTCGCGCGTCGGCACGTTGTCGAACGGGAACGCGGCGAACACGAGGTCGAACGAGGCCGCCGCCAGGCCGCTGAAGTCTCCGTTGGCGATCACGCGGTAGTCGCCCGACGGGTCCATCTGGCTCGCGATGGACACCATGTCGCGCGAGATGTCCACGCCCACCGCGTCGAAGCCGCAACGCGTGAGGAACCGCGTCGAGCGGCCCGCGCCGCAACCGAAGTCCAGCGCCCGGAGCTTCCTCGGCGCGCGCGCCCGGCCGCCCGCGGGGGGCGAGGCGGCCGCCTTGCCGCGCCCCGGCGACGCGCCCGCGGCCGCGCCCGCGCTCCCGCGCACGTGCCGCACGAACACGTCGGGCAAATCCCTGAACGCCAGATAGTAGGTGCCGGGAAACTCGAGACGGGCGTAGGCGTCCGCGTAATGGACGTCTTCATAGATATTCTTGAAATCGCCGGGCATGCAGAAAGGCAAAGGAGTTAGTGGGTTGTGGGTGGTGGGTTGTGGGGACCACAACCTACCACCTATCACCCACCAACCTTCTCATCGCGGGCGCTCGCCGCGAACCGCTCCTCGAGCAGCCCCAGGCAGATGCCGGCCAGCTCGAGCGTCATCCGCTCCTTGCGCCGCCGCTCGACGCCGCCGGGCGGGGGCGCCGGGATGTCGCTGCGCACGGGCGCGATGCACCAGCGGCCCATGTCGAGGCGCGCCGCGAGCCACTTGCTCCCCGAGCGCACCGGCACGCTCCAGCTGCGCACGGCCTCGTTGATCTCCGCCGACGCCGTCAGCGGCAAGCGGCGGTTCGATCCGATCGCCACCGGCGAAACGTGGCGATCCGTCGCCTCGAACAACGCCACGAGCCGGCCCTGCAGCGCCTGCTCGGCGCGCCGCAACACTTCCTCGCGCCAGAACTCGATGCGGTCCCTGTTTTCGTCAGCCACGGCGGCAATCTCCCCAGAGGGTGTCGCGAGGGGGTCACTAACATATGCACTGCGCTGCGATTCGGCGCGGGGGGCCCGCCGGTGGTAAATCCTAACACCATATCCGGACAACAGTTAGGGCCGGCGCGCGATCTCCGTCCCGGCCTGCGGACACAGGCGCGTGACGCTCGCATAACGCCCCCCGCCTAGCATGCATGGCGAACGGCGCGCGCCGCACGGCGCGCCGGGAGGAAGCGATGCCCATCGATCGCACGAGGATGTACCAGCTGCCGTGGTCGCCGACCGACAATCCCGGCGGCTGGGTCGAAGTGACGGACGCGTGCGATCTCTCCTGCCCCGGCTGCTACCGGCACCAGCTCCTCGGTCACGTGCCCCTGGCGCAGATCGAAGCCGACGTCCTCGCCGTCAAGCGCCTGACCAACTGCGACCGCATCGCCATCGCCGGCGGCGAGCCCCTGCTCTACCCGCGCATCCTCGAGGTCGTCGAGTTCATCGCCCGGCAGGGCCTGAAGCCGCTGCTGCTGACGCACGGCGAGCGGCTCACCCTCGAGCTGGCGCGCGAGTTCCGCAAGGCCGGCCTGGTGCGCTTCCAGTTCCACGTGGACAGCGGGATGGAACGCCACGGCTGGAGCGGCAAGAACGAGGCGGAGATGAACGAGCTGCGCCAGCACTTCGCCGACCTGGTATGGGAAGCCGGCGGGATGCAGTGCGCGTTCAGCATCACCGTCATGCCCTCGAGCCTGCCCTACCTGCCCCACGTGCTGGAGTGGTGCCGCAGCAACCTGCACAAGGTCCAGCACGTGTCGCTGATCGCGTTCCGCTCGATCCCGATCGGCGGCGAATACGAGTACCAGGTGAACGGGCAGAAGGTGGACGCGAGCGCGTTCAAGCACGCGACCGCCGACCTGCAGAGCGTCGCGGTCACCGCGGACGAGATGTACGAGGTGCTCCAGGTGCACGACCGCCGGTTCCGCGCCGCGGTCTTCATGCCGGGTACCGCCGCGCCCAAGACCACGAAGTTCCTCGTGGCCCTGCACATCGGCTCGGCGTCGGGCCCGTACGGATACCTGGGCGCGCGGACGGTGGAGGCGGTGCAGATCGCGCACCACTTCTGGACGGGGCGCTACCTCGACTTCCCCCGGAGCCCGCGGATCGGGAAGAAGACCTACCTCCTGGCGGCCGTGGACGCCGAGGTGCGGCACGCGCTGAAGCGCTTCGCGAGCGCGGCGCTCCGCAGCCCTCGGCGCCTGCTCGAGCCCACCTACATGCAGAGCATCGCCCTGCAGCAGCCCGCCGAGGTGCTGGACGGCAAGGTGAACCTGTGCGGCGGCTGCCCGAACATGATGGCCTGGCAGGGGGAGTTGATCCCCTCGTGCCGGCTCGACGAGTACCGGCTGTTCGGCGGCCCGCTGGTGCCGGTGCGGAGAGCGGTGGTGGGGGTGAGGGCGGAGTTGGGGTGAAAAGGGTGTAGGGTGTAGGGCGTAGGGTGTGGGCCCCACACCCCCACACCCCGACACCCGACACCCTACACCCGACTATAACTCCCTATAGGGCGAACCGGGTGCCTGACATTATGTTAGGCCATGCCACCGGCCCGCCACGCGATGAGCGACCAGGTCAAGGAATCCCTGGTCCGCGAAACCCGCGAGCGCATCATCCGCGAAGGTGCGCTGGCGGAATTCTCCCACCTGGTCCTGATGGCCGCCGTCGTGGCCCTCGGCTACGGCACGCGTTCCGCACCTGGTGCTCGGCGCCTGGGCCGCGGCGATCGCGCTCGCCTGCGCGATGCGCGCGTACCGGCGGCACCGCCTCCTCACCCACGAGTTCACCAGTCACGAACGCCACCTGAACCGGCTGGTGACGACCAGCCTGGCCGTCGCGTGGGGTGTCGGCGCGGGGCTGTTCTCACGCTGGCTCCGGTTCAGCGAGCTGGCCCTGGTGATGATGATCCTCACCGGCCTCGTGGCCGGCGCGGTGGCTACCTTCGCCCCGGACCGCCGGGCGTTCCGCTGGTTCCTCGCCGGCATCGTGGTGCCGCTGGCCGCTGGCATCCTCACGGCCGGACCCGTCACCAACATGCACGTGATGGCGCTGCTGCTGATCGGCCTGTTCAGCCTCGTCATGGTGATCACCCAGCAGCGCGGCTACACCAGCCTCGTGCAACAGGCGCTCACCAACGTGGAGCTGAGCGTGAGCGAGGAGCGCGCGGCCCGCGAGCGTGCCCGGCTCGACGCCCTGTTCGCCAGCGCCCCGGTCGCCACGGTCGTGGTGGATCCGGACGGCCTGGTGCGCGACGCCAACCCGCGCTTCCAGGTGCTGTTCGGCTACACGCGCGAGGAGGTCCTGGGCCGGCCGCTCAACGACCTCATCGTGCCGGAGCCGGAGCTGCACCAGGCGCAGCGACTCGACGAGACCGTGCGGGGCGGCATGACCATGGTCACGGAGGTCCAGCGGCGCCGCAAGGACGGCGAGCTGGTGTCGGTGCGCGCCTCGGCGGCGCGGGTCGAGGGCGTGGGCGAGCCCGGCATGTTCGTGCTGTACGAGGACATCACCGACGAGATCGCCGCGCGCACCGCGCTCCAGGAGGCGAAGGAGTCGGCCGAGCGCGTGGCGCAGATGCGCAGCGCCTTCCTCGCCAACATGAGCCACGAGATCCGCACGCCGATGAACGCCGTGCTCGGCCTCGCGGAGCTGCTGCTCGACACCGAGCTGACGGCCGACCAGCGGCGCTCGCTCGGCCTGATCCAGTCGTCGGGCGAGACGCTGCTCACGCTCCTCAACGACATCCTCGACCTGTCGAAGATCGAGGCGGAGAGCCTGCAGCTCGAGACGGTGCCGTTCGACCTGCCGCGGCTGGTGGACGGCACGGTGAGCCTGATGGGCGTCAAGGCGCGCGAGAACAAGATCGAGCTGCTGGCCGACATGCCCAGCTCGGTGCCGGAGCAGGTGCGCGGCGATCCGACGCGCCTCAGGCAGGTGCTGACCAACCTGGTGGGCAACGCCGTCAAGTTCACCCACGAGGGCGAGGTGGTGCTGTCGGTGCGCCTGGTGTCGGAGCGACAAGGGCCGCGCCACGCTGCGCTTCACCGTGCGCGACACCGGCATCGGGATCCCCGAGCAGCAGCGGCAGTCCATCTTCCAGGCGTTCAGCCAGGGCGATCTCTCCATGACGCGGAAGTACGGCGGCACGGGGCTCGGCCTGACGATCGCGCAGCGGCTGGTGCAGCTGATGGGCGGCATGCTGGAGGTGAAGAGCGAGGTGGGCCGCGGGAGCGAGTTCTCCTTCGCGGTGGACCTGGCGGTGGACGCGGCGGTGCCGGTGGCGCTGCCCGCGGTGGGCGCGGTGCAGCTCTCGGGGCTCACGATGCTGGTGGTGGACGACAACGCGTCCAACCGGCGCGTGGTGCGAGGGCTGCTGTTCGCCGCGGGCGTCACGGTCGAGGAGGCGGCGAGCGCGGCGCGAGGGGCTGGCCGCACTGCAGCGCACCGCCGCCGCGCGCTCGCCGTTCGCGCTCGCCATCCTCGACGCCCAGATGCCGGACCGCGACGGCTTCCAGCTCGCCGAGGACATCCACGCGGACCCATCGCTCAAGGCCACGCGGCTCCTGATGCTGACGTCGGCGGGCCAGCGCGGCGACGCCCAGCGCTGCCGCGATCTCGGCATCCACGGCTACCTCACCAAGCCGGTCTCGCGCGCCGACCTGCTGGACATGGTGGCCGGCATCCTGGGCCGGCCCGAGGGCACGCCCGAGGTGGTGACTCGGCACCGCATCGCCGAGTCGCGCCGCCACCTGACGATCCTCCTGGCCGAGGACAACCAGGTGAACCAGGAGGTGGCCGCGACGATGCTCCGGAAGCGCGGCCATCACGTGGACGTGGTGGGCACCGGCACCGCCGCGGTGGCCCAGGCGAGCCGCGGGCACTACGACGTGGTGCTGATGGACATCCAGATGCCGGAGATGGACGGGCTCGATGCCACGCGCGCCATCCGCGCGATGCCCGCCTGCGCCGAGCTGCCCATCGTCGCCCTCACGGCGCACGCGCTGGCCGAGGAGCGGCAGAACTGCCTGGCGGCGGGGATGAACGCCTACGTGACCAAGCCGTTCAAGGCGTTCGAGCTGTTCGCCGCGGCCGAGGGCTGGGGCGCGCGCACGGTGGCGCCGCCGGTGGACCTGGCGGCGTTCCGGCGCGAGATGGCCGACGCCGGCGCCGCGGACGCGGTGGACGGCATCGTCGAGAGCTTCCTCTCCGCGGCGGCCACGCGCACCACCGCGATGGCGGCGGCGGTGGAGGCCGAGGACGTGGCGGAGGTGGCGCGGCTCGCCCACGCGTTCAAGTCGTCGGCCGCGCAGCTCGGCGCGCGCCGCCTGGCCGAGACGCTCAAGGACATCGAGGCGGGCGCGAGGGAATGGGCGATGGACCAGGTACGGAAGAGTTACGGGGATTTCATCGTCGAGGCGCAGGCGGTGGTGGGGTACTTACGCAATGAAGTGGGCAAGAAATGAGCGTTAGTGGGTTGTAGGTGGTGGGTTGTGGGAACTACAACCCACCACCCACAACCCACAACCTATTTCACTCCGGCAACCTGCCCTTCAACGCCGCCGCATCGAACGGGCCCTTCTCCGCCAGCAGCCGCCTCGCCGCATCCACCTGGCCCCAGGTGTTCCACAGCAGCACGCCGCGCACGCGGCCGCCGTCCAGGTAGTACACGACGCCCTCGCGGAAGGGCACCTTCCAGTCGCTCACGGTCTGGAGCCGCGGGTCGAGGTTGCCCACCGCCTCGTAGCCGAGGTCGAAGAGATCGGAATAGAAGAACGGCAGGTGCGCGTACGGGCCGTCGTCGGCGCCCGCCATGACGCGGCCCGCGTACTTCCCCATCGCGAGCGCGTTGTCCTCGTGCTCGACGCGCACGCGCTCGCCGAGGGCCGGACTCACGAAGCTGGCGACGTCGCCCGCCGCATAGACGTCGGGATGGCCCGCCCGCAGCCGCTCGTCCACCGCGATGCCGTTGTCGGCCGCGAGGCCCGCCGCCTCGGCCAACTCGCTGTTGGGCTGGGCGCCGATACCCGCCACCACGACGTTCGCGTCCACGTCGGCGCCGCTCAGCGTCCGGACGGCGAAGTTGCGGCCCTTCTTCACCAGGCCCAGCACGGACTGGCCGGGCAGGAGCCGCACGCCCTTGTCGGTGAAGTACTGGCTCACGAACCGCATCAGGTCCGCGGGGAAGAGGCGCGCGCCGATGCCGGGGTCGGGAAAGACCATCGTGACCTCGCAGCCGGCAGTCAGCGAGCGCGGCCGCCAGCTCGGAGCCGATGAATCCGCCCCCGATGATGGCGAAGCGCTTGTGCTGGTCCGCCGCCTCGCGCACCCGCCGGTAGTCGGCGAGCGTGCGGTAGTAGATGACCGACTCGCCGCCCGCCACCAGCGTGCGCGGCCGGACGCCCGTGGCGATCAGGAGCTTGCCGTACGCGTAGGTCGCGCCGCGATGATCGGTGACCTGCTTCGCCTTGGGATCGAGCTTCGTCACCTTCTTGCCCAGGTGCAGCGTGACGCCGGCGTCGGCGGTCTTCCGCCAGATGCCGTCCAAGGCGTCGCCCTTCCACAGGCCCTTGGTGAGCGGCGGCCGGTTGTAGGGCGGGTCGGGCTCCTCGCTCAACACGCCGATGTCGCGGATCGTGTCGAGCTCGCGGATGCCGCGCGCGGCGGCGTCGGCCGCGATGCCGCCGCCGATGATGAGGTAGTGATAATCAGGCATGACGTGAATAAAGCTGGGGTGTAGGGTGTAGGGGGTAGGGTGTGCGGCGACGCTCTGCACCGCATCCCTACACCCTACACCCCTCACACCCTAGACCCTGTAGAGATAACTCAGCTTCACGAAGAACCCGTCCGCGGTACGAGCCAGCCCTCGGAATCGGAACGCCCCCACGTCGTCCAGGCTGCTGCCGTAGCCGGCGAACACCACGGTGCCGGGCGTCGGCCGGTAGGAGAGCAGCCAGTCCATCCGGAAGGCGTTGCTCGCGATGGGCGCGGTGCGGGTGAACGCGCCGGTCGCCGGGTCGCGGACCAGGATGGCGCCGCCGGTGCGGGAATCGTCGCGCAGCGCGTCCACCTGGTTCGAGGTGTACTGGCCGATCAGGCGGATGAAGAGCGGCCGCGCCAGCTGGTACTCGAGCCGGAGCTGCGGCACGCGGATCAGGGCGACCGTGCTGCCGCCGTCGCGGCGGATGATCTGCTGGTGGTTGTAGATCAGCTCGGCACGCAGCTGATCGGTGGGCCGCCAGGTCAGGTCCAGCGTGCCCACCACGAGCCGCCCGGACGCCCACTCGTAGAAGTTCTCGTCGTGGCCGAGCAGCAGGTACGCCGAGAGCGAGAAGTTCTGGAACCGCGGCGTCGAGATGTTGCCGCCGTAGTCGAGGTTGGGAATGCGCGGCTGGCCCGTGAACGGCACGGTGTCCGTCACGCCGCCCACCGTGCGCTCGACGTACTCGTTGGCGTAGAGCGGCGCCGGGTAGCCGAACGACTCGAACAGGACCGACGCGCCGACCTGCCAGCCGCCGCGCAGCGTGAACCCGGTGTTGATGTGGAACTGCCGGGTGTCGGGCGGGTCGCCCCTCGACAACAGCCGGTAGTCGTCCCAGGTGCCGGCCGTGTAGATGTTGCCGGCGAAGCTCTCGAGCCAGGACCCGCTCTTGCCGACGATGGTGTAGGTCGGGCTGAAGGCGACCTGCGCGATGCCCGAGCGCGAGATGAAGCCGCTCGACGCCCGGAAGTCGTCGCCGATGCCGCTGCCCGAGAAGGTGAAGCTGAACCGTCGCCCCGAGCGCACCAGCGAGGCGTACCAGATGGGGGCGTAGAGCGTGGCGCCGGAGTCGCGCGTCGCGCTCCCGCCGCCCTGGAACGTCAAGGCGTAGGCGCTGCCGAGCACGAAGCGCCCATCGACCGCCGCCACGCGATTGAAGCCCGGTCCGTCCACCCGGTCGGTGTACACCAGGCCGAGCGTGTTGCTGCCTCCCAGGTCCTGCTTGAGGCGCACCGCGTTCAGGAAGCGGGTGATCGGCGCCCGTGGCCGACGCCTCCGTCCCGTCCACGCCCGAGAGCACCGCCACCGAGGTGGCGCCCACCTTCCCCGTCAGCTTGGCCGCGCCGTCCGGGTCCACCAGCCGCCGCGTGTAGATCAACTGGAAGGGCGAGGCGAACATCTCCAGGCCGTCGAGGAAGAACGGCCGCTTCTCCGGATAGTACAGCGCCTGCCGCGGGTCGAACTGGATCTGCGGCGCGTCCGCCTCGACCTGCGAGAAGTCGGGACGCACCGTGCCGTTGAAGGTCAGGTTGGTGGTGACGCCCCACCGCGCGGTGACGCCGATCTTGGGATCGCCGCCGCCGTACTTCCAGCCCGCGGACTGCTGCCCGCCCGTCAGGGTGCTCGTCGCCTCGGGCGTCACGTCGAGCACGAGCCCGCGGTGCAGGTCGGTGAGTCCGGTGAGCGTCCCGCCCTGGGCGAGGAAGGACGCCTGCGTCTGGAGCACCCGCGTCCAGGTCAGCTGATGACCCGTGGCCTGCACCACCCGGATGACGTTGAGGCCCCAGTCCTGCGGATCACGCGACTGGTAGCGCAGGGTCTTGAACGGGATCCGCACCTCGATCTCGTAGCCCCAGGCGGTCTGGTGGCCCTTGGATTCGTAGACGTAGTCGGGGCTCAAGTCGAGCGTATAGGCGCCGGTGACGGCGGAGGAGAGGAAGTTGATGGTCGCCCGCGTCGCGTCGCGCAGCGTGCCGTCGGCCTGCACGCCGAGCGGGTTCACGCCGAAGACCAGCGCCTGGCGCCGGTCGTTGAAGGTGTCGAGCAGGATCTCGACGTAGTCGTCGCCGGTGATCTTGTCGCGATCGGCGAGCGTGGCGCGCACGCTGGTCGAGTCCTGGTAGGCGCGGATGCCGAAGTAGATGGCCGTCGGCGAGTACCAGACCAGCACCGTGGTCGAGTCGTCGGCCGGCCGGTTGTCGTTGGGGAGGTACTGCGAGAAGCCACGCAGCACCGCGGCCCGCGACCAGACCGGCTCGTCGAGTCGACCGTCCACGGCGACGACGGCGTCGCTGACCCGCGGCACGGCCACGGACGTGGGCGAGGGGACGACCGGGCTCATCGCCACGCGAGCCAGCAGCGCGGCGGGAATGAGCAGATTCATGAAGGTACTTGGCCGGGGAGCATGCCTAGTAGGACGGACCGATTACCGCCCGAGTTTCGGTTGGTAGGTTGTGGGTTGTGGGTTGTGGGTTGTGGGAAGGCCCCACCGCCGCTGAGTTCCGTCGTCTCGCGACCCACCACACCTACAACCTACAACCCATCAACCGTCACCCTGTTTCCCACCACGCCACCTCGGCGTGATGGCCGCAGCGCGGGCAAATGGCCGACGCCTGGTTCGTCACCACCGGCAGGCGCTGGGTGCAGGCGGGGCAAACCGCGTAGACGCGCTCGATCTTCTGGCCGCGCGCGTCGAGCACCGTCGCCGCGGTATCGCGCGTGCGCACGACGACCGTGAACACCTTCGGCTGGTCGGGCCGGACCTCGAGGTACTTCTTCAGGATGGCGACGCGCTTGCCGCGGACCTCGATCACGATTCGCTCGCCCGACGCCTCGCCCACGACCGGATACCACGCGCCGTTGCGCGGCGTCGGCCGCGCAAACGGCCGTGCCGTGGCCCACAACCGGGCCCAGCCCGTCGGTTTCGAGCCACTCACGCCGGCCATGTCCATAACTTGGCGTTCCCTTCCGGGGCCTGCAAGCGGCGGGGCTGGGGGCGCCATCGTCAGCGGGACGACGTCTCGACGGGATAGTGCAGGGTCGTCCACTCGCTCATGCTGCCGTCGTAGAGCCGCACGTCGGGAAAGCCGAGGTAGCGCGCGACGAAGTAGTCCTGGCTCGCCTGCATCCCGGTGTGGCAGTAGGTCACGATGGTCGCGACCGGCCGGCGGCCGGCGCCGATGGACTTCCACAGCGCCTGCAGCTCGCTCGCGGGCCGCAGCACCGGATCGTCGGCCGACACGAGGGCGTTCATCCAATACAGGCTGCGGGCGCCGGGCAGGTGCCCGCTCGCCGGGTCCGCGGGCGTGCCGGCGTACAGCTCCGGCGACCTGGCGTCCACGAATACGACGGCGCGGTCGCCCAGGTGGGCCCGCACCCAGGCCGCCGACACGACCCGGTCCGCGCGCCACCGCGACGCGAGCAGCTCCGGGTGGGGCATGCGCGCCGTGACCTCGACCGCCCGATGCTCGGCCCTCCACCGCGTGAGACCGCCGTCGAGGATCGCGGCGCGCGCGCTCTGACCCAGCAGGTCCAGCGCGACCCAGGCCCGCGCGGCCTGGAGTCCCGGATCGTCGCCGTAGATCACGATGCGCGCCCCGTTGCCGAGGCCGAGATCGCGGAAGGTGGTCGAGAGCACGCGCGGGCGCGGGGAACTCGTTCGGCACGCCGTTCACGGTCGTGGCCACGGCGGAGAGCGGCAGGAACAGCGCGCCGGGGATGTGGCCGGCGCGATAGGCGTCGTCGGTGCGACCCACGTGGATCACCACGACCCTGGGCGAGCCCAGGTGCGCGGCGAGCCAGCCGGTCGAGACCAGGTACTCCGGGTGGCTGCGGCCGCGTGCCTCGACCCGCCCGGCGCCTGCGCGAGGGCGCGCGAGGCGGGCGGCGAGGGCCAGGACGGCGAGGAAGACGTTGGTGGCTCTGCGCATGCGCGACTCCACGGGGCTGGTGCCGCGTGGAAGTGCAAGAGGGATGCCACGACGGTTAGTAGGTTGTGGGTTGTAGGTTGTGGGAGAGGCCTTTCACCACAACCCACAACCTACAACCCACTAACGCCCGTCCTAGCTCCCATACCTGTCGTACACCCGCCGCATCTCCGGCATCACCCGCTCCTGGTCGCTGGCGTTCCGGCCGCGGTCGATCTTGACGTGGATCACCAGCCGCTGCCCGTGCTTGGTGATCTCGTAGGTCTCGGTGAGCGTCCCGCCGTTGGGCAGGTCCCGGCTCACGACGGAACTCGCTCTTGTTCCAGCGCCCGCGCAGGGTTTCCGTCGCTCCGCCCAGCGCCCTCGCCGCGATGTCGCGCCCGTCGAAGAAGAGCGTGTTCGACACGCTGTCGCGGGGCGTGCGCGGGCTGATGGTCATCGAGCTGTCGTCTTGCGCGATCACCAGGCGCCCCGGCGGCTCGCGCATCATGGCGCTGTCGGGTTGGCCGGCGCCCCGGCGCCGGCCGCCACCTTCGTCCCCGCCCTCGCCCCTGCCCCCGCCGCCGCCGAAGCCGCCGCGCCCGCCACCGAACCCGCCCCGGCGGCCACCACCGCCGAAGCCGCCACCACCCATCTGGCCCTGGCCCGGCCGGTCGCTGGCGTCGGGGTTGTAGAGCCACGTGCCCGCGAAGCTCACGCCGGCGGGTGCCGGCTGAGGCGCCTCGGACGTGACGTCGTACTCCGGGGCCCGGTGGGCGCAGGCGGCGAGGAGGAAGGGGACCGCGACGCCGATGGTGAGACGAGCGTTCATGTCGGGATGTCCTGAAAGTCCAAGGATCCGGGGCCCGGGGTCCGGGGCCCGGTGAAGCTCGGTGCTGTACGCGCGTATTAGACCCTCATATGTCCCGGATGTTTCTAGGGGAGCTTTCGTCGCAGCGCAAGCAGCGAGCCCCGCGGGAGCGAGGTCACGCGGGGCTCGACTGGGCGGGAGGAGCGCCAGGGCTACGGGCCTGGTGCGCCGCTCAGGGAGTGACGGGGACGGCTCCGGCGGACGGCGGGGCGGCCGGCGTCGCGGCCACGATCACGCTGTGGCCGAGCGCGAGCCCCGGGCCCGCGACCGCACCGACGTCGCCGCCGAAGTACGCCTCCTCGCCGTGCTCGGCGAGATCGAGGCCGCCGATCTCGTCGTGCACGTCCGCCCGCACCGGCATCGTCAGGCGCAGCAGGCCGTAGATGGCCACGGTGCCCACCGCCGCGATCGACACGGCCGCCAGCACCGCCAGCGCCTGCACGCCGAGCTGCGCGGCGTTGCCCGCGAGCAGTCCGTCGGCGCCGCCGGGGTTGGCCGCCTTGGAGGCGAACACGCCCGTCAAGAGCGCGCCCGTGATGCCCGCCATGCCGTGACACGAGAACACGTCGAGCGCGTCGTCGAGGCGGGTGCGCGAGCGGATCTGCATCGCCGCGTAGGCCACGCCCGCGCCGAGGACGCCGATGACGAGCGACGCCGGCGTGCTCACGTATCCCGCCGCGGGCGTGATGGCCACGAGGCCCGCCACCGCGCCGGTGGCCGCGCCCACCGCCGTCGCCTTGCCGAGCCGCACGCTGTCCAGCAGCGCCCAGGCCACCAGCGCCGCGGAGGCCGCCGCGTTGGTGTTGACGAACGCGAGCGAGGCGACGCCGTTGGCGGCCAGGGCCGAGCCGGCGTTGAAGCCGAACCAGCCGAACCACAGCAGCCCCGCGCCCAGCAGCACCAGCGGAACGCTGTGAGGCGCGAGCGGCGTGCGCCGGAAATCGCGCCGCGGCCCCAGGAGCCGCGCCACCACCAGGGCCGAGACGCCGGCGCTGATGTGCACCACCGTGCCGCCGGCGAAGTCCAGCGCGCCGCGCGTGGCGAGCCACCCGCCGGCGCCCCACACCCAGTGGGCCAGCGGATCGTAGACCAGCGTGCTCCACAACACCAGGAACACGACGTAGGCGCGGAAGCGCATCCGCTCGACGATGGCGCCCGAGATCAGGGCCGGGGTGATGATGGCGAACATGCCCTGGAACAGCGCGTGCGCCTGCTGCGGGATGGTCGCCGCGTACGCGGGCGCCGGCGCCATGCCCACGCCCTTGAAGAGCGCCCACGACAGCCCGCCCAGCCACGCGGTGCCGGGGGCGAAGCCGAACGAGTATCCGACCAGCACCCACTGCACGCCGATCACGCCCAGCGCCACGACGCTCATCATCATCGTGTTGAGCGAGTTCTTGGGACGCACCAGCCCGCCGTAGAAGAAGGCGAGCCCCACGGTCATGAGGAGCACCAGGGCGCTCGACATCAGCACCCACGCGGTGTCGCCGGCCGAGATCGCGGCGGCCGGCGCGGCCGCCTGCGCGGCCGCGGCCGCCGAGAGAGAGAAGCCCGCGAGGCCGATCATCAGGCGCCTCCGTAGGCGACGGCGTCCGTCTCGTCAATCAGCAGGGCCGCGCGCTGCACCTGGTCGGCGTTCACCGCCGTGAGCGCATCGTTGTTCTGCTCGCCGGTGCGGATCCGGATCACGCGCTCGAGCGGCTGGACGAAGATCTTGCCGTCGCCCACCTCGCCCGTGCGCGCCGAGGCGAGAATGGCCTTCACGGTGGCCTCGACGAACGGCTCCGAGACCGCCATCTCGATCTTCACCTTCTCGTGGAATTCCATCGCCATCGTCGTGCCGCGGTACTGGCTGAGGACCTCACGTTCGCCGCCGTGGCCGACGACGCGCGTCAGGGTGATGCCGGTGACCCCGGCGCGGAACAGCGCCGCCTTGACCTCCGGCAGGCGCTCGGGGCGGACGACCGTCGTGATGAGTTTCATGGGGGTACGGTAATCGGAATCTCTGCATTTTGTCAACTGATTAGCGTGCAGATTGCAGTGTATGACATCAGTCACCATAGCTTGAGCAATTACAGTGCATTATGCACATAATTGTTATGCCAGAATGCAGAATACCGAGTCAGATCAGTTGCCAGACGCCAAGTTGCCAGTGGTTCCAAGAGGCCAGGCACGAGACGCTCTGCCGACCGAATTCTCGGGGAGTGCTACCGGAGCGAATCGAGGGACGCGCGCGCCTGCCGCATGCCGGGGCTCAGCGCCAGGGCGCGCCGGTAGCAGATGCGGGCACTGTCGCTCATCCCGAGCTGCCGGTAGGTCTGGCCCAGGCGCCACCAGAGGCCGGCGGGGCTGAAGTAGAAGCGGCGGCCCGGCATGCCGGGCGTGGAGGCATCCGAGGCCAGCGCCGCGGCGTGCCCGAGCACGTACTGCAGCTGCCGCTGCGCCAGCCGGGGCTGCTGGCCGGCGGCCACCAGCATCCGTGCCAGGCCGAAGCGCGCGGGCGCGTCGGTGGAGTCGCGCTCGACCAGCTTGAGGTAGAGCGCGACGCCGCGCTCCGGCCGACCCGTCTGCGCCCAGTAGTTGGCCGCGCCGCCCGTCGCGATGCGGTCCTCCGGGTAGGCCACCATCAGGGCGTACACCAGCGAGTCGGCGGTCCGCCGCTCCCGCTCCCTGCCCCGCCGGCGGATGTCGGCCAGCACCAGGATCCCGCGCACCGCGTCCACGCGCCGCAGATGCTCCGCCAATCCCACCGCCGAGTCGCGGTCGCCGCCCACGATCCCGGGCGCCTGCGCCAGGAATTCGGCGAGGCCCTGCAGGTAGTCCGGGTTCTCGGGCTCGAGTTGGACGGCGCGGGCGAAGCCCGCCTTCGAGCGCCGCGCGGCGGCATACGCGGAGATGCTGACGCCGGCGGAGCGCGCCTTGAACGCGGCGATCTCGCCGAGCCAGAACTGCACCGCCGCGCTGTCGGGGTGCGCGGCCGCGGCGCGCCGGATGAGGCCGTAGGCGCTGTCGAGCTGGCCGCGCTGGGCCGCCGCCAGGGCCGACGAGGGATCCTGGCCTTGCACCCGGACGGGGAGAGCAGCAGCAAGAGTGCAGATGATCAGAACAGTTCCCAGACGCCAAGTTGACAGTGGTTCCCAGAGGCGAGGAGATCGGAGACACATGCCTCCCCTCCGCCCCTGCTCGCCGTCTTCTGGCGCCTCACGACTGTTCACTGGTCTGCCGTCGGCCGGCTGGCGTCTGGTAACCACTCGCAACTTGGCGTCTGGCAACTCCGCTGACCTCTCAATTCTCGCCACTCGCGCCTTGCAGGACCCGCATCGGCGCCGGCGGCTTCCTGACGGCACGCCACACGGGAAACTCCTGCACCCGACTGGATCCGTACACCAGTCCCGAGTACGTCCCGAACTCGGCGCCGAGCAGCCGGTCGAGCAGGCCCCAGCGCGCCAGTCCCCAGCCCTCGGGCTCGAGGAGCGCGAACACCAGGCGGCCCAGCGGCTGCGCCGTGGACACGAAGTAGGTACCCGCGGGCACCGTGTGGACGGAGCGCGCGTACGTGCCCGTCACCGCCAGCAGGTGATGGCCCTGGAACTCCCGCGGCTGCCAGGTGAGCTGCGTGACGCCGAGCGTCTCGACCGTGTCGGTCCAGTCCGTCACCAGCCGCTCGACCTGGATGCCGTGGAGCCGCAGCACGCGCGGCACGTCGCCCGCGCCGGCCGGCACGAAGTAGCCCGCGGGCAGCGGCCGGCTGACCGAATCCACGAACCGGTCGCGCACCGGGATGCGCACGGTGCGGTACTGGCCCGTGGGCGTGAGGCGGTGGCGCCCGCGCGGCGTCGTATCGGCCGACGGCTGCATCACCTCCAGCACCACCGGCTCCGTGCCGCGCGAGACCATCGAATACTCGACCGCGAGGCTGGGACGTGGCGCCGCGCCCGCGCCCTCGAGCGTGGTCTGCCGGTCGGCCTCGCGCTCCAAGCGCCGGATCTCGTCCGCGTGCGCGGCGGCGTAGGCCAGGATCTCGACCAGGAAGTCGTGCGATCACCTGGACGCGGGTCTTGAAGTCGGCATGCGAGTACGCCTCCGACAGGATCGCCATCCGGCCCCGGAGGCCCACGTAGTTGGTGCCGTACCAGCCCAGCGGCGCGTAGGTGTCCCAGCTGGTCGGCTGCATCTGGTCGTCCACGTCGCCGTAGACGAAGATCGGCTCGTGGTAGCGGGTCTCGAGCGTGTGCTGGAGCGCGGGCAGCATCTGGTCGCGCACGAAGTTCGTGGGCCCCGCCGGCCCGATGGGCTCCAGGGGCGGCGCGTAGGTCAGCAGGTAACCGTGGCGCGTGCCGTCAGTGGTGTGGAGGTCCACCATCAGCGCGGGATCCCACGTGTCATAGACCCGCGCCAGCGACGCGCGTGTCTCCGGCGCCTCGGCCTTGAGGTAGTCGCGGTTGAGGTCGAGGTTGAGCCCGTCGGCCCGCTGGCCCACGACGAGGGGGCCCACCTGCTCCGAGCGGTTCACCGCCACCGGGCCGAAGGCGTCGTTGCCGTCGGGGTTGTAGTTCGGCGCGGCGAGGACGACCAGCTTCTCCAGCAGGTCGCGGCGGGTCGTGGCCAGCTCCCGGAGCAGGATGAGGACCGCTTCCTTCCCCTCCACTTCGCCCGCGTGGATGTTGCCCTGCAGGTACACCACCAGCTTCCCCGAGGCGGCGGCTTCCGCCGGCGACGTCACGGCCGGATCGGAGGCGACGACGAGGTAGAGCGGCCGGCCCTGGACCGAACGGCCCATCTCCGTGACGGCGAGCGGGGCGCCGGCGAGCTCGAGGCTGTCGAGAAAGGCGCCCACCTCGGCGCTGGAGGAGGTGGAGTCGAAGTTGCTCCGCTCGGCGGCCGTGGTCGGCCACGTTTGGGCGGCCGCGGCGGGCGCCAGGCGGACGAGGGCGACGACGAGCAGGGGGACGACGCGGTTCATCGGCATCCTGGTGGCAGATTGGGAACGGCAATCTACCCGTGTCAGGTTGCGAGGGCGAAGAGAGAGTGCTCGGTACGGTTGCCAGACGCCAAGTTGCCAGTGGTTACCAGTTGCGAGTCGTCGATGACAGGAGGTACGTGGATCGTCATATTGTACCCGTGACAAGACCACTGGCCCTCCTCGTTCTCCTTGCCGTCTGCGCCACAGGCAGCTTGAGAGGCCAGTGCCCCGACGGCACGCCCGCGCCGTGCCGGGCGGCCGCGCGGGCGCCGGCGACGAACAGCATCGCGGTGCTCTACTTCGACAACCTGTCGCGCGATACCGCCGACGCGTACCTCGCCGAGGGGCTCACCGAGGAGCTGATCACGCGCCTGGGCGACATCCCGCGGCTCACGGTGAAGTCCCGCTACGCCGTGCGCCGCTACCGGGGCGGGACGGACCTCGATCCGGAGGCGCTCGGCCGCACGCTCTCGGTGGCGTACCTGGTGACGGGCAGCGTGCAGCGGGCCGGCGACCAGCTGCGCGTGCGCTGCGAGCTGGCGCGCGCCACGACCGGCAACCGCGTCTGGGGCCAGGAGTACGAACGCGGCGACGGCGACATCCTCGCCATCACCACGGACATCGCGCGCCGGGTGGCGAGCGGCGTGGCCGGGCAGCTGCTGCCGGGCGAGCGGACGGTGCTGACGGCGCGCCCCACCGAGAACCGGGAGGCGTTCGAGCACCTGGTGCACGGCGACGTCCTGCTGGCGCAGCGCACACCGCTGTCGGTGCAGCACGCCATCGGCGAATACCGGGAGGCCACCCGGCTCGATCCGCGCCTGGTGCCGGCGTGGGCGAAGATCGGCCTGGCGTACGCGATCTGGCTCGACTGGGGTTGGAGCAACGACGGGCTCGCCCCGCCGGACAGCTTCCTGACGACCGGTCTGGCCGCCGCCTCGCGCGCGCTGGCGCTCGACTCGCTCAGCTCGGACGCCTGGCTGGCGTGGGGCTACCTGCAGGTCTTCGCGCACCCGCGCGATTTCGCTGGCGCCGAGGAGGGGATGCGCCGGGCCGTGGCGCTGAATCCGCGCAATGCCGAGGCGTGGTCCCAACTCGCCGACCTGCTGGGTTACATGCAGCGCGACTCCGAAATGCGCGAGCCGATGATGCGGGCGTTGGCCATCGAGCCGGGACGGCCGATCACCCTGCAGAACCTGGCCGCGCTCGAGACGCCGCGCGCGGCGCTCGCGCTCGCGGACAGCGCCATTGCCATCGATCCCGCGTTCTACACGGCCTACGTCACCCGCGCCACGGCGAAGTTCAGGCTCGGTGACACGGCGGGCGCGCGGGCGGACGGGGCGACATATCAGCGGCTTGCTCCCGCGGGCGCCGAATGGATCGCGCGCGCCAGTCGCATTCAAGGTCTGCGCATCCTGGGAGACTCGTCGGCGTCCGTGGAACTGGTGCGCCAGATGGCGTCGCAGCTGCCACGGACGGGCCGGATTCCGATCCGGGTCGGTTCGATTCTCGGACCTGCACTCTTCGCCGCGACGAAGGACACGACCGCCGCACTCGACATCCTGGAGCGCATGCAACCAGGGGCGCAGTTGTGGCAGTTCCTGTTCAAGAACGTGAACCCGCGCGATCCAGCCCTGCCGGCGCGCGTGCGGGAGCTGATGGACGAATCGAGGCCGCCGTGGGCCAGAAAACCCTAGAGTTCAGACCGCAGTCTGCAGACTTCAGGACAGTTGCCAGACGCCAAGTACAGCAGTGGTTACCAGACGCCAGGCGTGAGATGGCAGACCAGTGGCCAGTCCTGGGAACTGGTCTGGTACCGCTCTGCTGGCAACTGGTAACCACTGTCAACTTGGCGTCTGGGAACTACCCGCCCCACTGCCGTCTGAGATCAGCTCACCTTCCAGTACACCGCATAGCGCTCGTCATAGAGCGTGTAGAACGGCACCAGATCCACGTCCCGCTCCTGCCCCGTCGTCCGGAACGCCAGCGGCTGATCCGGCCCGCTGACGCGCTGGATCCAGGCTGACGGATCGCCCCCGCGCGCGCGGAGCGCCGGCGCCGGCGGCGGCTCGAAATGGAACTCCGGCACCATCCGCGGCTTGGTGGGTTCGGCGCGCCGGTTGGCGTCGGTGATGCCGTCGGTGCCGAGCTTCCCGACCAGCACGAGCGGCCCGTACATCAGCGCCTGCACCGTCGGGTCGTCCGGCATCGGCGACACGTGTGAGACCCATCGGCAGCGCCACCTCGAGCCGGTCGCCGTCCTTCCAGGTGCGGTCCACCACGAAGTAGCCGCCCGGCTCGGCGAAGCCGTCGAGCGCGCGGCCGTTCAAGGCCGCGCTGCCGCCGTGCGTCCATGCCGGCACGCGCACCCGCAACGCGAAACGCGTGGGCCGGGTCGCGCGCACGGACCAGCGACGTGCCCGCCACATCCGGGAACCGCGTGTCCTGCGACGATGCGCACGCCCTTCTCGGCCCAGTCCACCTCCGAGGCGATGAACTGGTTCACCCACACGCCGTCGTCGTCGTGGAACCAGATGCTGTCGCCGAACTTCGAGGCCGACTCGCTGCCCGTGCCTGTGCAGCACCAGAAGTCGTGGAGCGGCGTGCCGAACAGCTTCCAGTAGCCGGACGCCAGCGGCACGTAGTAGAGCTTCTCGCCGTCGGCCGGGTGCTGGGTGCCGAGCACCCCGTTCCACAGCAGGCGCTCGTAGTAGTCGGCCGCCGCCGGGTCGGCCGTCCAGCCGAACACGTGGCGGGTGAGCTTCAGCATGTTGTAGCTGGTGCAGCACTCCTGCGTCTCGCTGGAGAGCTCGGCGGCCAGGACACCGGGCTCGGTGTTCCAACCCTCGCCGTTGCTCGTCCCGCCGGTGCAGTAGGCGCGCCGGGTCGAGACCTCGCGCCAGAAGTAGTGCGCCACGTCGTGGTAGCGCGGCTCGCCCGTCAGCTCGTACCGCCTCGCGGCGCCGATGATCTTCGGGATGGTGGTGTTGACGTGCAGGCCCTTCAGCTCGTCACGGCCCACGGCCAGTGGCCCGAAGATGCGCTCGTGATCGAAGCGGTGCGCGACGTCGGCATACCACGCCGTGCCCGTGACGGCCGAGAGGTTGTAGAGCACCTCGTTCATCCCGCCGTACTCGCGCTCGAGGACGCGCGCCATCGCGTCGTCACCCAGCGGCTGCACCCAGCCGGCGGTCCAGCCCGCCATGCGCTTCAGCACGTCCAGCGCCTGCGCGTTGCCGGTCAACGTGTACATGTCGAGCAGGCCGGCCATGATCTTGTGCAGCGTGTAGAACGGCGCCCACACGCCGCGGCCCGCCCGCAGCCGGTCGAAGAACTCCTCGGGGAACGCGCTCAGGTACCCGTTGCCCAGCGCGTGCTGGCAGCGCGCCAGCTCGGTGACCATCAGGTCGCCGCGCGCTTTCACCTCGGCGTCGCCCAAACTCGTGGACATCAGCGCGCACGCCGACAGGTAGTGACCGGTGAAGTGCCCGCGCAGCTCGTTCTCCGGCGCCTCCCAGCCGCCCAGCGGCTCGGCCGTCGTCGGCAGGCCCGCGGTGAGGCGGAACGTGTGCAGCAGCCGGTCGGGGTCGAGCCCCATCAGGTAGCGGCGATTGACCTGCAGCGCGTCCAGGAAGGGTCCCGGACGGAGCCGGACGCGCGCGAGGTCGAACGGCTGGGCGGCGAGGGCCGGAGCGGCATCGCCCGACGCGGCGCGGCGGGTCAGGGCGCTCACGCGCAGGCGCCACAGGGGGACCGACGCCGCCGCGGCGGCGAGGAAGTTCCTGCGCTTCATGCGGCACTCCGGATGGAGTGGATACCGACAACCCTGGGGTGCCCGCGCTCGCCGGTCAAGTCGGGTGACCGCCCGAGGCGCCGGCGCCCCGCGACCGCGGGCGTCGCTCACCCCCCGATGCCCGCCCACTCGGCCGCCCGGCGGATGACGGCCGCCATGTCGTCCTGGTGCGCCGCGAACGTGTCGTCCACCACGGTGAGCGTCGGGATCAGGCCCTCGCGCTTCGCCAGCGACAGCGTCTGCGGGTCCCAGCCGCCGAAGCCGGACTCGTGCACGCCGCTGCTGCCGCGTCCCGGCGCCGGATGGCTCAGGTGGGAGAAGCAGCGCACGAACGGGGCGAACCGCGGCCCGTAGACCTGGTAGAGCGGCATCACGGCCGCGAGCGCGTCGTAGAGGAACTCGCCGCAGGCCAGCACCGTCGGATGGCGCGTGCGCAGGTCGGCCACCAGGCGGCGCGTTCCCTCGTGCATGTCGGCCTTCGGGTTGTTGACCCAGCCGCCGGAGATGTCGAGGAAGTAGGCGTCCACCCCGTAGCGCTCGATCGTCTCCGCGATGCGGCCCGTGAGCCACTCGCGCCACGACGCCACACCGAGGTTCATGTACGACAGCCAGCCCTCCTCGTGGCGATCGTTGTCCCAGTCCACCCAGTTGAGGTCGAAGCGGTCGCCGTCCACCTTGCTCGTGGCCGCGTCGGCCACCCCCGCGTAGGCGCGCTGGCGACGGTTCGCGGCGTTGGCCCCGAACATGGGCATGAAGCGGTAGCCGAGGCGCTGGCCCTCCTGGATCAGGTGCACGAAGCCGCGCTCGCCGCCCAGGCGCTCGGCGGGCCGGTAGTTCGGGTAGTCCCAGTAGTAGCGCCCATCCCAGGCGGGGAGAAACACGAGCACGCGCTGCGCCGGAATGCGCGCGGCGGTCCACTGGAGGATCTCCAGCATCCGCGCGTAGTCGTTGAACACGTAGCCGGTGTAGTGCATGCCGTGCAGGGCCACGACCAGCGCGGTGTCGTGGAGCCAGGCCGGCGCGTCGTCGCGGGCGGCGAAGCGGGGAATGCGATACGCCTTCTCCAGGTGGTCGAAGTGCGGTTGCGCCGCGGCGTCGAGGCTGGGGGCGTGCCCGGCGCGCCAGGTGGGCACCTCGACGCGCCGCTGGTCGAGCCAGCCCTCGACCTCGTGCACGCACTCGACGCGATAGCCCGCTTCGCCCGGCTGGAAGTAGATCCGCTTGGTGCGCACCCGGTCGTCGAGCGAGGAGATGAAGAAGCAGTCCGCCTCGCCCGCCTGCACGATGGCGAGCGGCGTGCCCGCGCCCCAGGCCGTATTGCCGCCGAACAGGTCGCCGCCGCCGAACGGATAGCCGATCAGCACTTCGTCGTCGTGGGTATCCACCGCGCCGCCGCCGCCCACCGAGATCTTCCCGCGCGGCACGCCGCGCACGACGGCCGTCACCGCCTTGATCGGCTGGTCCATTTCCGCCGTCACGTCCCACTCGATCCAGTCGCCGTTCCTGCGCAGGCGCGCCGTCAGCCGGCCGGGCGCGCGCTCCTGGCCGCCGGCCCAGACCAGCTCCGTGCACGTGATGACCAGCGCGTCGCCGTCGGGCGTTACGGCGATCTTGTCGCCGCTCAAGCCGTACGCGTTCTCGCGGCTGAAGACCAGGAAGCCGAACCGGAGCCCCTGGTAGGCGACCGAGGGTTCGGGGAAATCGAACGAGAACTTCTGGAACGCATTGCCGCGGGGCGGGACGTACACCTCGCTCGTCGAGGTGAGCGCGAGCACGGGATCGGCGGGCGGGCGAGCCGCCGCGGCGGCGCCGGCGAGGCGCGGCACGAGCGGCAGGGCGGCGGCGGCCCCGGCGGCCTTCAGCAGATCGCGACGAGAGATGGGCTGTGGCATGGGCGCCTCGGGTTGCCTCTGTATAGGACGCGACGCGGCCCTCCGCAACCCGGCCGCCGGTCAGGCAGCGACCCGCGAATCCTGCTCGCTGGCCGTGCTGCCCTTCCGCCCGTACTTTCCCTGACTCGATACACGCGCGGCGTGCCCCCCTCGCCGCACGACGCCGGCGGCCCGCCGCGCCGCTCTCGGCAGCCTCGGAGGCTACGATGTCGCGCTTCCCGATCATACGACTTGCGCCGTGCCTCGCCGCGCTGATGACGGCGACCATCGGCTGTTCGAGCTCGACGCCCACCACGACGGGGGGTGGAAGCACGCCGACGCAGCTGGCGTTCACCGCGCAGCCCTCGGCCGTCCCCGCGGGCACCTCCATCGCGCCGGCCGTGCAGGTCGCCGTGCGCGACGCGCAGAACAACCTGGTGACGACGGCGACCAACACGATCACCGTGTCCATCACGCCGGGGACCGGCGGGACCGGGGCCACCCTCTCCGGGACGACGTCCGCGGCCGCAACGGCCGGCGTGGCCACGTTCTCCAACCTCACGATCAACAAGGCCGCTTCCGGATTCACGCTGACGGCCGCCGCTTCGGGGCTCACCTCCGCCACCAGTGGCACGTTCGCCGTCGCGGCCGGCGCCGCCGCGAGCGTCGCCAGGCAGGCCGGCGACAGCCAGACCGTCGCGGTGAGCACCGCCGTACCGGTCGCACCGGCCGTGGTCGTGAGGGACGCGTTGGGCAACGCGAAGTCCGGCGCCACCGTCACCTTCGCCGTCGCCGGCGGCGGCGGCGCGGTCACCGCGGGGAGCCAAACCACCAACGCGAGCGGGATCGCCACCGTCGGCAGCTGGACGCTCGGGGGCTCCGCCGGGGCCAACACGCTGACCGCGACGGTGACGGGCTCGGGCATCACGGGGAACCCGGTCACGTTCACGGCCACCGCCACGAGCGGCGGCGGCGGGGGCGGCGCCACGCTGCTCTTCGCGGAGGGATTCGAGGACGCCAACCTGGTGAGCCGCCAGTGGTACGACACGCCGAACGGCACCGGCGTCGCGACCAACGCGATCACGACGAGCGAGCACGACACGGTGACGGGCAGCACGGCGTCGCTGCTGGTCAACTTTCAGCAGGGCGCGAGCAACACCACGCCCAACCCGCCCGTCGCGGCCAGGCACCAGTTCACGCCTTCGGCCTCGGTCTATCTGCGCTACTGGGTGAAGTACGATACCAACTGGGTGGGCTCGGGAAAGCCGTATCATCCGCACGAGTTCTACTTTCTCAGCGACCTGGACGGTCAGTACGCGGGGCCGGCCAGCAACTACCTGACGACCTACGTGGAGCACAACTGGTCGGCCAGCGCGCCCGCGGGCGGCTACGCGGTCCTCGAGGCGCAGGACGTGCTGAACATCGACCAGAACAACATCAACGTGGACCTCACCGGCATCACGGAGAACCGCGCCGTCGCGGGGTGTAACGGCGTCTCCGACGCGGCGTCGGGCGCCGTGTACAGCTGCTACGCCACGGGCGGAACCCCCGCGTACGCCAACGGCAAGAGCTGGAAGAGCGCGAGCCCGGCCTTCCTGCCCAGGAGCGGCTGGCACAAGGTCGAGGCGTACTTCCAGATGAACACCGTCGTGGGGGGCATCGGGCTGCCGGACGGCATCGCGCAGTACTGGATCGACGGCACCCTGCTGATCGACAAGCGCGACGTGCTGTTCCGCACCGGCGCGCATCCCAACCTGAAGTTCGGCCAGCTGCTCATGGGGCCGTACATCGGCGACGGAGCGCCGGTCACCGAGCGGGCGTGGTACGACGATCTGGTGGTGATGACCGCGCACCCCTAGCAGGCGAATCCCGGGGCCGGCGCCTGCTTGCGGGCGCCGCTCCGGCCGGTGACGTTTGGCTGACCATGGCCGTCTACCTCGGTTTCGACCTCGGCACGCAAGGGCTGGCCGCCCTCGCCATCTCCGTCGAGGGGGGACGCCGCGACGTCGTCTTCCAGCGCACCCTCGATTTCGACGTGGAGTTCCCGCGCTACGGCACGGACCACGGCGTCCTGCCCCGCGAGGACCCGCTGGTGGCCACGTCGTCGCCGCTGCTGTGGGCCGAGGCCCTCGACCGGATGATGGGCCTGATCGCGACGGAGGGCGGGTTCGACCTGTCGCGGCGTGCGGGCCATCGCGGGCTCGGCCCAGCAGCACGGGAGCGTGTACCTGAACCACACCGCGGGCGACACGCTGGCCGGACTCGACCCCGGCCAGCCGCTCGAGGCCCAGCTCCACGGCATCTTCACGCGCAAGGCGTCCCCGATCTGGATGGACTCGAGCACGGCGAAGCAGTGTGCCGAGATCACCCGCGCACTGGGGGGCGCCGAGGCCGTCGCGCGGCTCACCGGCTCGCGCGCTTTCGAGCGGTTCACGGGGCCGCAGATCCGCAAGTTCGAGCAGTACGACCCGGCCGCCTACAAGCGGACCGCGACGATCCACCTCGTCAGCTCGTACCTCGCTTCCCTGCTCGCCGGCCGGCGCGCGCCCATCGAGCCGGGCGACGGCGCGGGCATGACGCTGATGGACCTGGCCCGCAAGGCGTGGGCGCCGGCCGCGCTCGCGGCCACGGCGCCCGAGTTGGCGCCGAAACTCCCGGCGCTCGGACCGTCATGGTCCGTGGTGGGCCCGCTGTCGCCGTACTGGGTGCGGCGCCACGGTTTCCCCGCGGCCGCGGTCATCGCCTGGTCCGGTGACAACCCGTGCAGCCTGATCGGCACCGGGCTCGTGGCGGAGGGCGCGATCGCCATCTCGCTCGGCACGAGCGACACGTTGTTCGGCCCGATGGACGAGCCGCGCACCGACCCCTCGCTCGCCGGCAGCGTCTTCGGTTCACCCACCGGCGCGTACATGGGCCTGATCTGCTTCAAGAACGGATCGTTGGCGCGAGAGCGCGTGCGGGACGAGCACCGGATGGATTGGGCGGCGTTCTCTCAGGCACTGCGCGAGACGAAGCCTGGCAACGGCGGCCGGTTGATGTTGCCGTGGTTCGAGCCGGAGATCACGCCCGACGTGCCGCGCACGCGGGCGTACGCCGCTTCGGCCTCGAGCCCACCGACGGGCCGGCGAACGTGCGGGCCGTGGTGGAGGCGCAGATGATGGCGCTCGCGAACCACGCGGGCTGGATGGGCGTCACGGTGAAGGAGATTCGCGCGACGGGCGGCGCGGCGGCGAACGCCGAGATCCTGCAGGTGATGGCCGACGTGTTCGGCGCTCCGGTGCGCCGCCTGCGCGTGGCGAACTCCGCGTGCCTGGGCGCGGCGCTGCGGGCCTGGCACGCCGACGAGCTGGCCGAGGGTCGACGCATCGCATGGCCGGACGTGGTCGCCGGCTTCGTGGAGCCGGAGGAGCCCGCCATCCATCCGGTGGCGGCGAACGTGCCGATGTATGCCGAGCTGCGACGGAAGTACGCGGAGTGCGAGGAGAAGGCGCTGGCGGGAAAGCACAGTGAGAGGTGAGAAGTGAGGGGTGAGACGAGTACGTGAGACGTGAGAAGTGGAACGGCGTGAGAAGCCGCAACCGGCCCTCTCACGCCGTTCGACTTCTCACCTCTCGCTCATCCTTCTCAGGTCTCACTCCTCACCTCTCACTTCGATCAACCTGTCGAAGGCGTCGGGAGGCAGGTCGGCCAGGGAAGCCGCCACGACGTTGCCCGAGCGAACCCCACCCACACCGATGGTGCGCATGCCCCCGCGCCGCGCCGCCTCGATGCCGTGCTCGGCATCCTCGACCACCACGCAGCGCTCGGCGCGCACCCCGAGCCGCTCGGCCGCCGTCAGGAAGACCTCGGGATCCGGCTTGCCGTGCCGCACGTCCTCGGCCGCGACCAGCGCGCCGAACACGCGCTCCAGGCCGATCACGCGCAGCACCACCTCGAGGTTGAGGCGCGGCGCCGAGGACGCGATGGCCTGGCGCCAGCCGGCGGCGCCCAAGCGGCGCACCCACTCCGCCGCGCCCGGCAGCGGCGCCAACCCCTCTGCCTCGACCATCCGGCGGTAGGCGACCTCCTTCGCGTCGCCGACCTCGCGGATCCGCGCGGGCGTGGCACGCTCACCCAGCCACCGCTGCAGGATCCGGTCGTTGCGCTGTCCGAACGTGGCGAGGAACTGCGCTTCGGTGACGGCGACGCCGGCGGCCGCCAGCGCCTCCTGCCAGGAGCGCCAGTGCAGGGCGCGCGAATCCACCAGCGTGCCGTCCATGTCCCACAGGACTGCACGCGGCGGGCTACCGCTGGCCGTAATAGGAATCCTTGCCGTGCTTGCGGAAGAAGTGCTTGTCCACCAGGTACGGCGCCGGGATGCGGACCGCCTCGCCCGCGACCAGGTGCGTCGCGCGCTCGAGGCGCCCGAGGTACTCGAGCACCTTGGCGTGCTCGACCGCGGCCATGGGTTCCGCGCCCCAGGTGAACGGGCCCGTGGCTCGCCACCAGCACCGCGGGAATCTCGTCGGGCGAGAGCCGCTGGGCGCGAAACGTCTCCACGATCACCAGCCCGGTGTTCCGCTCGTAGTCGCGCTCGACCTCCTCGCGGGTCAGATCGCGGGTGACCGGCACGTCGCCGCGGAAGTAGTCGGCGTGCGTCGTGCCGAGGCAGCGCAGCGGCACGCGCGCCTGCGCGAGCGCGGTGGCGGCCTCCGAGTGCGCGTGGGCGACGCCGCCGCAGCCGAAGGCCCGATACAGCTCGAGGTGGGTCGGCGTGTCGGACGACGGGCGCAGGTCGCCCTCCACCACGGCGCCGGTCTCCAGCGACACGGCGACCATCCGGGCCGGCGTCAACAGCTCGTACGGCTACGCCGCTCGGCTTGATGACCATGACGCCGGCCTTGGAGTCCGCGCCCGAGACATTGCCGAACGTTCCGAAGGCGAGGCCGCCCTCGACCAGGGCGAGGTTGGCGCGGCAGACCGACTCGCGCAGCTCCTGCAGGTTCCCGTTCACGCCGCACTCCCCGGCGCCGCACGCGCCGCCTGCCGCTCGCGGATCGCGAGCAGGTCCTTCATCACCGATCCCAGATCGGCCTCCCGGCTCACGCCGCCGAACGCATCGTGCAGCCGGCGATACAGCGCGTACAGCTCGGTCGTACACGCCGTGGGCCTGCGCATCGGGCATGAAGCGCTTCTCCTTGAGGCGGGTCATCCGCTGCTGCGCCGGCTCGAAGCCGTCATATCCTCCGGCCGCGGCGCCGGCCGCCACGGCCGCCGCGATCGCCGCGCCGAGGGCCGGCGTCTGCGGCGAGCCGGCGATCAGCATCGGTCGGCCGAGCACGTCGGCGTAGATCTGCATGAACAGGTCGTTCTTCTCCGCGATGCCGCCGCAGCACACCACGCGGTCCACCGGCACGCGATACTCGGTCAGCCGCTCGACGATGGCCCGCGCCCCGAACGCGGTGGCCTCGATCAGCGCACGATAGACCTCCGCGGGCGTCGTGGCCAGGGTCTGGCCCAGCAGCAGGCCCGTGAGCCGCTGATCCACCAGGATGGTGCGGTTGCCGTTGTTCCAGTCCAGGGCGAGGAGGCCCGACTCGCCCGGCGCCGAGCCGCGCGGCCTCGACCGAGAGCCGCGCATGGTCGGCGTCGCCGCCTCCGCCCACGCGCTCGACCCACCAGGCCAGCAAGTCGCCCACGGCCGACTGGCCGGCCTCGATCCCGTAGTAACCCGGCATGACCGATCCGTTCACGATGCCGCAGATGCCAGGGATGTCGGGCACCGCCTCGCGCGCGGAGGCGATGGCGATGTCGCAGGTCGAGGTGCCGATGATCTTGACCAGCGTGCCCGCCGTGATGCCGGCGCCCACCGCGCCGTAGTGCGCGTCGAACGCGCCCATCGCCACGGGGATGCCGGGCGGCAGGCCGAGCGCGTCCGCCCACGCCGCCGACAGCGGACCCGGCCGGGCGGTCGGCGGGATGCGCGGTGTCGAACAGCCGGCCGCGCAGCTCGGCCAGTCGCGGGTCGAGCCGCGCCAGGAAGTCCGCCCGCGGCAGGCCGCCCCACGCGGGCGAGTAGAGCGCCTTGTGCCCCGCGGCGCACACGGAGCGGCGGATCGCCGCCGAAGGCGCGCGACGCCCGCCAGCGCGGCCGGCACGTAGTCCGCCAGCTCCACCCAGCTCGCGGCCGCGGCGAACACGTCGGGCGCCACCTTGAGGCAGTGCCAGATCTTGGACCAGTACCACTCGGAGGAGTAGCGCCCGCCGATGGGCGCGAGGAGTTCCGGCGCGTGGCGCGACGCGATGTCGGTGATGTCGCCCGCCTCGGCCGCGCCGGTGTGGTCCTTCCACAGCCACGCCTGCGCCGCGAGGTTCCCGCGCCACTTGGGATCCAGCGCCAGCGGCCGGGCCGCACCGTCCACGGGCAGGGGCGTCGAACCGGTGGTGTCGGTGCCGATGCCGATCACCCGCTCGCGCGCGAAGCCGCTCTGCCCTTCGGCCGCCGCGAGCGCGCCGCGCACCGCGGTCCGCACGCCCTCCAGCCAGTCGGCGGGGTTCTGCCGGGCGAGGTGGGGCTCGCGCGGATCCAGGAGCACGCCGCGCTCGCCCGACGCGTACTCCGCGACCGCCGTGCCCACGACCCGCCCGTCGGCGCAGTCGGCGACGACCGCGCGCACCGAGTTGGTGCCGAAGTCGGCGCCGACGGTGAACGCGCGCGCCACCGCTAACCGAGCAGGATCGGGCTCACCACGTCGAGCACGTCGGGGCCGGTGCCGGCCGCGCGCGCCTTGGCCAGCTCGTCCTGCTTCGCGTACACGCGCACCGCCTTGAGCGCGAGGTTGGCGAAGTTGATCATGCTGCGCTCGATGGCCCGGGTGGGGTCATCGCGGTAGGTGAACTGGTCCTGGCTGTACCAGCCGCGGTAGTCGCGCACGAACGTGGTGAACAGGTACTCCACCGCCTCGGGAACCGAGATCGTGCCGAAGATCAGGTCCTGGTCGTTGCGCCCCTGCCGCGCGTCGTTGATGTCGAACTTGTGGATGGGCACGCCACTGAACGCGGCGAGGTCGCACGCCGTCGAGGCCGTGGTGCCTTCCATCTTCTGGTGGCCGTAGTCCACCGTGAGGCCGCAGTTGTTGCCGCCCGTGGTGTCGTTCACGCGCTGCGCCACCAGGATGGCCGAGGCCGCCGTCGGGACGATCATGTACAGCTCGCGCGGCTCGTACGGCTTGGGCTCGATCGCGAGCTTGATGCCCGCCTTCACGCACTCCTTGTTCACCGCGACCAACGCCTCGGTGAACCACTCGAGCGACTGGCGGTAGTCGATCTGGAAGTGATAGTCGGCGCCGTCGGAGCCCGGCCACACGCTCAGCACGGGGATCTTCAGCGCCTTGCAGATCTCGACGGCCTTGAGGATCTCCTCCAGGGCGGCGCGGCGCAGGTCCGCCCGCGGATTGCACGGACCGCCCAGCTTGAACTTCGGATTGGTCCAGGTGTTGATGTTGCACGCCGTCACGGCCATGCCCAGCTCGGCGAGGAAGCCGCCCCGGGCGCGCTCGGCGGCGCCGAGATCGAGGTCGCCGTTGAGCGACTTCTCGAACACGTGCTGGTGGATCTCGATGGCGTCCACGCCGGCCGCCTTGGTGCGCCGGCACTGCCCCTCGAAATCGTTCTTGAACTTGGGATCGTCGGAGTTGTAGCCCGGCGGCGCGAACCGGTCCACGAAGTCGCCGGCCGACCAGTGGCCGACGCTGTGCTTGATGTCCAGCGCCTTGAGGAACGCGAGGGATTCGGGGCGCCCCATCGGGGCCTTGGTGGCGAGGGCGAGACGGACCTGGTCCGACGTGAAGCGAGGCACGGGTAGCTCCTGGTTCTGCGGTCGGCTGAACTTGCCGCCGCGCCGCCTCCGGCCGCAAGGACACAGACACAGAGGCACAGACGCACGGACGCATTGACGCGCGGGTCGGGAGATGTAGTCTCAGGACGACCCGACTTCGTCCCCCAGAGGACCGCGCATGCAAACGCTCGACTGGCTGGTGGTGCTCGTCTACTTCGTCCTGCTGCTCAGCCTGGCATGGTGGGTCTTCAAGCGCGGCAAGGACACGGCGGACGACTATTTCCTGGCCAACCGCAGCCTCGGCTGGTTCATCGTCGGGGCCTCGATCTTCGCGTCGAACATCGGCTCCGAACACCTGGTTGGGCTCGCCGGCTCGGGCGCCACCAGCGGCGTGGCGCTGGCCCACTACGAGCTGCACGCGTGGGCGATCCTGGTGCTGGGCTGGCTGTTCGTGCCGTTCTACATGCGCTCCAAGGTCTACACGATGCCGGAGTTCCTGGAGCGGCGCTTCTCGCCCTCGGCCCGGGTCATCCTCTCCATCACGTCGCTCCTGACCCACGTGCTGACCAAGTTCGCGGTCAGCATCTTCGCCGGCGGCGTGGTGTTCCGCGCCCTGCTGCCCGAGTTGCACATCACCCTGCTGGGGCACGACTGGAACGCGTTCTGGATCGGCTCGGTCGCGATCGTGCTGTTGACCGGCGTGTACACCGTGCTGGGCGGGATGCGGGCGGTGGCGTACACCGAGGCGCTGCAGACCTTCGTGCTGGTGTTCGGCTCGGCGCTGCTCACCGTGTTCGGCCTGATCCGGATCGGCGGCTGGCACGCGTTCCGTTCGGCCCTGGATCCGGACATGTTCAACCTCTGGAAGCCGCTGATCCCGCACGGCCTGGCATCCACCTGGGCGCCGGTCAAGGAGGCGGGCCGGCAGGCCTGGTACTTCAACACCAACTACCCGTGGCTGGGGATGCTGTTCTGCGCCCCGATCATCGGGCTGTGGTACTGGTGCACCGACCAGTACATCGTCCAGCGCGCCCTCGGCGCCGCCAACGTGCAGACGGCCCGCCGCGGCTCGATCTTCGCGAGCTACATCAAGCTGCTGCCGGTGTTCATCTTCATCATCCCGGGCATGATCGCGTTCGCGCTCGCCAAGTCGGGCAAGGTGGCGGCGCTGGCCACGATGGTGGGCCCCGACGGCAAGGCGATCCCGATGATCGCGCAGTCCGCGTACCCGATGCTGGTGATGTCGGTGCTGCCGGTCGGCATCCGCGGGATCGTCGTCGCGGGGCTCATCGCGGCGCTGATGAGCTCGATGGCCGGCGCGTTCAACGCGTCGAGCACGCTGTTCACGATGGACCTCTACCAGAAGCTCCGGCCCAACTCCTCGCAGCACGAGCTGGTGTGGATGGGGCGCGTGGCCACGGCGGTGATGGTGTTCGTGGCGCTGCTGTGGATCCCGGTGATCGAGGGCGCGCGGGGGCTGTACGAGTACCTGCAGAGCGTCCAGGGCTACCTCGCGCCGCCCATCTTCACGGTGTTCGTCTTCGGCATCTTCTCGAAGCGGCTCAACGCCAAGGGCTGCATCTGGGCGCTGGTGGTGGGGTTCCTGTTCGGCACGTTCCGCCTGCTGGTGGACACGCCCGTGGCGCTCCACATGGCGGGCTACGAGAACGGCTACGCCCAGGGCTCGTTCCTGTGGATCGTGAACAACATCTACTTCCAGTACTACAGCCTGCTGGTCTTCGTGGTGTCGGTGGTGGTGATGCTCGCGGTGAGCTACGCGACCGCGCCGCCGGCCGTGGAGCGGCTGACCGGCCTCACCTTCGCCACGGTCACGGACCAGGATCGCGCGGAGTTGCGCTCGAGCTGGGACTGGCGCGACGTGTTCGCGTCGGTGCTGGTCGTGCTCCTCATCATCTGCGTGTACCTCTACTTCAGGGGGTAGTCCGCGACCTTCAGACTGTAGTCGGCAGACCGTAGTCTGCAGGGTAGTTGCCAGACGCCAAGGAGGAAGTGGTTACCAGCCACAAGCTGCGAGGGGCCAGACCAGATGTCAGTACTGACCACTGGACTGGCCCCTCACGTCTCCCGTCTGGTAACCACTGGCAACTTGGCGTCTCGCAACCGATCTGAAGTCTGCCTACTGCTCCCGGAGGACTTCCACGGGACTGATGCGCGCCGCGCGCACGCCGGGCACCCAGCACGCCAGGAGCGCGACGCCGAGGAGGAAGCCCGCGGTGGCCGCGACGGTCGCGGGGTCCACGGGACTCACGCCGAACAGCAGCGGTCCCAGCCAGCGTCCCTCGAGCACCGAGAGTCCGAAGCCGAGCACCGTCCCCAGCGCGACGTAGCGCATGCCCTTCCCCACGATGAGCCGGGTCAGCGCCGCCGGCTCGGCCCCCAGGGCGAGCCGCACGCCCATCTCCCGGCGCCGCTGCCGCACCACGAACGACATCAGGCCGAAGATGCCCAGCGCCGCCAGCAGCGGCCGCCGCCGCGGCGAACGCGCCGAGGACGGCGGTCCAGCGACGCGGGTCGGCCAGCGAGGCCTCGAGCTGGTCGTGGAGGGTGGTCTCGACCACCGGCAGCTCGGGGTCCAAGGCCCCGACGGCCGCGCGCAGCATCCGGAACGCCGCGCCCGGCGCCTCTCCCGTCCGGACGACGACGTTCACCGACTTGGTGTTGCTCTGCGTCAGCGGGTCGTAGACCGCCTCGCCCGAGCCGGCGATGCCGACGTACTTCACGTCGCCCACCACGCCCACGATCGTGGTGAGCGGACAGCCGTAGCAGCCGCCCGACACCATCTGGCGGCCCACCGCGCTCTCGCGCGGATAGTAGTGCTCCGCCCACGACCGGCTCACCACCACCACCGGCGGTGCGTTGCCGGAGTCGCCCTCGGTGAACAACCGGCCGTCGAGCAGCTTCACCCCGAGCGTCCGGAAATAGCTCGCGGTCACGGCCATCCACGGCGACACCGGCTCGGCGGCGCCCGAGGGAACCGGACGATCCACCAGGTTGAAGTTGTTGGTGCTGCCTCCGTTGTCCGGCGGCAGGGCGCTCGTCAACCCCACGCCGGCGACGCCCGGCGCCTCGACCACCTGCTGCTCCAGGCGGCGGAAGAACGCCTGCGCCGCGTCGTAGTCCGGATAGCGCTGGTTGGGCAGCGACACGCCCACGCTCGACCAGGCCCGCGGGATCGAAGCCGGGGTTCACGCGCTCGAGCCGCAGGAAGCTGTTGAGCAGCAACGCGGCGCCGAGCAGCAACGGCAGGGCCAGCGCGAATTCCGCCACCACCAGGGCGCCACGCATCAGGTTGGTGCTCCGGCTCGAACCGGAGCGCGCGTCCTCCGGCTTCGTGCCCGACGCCGCCGCGCGCGCCGCCGAGCACGGCCGCGACCGGCGGCAGGCCGATCAGCGCGCCGCTCACGAGCGTGGCCAGCGCGACGAAGGCCAGCACCCGCCCGTCAAAGGCCACCTCGGCGAGCCGCGGCAGATCGGGCGCGATCAGCGCGACCAGCTTGAGGCCGAGCCCCGCGACGCCGAGGCCGACGAGCCCGGCCAGCGCGGCCAGCAGCCCGCACTCGGTCACCACCAGCCGACCCAGCTGCCGGCGCGACGCGCCCAGGGCGGCGCGCACCCACAGCTCGTGCCGGCGCGCCGTCGCGCGCACCAGCAGCAGCGTGGCGACATTGGCGATGGCCACGAGCAGCACCAGGGTCACCGCAATCGCGACCAGCGTGACCGGGCGATCGGCCGTCGCCGACCATGGCCTCGCGGAGCGGGATGGGCGTGAGCAGCGCCGTGCTGTCGTGCCAGTCGGCGTAGACCGGCATCAGGCGGCGACTGATGCCCGCCAGGTCACGCTGCGCGTCGGCCACGTCGAGCCCCGGACGCAGCCGGCCGACGCCGCGCAGCCAGAACGGTCCGCGCCGCGTCGGCGGCCGCGGCTGCAAGCGCGGGCCAGGCGGCGGCCGGCACGCCGGCCAGCGCGTCCACGCCCGCCGGCAGGACGCCCACGACCACGTGGCTCACGCCGTCGATGGTCATGGCCCGTCCGATCGCGGACGCCGCGCCGCCGAAGCGTGCGGCTCCGCGAAGCGGTGCGAGAGCACGACCACGGCCGGTGCCCCCGGCACCGCGTCCCGCGCCTCGAGCAGCCTCCCGGCCTCCGGCGTCACGCCGAGCGCCGTGAAGAAGCCCGCGGTCACCCGGCCCACCGGCACCCGCTCCGGCGCGCCCGCGCCCGAGACCGCGGCCTCCCCGCGCTGCACCACACCGAACGCGTCGAAGCTGCGCTGCTGCTCCAGGATGGCCTGGTAGTCGGCCGTGGAGAGCGCCCACGTGTTGGTGGGAGAGTTCCGCTCGGCGACCTGCACGAGCGCGGCGGCGCGCGGATACGGCAGCTCGGAGAGGAGCACGGCGTCCACGACCCGGAACACCGTCGCGCTGGCGCCGATCCCGAGCCCGAGGACCGCGACGACCGCCGCCGCGAATCCGGGGTTGTGCCGCAGCGCCCGCAGCGCGAAGCGCACGTCGGCCGTCAGGGATTCGAGATGGGCGGACTCGGAGGAAGCCATACGTCCTTAGATAGGGTCACCGGCGAAAGGGTTGCAGGGTCGGCCACCGGACTCGATCATTGAGGCACCATGACCTACGCACCGGATCGCCGACAGTTTCTGGGCGCCGCCGCCGGCGGCCTCGCCGCCCTGGCCTCCTCTCCCGGCTTCTCGCGGCCACGCGGGCGCGCCCGGTGCCCGTCTGGCCGATTCGAGCATCGAGGTGCTGCTCGGCGAGCCGGTCGGCACCATCGCGCCCGAGATCTACGGGCACTTCGTCGAGCACCTCGGCGGCGTGGTCTACGACGGGATCTGGGTGGGCGAAGAGCTCGCGCATTCCCAACGTGGGCGGCATCCGCCGCGAGCTGGCGGAGGCGCTGCGCCGGATCAAGCCGTCGGTGATCCGCTGGCCCGGCGGCTGCTTCGCCGACTCCTACGACTGGCGCGACGGCGTCGGGCCGCGGGACAAGCGTCCGCGCCGCACCAGCTTCTGGGGCGACGACTCGATGTTCAAGGCGCTGGGCGACATCCCCCAGCGCTACGAGCCGAACGCGTTCGGCACCAACGAGTTCATGCACTTCTGCCGCCTGGTGGGCGCGCAGCCCTACCTCGCGGCCAACGTGCGCACGCTGCCGGCCGCAGGCGTTCATGCAGTGGCTGGACTACTGCAACGCGCCCGCCGGCACCACGACCCTGGCCGACCTCCGGGCCGCGGGCGGCGACCGCGACCCGTTCGGGGTCCGGTACTGGGGCATCGGCAACGAGTCGTGGGGATGCGGCGGGGACTTCCGGCCGGAGGAGTACGCCGAGGAGCTGCGGCGGTTCACGACCTGGGCCGTGCCCGAGCTGGGCGTGCCCCTCGCCTTCATCGGCTCGGGCCCGAACGGGGGCGACGTGGACTGGACGCGCCGCGCCTTCGCCGCGCTGGCCGAACGCGGCGCGCTGGACCGGTTGTGGGGCTGGGCCCTGCACCACTACTCCGGCTTCGAGGGCACCGGCGCCGACGCCCTCGCGTTCGACGACCGCGGCTGGTACGACCTGCTCGCGAGCGCCGGGCGGATGGAGGGCCTCATCCAGGCGCACTGGCAGGTGATGCGCGAGAGCGACCACGAGCACCGCGTGAAGCTCGTGGTGGACGAGTGGGGCGCCTGGCACACCACCCACCCGCTGGTGGATCCCGTCGCACCTGTTCGAGTCGCAGTCCACGATGCGCGACGCGCTGGTGGCGGGCCTCACGCTCGACACCTTCAACCGCCACGCCGACAAGGTGGCGATGGCCAACGACGCGCAGCTGGTGAACTGCATCCAGGCGCTGTTCTTCACCGACGGCGCCCGGATGATCACGACACCGACCTACCACGTGTTCGACCTGTACGCGGCGCACCAGGGCGGCGGCGCCGTGCGCACGGAGTTCGCCGCGCCCCCGGTGTCCTGGGCCGGCGGGCAGAACCCGGGGCGGATGGGGGGCCTCGCCGGATCGGCGTCGGTCACGGGCCGCACGCTGACGCTGACGGTGACGAACCCGCACCTCACCGAGCCGCGCGAGACCGAGATCACGGTGCGGGGCGGCTCGGCGGGGGCCGTGCGCGTCACCACGCTCGCCGCCCAGCGACGTGCACGACGCCAATTCGTTCGAGCGTCCGGACGCGGTCGTGCCGCGGGCGGGCGAGGCGCCCGCCGGCGCCTGGCCGCTGGTGTACGCGTTCCCGCCGGCGTCGGTGACGAAGCTCGAGATTCAGCTAGGAGGCTAGGTAGCAGGGACGCAGAGGCAGAACAGTTGCCAGACGCCAAGTTGGCAGTGGTTACCAGATGCAAGCATCGGAACAGAACAGGCCTCGCGCGGTCACTGATCCGCCCGGGGCCTGTTCTCGTTCCGATGACTGGCAACTGGTAACCACTGTCCACTTGGCGTCTGGCAACTGGTCTGGCTTCCGCTTACTCCTCGCCGCCATCTCCCCGATACTTCTTGAGCTTATCGTAGAGAGTCCTGAGCCCGATGCCCAGCCGGTCCGCGGCGGCCCGCCGGTTCCCGCCCACCGCGGCCAGCGCCTGCTCGATGGCCGCGCGCTCGATGTCGTCGAGCTTGCCGCCGTTGCCGCCCGCCAGGACGGGCGCGGCGCCGTCCGCCAGCTCCAGGTGCTCGGCCTCGATCTCGCCTCCGCCGGCGAGGATGGCCGCCCGCTCCAGCACGTTGGCCAGCTCCCGCACGTTGCCCCGCCACGGCGCCGCGACCACCAGCTCACGGGCTTCCGACGAGAGCGCCAGGTGCGCGCGGCCCATCGTGGCCGCCGATCCGCGCGAGCAGCTTGTCGGCCAGGGGCAGGATGTCCCGGGTGCGTTCGCGCAGCGGGGGCAGCTGAATCGGAAACACCGCCAGACGATGGTAGAGGTCCTCGCGCAGCGCGCCCGACGAGCGCAGCTGGTCCACGTCGCGGTTGGTGGCCGCCACCCAGCGCACGTCGGCCTCGATGGTGCGCGAGCCGCCCACGCGCTCGAAGCGCCGGTCCTGCAGCACGCGGAGCAGCTTGGCCTGCAGGGCGGGCGGCATCTCGCCGATCTCGTCGAGGAAGAAGGTGCCGCCGTCGGCCAGCTCGATGCGGCCGCGCCGCGCGCTCACCGCGCCGGTGAACGCGCCCTTCTCGTGCCCGAACAGCTCGCTCTCGAGCAGGCTCTCGGGGATGGCGGCGCAGTTGACGGCCACGAACGGGCCCGCCGCGCGCGGGCTCCAGGCGTGCAGCGTCCGCGCAGCCACCTCCTTGCCCGTGCCGCTCTCGCCCATCAGCAGGACGGTCGCGTTGGTGGCGGCCACCTTGCGCAGCGCCTCCACCACGGGCTCCATCGCCGGGTCGCCGTAGGCCAGGGGCGGCAGCTCGGGCGTCTCGCGCGTGGCGCGGTCCCGCGCCGTCAGCAGCGCCCGGTGCTCGAGCGCGCGCGCCGCCAGGAGCCGCAGGGCGCCGGGACTGCCGATGGGCTTCTGGAGGTAGTCGAACGCGCCGAGCTTCATCGCCTCGACCGCCGAATCCACGGTGCCGAAGGCCGTGAGGACGATCACCTCCAGCTCCGGCTGCTCGACCCGCACCTGCCGCAGCAGGGCCATCCCGTCCAGCCGCGGCATGCGCAGGTCGGTGATCAGCAGGTCGTACGACTCCCGCTGCAACTGCCGGGCGGCCTCCGCCCCGTCGGCGGCCTGCGCCACCACGTGCCCGTCGTCCTGCAGCGCCTCCGCCGCGAAGGTCCGGAGGCCCGGCTCGTCGTCCGCCACGAGAATCCTCGCCATGGCCCCGCTCAGCCCGCCGGAATGGCGATGCGGAACACCGCGCCGCCGTCCGGATGGTTGCCCGCGGTGATGTTGCCGCCGTGCAGCTCGACCACGCGCAGCGCGACGGCCAGGCCCAGCCCGGTGCCGGTCGTGCGCGTGGTGTAGAAGGGCGAGAAGATCCGCTTGTCGTCGCCCGCGGCGAGGCCGGAGCCGAAATCGCGCACCGTGAAGACCAGGGAGCCGTTGCTGCGCCCCACGGTCGCCTCGGGACGCGTGCCGTCGGGCGACGCCTGGTGCGCGTTGCGCAGCACGTTGACCAGGGCCTGCCGCATCCGGCTCTCGTCCATGAGCCAGGTGGCCGGCGCGCCGCCGGTCTGCACCACGAACGCCCCCCGCGCCACCTCGTCCGTGCACGAGGTCAGCAACGCGGCCGGATCGGCGGGCCCGAGCGCCATCGGTCCCGAGCGCGCGAAGTCCAGGAGGTCGCTGGTCAGCGCCTCGAGCCGCTGCGCCTCCGTCACCACGAGGTCGGCCTTGCCGCGCTCGGCGCTGCCCCCCTTCAGCCGCTCCGCCAGCAGCTGCGCGTGGCCCTTGAGCGACGCCAGCGGGTTCCTGAGCTCGTGCGCGAGCACGGCCGACATCTCGCCGAGGGCGCCGAGGCGCCGCTGCTCCTCGAGCCGCCGCTCGATCAGCTCCTGCCGCACCGAGAGGCGCCAGAAGATCAGCGCCGCCGCGATCAGCGCCGCCGCCATGAGGATCGAGAGCACCAGCGTGTTGGTGGCTTCGGCCGCGAGGCGCTCCGCCACCAGCGGCTCGAATTCCATGACGAAGCTCACCCGCCGCGGCCGGACGGGCGGCGCGGCCGGCGCCGCGCCCGGGCCGCCCGGAGCCTGCGGCGGCGCGGCGAGCCCGGCGAAGCCCCACAGCCGGACGTGGCCGGCCACGGTCTCCATCGTCGGCGGGCCCGGCCGGCGGCGCACCGGCACCTGGAGCGGCTCGGCGGGTTTGCCCGCCTCCACGATCAGGGAACCGGTGGAATCGAAGAACGCGAGATAACTCAGGCCGGCGGCCTGGTGCTGGCGCAGCAGCGTGTCGAGCTGCCCGGCCGCCGGCATCTCGGGCATGGCGCGCGCCTGCTGCCGGACGGATTCGAACAGCACCAGGCTCTGGCCGCGGTTCAGCGTGGTGGCCGCGGCCACCGCCCGGTCGCGCCCCATCCACGCCGTCCCCACGAGGGCGGCGCCCATGGTCACCGTGATGGCGAGCCAGCCCCAGCGGACCCCGCGGCCGAGCGGTGGTCTCATGCCCTACTCGTAGCGCAGCGCCTGGATCGGATCCAGCGCCGCCGCCTTCCGCGCGGGATAGAAGCCGAAGAAGATGCCCACCGCCGCCGAGAAGCACAGGGCGACCAGCACCATCTGCGGCGCGATGGCCGTCTGCCAGCCGGTGGCCTTGGAGAGGATGGCCGCGCCGGCGAAACCGATCCCGACGCCGATCACCCCGCCGAACGAGCTCATCACGATCGCTTCGACCAGGAACTGCGTCAGCACGTCGGCGCCGCGAGCGCCGATCGCCATCCGGATGCCGATCTCGCGGGTCCGCTCGGTGACGGAGACGAGCATGATGTTCATGATCCCGATCCCGCCCACCAGCAGCGAGATGCTCGCGATGGCCGCCAGCAGCGCCGTCATCACGTTGGTGGTGCCCTGCGCCGCCTCCGCCAGGTCGTCCTGGTTGCGGACCGTGAAGTCGTTGTCGGCGTAGCTCGGCAGTTTGTGCGAGCCGCGCAGGATCTGCGTCATCTCCTGCTCGGCGGCCGGCAGGTCCTCCTTGTTGGCCGTGCTGGCCAGGATCTGCGGCAGGAAGCTCCAACCGCCCGACAGCCGCGTGTGCACCGTGGTGTAGGGCGCGATGATCAGGTCGTCCTGGTCGGTGCCCTCCGCCGTCTGCCCCTTCGCGGCCAGCACGCCGATGACCTGGAACGGCTCGTTGCGGATGCGGATCTGCGCCCCCACCGCGTCCTGCCCCGGGAAGAGGTTGTCCGCCACCGTCTTGCCGATCACCGCGACCTTGCGGTTGGACTGCACGTCGCTCTGGTCGAAGAACCGGCCCGACGCGAGCGTCCAGTCGCGGATGGACTGGTAGTCGAGCGACACGCCGTCCACCAGCGTGCGCCAGTTGTTGGCGCCGCCGATGACCTGGCTCGGGGCCACCAGGACCGGCGAGACGTGCGAGAGCAGCAGCCCTTCCTTCTGCAGCGCCGTGTAGTCGTCGAGCGTCAGGCGGCCCGAGGTTCCCGCGCCGCCGCTCACCCCGCCCTGCCGGGTCGCGGCCTGGGTGACGACGATCATGTTGGTGCCGAGGTTGTCGATGCGCCGCTGGATCTCCGACTTGGCGCCCTGCCCCACCGCGACCATCACGATCACCGCGCCCACGCCGATGATGATGCCCAGCATCGTGAGCAGCGTCCGCATCTTGTTCTTCAGGATGCTCTTGGTGGCGATGTCCACCAGCCGTGTCGCTTTCATGTCAGTCCGCCGCCAGAGGTTGCAGTTGCGCCAGATCGTCTTGCGCGACGTGGCGGTCCGCGATGGGCTCGTCCCGGATCACCAGGCCGTCGCGCAGCTCGACCACCCGCTTGCAGTACTGCGAGATGTCGTGCTCGTGCGTCACGAGCATGATCGTGATGCCCTGCGTCGTTCAACGCCTGGAACACGGCCAGCACCTCGATGGAGGTGTGCGAGTCCAGGTTGCCGGTCGGCTCGTCGGCGAGCACGAGCGCCGGCTTGGTCACCAGCGCGCGCGCGATCGCGACCCGCTGCTGCTGGCCGCCCGACAGCTCGCTCGGCTCGTGGTGCGTCCGGTCGCCGAGGCCCGACGCGCTCCAGCGCCTCGCGCGCCAGCTGCTTGGTGTCCAGCTTGTGGCCGCTCCGGTCGTACATCAGCGGCAGCTCGACGTTCTCCAGCGCGGTGGTGCGCGCCAGGAGGTTGAAGCCCTGGAAGACGAAACCGATCTTCGCGTTGCGGATGTCGGCCAGCTGGTTCTTGGTCATGCCGTCCACCCGGACGCCGTCGAGCCAGTACTCGCCCGACGTCGGCTTGTCGAGGCCGCCGAGGATGTTCATCAGCGTGGACTTCCCCGAGCCCGACGCGCCCATGATCGCCACCATCTCGCCGCGCCCGATCCCGACGTCCACGCCGCGCAGCGCGTGGACCTCCGTCTTCCCCGTGACGTACGTCTTCCGCAGGGCTTCGACCCTGATGACGAGGTCCTGGTCGGCCATGGCTACAGCACCCGACGCGCGAAGCCGCCCTGCTGGTTCTGCGCCTGGAACGGGTTGCTCGCCCCGCCCGCCTTCTCGTTGGTGACGGCGGCGATGATCTTCATGCCTTCCTTCAACGTCGGGCCCGTGATCTCGGTCATCTGGCCGTCGGTGAGCCCGGTATGGACGCGCACCGGCGTGGGCTTGCCGTTGGCATCGAGGGTCCAGAGAACGGCGAAGCTCGTCGGCCCCGCCGCGCCGGCCGGTCCGCCCGCGGCGCCCGGCCGCTGGCCACCGGCGAACCCACCGCCCTGGCCACCGCCGAACCCGCCGCCACCCTGGTCACCGCCGGCGCCACCCTGCGCCCTGCGCTGCGCCATCATCTGCCGGAACCGGGCCGAGTCGGCGGCGGTGAACTGGCGCCGCCCGGAGTCCGCGCCTCGGCCGGCCTGCGTCGAATCACCGCGGCGACCGCCCAGCTGGCCCTGGGGAATCTGGGCCGCCGCCAGCATCGCCTCCGACGGCCGGAACCGCAGCGCCGCGTTCTGGATCCGGAGCACGTTCGGCGCCTTCGCCGTCTGGAAGTTCACCGTCGCCGTCATCCCCGGCAGCAGCGTCCCGTCGGTGTTGCTCACCGCCACCACCACGGTGTAGTCCACGACGTTCTGCACGGTGGCGTACTGCAGCCGCACCTGATGGACCGTGCCGTGGTAGGTCCGGTTCGGGTACGCCTCGACGGTGAACTGGACGTCCTGGCCCTGCTTGATCTGGCCGACGTCCGCTTCGTCCACCTGCACGAGGATCTGCATCTTGTTGAGGTCGGAGGCGATCACGAACAGCTGCGGCGCCGAGAAGCTCGAGGCCACCGTCTGGCCCACTTGCACGTCGCGCTCCTGCACCACGCCGTCCATGGGCGCATAGATGTAGGTGTACGCCAGGTCCTGCTGCGCCCTCGCCAGGCCGACGCGCGCCGCCTTCAGGTTGGCCTTCGATTGCTCGTAGGCGGCCTGCGCCGCCACGAAATCGTTGTCGGTCATCATCCCGGAGCCGTGCAGCGACGTGGCCTGGGTGAGCGTGAACGCCTTCAGCATCGAGTCCGCGACGTCCTGCTGGACCTGGGCCTCCGCGGTGTTCACCTCCAGCTCCAACGTCCGCGGGTCGAGTCGCGCGATCAGCTCACCTTTCTTCACGTGACTGTTGAAGTCGGCGAAGAGCTGCGTGATCTGGCCCGAGACCTGCGCCCCCACGGCCACCGTCGTGTCGGCGCCCAGCGTGCCGGTCGAGTTCACCGTGGAGGAGATGTCACCGCGATCGACGGTGACGAAGCGATAGGTCGCCGAATAGGTCGCGTGACCGCGAAGCAGGAAGCCCGCGGTGACGGCACCCGCGACGACGACGAAGGCGATCGAGATGATGAGGCGGCGCTTCATGGCGCGTCTTCCTGACTGAGGTTCTGGCTGGGGGAACGTCCCCCGGCTCGTACCCATGTATTCGCATTGACCGTGCCGAATGTTATGTGATTCATGCACAACGACTTACATTATTGACAGGTGTCCAGAAATGCGGAATCCGCATGCAGAATGATGCGGAAATGGCACTAAATAGTGTAATGTCAATATGATGTCGGGACAGTGTGCACAAGTGAGAAGTGAGGGGTGAAACGTGAGACGGATAGGTGAGGGGTGAGGGGTTGAGAGGCGTGAGAGGGGGCCCTCCTCCTCACTTCGTCTTCTCACCTCTCACTCATCCTTCTCACAACTCACCCCTCACTTCTCACGCTTCACCGTATCGGCAACTCGCTCACCGCGTCCGTGTAGTTCAGCACCGGCACCCGCACCGTCACCGGGCCGGCGGTGCCGAACTGGAGCTGCAGCGCGACCGTGTCGCCGACCGCCAGCGGCCGGCGCAGTCCTTCGAGCATGAGGTGGAAGCCGCCGGGAACGAAGTTGACGAAGCCGTGCGCCGGCACCTCGATCGGCATCGCGGGCTGCATCAGGCCTCCCACCACGCGATGAATGAGGACCGAGTCGGCCGCCGTGGTGAGCGCGCCGGTGAAGGCGACGCCGGTGCCGCCCCGGTTGCCGATCACCATGAAGGCCGACGCCTCGGCGGTCGAGGGCGGCGCCGGAATCACGGCGTGGGTCACGTCCAGATCGCCCGCGGTGGCGCGGCCGCCGCGACTGGGATGGCACGCGACGCAAGCCAGCACGACGAAGACGACCGTTCGGTTCATGGGGTCCTGCGCGGAGGAGGTCAGTCAACCTAACCCAACTCGGCATGCCGGGCAGTAGGGGGGATCAGAGTACCGAGCAGTTGCCAGACGCCAAGTTGACAGTGGTTCCCAGTTGTCGGCCATCGGAATCAGAACAGGCCCCGCGCGACGACATCGCTGACCGGGGCCTGTTCTCAGTTCTCACGACTCACATCTCGTAACCACTGGCAACTTGGCGTCTCGCAACCGTTCCGCACCCTGCCAACCGCCTTCTCCATCCTATGCGGTGTACATTAGCACGCTTCTTGCGCGGTGGCGGTCCGATCCTGACAGGTGACGGGCAAGGGCAATAAAGGAGAGGGAGTTGTCATGATCATAGGCATTCCCAAAGAGAGTTTCCCCGGAGAGCGGCGGGTGGCGATGGTGCCCGCCGTCGTTCCTTCGCTCACGAAGGCGGGCTTCGAAGTCGTCATCGAGGCGGGCGCGGGCGTCAGCGCCGGCTATCTGGACAAGGACTACGCGGACAAGGGCGCCAAGATCGTGGCCAGCCGCGCGGAGGTCTTCAAGACCGCCGACATCATCGTCCAGGTGCTCTGCTACGGGTCGAACGACCGGACCGGCAAGGACGACCTGCCGCTCTGCCGGCACAGGGCAGGTCCTGATCGGCTTCCTGCGGCCGCTCGGGCGCGGTCGAGACCGTGCAGGAAATCGCGGCCACGGGCGTCGACGTCGTTCACCGTCGAGCTGATGCCGCGGATCACGCGCGCGCAGAGCATGGACGCGCTTTCCGTCGATGGCGACGATCTGCGGATACAAGGCGGTCCTGCTCGCCGCCGACACGCTGCCCCGGCTTTTCCCCATGCTGACCACGGCCGCCGGCACGATCACGCCGGCCCGCATCTTCATCATCGGCTGCGGCGTGGCCGGCCTGCAGGCCATCGCGACGGCGCGCCGGCTGGGCGCCGTGGCCTCCGCCTACGACATGCGCCCCGCGGTCAAGGAGCAGGTGCAGAGCCTGGGCGGCCGGTTCGTCGAGCTGCCGCATCGAGGCCAAGGACGCGCAGGACGCGCGCGGCTACGCCACGGCGCAGGACGAGACGTTCTACCAGCGCCAGCGCGAACTGCTCGGGCAGCGTGGTGGCCGAAAGCGACGTGGTGATCACCGCCGCCGTGATTCCCGGCAAGAAGTCGCCGATCCTGGTGACGCGAGGACATGGTGGAGAGGATGGCGCCCGGCTCGGTGATCGTGGACCTGGCCGCCGAGCGCGGCGGCAACTGCGAGCTGACCGAGGCCGGCGAAGAGGTGGTCGAGCACGACGTCACCATCATGGGCCACATCAACCTGGCGAGCACGTGCCCTATCACGCCAGCCAGATGTACGCGCGCAACCTCACCACGTTCCTCCCCCACCTGTTCAAGGGCGGCAAGCTGGAGCTGAACCTGGACGACGAGATCACCCGTGACACGCTGATGACGCGGGGCGGGGAGATCGTTCACGCCGCGGTGCGGGAGTTCTTCCGTGGCCGCGCCTGCCGCCAAAGGCCAAGGTCGTAACCGGGAGGAGTACCGTGCCTGCAGGCTTCACCAAAAACCTGTACGTCTTCCTTCTGGCGGGCTTTCTCGGCTTCGAGGTCATCCGGCGGGTCTCGCCGCTGCTGCACACGCCGTTGATGTCCCTGACCAACGCCCTCGACGCGATCGTGGTGATCGCGGCCATCATCATCGCCGGACGCCACGGGACGACGCTCTCCACCATCCTGGGCGCGATCGCGGTGGCGGCCGCTTTCAGCAACATGGTCGGCGGATTCCTGATCACCGACCGCATGCTGCGGATGTTCAAACTGAGCGGGCGCAAAAAACCATGAACCTCACGGGATGACCTCGCGACGGAACAGCTCGTACCGACTTCGCCTATATCATCGCCATCGCGCTCTTCATCCTGTCGCTGAAGTGGCTGAGCTCGCCGGCGACGGCGCGCCGCGGGGTGCTGGCCGGTGAGATCGGCGCCGCGATGGCGGTGCTCACCACCTTCTTCAACCCCGAGCTGGTCCAGTTCCAGTGGATCCTGATCGCGCTCGTGGTGGGCGCGATCATCGGCATCCCGCTCGGCCTGGTGCAGATGACGGCCGTGCCGCAGCGGACCGCCATGAGCCACGCCTTCGGCGCGCTGGCGGCGTCGCTGATCGGCATTTCCGAGTACTACGTGCACACGCCACACATCACCAAGTTCAGGCATGATCGAGATCGCGATGGAGGTCATCATCGGCTCGCTGAGCTTCACGGGCAGCCTGATCGCCGCCGGCAAGCTGCAGGAACTGCTCCCGCAGCGGCCCATCGTCTACAAGGGCCAGAACTTCGTCAGCCTGTCGGTGCTGGGCGCGGCCGTCCTGGCGGCGCTGGTGCTGATGTTCAATCCCGACCGCGCCGTTCGTCTTCCCGGTCATGGTGGTCATCTCGCTGCTCTTCGGCTTGATGCTGGTGACGCCCATCGGCGGCGCCGACATGCCGACCGTCATCTCGCTCCTCAACTCCTACGTCGGACTCTCGGCCGCCTTGCTCGGCTTCGTGCTTGAGCAGCAAGGTGCTGGTGGTGGCCGGCGCGCTCGACGGCTCGTCCGGCTTCATCCTCGTCGGTGATCATGTGCAAGGCCATGAACCGCTCGTTCACCAACGTGCTGTTCGGCGCCTTCGGCCAGCTCCAGGTGTCGGCCAAGGCCGCCGAGGAAGAGCGGACCGTGCACAGCGCCACGCCGGAGGAGGCCGCCGCCATTCTCGGCGTCGGCGAACTCCGTGCTGATCGTCCCGGGTTACGGCATGGCCGTCGCCCAGGCGCAGCACAAGGTGCGGGAGCTGTTCGACGTGCTCGCCAAGAAGGGCGTGGACGTGAAGTTCGGCATCCATCCCGTCGCCGGGCGCATGCCCGGGCACATGAACGTCCTGCTGGCCGAAGCCGACGTCCCCTACGACAAGCTGATCGACATGGAAGCGGCCAACAGCGAAATGCCGCAGACCGACGTGGCGCTGATCATCGGCGCCAACGACGTCACCAATCCGGCGGCCAAGACCGACCAGGGCAGCCCGATCTACGGCATGCCGATCATCGAGGTGGATCGCGCCCGGACGGTGATGGTGATCAAGCGGAGCCTGAATCCCGGGTTCGCCGGCATCGACAATCCGCTCTACTACATGGACAAGACCCTGATGCTGTTCGGCGACGCGAAGGCGTTCGTCACCAGCATCGTCAAGGAACTGACGGGAGGCGGAGAGTAGAGGGCAGTCGGCAGAACATTTGCCAGACGCCAAGTTGGCAGTGGTTACCAGACGTCAGCCTACGGATACGGACCAGGCCTCGCAGATCAGCTTCTGCGAGGCCTGTTCTGACTTCCGAGACCTAAAATCTCGCAACCACTGGCAACTTGGCGTCTGGCAACTTCACTGCCTGCTGCTCTCGGCCTTCCGCTATCTGTCGGGAGGCCGCCGGCGGTTCTGGTCCGCCGGCTTGGGTTTGGCCTGCGGCTGCGGCGCGGGCTTGGGCGCCATGGGCCTCGGCTGCTGCATCGGCTTCGGCTGCGGCTGGGCGCGGGGCGCCGGCGCGGGTTGCGGCGCCGGACGCGCGACCGCCGGATGCGGCGGATACTCCGAATCCCGCGACGGGCCGGCCGGCTTGCCGCGCCGGAGGTTGTCCATCTGCTGCGGCTCCAGCGGGCGGCCGGCATCCGGCTTCATCGCCTGCTGCCGGTCCGGGAACGACGGCTCCTGTGGCGGGGGCGCGCGCCGCGTGATCAGCACCGGGGTGGGCCTCAGCGGCGGCTTGCCGGGTCCGCTCTCGGGCATCGGCCGCGGCGCGGGTACGGCGCGCCGGACGATGACCGGCGTGTTGGGCCGGAACGCCGGCGCCGCCCGCGGCGTCGGCGCGACCGTGAAGACGGGCCGGCGGTCGCGGGGACGGGCCGGCGAGAGGCTGCCGCCCGCCGCCGCGCTCGCGCCGGGCTGCACGTAGGGGTGCGGCGCGATCCGCGACCGCACGATCTGGTCCTGCGTCACCGCCATGACGCGCTTCGATATCGGCAGACCGCTGCGGAACGTCGTCACCGGCACCGCCGTGAAGGCGAGGCGCCGATTGCGGTAGTTGATCGTGCTGACGTTGACGTTGACCGCGATGTTGGTCACGCGGCCGAAGGTCGGCGCGTTCATCCGGCGACGGTAGTCGGCGTCGGCGTGATACCACGGGTGGTACGGCTCGCCCGGACCGAGCGGGAACCACGCCTGCGCGCCGAAGCCCGATCCGTCCGCGAACACCACGAGGGCCGGCGAATAGTACGGCCGCCCCCGGTACGCGCCGGGGCACCAGCCCCACCGCGACCGCTGGTACACCCAGCGCCCGTAGTGGAACGGCGCGTATCCCCACGGCTCACGCTCGACCCAGGTCCAGCCCCACGGATCGATCCACGACCAGTGTCCGTGGCGGTACGGCGCCCAGTCGACCTCGACGCCCGACGGGTACCAGATCGGGCCGTACTCGGCGTCCGTGTCCCACGACCCGGCGGCATCCAGATCGGAATAGCCGGGGATGTCGCGGCTCACGTACTGCGCCGAGGGCGACGACGCCAGGACGCGGTCCCGGTCCGCACTCCACTGGTCGAAGGCGTCGGCCGGCGGCAGCGCCGTGCTCGCGACCTCGATCGGATTGATGCCGCTGAGGACGATCGCCTGGCCGCCCTGCACCGTCTGCGCGACGCCGCCCGCGGTCCATTGCAGCGTGCCGGTGCGGACCGAGACGACCATCGTGCTGTCGTCCGCCGGAGCGTCCACGCGGTACTCGCCCGCCGCGAGGAGCGTGAGCGCGCCGCGGGGCGTATCGATCTCGATCGAATCGCCCGCCGCCATCTGGTAGACGCTGAGGCGTAGCGTGCCCTGCGCCATCCCGATCTGCACCAGGTCGTCCGTCAGGTCGGTGATCGTGAGATCCGTGGCCTCCGCCGCGCGGAGCGTCAGGCCGCCCACCTGCAGCTCGGCCCGCCCGCCGCGATCCGCGTAGAGACGGTCGCCGGTGGTCATGGGATAGTTCACCGACGCCACGCTCCACACCGTGTCGCCGGCCGTCTGAAGGGAGACCGTGCCCGAGAGGTAGGAGACCCGGGCGACCCGGGCCGGCGGATCGCCGGCTGCCGCGGGCGGCGCTTCCTGGGCGGCCAGCACTCCCGCGAGCACCGGCAACAGCGAACCGATCAACAGGCTTGGGCGGATCATCGCCAGCTCCGTGGTTGAGGATGCGCCCCGCGAATCTAGGTCGGATGCTGGTACCCTGAGAAGGGCGCCGGGTTATGGTGGTGTGACGCGGCTCACGTTCCCGGACGTACGAAGCCCCGATCCGGCAGGGCCGAATCGGGGCTCCGTTTCGGGGCTGGCGGGACATACGCCCGTGCCCCATGCCGGTCCCGACGCTTAGGCGGGCGGCAGCTTGACCACGGACTCGGCCGCCGGGCCCTTCTGGCCCTGCACGACCGAGAACTCCACGCGGTCACCCTCGGCGAGACTCTTGAACCCCTCGGCCTGGATCGCCGAGTGATGAACGAAGCAGTCCTTTTCGCCGTTGTCGGGCGTGATGAACCCGAACCCCTTCGCGTCGTTGAACCACTTCACTTTGCCGGTGATACGTGCCATACGATCCTACTCCTTGTGTGTTCTCGTGATCACGCCCTCACGATAGGCTGTGTTCCGGCAGGGCACGGCGGACGCCGCCACCTGCATGCGATCTCGACCTATCAAAAAAGCCGGCGATTGCGCCGGCCCGTTGACATGTCGCCAGAACTGTATGCGTACTGCCATACAAATCGCTGTGGAACCATAACCTCAAGGCCGCCGGATTGACAGGGGCCAGTTTTGGGTCGCCCGCCAGGCCCCGTCCCCCCCCACCTTGCCGGGGCCGGAAACCCGAGGCAGTTTGTCGGTGTTCCTCTCGACCCTGCCTACCAGACCCTCCCTCTCCTAGGCCGCCTCGAGTCCCACACGGGGAGAGCCGGCCCATGCGCCAGCTCCACATCGGCATTCTGGACGTCGTCGAGACGCCTACGCGCGCGTTGTTCTCACGGGTGATGAACGGCAACCTCGCCAGCATCATGCCGCAGGTGGTCGCGGCTTGGTGCGAGCGGGCCGGGCACCGCGTGCACTACACCTGCTACACCGGTTTCGGCGACGTGCTCGCCGAGTTGCCGGGCGACCTCGACATGCTGTTCATCGGCGCCTTCACCCAGGCCGCCCACTTCGCGTACGCCGTCAGCAACTACTACCGGCAGCGCGGCACCGTGACGGTGCTCGGCGGGCCTCACGCGCGCTGCTATCCCGAGGACGCGGCGCGCTTCTTCGACTACGTGCTCGGGTTCACCGATCGCGCCGTGCTGAACGACGTGCTGCAGGAGCACGCGCAGCACCGGCCGCTGGGCCGCCAGGTGTCGGCGAGCCGCCAGCCGCTCGACCTGCCGTCCCTGGCCGAGCGGTGGCGGTTCGTGGAGGCGGCGACGGCGAAGTCGCCCGCGATCAAGATCGTCGGCATGATCGGCAGCCTGGGGTGCCCGTACACCTGCAGCTTCTGCATCGACTCGACGGTGCGAGTACCAGCCGCTGAGCTACACGCAGCTGGGCGAGGACCTGCGCTTCCTGCTCGGCAAGGTCCCCAAGCCCATCGTGGGATGGCACGACCCGAACTTCGGCGTGCGGTTCGACGAGTTCATGGACGTGATCGAGGGCGCGGTGCCGCCGGGCCGGATGCGGCACATCTGCGAGAGCAGCCTCTCGCTGCTGACGGAGCCGCACCTGGTGCGGCTCCAGCGCAACGGTTTCCAGGCACTGCTGCCCGGGGTCGAGTCGTGGTACGACCACGGCAACAAGTCGAAGACCCGGCTCACCGGCATGGACAAGGTCCGCCAGGTCTCCGACCAGGTCAACATGATCCTGCGCTACGTGCCGTACGTGCGGACCAACTTCGTCTTCGGCCTCGACAACGAGCAGGGCCCGGAGCCGTTCGAGCTGACCAAGCGCTTCCTCGACATCACGCCGGGCGTGTTCGCGGCGTACTCGCTCCTGACCTGCTACGGCCGCGCGGCGCCGCTCAACCTCGAGTATCAGCGCGAAGGGCGGGTGCTGCCCTTCCCGTTCCAGTTCCTCGACAGCCACCAGGCGATGAACGTGCGGCCCAAGAACTACTCGTGGCCGGAGTTCTACGATCAGGTGGTGGGGTTGAGCCGCCACTCGTACTCGGCGCGCGGCATCGCCCGCCGGTTCGTGAACTCACGGGGCACCACGCGCTGGTTCAAGCTGCTGGAGGCGGTGTCGTGGTCGGGGCGCACGCGTTACCACGCGGGCATTCGCCGGACGCTCGATACGGACGGCGCGGTGCAGAAGTTCGTGAACCAGGAGAGCGACCGCCTGCCGGACCGCTACCAGGCGCGCATCAAACTGAACCTGGGCCCGCTGTACGAGCTGCTGCCCGAGGGCGCGCTGCGGCACGACCACCTGGCCTACCTCAAGAGCGCCGACGCGCCGCGCGCCGACTCCGCGCCGGCCCCGGTACAGATCGTGGCCAAGCCCGGGCGGCGGCGCATGGCGCCGGCGCCGGAGGCACCTCAGATCTCGGCGTGAAGCGTCCGGCGCGCGCGCCGGAGCGGACCTACCAGGAACCGCCCAGCGGGCCGACGGCCTGCTCGACCGCCTCGAGCACGTCGCCCCGTTCCACCGCGGCGCGCATCGCGTTGTGGTCGCGGAACAGCGGGCGGTCTTCCTCGAGGTGCTCGACCACCAGCCGCACGGCCGCGTGCGCGGCCCGGACGCCCCGGCCCGGCGTGAACTCGCGGAAGTCGAGTGCCTGCGCCGCGCCGATCAGCTCGATGCCCAGCACGCCGTAGGCGTTCTGCAGGATCTGCTTCGTCTTCAGGGCCGCGTTCATCCCCATGCTCACGAAGTCTTCCTGGTCCGCCGCCGCGGGGATGGACTGGATGCTCGCGGGCGCCGAGAGGATGCGCTGCTCCACGATCAGCGTGTCGGCGGTGTATTGCGAGAGCATGTGGCCCGAGAACATCCCGGCGCCCTTGGTGAGGAAGGCCGGCAGCCCGACCGACAGCGCCGGGTTGAGGAGCCGGTTGAGCCGCCGCTCCGACAGCACGCACACCATCGTCACGGCCGCGCCGACCATGTCGAGCGGCAGCGAGACGGGCGTCCCCTGGAAGTTCGCGCCGGTGAGGACGAGGTTCTCGTCCGCCACGAAGATCGGGTTGTCGGCCACGCCGTTCAGCTCGATCTCGAACTGCGCCCGCGCGTACGCCATCAGGTCGCGCAGCGCGCCGACGACCTGCGGCGTGGAGCGCATCGAGTAGGCGTCCTGCACCTTCACCTTGAGCTTGCCGGTCACCAGGTCGGAGCCGTCCATCAGCCGGCGCAGGTTGGCCGCGCAGGTCTGCGCGCCGCGGAAGCCCCGCAGCTCGTGCAGCTTGGGCTGGTACGGCCGGGTGTTGGCCAGCAGCGCCTCGAGGCTCATGGCCGTGGCGATCTCGGCCTGCTTGATCCACCGCTCGACGTCGTGGAGGATCAGGCACCCCATGCCGGTGATCAGGTTGGACCCGTTGATCGCCGCGAGGCCGTCGCGCGCCTTGAGGCCCGGGACCGGGATGCCCGCCTGCTCCATGGCGGTCCGGGTCGCCATGCGCTCGCCGCGATAGAAGCAGTCGCCCTCGCCCATGAGGCTGAGCGCGATCTGGCTCATCGGCGCGAGGTCGCCGCACGCCCCCACGCTGCCCTTCTCGCAGGCGATGGGGGTGAGTCCGGCGTTCAGCATGGCGACGTAGGTGTGGGTGATCTCGGGACGGCAGGCGGAGTAGCCGCGGGCGTGCACGGCGACGCGGGAGAGCATGGCCGCCCGCACGTGCTCGACGGGCGCCGGCTCCCCGATGCCTGCGGCGTGGTTGTAAATCAGGTAGCGCTGGAACTGCAACACCTGCGCGTCGTCGAGCGCGACCTCCGACAGCTCGCCGATGCCGGTATTGACGCCGTACATGGTCTCGTGCGCCGCGAGCTTCCGCTCCAGCATCGCGCGACACCGGGTGATGCGCTCGAGCGCCGCGGGGGCGAGCTCGACCGGCTCCCCGCCCCGCGCCACGCGGACCACGTCTTCGATTGTCAGGGGCTGCCCTGCGCCGACCCGGACCACGCGACCATCCTCCCGCTCTCGAGGCCGTTCAACTTACCACGCCGACGCGCGATTCGGCTGCATCGAACGTGCCGCGCGGGCGTTCCGGGTCCGGCGGCGGCCCGCCCGGCGCGCGCCGGTGCCTCTGGACAGCATCCGTGGCGGTGCCGATTATGCGCCATGCCCGCCACGAGCTTCTTCACCGCCGCGAGCCTGCGCTTCCTCCGCGGCCTCGCCCGTAACAACCGCCGCGACTGGTTCGAAGCGCATCGCCGCGATTACGAGACCGCGATCCTGTTTCCGATGCGGGACTTCGTCGAGGAGATGGACGTGCGGCTCGCCGCGCTGGCGCCGGAGATGGTCGGGGAGCCGAAGCGCTCGATGTTCCGCATCTACCGCGACGTCCGCTTCTCCAAGGACAAGTCGCCGTACAAGACGCACGCGGCCTGCTGGTTCTTCCACCGCGACGCGAGCCACCGCGTCGGGCAGGAAAGCCACGGCGGCGGGGCCGGCTTCTATTTCCACCTCCAGCCGGGCGGCTGCCTCGACGCCGGCGGGATCTGGATGCCGCCGCGCGAAGCGCTGGGCAAGATCCGCGACGCCGTGGCGGCCAAGCCCGCCGCCTTCACGCGCATCGTCACCGCCCCCGCCGTGGTGCGCCGGTTCGGCGCGCTCGACGAGGAGGCGGTGCTGACCCGCGTGCCGCGCGGCTACGCGCCCGATCACCCCGCGGGCAAGTGGCTGCGCTACCAGTCGTTCACGCTGGGCCGGCTCCTGACCGACGCGCAGGTCACCAACGCGCGCCTCCCCGCGCTCGTCGCCGAGGACTTCGCCGGAATGCTGCCGCTGGTGCGCTGGCTCAACGCCGCGCTCGGCTTGAAGCCCGCCGCCCGGCGCTAGCGGGCGATCGGGTGGCGGCGCACGGCGTTCCGGGAGGAGGCGGCGGGGAGCCGCGCGGATGCGGGCGCGCCTGAGCCGGTACGCCTCGACAAGTGGCTGTGGGCGGCGCGGTTCTTCAAGACGCGGGGGCTCGCCGCGGATGCCATCGCCGGCGGGCGCGTGCTGGTGAACGGCGCGCGGGCCAAGCATGCCAAGAGCGTGCGGCCCGGCGACGCCGTCCGCCTGAGGCTCGGACCGTTCGAGCACCTGCTCACGGTCCGTGCCCTGTCGGTCCGGCGCGGCCCGGCCCCCCAGGCCGCGCTGCTCTACGAGGAGGATCCGGCCGGCAAGGCGCGGCGGCTGCACCTGGCCGAGCAGCACCGGGTGGCCGCGCAGGCCTTTACCTATGGCGAGGGCAAGCCCTCCAAGAAGGACCGGCGGGACCTGCTGCGGTTCAAGCGGGGCGACTAGGATCGCCCCGCCGCATCAGTCTGCCACGAACCGCTAGAACATCAATCCGGTCGTCAGTACCAGGCGGTCGCCGCCGCCAAGCTCGGGCCGCAGCTCCACGTACGGTGTGAGGCGGGTGCCCGTGGGGAACCGCATGCCCACCAGCATGTTGATGCCGATGTCGGTGGTGCCCGATCCCGGCACACCGGTGACGCCAAGGCGCGCGACGTTGAGGCCGCCGCCCACGTACACCGACATCCGTGAGCCGCTGATCGGGAAGCCCCAGGCCAGATCGCCGTTCAGCTCCCAGTAATTGATCGGCGTTTCCGGGAAGTAGTAGTCGAAGGCCACGTCGAGCCGCAGGTCCTGGGTCCAGAACGGCAGCAGGGGCTGCTCGAAGCGCAGGCCGAGGCCCGCGTTTGCGTCCTGGGCGAAGCTGAGCTGTCCGCCGAGCCTGGGCGGGCCCTGCGCCGCCAGGGCGGCGGGCAGTGCCAGCGTTAACGCCAATGTCGCGAATGACGTTCTCATCGGTATCTCCTGGTTGCGCACTCCCTTTCTGACAACGCAGGCGGCCAGGAAGTCACGCGCCGGACTCGCACCACTCTGATGCAGGGCGGCTGACGCCTCCCTAACGCCCCGCGCCTATCGTGAGAGCTGTCGCCGCGCGCCATATTGGAGCGCCGGTGAAGAGCGAACCGCCAAGCATCTCCCGTTCCCGAGAGCCTGACCATGCGCGCAGCATCCCTGGTCGCCGTCCTGGCCGTCAGCACCCTCGCCACGTCGCAGCCCCAAGTCCTGCACGTGCTTCGGGCTGCTCCCCAGAGTCCCGCGGAGCCGACGGCGGAAGTGACGGTCACCTTCGACCGGCCGGTGGCGGGCCAGCTCGACGGAACGGTGGACCCGCGCACCATCTTCTCCATAGCGCCGGCCGTCGCCGGCAACGTGGAGTGGCGCGACCCGATCACGCTGCGCTTCACGCCCTCGGCGCCGCTCGCCCCGAGCGCGACGTACACGGTCACGGTGGACACCGCCTTCCAGGCGATGGACGGCAGCCGGCTCTCCGCGCCTTACCGGTTCACGTTCCGCGTGGGCGGTCCGCGCGTGCTCTCCGCCGGCCCGCTCAACGCGCCGTGGGGCGATCGGTTCCTCGGACCCGACGCGCAGTTCCAGCTGGTCGTGAGCTCGCCGGCCGACCTGGGCACGGTCGCCAAGTTGGTCTACCTCCAACTCGACAACACGTGCGCCGCGCCCGGCCTCATGCCGTTGAATCCCACCACCCAGCGCGCCATCACCGATCGTGACTCGCCGCAGGTCCGTTACGCGGGGGCCTGGGGCGAGGAGAATGCGCGGGCCCGGCTGCGCCGGGTCATCCGGCTGGTGCCGGAGCAGCGCCTGCCGCTCGGCTGCTCGGGCAGCCTGGTGGCGCCCACGACGCTGGATAGCGCGTCCGTCTCCGAAACGCGGAACGTCGCGTTCGCGACTCACGGCACGTTGCGTGTGGGCGGGCTGACGTGCAGCGGCGGCGCGGTATGCCCGGCCGGCTACGCCACGATCTGGTTCACCACGCCCGTGCGCGGCACCGAGGTCCTTCGCGCCGTCAAGCTCGGCACCACGAGGTTCACGGTCGCCGACACCGCCCGCGAGGCACCCGACTGGATGCTCGATGTCGGGCTGCGGGCGCGCAGCACGTATGCGATCACCGTGGATTCCTCGTTGCGGGACGTTTTCGGCCAGCGGCTGGGCAGGACCAAGGCGCTGGCGTTCTCGACCACGGGCTACGAGCCGTCCATTGATTACCCGACCGGCTCGATGGTCGTCGAGCGCCTCGGGTTCCGCACGCTCGCCGTCAAGCACGTCAACTCCGACACCCTGTTCGTCACGCTGGGCCCGGTGCCGCCGGGGCTCGAGCCGCAGGTGCTCGCCGCGTCGCGGTGGAACCTGTCCGATGCATGGTCGCTGGTCCGCGCCACCAGCACGACCCGCGTGGTGCCGGTCGCGGGGCGCCTCGACGTCCCGCTGGTGAGCGCCGTGAAGCTGCCCGCGTACAACGCCGCGCGGCCCGACGAACCCACGCTCACGATGGTGCGCATCGCCGGACGGGCGGCCGACACGGCGAAGACCGAGCGCGGCGACGTGGCGCTGGTGCAGGTGACGGATCTCGGCGTCGCGGCGCGCCTGGGGGCCGAAGAGGCGGTGGTGTGGGTCACCACGCTGCACGACGGGAAGGCGGCCGCCGGCGCCAAGGTGACGCTGTTCGACCGCGCCGGGCGGGCGCGCGCCAAGGGCACGACCGACGCCCAGGGCCTGGCTCGGCTCACCGACCTCGCGCCCGACAGCTCGAGCGATCCGCGGACCCGCTCGTACGGCTTCGAAGGCTACGTGGCCGTCACCGCCGGCGGCGATCGCGCGCTGGTGCCGTTCAACTCCGACGCCTGGGAGCTGAGCCCGTGGCGTTTCAACGTGTCGGCCGCCGACAACAGCGGGCGGCTGCCCGCCGCGGCCGCCGTCTTCACCGAGCGCGGCATCTACCGGCCCGGCGAGGTCGTGCACGCCAAGGCCATCGTCCGCACCGGCAACCTGGGCACGCTGCGCGTCCCCGCGAGCGGTGACTCGCTCCACTGGGTGTTCCGCGACCGCGAAGAGGGCTCGATCCACGACACCACCGTCGCGGTTTCGGCCTTCGGCACGGCGGAGCAGGCCATGCCGCTCGGGGCCAACCTCCCGCTCGGCACCTACAGCGTGGTGCTGCAGATCAAGCGCGGCGGCGCCTGGACCGACCTGGCGACCACCTTCTACCGCATCGCCGAGTACCGGCCGCCCGAGTTCCTGGTGACCGTCGCCGCCGACACGGCCCCCCACTACGCCGGCGACACCCTCACCTCCACCATCGAGGCGCGCTACCTGTTCGGCGCGCCGATGGGCCGCGCCGCCGTGAGCTGGCAGGTCCAGCAGCAGCGCGTCGCCCCGTGGGCGGTGACGATCCCGGGCACCGACGACTGGTACGTGGGCGAGTCGGGATGGTGGTGGGAGGACGAAGAGAGCCCGTCGCAGAACTTCCAGGTGCTGGCCAGCGGCACCGATACGCTCGACGCCACCGGCCATCTCGCGCTGCCCACGACCACCGGGCAGGCGGTGAAGGGCCGGGCCTCGCGCCTCAGCGTGGTGGCCACCGTGACGGACGTGAATCGCCAGACCGTGACGGCCACCGCGTCGGTGATGGTGCATCCGGCGGCGTTCTACCTCGCGGCCAAGCCCTCGGGCGACGACTACTTCTGGGTCGCTGGGAAAGCCGTGGACGTCGCCGTGGTCGCGGTGCGGCCCGACGGCGTGCGGGTCCCCGGCGTGGCGGTGCACGGTGCCATCGTGCGCCGCGAGTGGCACCGCGTCGAGCGCGAACGTGACGGGCTCGACGAGGAGGCCGGCGACTGGGTCGCCGACACGGTGGCGCGCTGCGACTTCGCGTCGGCGGCCGAGCCGGTGCCGTGCCGCTTCACGCCGGCATCCGGCGGCTCCTACGTGGTCGTGTTCAACGCGAAGGACGCGGCGGGACGCGCGGTCTCCACGAGCTTCTACCGCTGGGCCACCGGCGCTGGCTGGGTCCCGTGGGGCGACGAGACCCAGTTCAAGATGGACGTCATCCCCGACCGCACGCGCTACAACGTGGGCGACACCGCGACCGTGCTGTTCGCCTCGCCGTTCACCAACGCCGAGGCGTGGATCACGGTGGAGCGTGAGGGCGTCATCGAGCAGCGGCGGCTCCGCATCGTCTCGGGCTCGACGACCCTCAAGCTGCCGATGACCGAGGCCTTCGTGCCCAACGTCTACGTCTCCATCGTGGTGGCACGCGGGCGCAGCGCCAACCCCGGCAGCATCGGCGACCCCGGCCGCCCGGCGCTGCGGGTGGGCTACGCGCAGCTCGTCGTGACGCCGCGCGCCAAGCGGCTCGACGTTGCCGTGCAGCCGCTGGCGGCCGAGTACCGGCCCGGCGACACGGCCCGCATCCAGCTCCACGTCCACGACGCCACCGGCGCCGGCGTCAGGAGCGAGGTCACGCTGTGGGCGGTGGACGAGGGCGTGCTGGCCCTCACCGGCTACAAGACGCCCGACCCGGTCGCGCTGCTCTACCAGCCGCGCGGCGTCGGCATGAAGCTCGCCAGCAACCTGATCGCGGTGGCCGCGCAGGTCCTGGATTCCGAGGGCGTCTCGATCAAGGGCGACCGCACGCCGGGCGGCGGCGGAGGCCTCGAATCGGGCGACGTGCTGCGCTCGCGGTTCTCCTCGACCGCGTTCTTCCTCGGCTCGGTGGTCACCGACGTGCAGGGCAACGCGGTGGGCACGGCCAAGCTGCCCGACAACCTCACGACCTTCCGTGTCATGGCGGTCGCGGTGACGGCCGGCGACCGGTACGGGAGCGGCCAGGCGAGCCTGCTGGTGACGCGCCCGTTGCTCGCGCGGCCGGCCCTGCCGCGCTTCCTGCGCGCCGACGACCAGTTCACTGCCGGCGCGGTGATCAACCAGCGCGCCGGAGGAACGCCCACCGTGACCGTGCGCGCCCGCACCAGCGGCGTCGTGCTCGGCGAGGCCGCGCAGAAGAGCGCCACCCTCGAGGCGGGGCGCGGCACGGAGGTGCGCTTCGCGTTCCGCGACACCACCACCGACAGCGCGGCCTTCCGCTTCGACGTCACCGACGGCGTGGATTCGGACGCCGTGCTGACCAGGCTCGCCGTCCGGCCGGCCTACTTCCCGCGCGCCCACACCGTCGCGGGCGTCGTGACCAGCAGCGCGACGGCGCAGCTCTCGCTCCCGGGCGACATTGACCCGGCGCGCTCCGAGGTCCAGTTCGGCATCGGGACCTCGCCGCTGGCCATCGTGGCGGGGATGTACCGCTGGCTCTCCGTGTACCCGTACGATTGCTCGGAGCAGATCAGCGACGAGATGCTGCCGCTGGTGGCGCTGCTCCGGGCCGGGGCGACGGCCGACGGGCGGGCGTACGCGCCGGCGAGCGCGCGCGAGCAGGTCCTCGAAGGCATCGCCGTGCTCAGCAGGCGCCAGCGGCCCGACGGCGGCATCGGCCTGTGGTCGGCCGACGACTGGACGACGCCGTGGCTCAGCGCGTACGCGGGCCAGGCGCTGCTCGCCGCCCGCGCGGCCGGCCTGCCCGTCCGCGACAGCGTGCTGGCCGCGCTGGCCAAGTACCTCTTCACCAGCGTCCACCGGCCGTTCCAGGTCGTGGGGCCGCTCGACTCCTGGTTCCGGGACCTGCGCTACCGCCTGGGCGAGAACGTGGCCGCCGTGGACTTCATGAGCCGCTTCGGCCATCCCGACGTCGCCGGGGAGAACGACCTGGTGCGGAGCGCCGCCCAGCTGGCCTGGGAGGACCGCGTGCGCCTGGCCGAGGTCATCGCGCGGCGCGGCGCGCGCGACGCGGCCCGCACGCTGCTTCAACCCGTGTGGGACGAGGTGAAGATCGAGGGACGCCGCGCGGTGCTGAGCGCCGACGCCAAGCGGCCGTTCTACTTCATGTCGGATCGGCGACCCTACGCTCGGCTCCTCTCGGCGACGCTGGCGGTGGATTCGAGCAGCGCGCTCATCGGCCCCCTGGTGGAGACGCTGATCGAGCAGGGCCGCACCGCCTCGTTCGGCTGGTGGAACACCCAGGACTACGGCTCGGCCGTCGAGGCGCTCGCCGACTTCACGGCGCGGCAGCGCAGCGCCGCCCGGCGCGGCTTCCTGGTCACCAGCGCCGGCCGCGTGCTGGTGCGCGCCGACTCCGCGACCGGCGTGTGGAAGGAAACGTCCCACAACCTCGCGGGCCTGCTGACCGACGGTCCGGACGGCACCAAGGTGCTGAGCCTCCGGATCAACTCGCCCGGGGGCGCCGGCGCCGCGCCGATCTTCTATTTCTTCACCGTCTCCGAGGTGCCCACGCAGCGCCCGGTGACTCCGGACCAGCAGGGCATCAGCGTGGAGCGCTGGTACGAGGATTACGCCACGGGCAAGCCCATCACGTCCGCACCCGAAGGCTCGCTGGTTCGGGTGCGCCTCCGGATCACGCTCCCCGCCGAGCGCCGCTTCCTCGCGCTGGAGGATCCGCTGCCCGCCGGGCTGGAGGCCGTGGATCTGAGCCTCAGGACCACCGGCCTGCCCGGCCCGGGCGCGAAGGCGCCGGTCGCGACCAACCAGAGCGAGGACGAGGGCGAAGGCGAGGAGCCCTCGGACCAGAGCGACAACTACCAGTCCGGCTGGTACTACGGGAGCTGGGACTACGGGTGGTGGTCGCCGTTCGATCATCGCGAGATGCACGACGACCGCGTCGTTTACGTCGCGACCTACCTGTGGCCCGGCACGTTCACGGCGACGTACGTGGCGCGCGCCACGACGCCCGGCGTGTTCGTCCGGCCGCCGGCCCACGCCGAGGAGATGTACAACCCGTCGGTGCAGGGACGGAGCGACGGCGGCGTGTTCACCGTGACACCCCGGACGCCGTGAAGCGACGGCTCCTGCTCGCGGCGGCGGGCACGCTCGCCGCCGCCACGGCGTGCGCGGGAGGCTGGATCGCCTGGCCGCTTCCGGCCGCGCTCACCGCGCCGCCGGCGGTACGCAGCCTCGTCATCGAGGACCGGTTCGGCCAGCCGCTCCGCACCACGCGCGCGCCGGACGGAAGCCGCACCCGCTGGCTCCCGCTGAGCGACATTGATCCGCAGCTCATCCAGGCGTTCGTCGCGCTCGAGGACCGCCGCTTCTTCGCCCACCACGGCGTGGACGTGCGCGCCGTGCTGCGCGCGTTCGCCCAGAACCTCGGCGGTGGCCGCGTCGTCTCGGGGGCCTCGACCATAACGATGCAGCTCGCCCGCCTGCTCCACCCCGGCAGCCGCGGCGCTGCCTCGAAACTGAGCCAGGCCGCGTGGGCCCTCCGGCTCGAGGCCCACCTCACCAAGCAGGCCATCCTGGAGCAGTACCTCAACCGCGTGCCGCTCGGACAGGGCGCCGAGGGCGTCGAGGCCGCGGCGGCGCTCTACTTCGACGCATCGGCGACGCGCCTGTCGGCCGGTCAGGCGGCGCTCCTGGCGGGCCTCGCCAGCGCGCCCTCGGCCGACAACCCGCTGGCCGCGCCCGACGTGGCGCGCGGGCGCCGCGCCGCCACGCTGCGCCGCATGGCGGCCCTCGGCTACATCACCGCCGCCGACGCGGCGCGCGGCGCGGCCGAACCCGTCCTGGTATCCCACGCCGGTGCGCCGTTCCTGGCGCCGCACTTCACCATCCGCGTGATCCAGTGGGCCGAGGACTCGGGCGCGGCGCTCGCCGGCACCTGGCGCACCTCGCTCGACCTCCAGCTCCAGACGGCGCTCGAAGCCGAAGTCCGCCACACCGTGGCGCTCCTCAAGGACCGCGGCGTCCGCCAGGCCGCCGCCGTCGTGCTCGACAACCGGACCGGCGGCGTCCTGGCCTGGGTCGGCTCGCCGGACTTCTGGGCCGACACCGCCGGCCAGGTGGACATGGTGGTGGGGCCGCGCCAGCCGGGCTCGGCGCTGAAGCCATTTCTCTACGGCCTCGCGTTCGACCGCGGCTTCTCGCCGGCGAGCGTGCTGCCCGACGTGGCCCGCACGTTCCTCACGCCGACCGGACCCTACCAGCCACGCGACTACGACCGCCATTTCCACGGTCCGGTGCGGGCGCGCGAGGCCCTGGCCTCTTCGCTCAACCTCCCGGCGCTCGCGCTCGCCGACCGTGTCGGCGTGGGCAGCCTGCTCCGGGTCCTGCACGACGCCGGCTTCCTCACCCTGCAGGAGAGCGCCGAGCACTACGGCCTGGGCCTGGCCCTCGGCAATGGGAACGTGACGCTGCTCGAGATGGCGAACGGGTACCGGGCGCTGGCCAACGGAGGGGAATGGCGTCCGTGGACGTGGGTGGCCGACGCGGCGCCGCCCGTCGGCGTCCAGGCCGCCCGCCGCGTCGTTTCGCGCGGCGCGGCAGCGCTGGTGCTGGACATCCTCAGCGACCCGGTGGCCCGCGTCATCGGCTTCGGCGTTGACACGCCGTTCGACTTCCCCTTCCCCGTCGCCGTGAAGACGGGCACGAGCCATCACTTCACCGACAACTGGGCCGTGGCCGTGACGGGCGGCTTCACCGTCGCCGTGTGGGCGGGCAACTTCAGCGGCCGCCCGATGCGCCAGGTGAGCGGCGTGACCGGCGCCGGACCGCTGCTGCACCGCGCCGTGCTCGACGTGGCCAGGCGCTACGCTCCGGGCACGCTCCCCTCGCCCGCCGAGGCCGGCGCCGTCCGCGTGTCGGTGTGCCGCCTCTCCGGGCTGCGGCCGACGCACCTGTGCCCCGCGCTGGACGAATGGGTGTTGCCCGGCACGGCGCCCACCCGCCCGTGCGACTGGCATCGCCCGGACGGCGGCATCGCGTGGCCGGCCGAGTACGCGACCTGGGCGGCCGCCAACGACCGGGAGGGTGCGAGCGAGACGGCGAGCTACGGCGGAGGCGTCCGGCAGCTCGCGGCGGCGGACACCGCGTTCCACATCGTGTCCCCGCTCGACGGCGACCGCTACCAGGTGCCGCCGGGGGTGGACGCGCGCTACGCCACCATCGCGCTGCGAGCGGTGGGCGCCGCCGGCGACGAGCCGGTGCGCTGGTTCGTGGACGGACGAGGGACCGCGGCGGCGCGCTGGCAGCTTCGGCCCGGCCGGCACGTCATCCGGGCGGTCGGCGCCTCCGGCCGGGTGGCACAGGCCGGTATCGAAGTGCAGTGATCCGCCGCATCGGCTAGCGTTTCCCCGTGCCCGAGCTGCCCGACATCGCCGTCTACCTCGACGCGCTCGCCCCGCGCGTTCTCGGGCGCGTCCTGGAGCGGGTGGACCTGGTGAGCCCGTTCGTGCTGCGCAGCGTGGACCCGCCGCTCGAGGCCTGCCACGGCCGGCGCGTGGCCACCCTGCGCCGGATGGGCAAGCGCATCGTCATCGCGCTCGAGGGCGAGCTGTTCCTCGTCATCCACCTGATGATCGCGGGCCGGCTGCAGTGGCGGACCGGGCGCCCTGAAGCTCGCGCGCCGCCGCACCCTCGCCACCTTCGCCTTCGATTCCGGCACCCTGGTCTTCACCGAGGCGGGCACCAAGCGCCGCGCGTCGCTCCACCTGGTGCGCGGCGAGGCCGCGCTCGCCGCCTTCGACCGCGGCGGCCTCGAGGTGCTGGAGGCGGACGCCGCCGCCTTCGCGGCCCGGCTCAGGTCGGAGAACCACACCCTCAAGCGGGCGCTCGCCGACCCCCGGCTCTTCAGCGGCATCGGCAACGCGTACTCGGACGAGATCCTCCACCGCGCCCGCCTCTCGCCGATGCTGCTGACGGGTCGCATCACCGACGAGCAGGCGGCGCAGCTCTTCGAGGCCACACGGGCCACGCTGAGCGAGTGGATCGAGCGGCTCCACCGCGAGGTGGGCGAGGCGTTTCCGGAGAAGGTGACGGCGTTCCGCGAGGGGATGGCGGTGCACGGTCGCTTCCGCCTGCCGTGCCCGGTGTGCGGCCAGCCGGTGCAGCGGATCCGCTACGCCGACAACGAGACCAACTACTGCGCGGTCTGCCAGACGGGCGGGAAGCTGCTCGCCGACCGCGGGCTCTCCCGCCTGCTCAGGGACGACTGGCCACGCTCGCTCGACGAGATGGACGAGATGATCAACGAGCACCAGCGCGGAGGCGGCTGACTACAACGCCACCACCGCCGCGGCCCAGGCGGCTGCGTCCTTGTCCTGCCGGTAGAACTGCGCCACGTCCACGATCAGGTTGCCGGCGTTGAGCCGCAGCGCGAACCGGTCCATGCTGCGGGTCGCGCGCCCCGAGATGAACACGCCGTCGGGCTGATAGCGCGAGTGGTGCTTGGGACACTGGAACTGCTGATCTTCCGGCTGCCAGCGGAGCGCCGTGTTCTGGTGCGGGCAGGCGAGATTGAACGCGTACGCCTTCTGCTGCCACCGCACGACGATGACCTGGTTGTCCTTGTCAATCACGGCGCCGTCGGCCGCGGGCACCGGGTAGGTCAGCTCCTGGTCGCGGCGCGCCACGGCGCGGCCGAACGTCACGCCCAGCGCCGCCGCGCGGGCGGGGGTGGCGCCGAGCGAGACGACGATGCCGGCCACCAGGGCCCCGGCGTCGCGCAGGAAGGCGCGGCGCCCCTCGGGGTCGCAGCCCGCGCACGCCGCACGATTGCGGTCGGACGAGTCAGTCATGGCTCAGGATACCGTCGTGAGGTACTCGCCGGCCAGCAGCACCGCGAACCACAGCACCAGGCTCGCGACCGACGTGGCGCGGAATCGCCGCCACGCCGCCGATGCGCCGCCGTGCAGCGCGCGCTCGGCCCTGAGCCGCACCCAGCCGTTCGCGAGCAGCACGACGATCAGACCCATCTTGGTCCAGAAGAGCGCCGAGCCCAGGTAGGTGTGCAGGTCGGAGAACAACTGGAGCAGACCGCTCGCGATCGTGGCCGCGAGACCGGCCAGCACCCAGCGGTGCACGGTGGCCATGCGCGCCAGCTCGCCGGACACGTCGGCGCCCGGCTCCCGCGGCAACAGCAGGGACGCGCGGTCCGTCACGATGGCGAAGCCGCCCGCCACCAGGATGCCGGCCAGGTGCAGGAAGGTGACGCCGGCGCTCAGGGCCTTGGAGTCGGCGTAGAGGTGGGCCCAGCGCTCGACCAGCGAGAGACCGGCGAACGCGGGCGTCATTTCCACACCAGCATCATCACCCACGAGGCCAGGGCCGTACCCATCGAGGCGATGGCCAGGCCGCGATGGATCCCGACGTTCGACGTCTCGCCCAGGCGGATGCGGCGCGGCGACGGCGCGGTCGCCCCTACCGCGACGAACCCCGCATCGGCGGCGAGCATCAGCGCCGAGTGGATGTAGCGGCGCGCACGCCCGGCGGGGTCCTTGCGGCTGTCCCACAGGTTCCAGACGCCGGTCACGGTGTTGATGCCGAACAGGCCGGCCACACCCAGCGCCACTCCCTGGTGCCACTGCAGCGTGGCGCGCGACCCCGGCGGGTTGCTGTACAGCTTCTGCCCGAGGAAATACTCGGCGCCGAAGAGCGGCAGAGCGGCCCAGCTGGCGATCCGGTGAATGGCGAGCCGCGTGTAGTAGAAGTCGCTGTACTCGATGGCGCGTGGCCGCTGCGGCGCCGCACCGACCATGGGCGGCTCGGCGCGCAGGAACGACACCGGAGGCAGGGCCAGCCCACCGCCCGCCGCCGCCAGGGGCGTTCCAGTATCCGAGGGCACGGTGTCCTGGCGGACGATCGGGCTCGGGGCCATGCGCATGGCCCCGCTCAGGGCAAACACCCACAACAACTGATCCAAGGGACGGGACTCCTCGAGGCGCGGAGAGAAACTGCCTGCGCGCATACACGCGGCACACCGTGGCGTTCCCTGCGCTCCGCAGCGCGGCGCGGCGCGTGCCGAGTGGGTCGAACGGCATCCGCGGGCTACCAATAACCTGCTGCGGGCAGCCACGACACTTGCAGAACGCAATACCTACGGGAGGCGTCGCGGCCGGCGGCAGACGGTGCCGAACACCCTATCTCATGCCATGCCAATGCGTTAGCATTTCTGCCCATACCGCGGTACGCTGGTTGCCCCTATCTTTGGCCGACGACCGGGCAATGGATGATCGAACTTGGCTGTCCACTTTACTGAGGAGTCCTCATGCGGAGCACGAAAGGCTTCACCCTGATCGAGCTTCTGATCGTGGTGGTCATCATCGGCATTCTGGCCGCCATCGCGATTCCGAAGTTCGCGAACACGAAGGAGAAGGCCTACATCGCCAGCATGAAGGCCGACCTCCGGAACCTGGTGACGGCGCAGGAAGCGTATTTCGCCGACAACGTGACGTACGCGACCACCACCACGAACCTGAACTACGGTATCTCGGCCGGCAACACGGTGACGGTCACCGCGGCGACCGGGACGGGCTGGAGCGCGACGTCCAAGAACACGGCGACCACGAAGACCTGCGGCATTTACGTGGGCAGCGCGACGCCGCCGGTCTCGGGCGAGGCTGAAGGCGCCCCGACCTGCCAGTAAGCTGACCTGAGCCGGGGGCGGGCCTTGTCGTACCGGCCCGCCCCCGCTCACTTATCGGGCGCGTCTCGTCCTGGGGGAGGCTGCGACTGTGAGGAGTAACAAGGGCTTCACCCTGATCGAGCTGCTGATCGTGGTCGTCATCATCGGCATTCTCACGACGATTGCGATACCGAAGTTCCAGGGCGTCAAGGAGAAGGCGTACGTGGCCAGCATGCAGGCCGACTTGCGCACCCTGGTGACCGTCGAGGAAGCGTATTTCTCGGATTGGGTGACGTACTCGTCGACGACCGCGAACCTGAACTACCTGGCGTCGGCGGGGAACACCATCACGGTCACGGCAGCTAACGCTACGGGCTGGAGCGCCACGGCGAAGACCAACCTCTCGACCAAGGTGTGCGGCATCTACGTCGGTACTGCCACACCGCCTCCGGGCGCCGTCAACGAGGGTTCGCCGGGCTGCCAGTAGCGTACCCGGTGCAGAGCGATCAGCGGGCGGCGCCAACGCGCCGCCCGCTTTCTTTGTCCCGCCCTGGCGCGGCGCCACCGGTTCACCGGTCGTCCCGGCCGATCCGCCGCAGCCGCTCGAGCACCTGCTCGTGCAGGCGGTCCATCTTCTCGTGCAGCGCGGCGACCTCCATCTCCGCCTTGACGTTCACCTCGTACTCGACGTCGGAGCGGACCCGGTCCTTGGCGGCCTGCCGGTTCTGGCTGAGCAGCACGAACACGGAGAGGAAGATGGCCTCGAGCGAGACCAGCATCGTGAGGAGGCCGAAGGGATAGGGGTCGAATCCGCGGGACCGCAAGGTATTCCATCCGACCCAGGCGGCGAACCACGCCGCGTGGATCAACAGGAACGGAATGGAGCCCGAGAACGCGGCGATGGCGTCGGCGACCCGCTCCACCGCCGTGCGCCGGCCTTCCGCCTCGGCGTTGACGTTGCGCGTTACGCGCGAACGGAGCAGGTCGTCCACGCGCCGGGCGCGCGCCGCCATCTCCGCCATCATGTCCAGCGCGAGGTGCGGGGAGCGCCGAAGCACCGTGAGGAGGTCGTCGCGCTCCAGCACGAGCAGCCGCGCATCCTCGGTGCAGCGCAGCGTCGCGCTGCGGGGGCGGCCGTCGAGCATGCTCATCTCGCCCACGGCGTCGCCGGGTCCCACGACGGCCAGCACGATCTCCTGTCCCGCGTTGTCCTTCACGAGCGTTTCGAGCTGGCCGCCGACGACGCACAGGAGCGAATCGCCGTCCTCGCTCTGGTGGAAGACGACCTGGCCGGCCCGGCACTCCCGCAGGTCCATGACCGCGGCCAGGGCCCGCCGCTCGTCGTCGTCCATGGAGCGAAACAGGCCTACGCCGCCGAGCAGGGCGGGGTCTACGGACATCGGACGCTCCGGTTGGGAATGCCGGAAGATACGCGGAGCGGGGCGCGGATGGTTAGGATTCCGCACCGTGAACCCCTCCGTGGCGCTGGCGACCTGCGCCCAGTACCCCGACCTGTCGCCCGACGACCAGTTCCTGCCGCCCGCGCTGGAGCGGCTCGGCCTCAGGCCCGTCGCCGCCCGCTGGGACGACGCCGGAGAGCGGTGGGAGTCGTACGGCGCGGTCGTGCTCCGCTCCTGCTGGGACTACCACCACCGGTTCCCCACCTTCGTCCGCTGGCTCCACCACCTGGAGAGCGTCGGCGCGCGCGTGCACAACCCGGTGCCGACGCTCCGCTGGAACATGCGGAAGACGTACCTGCGCGTGCTGGAGGCGGCGGGCATCCCCGTCACCGGCACGGTCTGGGCGACGATGGGATCGGCCACCACGCTGCGCGACATCCGGCGTTCCACCGGCTGGGATGCGCTGGTCGTCAAGCCGACGGTCTCGGCGAGCGCCTGGGAGACCTGGCTGATGGAAGGTCCCGGCAGCGCCGCGAACGAGGCGCGGTTCGCCGGCATGCTGCGGGATCGCGATCTGATGGTCCAGCCGTTTCTGCCCAGCATCGTCACCGAAGGCGAGATCTCGTTCGTCTTCGTCGCGGGCACGTTCTCCCACGCGGTGCGCAAGCGTCCCAAACCCGGCGACTTCCGCGTGCAGGAGGAGCACGGCGGCACCGCCGAGCGCGAGGACGTCGGCCCGGACCTCGTGCGGCAGGCGGCGCGCGCGATGGCGGCGGCACCGGGACCCGTGCTCTACGCGCGCGTCGATGGCGCGCTGGTGAGCGGCAACCTGGTCATCACGGAATTGGAGCTGGTCGAGCCGATGCTCTACTTCGGGTGGGACGCGCGCGCCGCCGATCGGCTCGCCCAGGCCATCGCGCAGACACTCGAGCCCTGACCCGCCTCCGACGAGCCTTGACCCGCAGCCGGCGCCCGCTGCCCAGGTGCCCTGGCCCGGCCCTGGAACACCGACAGCCCTTGTCGTGTTATATTACGCGCACGCACGAAACCTGATGGGAGATGGAATGCGTCGTTCGTTGTGCTGCCGCGAGGCCTGCCTGTGTACCAGCTACCGCCCGGAAACGGGCCGGGGGCTTCCGGCTTGAGTGCCTGAGCGTCGCCTAGCGACGATTCGTTTCAGCCACATGCTCCCGACCCGCGCCGGTTCACCGCCGCGGGTTTTTCATTGCCGTGTCCCGGCGTGCCGGGAGCGGGGGCACACCAGAAGGAGAACGCATGGGAGTCGCAGCACTCATCGCGGAGGCCCGCCGGAACCTGGCGGGGAGTCCGCGCCGCCGCCTGGGTTCGGATCCGTACCGCCGGCGCTTCACCGACGTGCGCGAGTTGATCGCGAGCCGGATCAACCCGACGCCCCTGGTCCGCCTCAACCGGGTGGTGCCCGCCGGCGTCGAGGCGTACCTCAAGCTCGAGTGGATGAACCCGTTCGGCTCGGTGAAGGACCGCACGGCGCGCTACCTGCTCGAGGGCATGCGCGAACGCGGCGAGCTGGACGGGCGCGAGCTGGTGGAGGCCACGTCGGGCAACACCGGGATCGCCCTGGCCGCGCTCGCGGCGCTCGAGGGCATTCCGCTCACGGTCACCATTCCCTCGGGCGTGCCGCAGGAGAAGCTGGTGCTCCTCCGGATGCTGGGCGCCACGGTGATGCCGACGCCCGACGAGCTGTGCCCGATCGACAATCCGCGCGACGGGGCGATCGCGCTGGCCCGCGCCATCGCCGAGAGCCCGGCGCACGCCGGCCGCTACGCGATGCCCAATCAGTACGCGAACCCGGACAACGTGCGCGCGCACTACCAGTCCACCGGCCCGGAGATCTGGGAGCAGACCGAGGGGCGCATCCGCGTGTTCGTCGCGGGCTACGGCACCTGCGGCACGATCACGGGCGTGGGGCGGTTCCTCAAGGAGCAGGACCCCGGCGTCCGCGTCGTGGCGGTCGAGCCCCAGCGGGGCCACCGGCTGCCCGGCCTCAAGAACCTGGAGGAGGCGAAGGCGCCGGCGATCCTGGACCGCTCGGTGATCGACGACGTGATCCGCGTGGACGACGAGCCGGCGTACGCCATGACGCGGCGGCTGTTCCGCGAGGAAGGCCTGATCGTCGGGCCCTCGACCGGCGCGATCGCGCACGCCATCGCGAACCTAGACGGTGCCGCGGGAGGGCTCGTGGTCGGGATCTCGCCCGACTCCGGGCAGAAGTACACGTCCTATTTCGCCGAGCTGGTCCCCGAGGAAGGAGCCGTGGAATGAGCGACGTGGTTGCCGATCTCGAGCTGGACTGCAAGGGCCTGCTGTGCCCGCTGCCGATCTACCGGACGAACCAGGCCATCGGGCGACTCAAGAGCGGCCAGGTGCTGAAGGTGGAGTGCACCGACCCGGGCTCGCTGGCCGACTTCCCCGCCTTCGCGCGGCAGCGCGGCCACGCCCTGCTGTCGGCCGCGGCGGAAGGCGGCGTTCAGGTGTTCTACCTGCGCAAGGAGGCGGCATGACGGCGACGGTGCCGACGCACGGACGCACGGACGCACGCACGCACGGAGGCACGGAGGCACGGGCCGAGCGCTCGGGAGCGCCGCGACCCCGGCGCCTCGCGCTCGTCGCGTCCAAGGGCACGCTCGACGGCGCGTACCCGCCGCTGATCCTCGCGGCGACGGCGGCGAGCCTGGGCTGGGAGGTGGGCATCTTCTTCACCTTCTACGGACTCGACATCATCCACAAGCAGCGCCACAAGAAGCTCAAGGTGGCACCGCTCGGCAATCCGGCCATGCCGGTGCCGATGCCGAACCTGCTCGGGGCGCTGCCGGGCATGACCGCCGCGGCGACCGCGATGATGAAGGGGTGGATGAAGAAGGCCCGGCTGCCGGACGTGGCGCAGTTCCTCGACATGGCGCGGGAGAGCGGGACGAAGCTGTTCGCCTGCTCGACGACGATGGGCGTGATGGGGGTGAAGGAGCGCGACCTGGTGCCCGGCGTGGACATCGCGGGGGCGACGGCGTTCCTCGACTTCGCCGCGGACGCGGACGTGTCGCTGTTCGTGTAGGGGGCACAGGGGCGCAGGGGCACGGCCCCCGCACCTACACCTGCCGCGTCTTCCAGCGTCCGCGGCGGAAGATCAGGGAGCTCGAGAGCGCCAGCGTCGTGAAGGCGACGGCGATGGCGAGGAACACGCCGTCGGGCCCGAGGCCCGGCAGGCGCGACAGCGCCCACGCCAGCGGCACTTCCAGCAGCCAGAAGCAGACGAGGTTGAGCCAGGTCGGCGTCCAGGTGTCGCCCGCGCCGTTGAAGGCGTTCGACACGACCATGCCGTAGGCGTAGAAGACGAAGCCCGCGCTCAGGATCCGGAGGCAGCCGACCCCGGAGGGCACGATGGCCGGGTCGCGGGTGAAGAGCGCGATGATGCCGGGCGCGAAGATCACGAACAGCAGGCCGATGGCGCCCAGCACCCACATGTTGTAGTACGCCGCCATCCACACCGAGCGCTCCGCGCGCTCGGGTTGCTTTGCGCCGAGGTTCTGCCCCACCAGGGTCGCCGCGGCGTTGCTGAGGCCCCAGGACGGCAGCAGGGCGAACACCACCACGCGAATGCCGATGGTGTACCCGGCGAGGACGTCGCTGCCGAATCCGGCCAGCACGCGGACCAGGGCGAGCCAGCTGGCGGTGCCGATCAGGATCTGCAGGACGCCGGAGCCGGACAGCCGTACCAGACTGGCCGGGCGCGCACGTCGGGCAGGAAATCGCCGGCGCCGGATGGCGATCCGCCCCTTCCGGCGCGCGAGTTGACGGATCTGGTAGAGCACCCCGATGCTGCGGCCGATCGTGGTGCCGACCGCCGCGCCGGTGACGCCGAGGCGTGGGAACGGGCCCACGCCGAAGATGAACAGCGGCCCCAGGATCATGTTGCAGGCGCTGGCGAGCCACAGCGAGCGCATCGCAATGGCGGCGTCGCCCGCGCCCCGGAACACGGCGTTGATGAGGAACAGCAGCAGGACCGCGGCGTTGCCGCCGAGCAGCACCCGCGTGTAGCCGGAGCCCGCGCTCCGCACGCCGCTGGAGCCGCCCAGCAGGCCGAGCAGGTCCGGCGCGAAGGTGAGTCCGACGAGGGAGATGGGCAGCGAGACCAGTACCCCCAGCAGAATGGCCTGGCCGCCGGCGTGCGACGCGCGCGAGGGGTCATGCTCGCCGATGCGCCGCGCGACGACGGCCGCGGCCCCGATCCCCAGGCCGATCGCCACCGCGTAGATCAGCGACATCATGGACTCGGTGAGGCCCACCGTGGCGATGGCGTCGGCGCCCAGGTGGGCGACGAAGAAGATGTCCACCACGGCGAACAGCGACTCGAGCAGCGTCTCGAGCACCATCGGCACGGCGAGCAGCACGAGGGCGCGCTCGATCGAGCCCTCGGTGAAGTCCTGGCGCGTCCCGTGCAGGGCCAGGCGGACCAGGCCAGCGGCCCGGCTCAGGCGCGAGCCCTGGCCGGGCGCGGGTCCCGGTCGGCCGGACCCGGGGGGCGCGGCGGAAACGGCGTCGCTCAACCAGCGGCTCAGCTCGAGTGGTCGTGCACGATGAACCAGCGTCCGCCGCGCCGGCGCATCACCAGCGACGTGGGACCGCGGGCCACGACCGAGTCGCCGCGCTGCAGCACGTAGGTCGCGATCGCGTTCAGGGCGTCGGGCGCCAGGACATCCACCTCCAGGTCCTGGAAGAACAGGGAGTCGCGCGCCGCGCCGGGCGCGAACCGCGGCGCGTAGTGCGCCGCGATCTCGGCGCGGCCGTGCAGCACCCCGCGCGGCGTGACGAACGTGGCGTCCGGAGCGTAGTCGGACACGAAGGCGGTCAGGTCGCCACGCGTCCACGCCGCCGCGCCGTGGGCCAGGAGCGCGAGCACGGCGCCGCGCGCCGCGCCCGCGTCGCTCGCGGGGCCGAGCGCCGGCGACACGTTGCGCGACGGCCGGGCGCACGACGCCAGGGCCACGAGGGCCGTCGCGAGAACGGCGCCATGGAAGGTGGGGCGATGCATCGGTCGGTCTCCGAGGGGTGGTATCGGGCAAACAGACGCTTCAGTCTAGCCACGCCGCGCCCGGAACGGCATCTTGGGCGCCGTGACCGACGTCGCGACCCGCCTCACCACGGCCCTCGCGGACCGCTACCGCATCGAGCGCGAGCTCGGCGCCGGCGGCATGGCCACGGTCTACCTCGCCGAGGACCTCAAGCACCACCGCTACATCGCCCTCAAGACCATGCGAGGCGATCTGGCGGAGTCGATGGAGGCCGAGCGCTTCCTGCTCGAGATCGAGATCGCCGCCGCGCTCACCCACCCGCACATCCTGCCGTTGTACGACTCGGGCGAGGCCGGCGGCATCGTGTACTACGTGATGCCGTTCGTGGAGGGCCCCACGCTCCGCCAGCGGCTGGTGGGCGAGCCGCGGCTGCCGCTGGAGGAAGCGCTCCAGATCGCGCGCCAGGTGGTGGGTGCCCTGGACTACGCGCACCGCCGCGGCCTCGTGCACCGGGACATCAAGCCCGAGAACATCATGCTGTACGAGGACGATGCTCTCGTCACCGACTTCGGCATCGCGCTGGCGGTGCGATCGGCCCGCGGCGGGCGGGTCACCGAGGCCGGGATCGTGATCGGGACGCCGGTCTACATGAGCCCCGAGCAGGCGGTGGGCGACCCGGTGGACGCCCGCAGCGACCTCTATTCCGTGGGGTGCGTCCTCTACGAGATGCTGGTGGGCACGCCGCCGTACACCGGCGGCGACACGATGGCCATCACGGCGCAGAAGCTGGTGGACCCCGTGCCGCCGCTCCGGCCGCAGCGCGAGGAGGTCCCGCCCGAGATCGAGGCGGCGCTGATGCGCGCGCTGGCGTGCAAGGCGGAGGACCGCTTCGCCACGGCCGCCGAGCTGGCGGCGGCGCTCGAGCCCCCGGCGGAGGCCGCGCGGACGCGGCGGACGGGCGGCGGCGCGGAAGGCGGGCCGTCCATCGCCGTCCTGCCGTTCGCCAACATGAACGCCGACGCCGACGGCGAGATCTTCAGCGACGGCATCGCCGAGGAGCTGACCAACGCGCTGTCGCGCCTCGACGGCCTGCGGGTGGTGGCGCGGGCGTCGGCGTTCGCCTTCAAGCAGCGCAGCGAGGACGTGCGCGAGATCGGGAAGAAGCTCGGCGTCGCGACCGTGCTCGAGGGCAGCGTGCGGCGCGCGGCCAACCGCGTGCGGATCACGGCCGAGCTGGTGAACGTGGCCGACGGCTACCGGCTGTGGTCCGAGCGGTACGACCGCACGGTGGACGACGTCTTCGCCATCCAGGACGAGATCGCCGGCGCCATCGCGAACGTGCTGGAAGCCAAGCTGCTCGGCGCCCCGAAGGCGTACGCCCAGGAGCCGGCCAGGAAGGGCGACCCCAAGGCGTACGAGCACTATCTCCGCGGCCGGCACCTGTGGAACCAGCGCAGCGCCAGCGCGCTGGAACGGAGCGTGGAGGAATTCAAGGCGGCGTTGGCGATCGACGCGGGCCACGCCCCGGCGCAGGCGGGCATCGCGGATTCGTACGTCATCCTCGGGGTGTACAGTCATCGGCCGCCCGACGAGGTGATGCCGAAGGCGAAGATGGCGGCGGAGCAGGCGCTGGCGATCGACGGCTCGCTGGCGGAGGCGCACACGGCGCTGGCCTGCGTCCGGGCGTTGTTCGAGTGGGACTGGGCCGCCGCCGACGCCCTGTTCCGCCGCGCCATCGCGTACAACCCGCAGTACGCCACCGCCCACCAGTGGTACGCGATGAACTGCCTGGTGCCGACCGGTCGGTTCGACGACGCCCGCGCCGAGCTGGACCGCGCCCTGGCGCTGGACCCGCTCTCGCTGGCGGTGCACATCAGCGTCGGCCTGCACCACTTCTACGCCCGGGACCTCGCCGCCGCCGCCGCCGCGCTTCGCGCGACGCTCAAGCTGAACGCCGAGTTCGGCGCGGCGCACTACTTCCTCGGGCACGTCCTGATGGCCATGGGACAATGCGACGACGCGATCGCTCCGCTGGAGCGCGCCGTCACCCTCCAGGAGGAGAGCCCCGAGACGGTGGCCGCGCTGGCCACCGCCCACGCGCTCGCCTATCACCGCGCCCACGCCGAAGCCGGCCTGGCCGACCTGGAGCGCCTGGCCAAGGAGTCGTACGTCTCACCGGCCCTGCTGGCGCAGATCCACCTGGGCCTGGGCAATCACGAGGCAGCGCTCGAGCGGCTGGAGGAGGCGGGCGAGCGACGCGCCGCCGACGTGGTCTGGCTGAAGGTGCACCCCATCTACGACACCATCCGCGGGCACCCGAGGTTTCGGGCCTTGCTGCGGACGATTCACTTGAAATAGGCGGTTGGGGCCAGCCCCACCCCGGGAGCTTCCGCAACGGCCTCCCCGGGTGTTCATTTTCTACCCCGTGTCCGAAGCCGAGAACGTTCGCCATGTCGCCGCGCTCGCCCGGGCGGTGGCCATCCTGCGCCGCTCGCCCGAGCCGGCCAAGCCGCAGAAGGACGCTCTGCGCGCGCTGGTCGCTGCGGCGGCTGGGCGCTCGGCCACGCTGCGATTCTACGACGGCGTGCTCTCGCTCGACGGCGAGGTCGTGCCGACGGGCGACCCGCGCCTCGCCGCGTTCACCGAGCGGCTGGTGGCCCAGCACGTGGCCGAGGTCGCGATCGCGGCCGGTGCCGGGCCCGACGAGCTGCTGGCCCTGACCATGGGTCTCGCCTCGGACGCGGGCCAGGGCCGCATCAAGGAGCGGTTGCGCGACGCCGCGTCGGCGCGGGTCATGGTCGTGCTGCAGCAGTACGAGGCGCCCAACCCGCGCAGCGTGTCGGCCGCGTTCGAGAAGGTGAAGTTCGACCAGGGCGTGCTCGCCGAGTGGAACAAGTTCCTCGACCAGGGCGCCAAGGCGGAGTCCGAGCGTGTGGCGCAGGCCAAGCCGGAGGAGGCGGGCGACCGCCCGGCCCCGAAGCCCGCCCGGCGGACCGAGGCCGCCCGGCCGGCGGCGGCCGAAGAGCCGCCGCAGCCTGCCCCGCTCCCCCAGCCGCGGCAGCCGCGGCCCTCGACGATGCAGGAAGCCGCCACCCCCGACGGCTGGTTCGCCAGCTTCGAGCGCAGTGTCAGCAAGCGGTTCTCCGACTTCTTCGGCAGCGCGGACTGGGTCTACAAGATCGACCGGAAGGCGGGCACCGTGACCGCCGACGACCGGGCCGGTCGCGCGAGTCTCTCGGCCAAGCTGCCGGCGGACTACCTCGACCAGTCGGCGTGGCTGCTCGCCACCAGGCTGGTGGACGATCTACGGCGGCAGGCGGAGAAGGAAGGGGCCCTGAAGAAGCGGAAGTAGCCGGCGCCGCCTCAGTAGAACAGATCGTAGTTCAGCCGGAACCCTCGACCCGGCTGCGGCACGAAGTCCTTGATCACCGACAGGTTGTCGCGGTACACGCGGTCGAAGACGTTGTCGCAGTGCAGGCCGATCTCCGACACCACGCCGCCGCGCACGAACCGCACCCCCACGCCCAGGTTCAGCACCGCGTACCCCGCCGGTGGGGGTGTCGCCTACGCCCAGGCGCGACTGACGGGCGGCGACGCGCCACTCGACCATCCCCATCCACCTCCGGTCCTGGTAGGTCGCGCGCAGCAGACCGCGGAGCGGCGGAATGAACGGCAGCGGCACGCCGTTCTTCGTGTCCTGCGCGTTCACGTAGTCCGAGCTGGCCCGGAGCGCCAGCGTGGGCAGCGGCTGGACCTCGACGCTCGCCTCGAAGCCGAACAGGCGGGCGTCGGTGCCCGCGAACTGGCGCACCGGGAAGCCCTGGATCGTGTCGCCGCGCAGGAACCCGTAGATGAAGTGGCTGATGTAGTTCAGGTACGGCGAGACCTCGAAGGTCAGCCCGCCGAAGTCACCCTTGAGCGACGCGTCCACGCCGGTCCCGGTCTCGGGGCCGAGGCTCGCCGTGCCGATGGAGTAGGTGCCGCTCGCGGCGTCGAGGCCGTTGGCGAACAGCTCCTGCACGGTGGGCGCGCGGAACGACCGGGCCACGCTGAACGACGCCGTGAGCCGCGGCCCGAGCTGCTGGATCGCGCCCAGCGACGCCGTCACCGCGTTCGACAGCCGCGAGGCGTCGAGCGTCTGGAACACCGAGTCCGTGGACTGTGGATACGGGTGGGTCTGGATCCGGTTGTAGTCGAACCGCAGCCCGCCCTCGAGGCGCGTGCCCGCCGCGGCCTGGTACTCCTCGTAAGCGAAGGCCGCGAGTCCCGTGGTCACCGAGTTCGGCCCGAGCGGCTGGTCGCCCTCGATGGTGAGGTTCTGAATGTCCGACCACAGGCCCACGGTGCCGCTGAGCCGGCCGCTCGGCCGCTGCTCGAGCTGCAGCACCGCGTTCAGCTCCTGCTTGTGGAAGTGGTTGGCCTGCGGGTCGGAGACGCCGGTCGAGTCCTCGGCGGTGGGAAACTCCGAGTGGTTGTAGTCGTTGTAGCTCGCGTCGAGCTTCACGCGCTGCAGCCACGTCCCGCCCGTATTGAAGAGCCCGCGCAGCTCCACCGTATTGCGCTGCTGCGTGATGCGCGACGTCGTGGGCGGGACGGTCGCCCAGTCCGGGTTCGGCGGCACGCCCGGGATGCCGTAGTTCATCTCGTAATGATTCCCGCCGATCCCGATCGAGCCGAAACCGCCCTGGTACGCGTAACCGAGCCCCACCTCGCCGCTGTGGTCGAACGTCTGCGGGATCTTGTCGAGCGGGAACGCGGCGCCGCTGGCCGGGTCCGTGTACGTACCGGACGGGATGCGAATGTCGCTGGAACGCAGGCCCCCGGCCGACACCCGGAACGCCGAGCCGCCGCCGCTCAGGACGGTATTGGTGTAGCCCGACAGCTCGCCGCTCACGCTGTTGCCCTCGAGCGCGGCGGTGCCGGAGACGGCATGATCCCCAACCAGTGGGCACGAAGTTCGTGATGACGTTGACCAGGCCGCCGATGGTATTGGGCCCGTAGAGGATCGGTCGCCGGCCCGCGCACCACGTCCACCTTGGCGATGCCCATCGCATCGATGGGCGTGGCGTGCGCCGGATCGTAGGTCGCGATGTCGCCCATCCGGAGGCCGTTCTCGAGGATCAGGACCTCGTTGTCCCCCAGGCCCCGCAGGATCGGACGGCTCGGCGCCGAGCCGTTGCCGCGCACGTTCACTCCGGGCAGGTCGGAGATCTTCTCGGCGAAGCTGGTGCCGGCGCTGTTGTCGAACGCGACCCGGTCCTTGGACGCCACCGGCTGGTACTGCTCGTCGGCGAGGCGGGCGGTGGGCGCCGCGGATACCACGATCGCCCTGAGCGGCACGGCGGACTCGCGCAGGTCGAACGTCACCGTCGCGGTCCCCGTCGTGACCAGGATCGTGTCCGTGGCCGAGGCGAAGCCGGTGGCCGAAGCGAAGATCCGGTAGCTACCGGCGGGCAGGTCGGCGAAGCGGAAGTCGCCCGCCGAGCCCGTGCGCTCGGTGCGGTCCAACTCGAGGAGCCACACGGTCGCGCCCACGACCGGCCGGCCCGCGCCGCGCACGGTGCCGGTGATGGTCTGGCGCGGCGGCGCGCGCCGGCGAACAGGGCAGCGGCGACGGCTCCGCTCACGACGGACCAACCCGTACGGTTCATGACCGGGCGCCTCCTTCCCATGGCCGCGTCAGCTTGGATACGCGAATTCTAGCACTACGTGGCCGGCCCGAAAACTGTTGGGCCGGCCGGCCGGGCCTAGAGCGCCCCCGGACGGGCGGGTGCCGCCGGCGCCGGGACGGCCGGCTCCGGCTCCGGCGTGAAATCCTCGCCCGGGTTGATGAAGCGGTTGGTCTCCAGCGCGTACTGCCGGTCGTGCAGCTGGCGATAACGGCCCTGGGCCGCGAACAGCTCGCGGTGAGTCCCGCGCTCCACGATCTCGCCGCCCTCCAGCACCAGGATCTGGTCGGCGCTGCGGATCGTGGACAGCCGGTGGGCGATGACGAACGTCGTGCGCCCCTGGCGCAGCTTCCGCAGCCCGTCCTGGATCATCGCCTCGCTCTCGCTGTCGAGGCTCGAGGTGGCTTCGTCGAGGATGAGGATCCGCGGGTCGGCCAGGATCGCGCGGGCGATGGCCACGCGCTGCCGCTGCCCGCCGGACAGCTTCACGCCGCGCTCGCCCACCACGGTGTCGTAGCCGTCCTTGAACTTCGCGACGAACTCGTCGCAATGGGCGATGCCCGCCACCCGCAGGATCTCCTCGCGCGTGGCGTGCGGCTTGGCGAAGCCGATGTTCTCGGCGATCGTGCCGTCGAACAGGAAGTTGTCCTGCAGCACCACGCCGAGGTGCGCGCGGTAGTCGTGCAGGCGCAGCGCCCCGAGGTCCTGCCCGTCCACGAGCACGCGCCCGGCGGCCGGCCGCGCGAACGCCATCACCAGGCTGATGAGCGTGCTCTTGCCGGAGCCGCTCGAGCCGACGAGCGCCGTCGTGGACCCGGCCGGCGCGTGGAACGACACGCCCTTGAGGACCGGCACGCCCGGATCGTAGGCGAACTCGACCTGCTCGAACGCGATCTCGCCCCGCAGGCCGTCGCCGATGCGCGAGCCGGTCCGCGTCGTCCGCGTCTTCCGTGACCGTGCGGCGCAGACTCCCGGATCCGGTCCAGGCCCGCGAACGCCTCGCTCACCTGGGTGCCGATGGACGCGATGCTGCACCAGCGGCGCCGCCACCAGGCCGATGAAGAAGACGTACATCACGAAGCCGCCAAGGGTCATGCGGCCGTCGAGGATCGCGTGGCCGCCGACCATGATCATCAGCACGCCGATGGCGCCGGTGATGAGGATCGTGCCCGCACCGAGCCCCGAGGTGGCCGTGATCGTCCGCGCGATGTTGCGGAACAGCCGGTGCACGCCGCGCGCGAACACCAGCCGCTCGCCGCGCTCGGCCACGTACGACTTCACGACGCGGATGCCGCCCAGCGACTCGCCCAGCCGGCCGGTCACCTCGGCGTTGATCTGCCCGCGGTCGCGGAAGATCGGCCGCAGCCGGGCGAACGCGAACGCCATCATCCCGCCGAAGACCGCGAGGATCAGGATGGTGACCGAGGTGAGGCGCCAGTTGAGGTAGAAGAGCACGCCCAGCGCGATGCTCGCCGTCACCAGGCCGCCCAGCGAGCTGCACCAGGCCCGTGCCCACGAGGTTCCGGATGCCCTCGGCGTCGGTCATGATGCGCGAGATCAGGACGCCGCTCTTGGTCGAGTCGAAGAAGCGGACCGGGAGCCGCATCACGTGCGACTCGACGTCGCGGCGCATCTCGGTGATGGCGCGCTGCGCGGTGACGCCGAGGATCTGCGAGAGCGTGAACGACGTCACGGCCTGGACCAGCGACGCGCCGGCGGCGGCGAGCGCGAGCGGCACCAGCAGCCCGGTCTGGTGCTTCCCGATCACGTTGTCGATCAGGTACTTCGAGGTCGTGGGCAGGACGAGTCCGGCCAGCCGGTTCACCAGCATCACGGCCAGCCCCACCGAGAGGTAGCCGCGGTGGCGCCAGATGATGCGGCGCGCTTCCTGCCACGCCGACGGCCAATCGACCGGCTTTTTCTGCGGTCCCGCCACGCGTCCGCCGTGAATGCGAAGCGGGAAGTCTAACCGCTTCGCGCCCTGCGGCGGAACCCGGCGCCGGGCTACTGCGGCGGCGGCGTCCGCCGATCGGGCTGCGTGCAGTCGAGCTTCAGCCAGGGATGCGGCGTCCCGTCCGGGCGCAGCTGGACGCCGGACCGGCGGTCGCGTGGCATGAACTGCGGGTCCTCCGACGCCAGGTAGGCCAGCATCGCCACCAGCGTCGCGTTGTGCGCGAGATCGTCGAACGAGATCTTGTCGTAGGTGTCCCGGCTGGTGTGCCAGGTGTACCGGAAGTAGTCCCAATCCATCGCGCTCAGATCGAACGCGGGGGCCCCGCACCCGACGAACGACGCGTAGTCGTCCGGCGGGCCGGCCGGTCCGGGGAACGTGAACTTGATCTCGCGCGTCAGCTCTCCCGGGATCTTCACCAGGTAGCGCGCGAGATTGCCGGCCCCCTCGGTGAACCCCGACGCGTCCATGAACGCCACGCGCCCGGTGCCGTCGTCCTGGTTGAACGCCGCCTGGAGACTGTCCACGATCTCGGGATGGTCGGCCACGAAGGCCCGCGAGCCCTCCAGGCCCTGCTCTTCCCCCGTCCAGTGGCCGGCGAGGATCGTGCGCCGCGGGTGCGGGTAGGCCAGCGCCAGGATCCGCATGGCCTCGAGCATCATGACGGTGCCGGTGCCGTTGTCCAGCGCGCCGGAGCCGCCGTCCCACGAGTCGAGGTGCGCGGAGAGCACGACGTATTCGTTGGGCAGCTCGCTGCCCCGCAGCTCCGCGATGACGTTGAACACCGGGACCTCACTCCCCGTCTCGGCCTGGGCCTGGAGCACCACCACCGGCCCCTGCCCACGCTCGGCCAGCCGGAACAGCAAGCCGTAGTCTTCGCACGACACGTCCACGACCGGCGCGGCCACGTCCTCCACGCCGAAGATCCGGTCGGTGCCCCAGCCGGCCGACCACTCGTTGGTGAGGATGCCGGCCACGCCGGCTTGCGCCAGGCGCCGAAACAACGAGTGGTGCTCGTAGCGGGACTGGTAGCCGGTATGCGCGATCCGCGCGTTCCACGCCCGCAGCGCGGCGGCCCGGCGCGCCTTGAGGGAGTCGGTGGTGGCCGGGCTAGCCCAGTGCTCCCAGCTGTCGTCGGGCCGGCAGGTGGGCTGCGCGAACGAGGCCAGCACCAGCTTGCCGCGCGCCTGTGGCAGCCAGGCGACGAAGGCGGCGCTGTCGGGCAGGTCGGGCAGCACGATGACCGGCGCGCGCACCGGTTGGCCGCCCGGCGTCCCCGCGCTCCAGGCGAGCATCTGGCTCTCGAGCGAGCGCACGCGCGGAGCGACCAGATCCACGTGCGTGATGCCGCGTCGCCAGGTGCGCCAGGTACCCGTCCGCTCGCGACGCGCGTCCACGTGCCAGCGTGCGTACGTCCGGAGCAGCCACGCCTGCGCCGCTTCCATGGCCGGCGAGGCGGTGAGCCTGGGACCGATCGAGTCGAGCAGCGCCTGCGCCAGCGCCGGGGCCTCCGAGCTGTCCATGCCCAGCGCCCACAGGCGCCGCAGCACCGGGTTCTCGACCGCGAAGCCCGAGGGCGGCACGTAGAAGGTCTGCGCCGCGGCGGAAGCGGCGATGCCGGCGAGCAGAGAAACGGCGATGACGGTGCGGCGGATCACGGCGACGTGCTCCCGGGCGAAGGACCGCGCTAAGCTAGCGCTTTTGACAAAGAGGGAAACGGGCCTTCTCTTGCTCGGGATGGACATCACCCGTCGCGAGCTCCTCGCGGGCGTGGGCGGCCTGGCCGCCGCGGCCGCCTGGCGTGACTTCCCCATCACGATCCCGGAGGTGAGCGTGCCTCGAGCGGCCGGTCCCCTGCCCGCGCGCGACGACTTCGCCATTCCGGCGGGGCAGACGTACCTCAACAGCGCTTTCATCCACCCCGTGCCCGTGGCCGCCGCCGAGGCGGTGCGCCGCTACCTCGATACCCGCACCTTCCAGCGAGCCGCGCATCCGCAGCGGCGACTCGCTCGCGACGGAGGTGAAGGGCGAGTTCGCCCAGCTCGTCAACGCCCGTCCCACCGAGATCGCCCTGGTGCAGAGCACCAGCGCCGGTGAGAACCTGGTCGTCAACGGGCTCGGGATTCCATCCGGCGCGGGTAACGTGGTGACCGACGCGTTGCACTTCGACGGGTCGCTGGTGCTCTACGGCGAGCTGGCGAAGCGGGGGCTCGACCTCAGGATCGTGCGGCCGAGGGAGTGGCGCATCGAGTTGGACGACGTGGCGCACGCCGTGGACCGCCGGACCAGCCTCGTCGCGCTGTCGCTGGTGTCGTGGTACAACGGCTTCCAGCACGATCTCAAGGCCGTGTGCGACCTGGCGCACGCGCACGGCGCGTACGTCTACGCCGACGTCGTGCAGGCGGCCGGCAATACGCCGATCGACGTCAGGGCGAGCGGCGTGGATTTCCTGGCCTGCTCGACGTTCAAGTGGTTGATGGGCGACTTCGGCCTGGGCTTCCTGTTCGTGCGGGAGGACCTGCTGGATACGGTGTTCCATCGCAGCCAGATCGGCTACGGCGAGGCAGACACCGAGATGCACTACCTGCCGTCCGACCCGCCGGCGGGCACGCCCGTCACCTGGACGCTGCACGGCGACGCGGCCGGTCACGTCGAGGTGGGCACCTACGCCCAGGGCGCCGTCAACGCCCTGGCGGTGTCCCTGCCCTACCTGCGGCGCCTCGGCGTGGAGAACATCCAGGCGTACCGGCAGCCGCTGCTGCGGCGCCTGCACGCGGAGCTGCCTCGGCTCGGCTTCACGCCCATCACGCCGCCCGAATCGCCGTCCGCGCTCGTCGCGTTCACGATGACGGGCGCGGAGCAGCGGTTCGGCGACCGGCTCAAGGCGGCGAACGTGGCCGTGAGCCTCTACGGCGACCGGATCCGCATCGCGCCCTCGCTCTTCAACGACATGCGCGACATCGAGACGCTGCTCGGCGCGCTGAGCTGAGGGCGCCCCCCGGTGCGGCATCGGCGCCGGGCCGCGGTCACCGTCGGGCCCGCGCCGGGCCGCGTGCGTAGCCGGCGACGATGTGCTCCACCGTTTCGCCGCCCGTGAGGCGATGGTACCACCGCGTGGTGGTGAACCAGTCGTCGAGGACCGCGCGCGCGGCCGGGCTCGTCCGGCCGAACGCGGCGATGAGCGAGTCGCTCGGCGCTCCCGACTCCCGGTGGCGCTGGAAGAAATCACGATAGGCTGCGGTCGAACGCCGCCGGCCCCATCACCTGCGTAGAGCGCGTAGAACATCAGCAGTCCCACCGGATACGACAGGTCGGTGAGCCCCGCCGAGCCCCACTCGGCGAAGGGGACGCTGTCACAGGGGGTGGGCGCCTCGCACGCGCGCCCGACGCGGCCGGCGGCGCGCGCCAGCTGCCGCTTCCAGTCGCGCCATCCGTCCAGCGTCGCCGCCATGCGCCACTGGAGGAAGGTCGCGAGGCCCTCGTTCCAACGCGGCGAAGGCCGGTCGAGGTCGGGCACGTTCCACAAGTGCGACAATTCGTGGTACAACTGCGGGAGTTCCGACCGCCGGCGGAACGCGTCGGCCGTCTGGAGGATGCCCCCGGCCAGGCTGGCCTGCGAACCGTAGCCTTCGGGGATCTCCATCACCGTGAGCCTCAGCTCGGCGCCGGGGTCCCCGAACCAGGAACGGTAGCGAGCGACCGCCGACGCGACCGCGCCGGCGACCATCCGCGCCCCCGCCGCGTCGGCCGGGAGATAGAAGATCCGTGTGCCCGCGCGTTCGAGCATCCGGTACGGTGCGATCGCGATGTTGAGGAACGGAACCGGCCGGATGCTCCGGTACGTCCAGACGACGTCCGAGTCGCCGGCGGGACGCGCCGCGCCCTCGCCGCCCGTCGCGACGACCAGCCCCGCGGGCACCGTGAGCGCTGACCTCGAACGCGAACGGCTCGCGGCGGACCGTCCGGTACGCGTCCCACGAGGGGGCGCCAAGCACCGGGAATGCCAGCGCGTCCTCGCGCAGGATCGTGAACTCGCGGCTCACGTGATCCTGGATGTAGAGCGAACCCGTCTCCGTGTATCCGACCAGGAACCCGGCGTACCGCACCACCACCCGCAGTGAGTCACCCGGCGCCACGGCAGTGGGCGGCCTGAGCGTCACCGCGTTCACCTGGCGGACGGAATCGTCGTCGAAAACGGTCACCTCCTGGGAGAACGGAACCGGTGCGCCCGCGGCGTCGCTCACGCCCGTGACCCGCATCAGGCGTCCGAGCAGGAGTGGCACCTCGTACGCGGCACGATCCGAGACGTTGCGGAAGGTCAGCGTGGCCGTGCCGGCTACGGCGCCGCGGCCGTAGTCCACGCTCAGGTCGAGCGCGAGGCGCGCGAGCACGAAGGGGATGCCGCGTCCGGGCGCGGCTTGCTCGCCCGTGAAGGCCAGGACGGCGGCGCCGGCCAGCGCGAGTGCTGCCAGCCGGCGCCGCACCAGCGGTCCCGTATTACTCCTCCGGCCCGGGGAACGGCCGCGGCTGCGGCATCGGCATCGGCTCGGGCCTCGGATCCACGTTGCCGCCGCCCAGGGCCCGCGCCGCCCGCGCCCGCACCTCGGGATCGGCGTCCTTGAGCGCCCCGACGATGGCCGTGCGCGCCGCGTCGCTGTCGAGCTGACCCAGCGCCCACAGGGCGGTGCGGCGGACCTTGCCGACGGAGTCCGCAAGGGCCCCCGTGAGCGCCGGCACCGCGGCGTCGTCCCCGATCTGGCCCAGGGCCCACGCGGCCTTCTCACGCACCTCGGGCGTGTCGTGCCCCACGGCGCGCAGCAGCGCGTCCGGCGCCGTGCGCGGGCTGACCTGGCCGAGGGCCCAGGCGGACACCTTCCGGACTTCTTCCGACGTATCGCTCAAGGCTTCGGCGAGCACCTGCGCGGAACCGCGATCCTCGATCTGACCCAGGGCCCAGGCGGCCGTGCGCCGGACCTCGGAATCGCGATCCCCGCGCAGCGCCGTCCCCAAGGCCCCGACCGACTCCTTGCTCTCGATCTGGCCGAGCGCCCAGGCGGCCTTCCGGCGCACCCCGGCCTCGTCATCACGGCTCAGCCGTTCGGCGAGCGCCGGGACGGCATCCGCATCCTCGATCTGCCCCAGCGCCCAGACGGCCGTCTCCCGCACGTCGACGTCGCGATCCGCGAGTGCGTGCGCCAACGCCGTGACCGACGACTTGTCCTCGATCTGGCCGAGGGCCCAGGCCGCCGTCCGCCGCACCGCGACGCTCTGATCGCCCAGCGCCGCGCCGAGCGCGGGCACCGCCCGCTTCGCTTCCATGCGCCCCAGCGCCTCCGCGGCGGACACGCGCACATCCTCGCTCGGATCGCTGCGGAGCAGGCGGGCCAGCGCCTCGACGGCCGCGGTGTCCTCGAGCTCCCCCAACGCCAGGGCGGCGGCGGAGCGCACGCCGGGATCCCCGTCGCGCAGCACGGCCCTGAGGGGCGGCGCGGCCCGCGTCGCTCCCACCCGCCCCAGCGCCCACGCCGCCGCGATCCGGACGCCGGCCACGTCGTCGCCCAGCCGGCCGACCAGCCCGCCGACCGCGGCGTCGGACTCCGAGAGGCCGAGCGCCACCGACGCCGCCACGCGGGTGCCCGCCGCCGAGGAAGCGAGCAGCGGCAGGACGCCGACGTTGACCTGCGCCACGGGCGCGCGCGCGATCAGCCGCGCCGCTACGCCGCGCACGCAACCGTCCTCGTCCTCGATGCCGCGCACCAGCACCGGCACCGCGAAGTCGGCCGGCCGCCGGGCGAGCGCCCAGCTCGTGAGGCCCGCCGAGTCCGGTGGATCGCCCGGCGTGCCCCGCGAGCCCCATCCCCCGTAGTGCTCCTCGAGGGCGGCTTCCGCCAGACGGCACAGCGCGTCCGGGGCGCCGCGCGCCGAGGCCAGCAGCCCCACCGCGGCCGCCGAGTCCGCCGCCGCCGGCGTGCGGCTCCGCGTCGCCGCGCTGCCGCGCACCCCGCTCACGCCCAGCGCCAGCGCGCCGGCCACCAGAGCCATCACCGAACCGTTCACGAGCGTCCTCCGCGTCATGGAAGCCTCACGGGACTGCTGAAATTTCAGCACTATGCTGAATATTCAGCAGCCGGCCCCGGATGTCAAGCGGGTGGCGGGTGGGCGGCGAGCCGGGCCGCGAAACGGAACCGGCCGGCGGAGGGCCGGCCGGTGGTGCGGTATCGGGCGGGCCCGGGGGGCCGCGGTGGCGCGGTCAGGTCGGCGGGCTCGGGAGCGGCTGGGGCATGGGCATGGGCTCGGGCCGCGGCTCGATCCGGCCGCCACCCAGCGCGCGCGCCGCGGCGGCGCGCACGTCGGGGTCCGAGGACTTGAGCAATGCCACGATGGCGGCGCGCGCGGCGTCGCCGTCCATCTGCCCCAGGGCCCACAGGGCGGTGCGCCGCACGTCCCCGACCGAGTCGGCGAGCGCGGCGGCGAGCGCGGGCACCGCGGCATCGTCCCCGATCTGACCGAGGGCCCATGCCGCCTTTTCGCGAACGGCGGGTGTGTCGTGCCCCAGGGCCCCGAGGAGCGCATCGGGCGCGTGGCGCGGGCTGACCTGACCGAGCGCCCACGCCGAGACCAGCCGGACGCCCTCGATGGAATCGCTCAGGCCGGCCGAGAGCGCCGCCACGCTGGCGGCGTCCTCGATCTGACCCAGGGCCCACGCGGCGGTGCGCCGCACGGCCGGGTCGCGGTCGCCGCGCAGGGCGGCTTCGAGCGGAGCCACGGCGGACTTGTCCTCGATCTGGCCCAGCGCCCAGGCGGCCTTGCCACGCACCTCCACGCTGGCGTCGCGGGCGAGCGCCCTGGCCAACGGCGGCACCGACGCGGAATCTTCGATCTGCCCCAGGGCCCAGGCAGCGGTCTCCCGAACGGACGGGTCTTGGTCCGCGAGCCCGCGCGCCAGCGCGGGCACCGACGACTTGTCCTCGAGCTGGCCCAAGGCCCACGCGGCGGTGCGGCGCACCGTGGCGCTCCGATCACCGAGGGCGTCCCCGAGGGCCGGCGCGACGCTCTTGGCCTCCATGCGCCCCAGTGCTTCGGCGGCCGCCAGGCGCACGTCCTCGGTGGCATCGCCGCGCAGGAGTGCGACGAGCGCCTGAACCGCCGCCGTGTCCTCCCGCTGGCCGAGCGATCGCGCCGCGGCGGCGCGCACGCCGGCCTGCGTGTCGCTCAGCGCCGTCATGGCCGCGAGCCGGGACGCCGCGGTGCTCTGATGCACGACCATCCGCGTCTGCGCGGTGGTCGAGCGGGACGTCGTCGTCGCGACCAGCTCGTGCGCCGCGGCGCGGCCGGTCTTGGAAGCGGGCGAGCCGGCCGGCCCGGAGGGCGGCGCCGCGACCGGCGCCCGCGCCATCCCCATCGCGGCCAGCGGCAGGAGCACGACGACGCCCAGCACGGCCAGCAGCGCGGCGTGCCGCCGCGAGGCGGGCGTCCGGCGCGCGCCCTTCTCGAGGATCGCCAGCATCCGGCCCTCGAACTCGCGCCGCTCGGCCATCGGCAGGGCCGCGGCGGGCGAGTGCATGTGCCCCGCGCCGCAGGCGATCTGGAGCAGGTGGTCCGCGTACTCCGACGGCCGCGTCCCGACGCCGAGCACCAGGTCGTCGCACGCGCGCTCGCTCTCGAGCCGCAGCCGGCGCGCGGCCACCCACACCAGCGGATGGAACCAGTAGATCGCGCAGCCGATGCGGCTCAGGATCGTGAGGCCCAGGTCGAATCGCCGCACGTGCGCCAGCTCGTGGCACAGCACGGCGCGGCGCCGGCGGTCGGTCCATTCGTGCGCTCCGGCCGGCAGCACGACCGCGGCGCGGGTGAGCCCGCACACGATGGGCATCAGCACCGCGTCGCTGATCAGCAGTCGCGGCTCGCGGGCGAGCCCGAGCCGGTCGGCGGCCTCCATGAGCGGTGCCGTCCAATCGGGCGAGTCGAGCGGTTCCGCGTGCCGGAGCACGCGCCGGACCAGCAGCGCTCCGCGCAGCAGGCGCAGCAGCACGACCAGGGCGCCGGCCACCCACACCAGCAGGATCCACTGGAGGGTGGACAGCGCCGGCAGCGTGAACCGCGGTCCCGCGGGTCGCGGCGCGGGCACCGGCGTACCGGTGCGCGGCACGGCGACGCCGGGCTGCGCGGTCAAGGGCGCCGGTGACGGAGCGGGGATCGCCGGCGTCGCGGACGGCGCGCCGAGCGGCGCGGCGGCGGCCGGCACGCGAAGCACCGGCAGCCTCCACGGCAACACGAGCGACACCAGCGGCAGCAGGAGCACGGCCGCGATGCCGCCGCTCCACACCAGATGGCGCAGACCGGCGGAGGCGTGCCGCAAGGCGGCGACGACGGCGAAGACCGCCAGCAGGAGCAGCGTGCCCTTGAGCAGGCTGCCCACGGCCCAGGCGGCGCCGTGCGCCGCCAGCAGATCGAGCAAGGCGGCCACGCTCATCGGCCCTCCTCGCTGGCCTTCCGGATCTCGCGCGCCAGCTTCTGGATTTGCTTCTCCGACAGCTCGAGGTCGGAACGGCGGAGCAGCGTGACGAGCGCGTGGTCGGCGGAGCCGTCGAAGAACGTGTCCACCACGTGGTTCAGCGCCGCGCGCCGCGCCTGCTCGCGCGCCACCGCGGGCACGTACACGTAGCGGGGCCCGTCCTCGCGATGGCCCACGTGTCCCTTCCCTTCCAGGATGCGCAGCGTCGACCGCACGGCCGAATAGGTGGGCGGGTCCACCAGCTCGGCCATCACCTCCGCGACCGTGCCCTCCCCGATGCGGTAGAGGACGTCCATCACCTCGCGTTCGCGGCGGCTCAACGGCGGTTTCGGCGTGCTCATGGCGGCGCCCTCGCTAATGCTGAAATTTCAGCAGAAGCTAGGCGGCCGCCGGGAAGGTGTCAAGGCGGCGGACGCGGGCCGGCGCGCCGGCGGCGGCGTGGGGCCCCCGGCTCGCCCGCCGGGGTCGCCCTCAGCCGCCGAGGTGGATGTCGAGGCTGATGAAGTCGCGCACCCGGTAGCCGCCGTCCACCAGCACGATGTGTCCCCCGAACACGACGTAGCGGCAGCCGGGCGGCGCCGGTGGGAAGGTGCGCACGAGGACGACGGGGGCCGGGTACACGCGGGCCCGCCAATCGCGGTCGATGACGTAGCCCGGGGCGAAGCGGCGCTCCACGCCCGGCGGCAACCGATCCCGGTCGCGCAGCCCGGGCGGCAGGTTGTGGCGATTGTGATAGTACCAGTTGTTCGCATACACCCGGTCATGGTCGCCGAACCTGGCGTCCGCCTGTCGCTCCTGCTTCTTCGCCTGACCGCGGTTCTCGCCGCGGTCGCCCTTATCGTGCCCGCGTCCCTGGGCCACGGCCGCAGTGCTGGTCAATGCCAGCCACGCGACCACGCCGGCGTACCACCATCGAGAGGTCATGTTCCGTCTCCGCCGTTCGAGTGATGACGCCGGCCGCCCCGCCGGCGTCGCGGCTCCCACCGCTGCCCACGGACCGCCGTCGCCTCGAGGTCGTAACCCAACCAGGCGCCGGTGATCCCGTCGGCGCGCGCCGCCCGCTGCGAAATGCGACCGCGCGGGTCGCCATCGCTTCCCGAGCCTCCCTAACGGTGGCGTAACGCCGGTGCGATATCCTACGCGACGATTGCATCGGTTCCTCCACAGGGGGTGATCGCATGGCACGCCGGCTCGTCGTCATCGCAACACTCGGACTGTCGTGCGCCGTCGTCGCGCTGGCGCCGGCCCAGGACAAGGGCAAGGGCAAGGGCTCCGCGGGAGCCGAGTTCCAGATCGGCGCGGTCGCCGGCGCCAACCTCTTCACGTTCGGCGGCTCCGACGCGTCGAACGTGACGACGCGCACGGCGTTCTACGCGGGCACGGCGCTCACGATCCCGCTGGGCCAGACGTTCTTCATCCAACCAGAGGTGCTCTACTCCGCCGAAGGGGCCAAGACGAGCGTCGTGGACTCGACGTTCGGGATGATCGAGGGAACGTTCAAGCTCGCGTATGTCTCGGTGCCCGTGCTGTTCGGGCTCGACCTCGGCAGGGGCGGCTCCGGTCTGCGCATCTACGCGGGCCCGGTGTTCAACCTCAGCATCGCCTGCGACCTCGAGGCCACGAACCAAGGCAACACCGCGTCGTCGGGCTGCAAGGACCTGGGTCTGACGGCCAAGGGGTCCACGGTGGGCGCGACCGTCGGTGCCGGCATCGCGCTGCGAGTCGGGCACGGCGCCCTGACGTTCGACGCCCGCTACTCGCGCGACCTGACGGACGCGTTCGACGGCTCGAACGTGCGGAACCAGGGAATCAGCGTGGGCGCGGGTTTCAGCGTTCCCCTGGGCTCCCGCTAGCGCGGGCTCGGTTCCGCCGTTCCGACCCGTGCTCGAACCCTACGCGCGCCGGAGCGCCCCACGGCTCCGGCGCGCCGTGCTTGACAGGGCCCGCGCCGCCGGGCCCATTGGGGGGATGACGGCACGCGTGAGAATCGGGACCCAGGGCTGGAACTACGATGCGTGGGTCGGTCCGTTCTACCCGGCCGGTACCCGGCCCGCCGACTACCTCGCGGTGTACGCTCGCGCGTTCGACACGGTCGAAGTGGACTCCACCTTCTACGCGATCCCGTCGGCCAGGACCGTGCGCGGCTGGGCGGACCGGACGCCGCCCGGCTTCAGTTTCGCGCTCAAACTGCCGCAGGAGATCACGCACGAACGCCGCCTGAAGGACTGCGCGGAGCCGGCGGAGCGCTTCTTCGAGGCGGCGCGCGAGCTGGGACCGAAGCTCGGACCGGTGCTGATGCAGCTCGGCCCCGACTTCGGACCCGCGATGCTGCCGGCCCTCGCCGCCTTCCTCCCCACCGTGCCCCCGGACATCCGCCTCGCCGTGGAATTCCGCCACCGCGGATGGATCAACGAGGGCGTCCTGGCGCTGCTCGGCGCGCACCACGCCGCCCTGGCGCTCACCGACGCCCGGTGGATCCCGCGCAAGACGATGCTGGCGCTCGCCGAGCAGCCGACGGCGCCGTTCGCCTACCTGCGCTGGATGGGGCCCGACCGCGCGATCGCCGACTACTCGCGTATCCAGGTGGACCGCACGCGCGAGCTGGAGGCGTGGACCGCGCGCCTGCTGGTGCTCGCGCAGAAAGTGACGGAGGTGCACGGCTACGTGAACAACCACTTCGCCGGCCACTCGCCCGCCTCCGCGCGCCAGCTGCAGCGGCTCCTCGGCCAGCCGCCAGTCGAGCCGGAGCAGATCGGCGAGCAGATGACGCTGTTCTAGCGCCGGGTCCCGGCCCTCTTCACTGGCGGGCCATACCTCCCTTAACTTCAGGCATACCAGACAGTTGCGAATTGCGCGGCGTGCGGCTCGGGCTTCGCGCGCGCGGCGGTGTCGATTCCGGCCCCAGTCGTTCGACGCCTTGGTGAGGGCGACGCACGAGACCACCCAACGACGAGGGAGACACGACGATGCGTTTCATGGTGATCGTGCCGGCGAACCAGGACTCGGAGGCGGGCGCCCTTCCCGACGAGAAGATCTTCGCCGCCATGGGGAAGTTCAACGAAGAAATGGTGAAGGCCGGCGTGATGCTCGCGGGCGAGGGCCTGCACCCGACGTCGCGAGGGGCGCGCCTCAAGTACACCGACGGGAAGGTGACGGTGACCGACGGGCCGTTCACCGAATCGAAGGAGCTGATCGCCGGCTTCTGGCTCATCCAGGTGCGGTCGAAGGAGGAGGCGATCGCGTGGATGAAGCGCGCGCCGTTCGGCGGCGGCGTCGAGCTCGAGCTGCGGCAGGTTCACGAGTTCGCGGACCTCGCGGCCGCGTTGCCGCCCGAGCTCGTGGAACGGGAGCAGCGGCTCCGCGCCCAGATAGCCAAAGGCAAGTAGGTGCGGCGGGAGCCCGAGGGTCGGCCCGGTCCGGACGCGACGCCGGCGTCCGACGCGCATCGCGCGATCGACGCCGTGTGGCGGATCGAATCCGCCAGGCTGATCGCCGGGCTAACGCGGCTGGTGCGCGACGTGGGCCGCGCCGAGGACCTGGCGCAGGACGCGCTGGTCGCGGCGCTCGAGCAGTGGCCCGGCTCGGGCATTCCGGACAATCCGGGCGCGTGGCTCATGGCGGCGGCGAAGCACCGCGCGTTGGACGGGTTCCGCCGGGACCGGATGCTGGAGCGCAAGCACGCGGAGCTGGGCGTGCAGCTCCGGGAGCGGGAGGAGGCGGTGCCGGACCTCGACGCGGCGGTAGACGACGACATCGGCGACGACCTGCTGCGCCTGATCTTCATGACCTGCCACCCGGTGCTCGCGACCGAGGCGCGGGTGGCGCTCACCCTCCGGCTCCTGGGCGGCCTCACCACCGAGGAGATCGCGCGCGCCTTCCTGTCGCCGGTGCCGACCATCCAGCAGCGCGTCGTGCGGGCGAAGCGGACCCTGCGCGAGGCCCGCGTGGCGTTCGAGGTCCCGCGCCCGGCCGACCGCGCGGCGCGGCTCTCCTCGGTGCTCGAGGTCATCTACCTGGTGTTCAACGAGGGCTACACCGCCACCGCGCGGCGACGACTGGGTGCGGCCCGCGCTGTGCGAGGACGCGCTGCGACTCGGCCGCATTCTCGCCGAGCTGGCGTCCGCGCGAGCCGGAGGTGCACGGCCTGGTCGCGCTGATGGAGATCCAGGCGTCGCGCCTGCGGGCGCGCATCGGCCCTTCGGGCGAGCCCATCCTGCTGCTCGACCAGGACCGCTCGCGCTGGGACCGGGTGCTGGTGGGCCGCGGGCTGGCGGCGCTGGAACGGGCGGAGCGGCTGGGCGGCACGCTCGGGCCGTACGCGCTGCAGGGCGCGATCGCCGCCTGCCACGCGCGGGCCCGCGCGCCGGAGGAGACCGACTGGACGCGCATCACGGCGCTGTACGACGCGCTCGCCCAGCTGGTGCCTTCGCCGGTGGTGGAGCTCAACCGGGCGGTGGCCTACGCGATGGCGTTCGGTCCGGCGGCTGGGCTCGAGATCGTGGACGCGCTCGTCGGGGAGCCGGCGCTCGAGGCGTACCACCTGTTGCCGAGCGTGCGCGGGGACCTGCTCATGAAGCTCGGCCGCCGCGACGAGGCGCGCGCGGAGTTCGAACGCGCGGCGGCGCTGACGCAGAATGCGCGGGAGCGGGTCCTGCTGCTCGAGCGGGCGGCGGCGTGCGAGGGCCCCTAGCCGCCGAGGACCCGAGCTAGCGCACGATGAACGTGTAGGTCCCGGCCTCGATCGCGAAGGCCGCCTCGCCGTCCTTCAGGCTCTCAAAGCGCGCTCCGCGCGCCCGTCGCCTCAGGCCGTCGTTCCGCAGGCAGGATGACCCGGCCGGACGTGTTCGCCGGGATCGTCACCGTAACGTCAACCGCGCCGCCGGGCCTCCGGCGCCACGCGCTCACGATCGTGCCGCGCGGCGAGCGATACATGGCGCGCGCCGAGTCCAGCGTTGCCGACCAGCGCGGTCGGATCTCGACGCGGCTGAAGCCGACGGATCCCTGCGCTTCGCCGATCCCGCCGAGGTAGCTGTACAGCCACTCGCCGACCGCGCCGAAGGCGTAGTGGGCGTAGGAGTTCATCCCGGGGTCGCCGTGGTCGCCGTTCCAGCGCTCCCACACGGTCGTCGCGCCCTGGGCCACCTCGTACATCCACGACGGGAACGTCCGCTGCAGCAGCAGCCGGAACGCGACGCTGTCCTCTCCCGCGTCGGAGAGCACCGGCAGCACGTACGCGCTCCCCAGGAAACCCGTGGTCAGGTGCCAGCCGTGCGCCGCGATGTCGTCCACCAGCCGCGCGGCGGCACTCGCGCGGAGGCTGTCCGGCACGAGGCCGAAGCGGAGCGCGAGCACCGACGCGGTCTGGGTGTACGTGGAGCGCACGCTGTCCGGGTTCGTGAACGGCGCGCCGACGCGGCCGTCGGGCGCGACGTACGCGGTGTCGAACGCGGCGCGGACGCGTCCGGCCAGTCGCGCGTAGCTCTCCGCCGCGGAGTCCTTCCCGAGCGCGGCCGCCATCTGCGCCATCAGCGAGCATCGTACGCCCAGAAGGCGGTGCTGATCAGGTCGGTGTTGGTCTCGCCCCACGATTTCGTGCTCCCGGCGGGGAGCCAGTCGCCGAACTGCGCTGCTTGCGGTGCGTCCACAGGAAGTCGGGATTCGAGTCGCCGATGAAGGCGAGATAGCGGACCATGGCGTCCCACTGCTCCGCCAGCACCCGCGTGTCGCCGTATTGGCGCCACAAGGTCCAGGGGATGACGACGCCCGCGTCGGCCCAGCCCGGCGCGCCGCACGAGAGGACGCCGAGGAAATTCGGCGCGAAGTTGGGGAAGCAGCCGGCGGGCGTCTGGCCGTCGCGCACGTCGGCGAGCCATTTCTCGCCGAACGCCGCCATGTCCATGTTGTAGCTCGCGGTGCGCCAGAACACCTGCGCGTCGCCCATCCACCCCATCCGCTCGTCGCGCTGCGGGCAGTCGGTCGGGATGCCATAGAGGTTGGCGCGCTGGGTCCAGAGGATGTTCTCCCACAGCCGGTTCACGTCCGCGTCGGACGTGCGCAGCGTCCCCGTCTCGGGCAGCGCGGTATGCACCACGACGCCGGTCAGGGCGCCGAGAGTCGGCCGGCCCGGGATAGCCCGTCACCTCGACGTAGCGGAACCCGTGATAGGTGAAGTGCGGCTCGAACGTCTCCTCTCCGCGGCCGCTCAGGACGTACGTGTCGGTGGCCTTGGCGCTGCGGAGATTGACCTGCGTGATGTTGCGGCCGTCGGCGTCGAGGATCTCGGCGAACCGCATCCGGACGACGGTGCCGCGCGGACCCTTCACCGCGAGGCGCGCCCAGCCGGCGAAGTTCTGGCCGAGGTCGAAGACCCAGGTGCCGGCGGCGGGCGACCACAGCCGCCGCGCGCGGACCGTGGCGGTTCGCTCGATGGTCGGGCATGGCCTGCGCCTGCAGCGCAGCCGCGGGCGCGGGCTCGACCAGGACGTGGTGCCAGCCGCGGTCGTCGAAGCCCGGCCCGTCCCAGCCCGGCTGCTCGAGCCGCGCATCGTACGTCTCGCCGTCGTAGATCTCGGACGACAGCACCGGGCTCGATGCCGCGCGCCACGACGTGTCGGAGCCGATCACCTCTTCCCGACCGTCGGCCCAGGTCAGCACCAGCTCGAGGAGCAACCGCACCGGCGGCGGCCCGTACGCGTAGCGCTTCGACGAGAACCCCATCCGGCTCGCGAACCAACCCGCGCCGAGCAGGACGCCCATCGCGTTCCGGCCCGGCCTGAGCAGGCGGGTGACGTCGTAGGTCTGGTAGGTGACGCGATCGCGGTAGTCGGTCCAGTCCGGCACGAGCACGCCGGGGCCCGCGGGCCGGCCGTTCACGGTGAGGCGATAGCTCCCGAGCGCGGTCGCGTAGATCCGCGCGCGCACCGGCGCGGCCTCGACCGCGAAGGCGCGGCGCAGCAACGGCACGGTGCCCGAATCGGCCTGGCCGTCGGTCCCGATGCTCGCGATCGTATCGAGCGGCGCGTCGGAGGCCGCGATCCAGGCCGCCCGCCAGCGCTCGCCCATCATCCCCGTTTCCCACCACGCGGCCCGCGCGCACGGGGCGGCGTGGCCGGCGCCATCGCGCAGGCAGACGGTCCAGTAGTAGCGGTGCCGCCAGGCGAGCGGGGGACCGGCATACGTCACGTCCAGCGACGAGTCGGCCTCGACGACGCCGCTGTCCCAGACGTCGGCGCGACCGGGTATCAGGCGTCCCGGCGTCGTGGCCACGAGGAGGCGGTAGGCGCTCTGCCGCGCGCCCTGACGCGCGTCGGCCATCTGCCAGGAGAAGCGTGGCCGGATCGCGTCGATCCCCAGCGGGTTGACGAGGTGCTCGACGCGGAGCTCGACGGCGCGCGCGGGCGACGGGAGTGGTCGCGACGGCGGGGCGCCGGCAACCAGGGCGGCGACGGTGATGGCCAGGCCGATCATGGGACCTCGATGCCAGGTGGCGCCGACTATAGTACGTGGCTCGGCCGGCCCCGGTCAGGGCGACGCGCGGAAACCCCGAAGCGAAACGATGCCGGACGCGGCGGGCCGGTCCCGGAAGGGCCGGCCCGGCCCGCATCTTCGGGGCACCTCGCCGGACGTCCGGCCGTCCTCTATACTGATCGGGCCACCGTGGAGGACCCGATGCTCGCGACCCAGGTGCGCCAGAAGGACAGCGTCTTCTACTTCGTCGCCTACCCGGCCGAGGACCTGCTCGACCGGGTGCGCTTCATCAGCCGCTTCTACGCCGAGGGCGAGAAGATCGCGCCGGAGGAGACGCCCGAAGACGACGAGGTCGGCCGGTTCATCGGCCGCATCGAGCGCACGGACAACGCCTTCCAGCGCCAGCTCGCCGCTCCAAGGTCGGCGCGATCAAGAACTTCTACGAGACCGCCGTGAGCCAGCCGCCCATCCCGGGCACGGTGCTGCTGTTCACGCCGGAGCGGCTGCGCTTCGAGCCGCAGGGCAAGGCCGGCAGCACGGGCAACCTGAGGAGCCCGAGGGCAAGTACCTCATCATCGACGGCCAGCACCGCCTCGCGGCGCTGCACTTCTACTGAAGCAGCGCCCGGCCGAGGCCGAGCGCATGCACGTGCCGTGCGTCATCTTCGACGGCAAGAGCGAGGACTTCGCCACCGAGATGTTCGTCATCATCAACTCGACGCCGACGCGCATCAACAAGAGCCACCTCGTGGACCTGTACGAGCGGGTGTCGTGGGCGGCGCCGGACAAGAAGTTCGCGGCGCACGTGGTCGAGATGCTCTACAGCGAGGGCGACAGCCCGCTGCGCTACCGGATCAACCGCCTCGGCGGCCGCAGCAAGCAGGAGAAGTGGATCCTGCAGGCGGAGCTGTTCAACGAGATCCACCGCTGGGTGAAGGCGGACTGGAAGCGCATCGAGCGGACCGGCACCGACGGCCGGCACGCGGAGCGCCTCTACGACGTCGTGCGCGACTTCCTCAAGGCCGCGCGAGAAGGTCTGGGGCGAGGCGTGGGGCAACGCCGCGTACATGGTGACCAGCCCGGTGACGATCAAGGCGATGATCCGCGTGTGCGCGGCTCTGGCGCCCGTGGACGCCGAGCCCGAGGACGGTCGCGTCGCGCGCTGGGCGCAGCAGCTCGCGCCGTGGGGCGAGATGATGCGCGAGTTCCGCGACCGAGGGGTTCTACGAGCGGTTCCCGGCCAAGGGGCAGGTCGAGCGCGTGGCGCGCATCCACCGGGAGCTGGCGCGGGCCGCGGGCATCACGCCGCTGGCGGCGGCGGAGCCGAAATAGCCGCGACGCCCGGGCGCCTCGGCAGGCGCGCGGCCACCTGCCGCCGCTACTGCCAGTTCACCGTGGCGCCGGCCCCGAGGAAGGTGAAGGCGGGGCCATTGGCGACGTTGGCGCCCACGACGTTCACGATCAGGCTGCCCGCGCCTCCGATGGCGGCCGCGCCCACGTAGCTCCCGGTGTCGCCGCTGCCCAGCGGCACGAAGACCGGATTGTTGACCGTCTGGGTCCGCGCCGTCGGGTTCCCGCCGAACATGACGATCGTGAGCTGCCGCGTCGTGACCACCCCGCCCGATCGGAAGTTCTGGAAGGTGACGCTGTCGATCTGGTGGGTCGAGATCGCCACGCCCTCGTTCAGGATCAGCGGGGCGTCGTCCACGACCAGCCTGGAGATCTGGAGCCGGCTGGCCGTGAGCGAGCGCCCGAGGCCATAGAGCATCGGCGTCGCGGCACCCGTCGGCTGCGACGTGAAGGTGCCGAGGACGGACACGCCGTTGAAGTCGGACTGGATGTTGATGCCCGCCGACGCCGAGATGTCCACGTTCGCGAAGTGCGATCCGCCGGTGATGTCCACGAACTGGACGTTCTGCAGCGTCACGCCGTTGAACACGACCTTGTGCGTGCCGGTGGCGGCGAAGGCGCGCGCATCCACGTCCGAGCCCTGGTAGAAGCTCCCGCCCACCACCAGCACGCCGGCCGTGAGCCCGTTGGTCTCGTTACCGCCGTCGAAGGCGACGCCACCAGTCACGATGACGGAGTCGGCGGCATTGGTCATGATCAGGAATCCGCCGCTCAACACGTTGAGCCCGGCCGCCGCGAGCGAGTGTCCGCCGATCGTGAGCAGTGCGCCGCTCCCCTGGATCGTCACGAGCCGGGCCACCGAGGTGGCGGTGAGCACCGGCTGGTTCGAGGCCGGCACGATGCTCACGTCGTTGCTGGCGGTCGGCAGCAGGGCCGGAGACCAGTTGCCGGGGTTCGACCAGTCGGTGGACACCGCGCCCGTCCACGTGAGCGAGGGCAGCGTGCCCGTCGCCGTGAAGGTCACCGGATTGCCCGTGATGCCCGGCAGGGCGACGGTCGCCGTGAGGGTGTTCGCGCCCGCCGTGGCGCCGAGCGTCCAGCCGCCCACGATCGCCACACCGTTCGCGTCCGTGTTCACGGTCGTCGGGGCCGTGAGGCTACCGCCACCCGAGGTGACCGCGAAGGTCACCGAAGCGCCCGAGACCGGATTGCCTCCCGCATCGGTAACGCGCACCGCCGGCGGCGTGGCCACGGCCGTTCCGGTGTTCGCCGTCTGCCCGTCGCCCTGATACGAGCTCACGCTCGCCGCCGGTCCGGCCGTGACGCTCAGCATCAGCCCGAACGGCGTGTACGACACCTGCCACTGGGCGCCGACGAGCGCCGGCAACTGCACACTGGAGAATGTCCCCGAGTGGGACGCCCATGTGATGACGAGGTAGGTATCGCCTGCGCTCGGGACGTAGCCGCCCGAGAGGTCCACGTGGAGCGTGTCGCCGAGCGTGGCCGCGCCCGTAATGCCCAGCACGCTGTACTGGCGGAAGGTCGCTCCCCGCAGTTCGATGTTGACGACCGACCCCGACGCCAGCGTGACGTTGCCCGAGATCGTGGCCAGGCCCACGATGATCGCGCCCTCCACCGGCGGACCTCCGGGGTTCAGCAGACCGTGGTTCACGAGCCCGCCCACGCGACTCACGTTGAGGGCGCTGCTGTCCCGCAGGTAGATCGCCCCGTTGTTGACGGCCGTCCGGGTGCCCGTGGTGTCCAGGGCCAGGGCGGCACCGGAAGTGACGTCGAGCACGCCGTCGTTGCGCAGGCCGCCGGCGATCACGCTGGCATCCAGCTCCAGCCAGCCGGTGGTATGCACCGTCACGTCGCCGGAGACCTTGGCCGCGCCGGTGTACCGCACGGTAGCGCCTGAGCCCTCTACGCCTCCCGTCTTGCCGATCGCGAGGCCGCCGACGTCGCTGCCGGCGTTGGTCGCCGTGTACGAGCCGTCCGCGTCCACCGCCGCCGTGTCCTGGAGCGTCGGCACGCGGGCCGGGTTCCAGTTGGCCGCCGTGCTCCACGGCCCGCCGGAGGCGTTGATCCAATGCACCAGGTTGGTGGTCGCCGCGTTCACCGTGATCGTGGGCGGCGGGCCGGAGGGAGCGATCGGCTGGCCGTCGATCGTGGCGCCGATAGCCACGGGCGTGCCGGCCGTCGTAGCGGTGAAGATCGCCCAGTAGGTCCCATTGCCAGAATCCGCCACCGCGCCGATGGTGCCCGCGCTGGTGCCGCCGCTCTGCGTGAACGTCACCACGTGCCCGCCCTTCGTGAGCGGGTTCCCCGCCGCGTCGCGCGTGGTGAGCGTGAGCCCCACGGAGCCCCCCACGTTCACGGTGGGCGCGGAGACGGTCACGAACGACTTCCCGGTTGAGGGAGCCCCCGGCTTCACCGTGACGCCGGCGGTACCCACCACGCCCTGCACGGTGGCGGTCACCGTGTCCGTCCCCACCAGTGCGCCCGTGACCTTGCCCGTGGAGTCCACGGACGCCACGCTCGGCGTGCGGCTCGCCCACGTCACGGTCTTGCCCGCGAGCGCCTGACCGGCCGCGTTCTTCGGCGTCGCCGCGAGCTGCACCGTCGAACCCGACGCGATCGTGTCGACGGCCGGCGCCACGGTGACGCTGGCCACCACCGTGTCGGCCAGCACCTGGATCGTCGGCAGTGTGGTCGTGACCGCCTGGCCGCCGATCGTGGCGCCCACGGTGACGGGAGTCCCGGCCGCCGTTCCGGTGAAGCTGGCGGTGTAGGAACCGTTCGCCTTGTCCGTCACGGCCCCGATGGTCCCGGTGCTGGTGCCGCCGCTGGTCGTGAAGGCAACCGCCGACCCGCCGGCCGTGAGCGCGTTCCCCGCGGCGTCCTTCGTCGTGAGCGTGAAGGTGGCCGCGCCGCCGACCAAGACCGTCGGTGCCGAGACGCTGACCAGCGAAGTCGCCGTGGACGCGGCTCCCGGCGTGACGGTGACCGCGGCCGTGCCCTTGGCCGTATCCACCGACGCGGTGATGGTCGCCGCGCCGACCTTGGCGGCCGTCACCAGTCCGGTCGCGCTCACCCTGGCCACCGTCGAGTCGCTCGTGGTCCAGGCCACGGCCCGGCCCGCGATCGGGTTCCCCGCCGAGTCCTTGGGTGTGGCGGCGAGCTGCTGCGTGGCGCCAGAGGCCAGCGTCACGGGATTCGGCGTGACGGTCACGCTCGCGACCGGCACGGTCGCGGTGGCGGAGAACGTGGCCGTGACGGCGCCGCCGACGCTCGCCGTTACGGTCTGCGCGCCGGCGGCGGCACCGAGGGTCCACTGCGCCGTGGCCGTCCCCTGGGCGCCGGTGAGCGAGGACGGCGGCGTGATCGAGCCGCCACCCGTCGCCACCGCCCAGGCGACCGTCACGCCCGGCACCGGGTTGGCGAAGCGATCCACCGCGCGGACGACCAGCGGCGCGGCCAGGGCCGTTCCCCGCCCCGCCGTCTGACTGTCACCACTCACCCGGACCAGCGCGCTCACCGGCCCTGGTGTCGCCAGCGCGGTGAACGTGACCACGGCCGCCGGCAGTCGCGCGGTCCGCGCCTGCACGGAGTCCGTGCCCGCCGTGGTGCCCAACGTCCAACCCGCGCTCGCCAGACCGGTCGAATCGGTCGTGCTGCTCGCCGTGTCCACCGAGCCCCCCGAGCCCACCACGGTCCAGGTGACCACGATCCGCGGCACGCCGGCGCCGAGCCGGTTGGTCACTCGAACGGCAAGCCGGGCGGCGAGGGACTGGCCCACCGTGCCCGACTGGCTGTCGCCGGCCGCCTTGGTGATGGCCGATACGAGCGGCCGGACGGTGATCTTCGCCGACACCGTGAACGACCCGAAGTCGCCTCGCACCGTCGCCGTCACCTGCGCCGCGCCCGCGGCCACGCCGGCGAGCGTGCCCGCCGTGTCCACGGTGACGACCGTGGAGTCGGACGTGGTCCATCCGACGGCGACGCCCGGCGGGAGCGTGGTGAACGGGGCGCCGAACTGGTCGAGCGCCGTGGCCACGACGTTGACCTGCTGGCCCTCGTCCACGGTGTACAGCGTGTCGCCGAGCTGGAGTCCGCGCACCACGCGCTCCTGCGGCGCCACCACGTACTCGGCGCACGCCACGGCGAGCACGACCGCGCCGGCCAGCGCGAGACCCGCGCGCCCGCTCCGCGCCATCAGAAGCTCCGCGCCACCGACAGGTCGGCGAATGATTCCTGGAAGGCGGGCTGCGCGCCGATGGCGCCGTAGCGGGTGTGCCGCGCCTGGAAGGTGAGCCGCGCGCCCCACATCAGCGGATAGTCGGCCTGCGCCAGCAGCCCGAACACGTGGCGGCCGCTGCTGAACGTCTGGGTCACCGAGGCGGAGCCGCTGAGCCGCCCCATGCGCGCCTGGCCCCGGAACCCGAGATAGACGTTGCGCTGGGTGGGCGCGTCGGCGGTGGTCGTGATGGCCAGCGAGGCGGTGGGCGTCAGGCTCACGGCACGCGACAGCCGCAGCTGCACCGACCCGGACAGGTTGTGCACCGTCACGTCGGGGATGCGCGTGATGGGATTGGCGTCGGATGCCTGCTGCAGCGCATACGACACGCTGTAGGCGGCCGGCAGGCCGAACAGCCCCGCCTGCAGCGACGTGGAGCTGCTGAGCGCGAACGTGTGGCTGTTCACCAGGAACGTGTCCACCGTCGCGTCGTTGGCGATCACGTTGCTCATCACCGTGAGCGACGTGGACACGCGGCGGCCCAGCAGCAGCGTGGCGCTGCCCACCAGGGCGTCGCGGTCGGTCGTCGCGGCCTTCTGGCCGAGGAGGTTGTCGTTCTGGTGCTGGTACTGGCCCTGCAGGACGAGGTGGCTCTCCAGCAGCCGGAGGCTGCCGCCGAGGTCGTAGGCGCGCTTGTCGTTGATCAGGTAGGCGAGGCCGAGCGAGGTGTAGCCGGCGCCGACGTACTCGTAGCCGGCGCGCACGCTGGCGAGGCCCAGGTTGGCGTCGCCCTCGAGGTGCCACGCGTAGTCACCCGAGGTGGACAGCTGCAGCGGCATCAGCCCGTCGAGGGTACCGCCCGCGGGGACGGGACCGGGCTTCACGGCCGGGCTGTCGAGATCGCGCGTGATGAGCGCGAACGCCGCCTCGCCCTTGAGCGTGACGCGGTTCCCGGCGAGGCGCACCTGGCCGTCCGAGCCGAGGACGAGGTTCTCCTGCGGCCGGGTCTCGACGCGAGGCCGCAGGGCGATCGGAATCGTATCGATCAGCGTCGTGTCGGCGAGCGCCGTCGCGAGGGAGGATGCGTCGTCCTTGGCCTTGACCAGCGTGAAGTCCACGAAGGAGCCACCCTCGCGCCCGACCCCGAGCGACGCGGCGTAGAGGTGGCGCCGGTACGCCAGGCCCGGCGTCCCGTCCGGCCCGGGCTCGACGGTGCGCTGCGACACGCCGCCGGCCACCGAGAAGCGGAAGATGCCGGGCGAGAGATCGAGGCCGGCGCCGCTCAGCTGCGTGCCCTGCAGCGTGTAGCCCGAGTAGTTCTTGGTGAAATCGCCGAGGTGCAGCGTCGCCCATCCGAACCGCGGATTGAGGCCCAGTTGGCTCATGTTCTGCCGCAGCTGGCTGCCCTCCGACGAGAGCAGCACGCTCACGCCGACCTGGAACTGGCCGAAGAACGACAGTTCGGGCGACATCGCCAGCTGCCAGGTCGCGCCGGGTCGGCGCGCCTCGATGCCGTTCACGGCGTACAGCTCGGAACCCATCGTGACGCCACCGGTCATCGTGACCGGGAAGGCGCTCGGCGCCGCGACCTGTGGCACGGGCGCCGGCGGCTCCTGCGCCACGGCCACCGGCGCGTACGCCAGGGCGATCCCGAGAGCCCGCCCGACGGCGCGCCTGGACATGGCAATCATGGGTGCGCCTCAGCAGACTGGGAGGCGGGCGCGCGCACGTCCGCTCGTGCGGCCAGCCGCTCGCGCACCTCGGTTTCGTGATCGGCGAGCACCCGCGAGTCGGGCAGGCGGATCCGCAGCCGCTGGACCTGTGCGAGCAGCGTGCCGAGCGAGCCGCGCGTCTCCTCCAACCGCTCGAGGGCACGGAACGTCGAGTCGTCCTCAGGCGCGATGTCGAGGGCGCGCGCGAGCGCCTGCGCGGCTTCGGCCGGCCGGCCGGTCCGCTCGAGCAGGCGGGCGCGCGTGCGCTGGAGCGCGGCGTCGTCGGGTGTTCCGCGCAGCAGCCGGTCCACCGCCGCGAGGGCCGTCCCGTCGTCGCCGCGCCGCTCGGCGACCTGCGCCGCGTAGCGTTCGAGCAGCGGGCTCCCCGGCCACGCCAGCCGGAGCTGCTCCAACTCGTCGGCTCCCCACGGCTCGCCGAGCACGACGCGGTCAAGCGTCGCAACGAGCGCCTCCCGCGCACGCCGCTCCCGCGCCCGCTCGATGCCCGCCGTCGGACCCACGCCCACCCTCGCCCGGCCGGCCATGCCGGCGGCCCCCATCTCCAGTCGCTCCACGGCGGCCATCCCATGCCACAGGCCGCGCCGCAGCAAGGCGCGCGAGCTGTCGGGCCCCGGCGACGTGAGCCGGAGCAGCGCGAGCGGAGCCTCCGCCCCGGACGCGTCGTCGCCGGTCCCGCGCGTGAAGAGCGCCACGGCTCTCGTCGTGTCGCCCGTGCGCTCTGCCAGGCGCGCCGCGGCCTCGAGCGCGTCGACGTCGAGCGAGTCGCGGGCGAGGAGCGCGCGGTAGATCGTGTCGGCCAGCGCAACCGCCCCGAGCGAGTCGGCCCGCTCGGCAACCACGAGGCGTGCCACCCGCGACGCCGGCCGGTCCGCCAGCTCGCGACCCAGCGCGAGCGCGGCCGCCGTGTCCTGCGCGGCCACCAGCGCCCCCATCAGCGGGAGTTCCGCGTCTTCACGGAGCGGCAGCAGCGGCGCAGCGCGCCGGTACGCCGCGGCCGCGTCGGTCCACCGCTCCCGCGCCGCTTCGGCTTCTCCGAGGGTGAGGAGTAGGCGGCCCGAGCGCGGATGGCGCTCGATGCCGCGATCCGCCACGCCCGCGGCGAGGTCCGCGCGCCCGGCGCCCAACCAGAACCTCGCCGCCGCGAGGTACGCGGACTCCGAAGCGTCCGGGGCGCGCAGCAGCGTGTCGTACAGCGCCGCCGCCCCGCGCGCGTCGCCGCTGACGGCGAGCAGGCTCGCCAGCACGACCCCGATGCGCTCGTCGGCGGGCGCTGCCGCGCGGAGCGTGCGCACCCCCGCGGCAGCCTCGGCCCAGTGCCCTTGCCGTATCAGGCGCTCGAGCCGCGCGGCGCGGGCCGTGTCGGATGGGGGCGCGACGGCGGGAGCCTGCGCGCCGGCTCGTCCCGCGAGCGCGCCGAGCACGAGGGCCGCCGCACCGATGGCTTCCCGCAAGCGGTTCACCGCGACGCCACCGCGGCCACGGGGCTCGCCGCCGACTCGTTGCCCGACCGGTCCACCGCGCGCACCCGGTAGAACAGGCCCGCGCGCCCCGTCGAATCGGCGAAGGCGAGGCCCGTCAGCGGCACGGGGGTGAGGCGGGTGTAGACCCCCGTCGGCAGCGTCGCCCGGTACACGTTGTAGCCCGCAAGCTCCGAGGCCACGACGCGCTCCCACCGGACCTCGACCGTGCCGGCCACGAGCCGCGCGCTGGCGGCGCGCGGCGCCGGTGGCGGCGTGAAATCGCGGAACGTCACGCTGTCGGTCACGCGCCGGGCTGGCGTTGCCCGGCGCTATCCACCGCCGTCAGCCGATAGACGTAGTGGGTCCCGTGCACGACGGCGGTGTCGAGCCACTCCCGCGTCGCGGCCGGGAAGGTTCCCCCGACCGGCGCCCGCGGGTCGCCGCCGCTCCGCGCCAGCACGTAGCTCGCCACGTCGCGATCGCCGCTCGCGTCCCACGACACGTTCACGTACCGGCCGCGAACGTTCTCGACGCGCAGGGCGGACGGCGGCGCCGGCGGCTGGTCGTCCGGCACCAGGACCCGGGTCTCCACCTTGGCCGACTCGTTGAACGCCGAGTCCACGGCCGAGACCCGAATCAGATAGCCGCATCCCGGGCGTCAGCGTCGCCAGCGCGCCGCCGTTGCCGCCGTAACCGCTGTCGGTGAACGCCAGCGTCTCCACCGGGCGCGTGACCAGCCGGACGAACCGGCCGGACTCGCCGCGGTACACGTAGTAGCCGCGCACGTCGCGCGAGGGCGAGGCGTTCCAGCGGATCGTGAGCCGGCGTTGTGCCGCGGTCGCAGTGACCGCGGTGGGCGGCGCCGGCGGCGTGCGGTCCTCGGGCTGCGCGGACACCGGGTTCGAGGGGGCGCTGGCGTTCCCGGCCGAGTCCACGGCCACGACGCGGTAGAAGTACTGCCGGCCCCCGGCCACCGTGTCGGTCCACAGCGGCTGCGACGCCGGGAGCAGTGCGCGGTCGAGCCGCGTGTACGGTCGGCTCAGCCCCGTCGAGCGCTCGACGTGGTAGCCGGCGACGTCGGCTTCGGGCGACAGCCTCCAGGTCAGCGTCACGACGCCGTCGCCGTTCCTCACGGCGAGGCCGGTCGGCATGCCTGGCGGCGTGACGTCCTTCGCGTGCGCGGTCACCGCCGGGCTCGGCGCGCTCTCGCGGCCCGCGACGTCGACGGCCGTCAAGGTGTAGCGGTACGGGACTCCGTTCGCGGGCTCGACGTCCCGGAACTCCAGCACGGCGCCCGGCGCGTCGTTCCGCAGCACCGGCGTCGCCGTGAGACGGCGGCCGGCTCCCGGACCCGCGCCATCGGCGCGGTAGACGTGGAAGCCGACCACGAAATCGGTGGGCGAGCCGGTGAACGTCGGGTAGTGCCACGAAAGGACGATCGCGTGGTCCGCCCCGCGCGCCGCGGGCGCCGGCGGCGCCGCCGGCGTCACGTCGGCCACCCGCACCCGACCCGTGACCACGCGGCCGGTCTCCTCGCCGGCCGCGGTGGTGAACGCGACGCGGTATTCGTACTCGGCGCCCCGGCTCGCCGCCGTGTCCACGAACAGCCGGCCGAGGACCAGAGCCGCGCTGCGGCTGAGCAGGCTGAGCACGCCGGCCGCGAACGGGTCGCCCGCCAGCCGGCGCAGCATCTCCGGCGCGTCCGCCGCCCGCACCGCGCGCATCGCCGTCGCCAGGTCGGGACCCAGGCGGCCGGCGGCGATGCTGGGATCACGCACCGGCTCCACCGGCGCCGTGGTTCGCCGCACCCAGGTCTCCGCGCCGGCGACGACGAGCCGACGCGAAACCACCCAGTCGCCCGGCGCGGGCGGCGCCGCCGTGAGATACACGAGCACCGTGTCGCCCGTGGCGACGAGCCGGAGCGCCGACGCCGACTGGGCGAGGAGGGGCATTGCGCCCGCGCCGTAGACGACGGCGGCGAGAGCGACGGCGCGAAGCGCGGTCCACCGCCCCAGTCCCCGCCCACGCCGGCCGGCGTGTCGCCGCGTGCCGATCTTCACGGCAGCCTCGAGGGCAGCGACACCGGCGGTCCGACCTTCGGCGTGCTTGGAACCGAGAACGTCGTCGAGTAGATGGTGCTCGGCAGCCCGGTGCCGTTCACCGCGCGCACCTGCAGCCACAGGGTCGTGCCGGTCGGCGGCGACACGGCGAACGGCAGGGTGATGGCGCCGCCCGAAGACGGGACGGGGCTCGACAGCCACGGCTGGATGTCGGCCGCCGCCTGCGACGTGCCCACGGCCCACTGCACCGCCGCGAGACCGGACTGCGGATCGGCCGGGGCATTGACCGCGAGACTCGGAACGCCGGCGCTGACCGTCACCGACGCTGTGGGCGCGGGCGGCGGCGACAGGTCGTAGAGCAGTGGGCCGGAGGTGACGTAGCCGGAAACGCCGCCCTGCCCGTTGACCGCGCGGACGTCCACCAGGTAGCTCTGGCCGTCCGTGAGCGCGGCCGTGGCGACGGTGGTCATGGCACCCGCCGCCCAGTCCACCGCCGTGCCCGAGGGCCATCCGCGGACCTCGGCGCCCTGCGCCGTGCGGATCCGGTACTGGTAGCCCGCCACCTGGGTCTCCGGATCGGCCGACGGCGTGGAGATCCGCACCGCGAGCTGGCCGGCGGCGGCCCCGGGTCCCGCGCAGATCACGGGCACGGTGGGCGGTGTGGCGTCGGTGATCCGGAACGGCCCGTAGGTGAGCGGCCGGCTCACGCCGCCCGCCGTGTTTCGCGCGACGAGCGAGAGCCAGAACTGGCTCTTGTAGTCGAGCACGCCGCCGGTGGCCGTGACGGTCGTCGAGCGCGCCGACGTGGACGTCCACGACGGCGCGTAGACCGTGTCGCCCGGCTGCGTGCTGACGTCGTAGTAGTAGGACTCCACGCCCGACTCCGAGTCGGTGGCGTCGGGACGCGTGAACTGGACCTGGGGCGCCGCCCCGGTCGCGGTCGGAGCGGCGGTCAGCGCCCCGGCCCACGCCACGGATATCGCGGGCGGCGTCAGCATCAGCACCGGCGGGACGCTGCCCGGCAACGGCGCCAGGACCACCGCGCAGGCGGCGTACGTCGCGGCCGACGTGGCGGGCAGCATCAGGTACGCCGTGAGCGGCACCGTGAGCGCGGCGCCGGCCGCGAACACCGGCGACGTCGGATCGTAGCGCAGAGGAATCGAGACGCCCGGCGTCGCTCACCCCGCCCTGCCCGTTCGTCGCGCGCACCGACACGTAGTACGCCTGGCCAGCCTTCAGCTGCAGTTGCTGGATGGATGCGTCAGTGCGCCCTCCCACGGCCGTCCAAGGGCGCACGACCGGCGGGACCGCGCCCAGCGCGGTTAACCCCTGGATGCCGCCCTTGACCGATGCCGCGCCCGTCGGCGTGGACCACAGCGCGTACTCGAACAGGCTGACGCCCGACTCCGGGTCGTCGGCCGACCATTCGGCCGCCAGGCTGGTCGGGTCGCTCGTCCACGCGGTGTTCACACCGAGCGAATCCACCCGCTGCGCCAGATCGGGTAGCGTCACCACCGGCGTCGAGGGCGGCGTGGCGTCGGCCGTGGGCCCGGTGCCGCCGCTCAACGTTGCTGGGGCCGTGCTGCCCGGCTGGAACGACAACGTGTACGACGTCCGGCCGGTGCCGAGGAAGCCGGCGCCGCCGCGCGCGCCGACGCTCACGGTGCGACTCACGGTGGTCGCGGCCGCCGAGGGAGGGCGTGAAGCGATAGCTCGCCAGGGTGCCGCTGGCGCCGTTGGACAGCAACGTCGTCGCGGGCGAGCCGGCGTCCGCGTCGAGAAACTCGTACTCGTAGATCCCGCTCGGGTGGTAGCCCGACCACGAGACGGAGAGCTGCGCCGTGTAGGGACTGGTGCTCGTCGCGGTCACCTGCACGCCGTCGAGGCGCGGCACGGTGAGGTCCTGGGCGAGCTGCGCGCGACGGCTCGCCAGCAGCGTGGTGTCGAGCAGGTCGTTCGCCGTGGGAATCGCCGGCGCGAGCACCTTACCGGTCGTGAGCCTGCCGAGTGAAGGCATCGTACTGGTCGCGGCCGTGGCCGGAGCGCCGCTCTCCCGCGCCGCCAGATACCGGTCGTAGAGGTCGTACAGCGCGCCCGTCGCGTCGGCCTGCACCTGGTAGAGTCCCGTCAGGGACTGGGACAACGCGGCGTGCGCGCCGCGGATGGTCGCGAGGCGCTGACTCGCGCGGGCCTGGAGCGAGTCGAAGGCCGACCCGGCCTGCGCGATCGCGCCGCTCATCCCGGCGTCGCCCACGCCGTACCACAGCTGCACGCCGGAGGTGTCCGCGTTCTTGATCAGCGTGTTCCAGCGCTGGTCCATGTTCGTGGCCGCCGAGTAGTCCGCCTGGAACTGGGTCAGCAGGTTCGGCTGCCCGGCGAGAGTCGAGAGGATGAACAGCCGGGTGTAGACCAGGTTGTACAGGTCACCCGTCTTGTTGGACGGCTGGCCGGCGGCTACGAGCGCGTTCGTCTTGGAGAAGATCCAGCCGCTCGGGCCCGCGATGGCGTCCTGGCGCGATTGCAGGTCGTTGAGCTTCGCCACCAGCCAGTCACGCCGCTGGAGCAGATAGTCGGTCTGGGCCGCGAACTGGCGCTCCGCGCCGGACGCGATCGCCGCGTATCGCCCGACGAACGTCGGCAGTGATGCCGAGTCGGCGGTGGTCGTGGCGGCGCGCGCCGCGGCCAGGCCGGCCTCGAGCGACGCGATCTGCTGGCGGACCGCCAGGTCGGTCGCAGCGGCGAGCTGGCTGGCCTGCTGCGTCGCCGCGTTGCGGGCCGCCGCCGCCGCCGCATCCACGGTGAACCCCGGACCGCCCGTCGCCTGGCGGTACGTCAGGGAGGAGATCGGACCCGCCGCGCAGCAGTACCCGGCCACCGCGGGCGCCGACGTCGCGGCGCCGTCCTGCGTCACCGGCGCCCCGACCGAGGCGCTGGTGACGGGGTTGCCCGAGGGCAGCGACGGGTTGGCGGCGTCGGCCGACAGCGTCTGGATCGAGAGGCCGAGGGCCGCGATGCGGCCCTGCACCTGCGGTCGCTGAGCCTCGGCCAGGTCGAACTGGGCGTTGACGGAGTCGGTGACGGCCGCGATGGCGGTCGAGTCGCCGGGCGCCCCGGTCAGGCGCAACGCCACGATGTACCGGCCCTGGAAGGCCTTGATGGAGTCGGAGTCGGTGTATTCCGGGTACCCGCTCTCGGCGCCGAGCATCCCCCCAGCGGCCGCGGCGTACTCGAATCCCGAGAACATCTGCAGGTTGCGGTAGGCGGCGGCCAGCTCCGCGGCCGTGAGCGACACCGCGGGCGGACCGAGGTTCTGCACCTGCGTGATCGCCGACTGCGTCTGGTCCTTGGCGGCGGTCAGCTCGTCCGCCACGTTCTTCGCCTCGTTGATGGCGGCGATGATGGACGAATCGGCGCCGAGGCCCCCCGAGACCTGCCCGTTCTGGAACTTGGCCCAGACCCATCCGTCCCAGCTCTGCCCCGCGACGCTGGCCTTGAGGTCGGCCGCCGCGAAGATGAACGGCTGATCCTGGATGATGACCGCGCCCTGCAGCGTGCCGGTCGCGCTGGCGAGGCCGCCCAGCACCGACGCCGAAACCGCCAGCGACGTGAAGCCGCCCCATTCGCCCGTCGCCCCGATCTTCCATACCCGCGCGTCGATCGTGCCGTCGATCGTGAGGATGGCGACGTTGTAGCTGGCCGTGATCTTCGCGTCCGCCAGGAAGCCGGTCGGCCCGACGAACAGGTCCGTCGAGCCCTTGAGGAAATCGATGATCGTGACCTGCGTCGTCCCGTAGATGCCCCACGCGGTGTCGCTGTACACGAAGAAGCTCATCGGGCCGCCGCCGTTGACCACGCTCCCGTAGTTCACGGTGAAGTCCATGCTGCCTTCGGCGTAGGCCGTCTTCAGGCCGATGGCGAGGTGGTGGTCGCCGCTCAGGCGGCCGTCCTGGCCGAGGATCGTGACGGTGCCGTCCATCAGCAGCTGCTGGTCCGTCACCGTGAGCAGCGACCGGCCGGAGATCACGCCCTGCAGGAACGCCATGTCGCCGTAGAACATCAGCGCGAACTTGGCGTCGGCCGGCGGCGCGATGACGCGCTCCCCCGCCGACTGCGACACGCCGGCCGCCGTCCGCACCATGTCGAGCCACTGCTGCCGGGGCCGGACGAAGAAGCCGCCGCCCACGCCGTCGAGCCTGAGGTAGGGCGTGATGTTGATCTTGAGGCCGTCCACCTTGGCGAACATCCCGAACCGGTCCACCGTGCCGTCGCGCTCGATGGCCCCCACCAGCCCGGCCGGCCCGTAGCCCATGATGGTCCCGGAGCCGGCGGCCACGATCTCGAACCCGTTCGGGTTCTGGTCGTACTGGAAGTCGGCGTGGAAATCCACCATGTCGTCGACGTTGAGGTGCGCGTTGCGGATCAGCAGGTGGAGCCCCTGGTCCGCGGCGCGGTACACGAGGAACTGGTCGATGCCGCCGCCGATCACGCTGTCGATTTCGAAACTGCCCCCGAAGGTGAGGTACGACAGCACGCTCACCGTCTGCGCCGCCGGCGTCCCTGCCGAGCCGGCCCCTCCCGAGGTCGGGATGCCGCCGCCCTGGAGCTGGAGCGTCATGGGCGTCGGGCTGTACCCGAAGCCCGACACCGCCAGCGACACCACGCCGCCGACGCTGAACGAGCCTCCGGTCACGCCGGAGGGCGAGAACTGCACCTGGCCCTGCGAAGTGATCGTGAAGTCCTTGAAGCCCAGCGAGCCGGTCACCTCGTCGATCGCGAGGCCGAGGTCCCCCGACAGCGCGATCGCGAACCCCGATTGCTGCGGCGGGAACGAGACGCCCGTCGACCTTCAGCTTCACGACGTCGAAGTCGAAGGTGAACTGGCTCGCCAGGGCGAGATTGCCCCACGTCACGCTGCCGTCGAAGCCGATCTTGAGGCCCGGCTGCACCGTGTTGCCGGACACGTCGCCAAGCTTGATGCGGTTGGAGTCCGCGTTCTGCAGGTACACGTCGGTCACGATTTCGACCGCGCTGTTCCGGCGCAGGTTCGCGAAGTCCAGGTTGAGCCCGACGTAGCGCAGGTGCACCGTGGCCAGCGACCCGAGCTGGAAGTGCGTGGTCGAGGAGCCCGTGAGGCTCGGCTGCTCGTTGATCAGCGCGAGGTCGGCGCCGCCGGTGATCTGGCCGTTGGCGCCGATGGTGAAGTTCACCTTCTGGGGACCGGAGCTGTTGAGCGGCGCCGGCAGCGTCACCGACAGGTCGGTCCGGAGCGCGTTGTTCCGGATGGTGAGCGAGTCCACCGTCAGCACGTCCTGCACCAGCGTCAGCGGTTTCGACAGGAGGCTCGCCGCCGCGATGGACATCTGCCCGGTGGTGGACACGGTGAAGCCGTAGAACCGCGAGGTGTTGCCGAGGAAGTCCACCGCGCCCGAGAGCGTGAGCGAGACCGCGCCCTGCTTCACGCCCACCGCGATCGCGGGGTAGACCGTCGTGCCGCCGGCCACCGAGTCGATCAGCCGGAACGTGGCGCCGAACAGGTCGAACTGCTGCTGGTCGAGCCCCTGAATGGACACGGTCGGGAAGACGACGCCCTTGGTCCCGACCTGGAGGCCCGCGATGGTCACGGCCAGCGTCGGGCTGATGGTGGGCACGGTGAGCACGCCCGACATCCGCACCTTGAACTCCTGCGCGTCGGCCGTGATCGCCAGCGCGGGCTCGCCGCCGACGGCGGTGGGCTGGAACTGCGCCACCGCGATGGGCAGGATCACCTGGCCGCTCGTGGAATCGAGCTGGAGCGTGAAGCCGCTCGGCGAGACGGCGCCGGTCCAGCTGACCTTGGCGGGGCCCTGGCCCGAGCTGAACAGCGCGGAGCTGAGGTAGCCGCTCAGCGCGAACGAGGCGCCGGCGCCACCGAACTTGAGGTCCGCGCCGGTCACGCCCACCTGCAGTGTGTCTCCGAGGAACGACTGGCTCGCGATCGGCGTCGTGCCGCCGCCCGAGCCCGGGATGTAGGACCCGAGCCGCACCTCGCCCGAGAGGCCGCTCGCGGAAATCGTGAGGTTCGGGACGTCCACCGTGAGGCCGCTGAGCGACGCCGGCAGCGCGATGCGCCCCGCCAGCGTGAGGCCATAGGTCGCTCCGCCGTTCACCTTGTCCCACGACAGGCCGCGAATGTCCAGCGGGACGCCGAGCTGCGCGAGGGAGAAAGGGCGCGGGGCCGAGCGAATCGGCCTTGACCGTCACGGCGCCCGACACGAACTGCAGGTTCGCCTGGTTGACGACCACGTCGAACGTGACGTTCGCCGCGGGCGGCGCCTGGCCGGCGGCGGCGAGCGCCGGCACCACGAGCCGCACCGCCGACCCCGGCTTGGTCTTGAGCTCGATGCCGTTCGCCGACGTCTGCATGTCGATCAGCAGGTTGTTGGTGGCGCTGTCGCGCAGCTCGAGGTAGGCCACGTCGGCCGACGGCAGGCCGAGCTTGGCCGGGATCGGCAGCACGCCGAACAGGTTGCCGGGCCAGAAGCCGCCGGCGTCCACGTGCGCGATGGTGTCGCTGCCCAGCACGAAGGACGCCCGGCCCGCCGTGACCGCGAGCGGCGCGAAGCCGACGCGGAAGCCGCCGGTGAAGTTCACCGCCAGCGAGCCGAACACGCTGTCGCCGAAGGCGAGGTCGGCGCTCGCCGTGCCGCCGACGTACAGCCCGGCCGCGTCGATGGTGACCGTGTCGGGCACCACGGCGCGGAACGCGGGCCCCGAGCGGCCGCGGCGCCGTCAGCGAGTATGCGCCCCACGTGAGCCCGCCGTTCGCGATGCCCGACGCCGAGAGCGAACTTGCTCAGGAACGTCACGCTCCCGGCCTTCACCTTGAGATCCGGCAGGCCGAGGGTGAAGCCGTTGAACTGCGCGGTGACCTGCGCTCCGTCCTTGGTGTCGAGCGCCGCGGACCCGGTGAAATGCAGGCCGCCGCTGTCGAGGCTCGCCTGCTGCACCGTGAAGGCGAGGTACGGGTTGCCGTCCGTCGGCTGGTAGCGGAATGGGCTCGTGAGCGCGATGCTGCCCGAGAGCCACTTCCCCTGGAGCACGTCGAACTGGAGGCTGCCCGACGCCGAGACGCTGTCGCCGGCGTTGACGCCGGGGAACTTCACGGTCGCGGCGAGCGCGGCCACGATCGAGCGCGTCGCGTTCGCGCCCGAGCCCGTGACGCTGAACGTGACGTCGGACTGGCCGAAGGCACCGCGAACGGCCCCAGGTTGGTCGCGCAGCGACGGCAGCACGCCCGAGATGGTCCCCGACACCCAGCCGTTGCTCGCGATCGAGATCGTGTTGCCCGTCTTGTTGAGCGCCGCGCCGCTGCAGATCGGGAACACCGCCGAGAGGTCGAGGTCGAACTCGGCCGTGAGCGCGAAGGCCGAGCCGTCGGACGGCAGTTGCCCCGAGAGCGCGGTGAGTTTGCCGATGCCGAGGTCGATCGGCGTCGGGAACGTGACCGGCTCGATGGTCCCCGTCAGGCGGCCGTTCGTGAGGCCCGCGTTGAGGATGCGCACCTTCGCGCTCTGGAGCGCGGCGGGCAGGCCCGCCATCAGGCTGCCGAAGCCCAGCTCCACGTCGAAGCCGAAGCCCCAGTTGCGCCGGCGCCTGGCCGGTGAACCAGTTGTAGCTGACCTGGTTCATGCGGAAGGCGAGCAGCGTCGCCGTGAAGCCGCCGACCGGCGCGAGCGGCAGGTCGAGATTCGGGACCGAGTAGGCCGGCAACGTGAAGCCGCTCGTTGCTGAGCGAGACGTCCACCAGGGGCGGCAGCGTGACGTTGCCCAGCGCCGGGAACTGCAGCGGCGCGTCGAACAGGATCTGGAAGCCGAAGCCGCCCGTGGGGCTCCAGTCGAGCTTGGGCACGCGGAGGCGCTGGATGCCCAGCCGGAACGCCGAGAGGTCGAGGTACGCGGCGGAGTCGCCGCCCGGGTAGCTGATCGAATCCACCTGGACGCCCTGGTCGGACACGGCGATGGTGGCGCCGATCTGGTAGGTCTGCCCGCTCCCCAGCGTCAGGACGAGGCCGCCGGTGGCCGAGAGCTGGAACTGGAACGAGCGCGCCGGCCAGTGACCCGCTGAACGAGCCCGCCACCCGCTGGAGCGTGAGCGCGACGTCCTGGGAGCCGGGCACGAGAGGAATGGTCTGCGCGGTCGTGAGGCTCGCCGCCCCGCTGACGCGGCCCGTGCCGTCGATGGTCAGCCGCACCGAGTCGCCGGCCGCGGGCTCCTGGCGCTGGCCGAACAGCCGCAGCGCGCGCGCCCAGCGTCCACTGGTAGCCACCGCCCGTGGACCGCGTGTACGCCACGCTCTCGAGCGCCACCGGCAGGCCCGCGCCGCTCAAGTCGAACGCGTCCGCGTCTTCCGTCGGCACCGTCGCGCTGATCGAGCCGAGCGACACGTTCTCGCCGAGCGGGTCGAGCGTGAGATCGAGCGTGACGAGGAGCCTCGGCGCCGTGGGCCGGCCCAGCTGCAGGGCCGGCAACACCAGCGGCACGGTGACCCCCGGCGCCGTGAAGATCCGGATGCCGTTGCCGGTGTTCGTGGTGCTGACGCGCAGGGCGCCGCTCGAATCGCGCAGCTCGAGGTACGCGACGTCGGCCGTGGGCAGCGGCAGCTTCGCCGGCAGCGCCGCGCCGGCGAAGTACGCGAGGTTGGGATGGAAGCCCGACGCGTCGATGTAACCCGAGGCTCACGCCGTTGCGCTGGAAGTCCACCGAGCCTCGGCTCACGCCCGGTGGTCCGAAGCCAAGCGCGAAATCGGCCGAGAAGGCCGTCACGAGGCTGTCCACGTCGCTCCCGCCGAAGACCAGGTGCGCGGAGCCGCTGCCGCTGGCGGTGAGGCCGTCCGGCACCGAGCGCGATCTTGGCCGGCAGATCCACGCGCACGCCGGTCTGGACGGTGAGCGGCGCCCCGACCGGCATGACGCCCCAGGCGAGCGAGCCGTCGGCCGCGAGTCCCACCTCGAGCGCGAACGGCGCGTCGAACAGCACCTGGCCCGCGGTGATCCCGAGCGTTCTGCGGATTGATCGTGAGCTGGTCGAACGTCGCGCCGATCGCGGCGCCGCCCGGCACGCCGAGCTGCGCGCGCCCGTCCACGTGCACGCCGGCCGAGTCGAGGCTCGCGGACTGGAGCGTGAACGAGAGCACGGCCGGCTGTCGCGGCAGGCTCATCTGGAACGGACCCTGGAACGCCAGGCTGCCCGAGAGGAGCCGGCCCCTCAGCAGGTCGATGGCCACCGAGCCGCTCCCCGTCACGGGGCTCGAGGCCAGCGTGAAGCTCGCGGTGGCCGACGCCGCCAGCACGATGGACTGCGCGCCGCCGGCCGTGCTGAACGTGAGCGACGCGTCGGTGACGGTGACCTGCACGGCGGCGAGGTTGATCGGGCAGCTCGGCAGGAAGCCCTGGATCGTGCCGTCCAGCTGACCCTGCGGCCCGAAGCGCAGCTGCGACTGGAGCGGCACCTGCCGGCCGGTCGAGTCCGGGCAGTCGAAGATCGGCGGCAGCACGATCGAACCCGCGACGGCGGGCACCTTCGCGACGATCAGGATACGGCGAGAAGCCGACCTCCAGGTCGCCGCCGATGCTGTCGAGCCGCAGCGTGATGCCGTTCGACGCGGCGCCGGCTGTCGTGTCGGTCGCCGCGAGCCGGCGGACCTGCGTGACGTCCACGGCCCGGGCGCCGGGGTCGGCGGATGCGCGTCCGGCGTCGCGCAGCTCGCCGTCGGCGTCCGGACTGTAGGGACCACCGATGGTCGGCACGGCGAGTATCCGGCCCCGGCGGATCCAGCGGGCCGTTCCCGCCACCGGCGCTCGCCAGCACCCACGGCGGCGCCCGTACGGGCCCGGTCGCGCCGGATGCGGGCGCCACCAGCAGTGAGTCGCAGTCGCTGCGGCCCGCTCGGCAGACGCATGAGCGGCACGGTGGCGCCCATCAGCTCCGCCTGGCGCTCGTAATTGAACACGGAGGAGGCGTTGTGCTGCGCCAGCGCCAGCGTCTGCCCCTTGCAGGACGAGCACGTACTGCTGCAGCGCCTGCTGGTGGCAGTAGGCGACCAGCGGGCCGAACTGCGCGACGACGCTGGTGTCGCTCTCGGTCCCCGTCAGCTGCTGCTGTCGCTCGATCCCCATCGCCGCCGTGACGGTCGTACGCCGCACCGTCGTTGCAGTCCATCGTCGCGGGCGGCTTGGGTGGCGTGAGCCTGGCCAGGATGACCCGGAGCGCACTGTCGTTGGCGGCCGCGACGCTCGCCGTGCAGCCGGAGCCCGCCGAGTCGTTGCCCAGGAGCTGCTGCTGCCGCGCGTTCCCGAGGCATCGCGCATAGACGGCGTTGGCCGCGCCAAAATCGCGGGCGTGCCACGTGGACCAGACCGCGGCCCGCGTCGAGTCGTACGTCTGGCGCAGCTTCCGCTGGCACGTGGTGTCACAGCTCGGGTCGTTCAGGCCATGGACGTAGGCCGAGTCCGCAGCCTCGATCGTCCCCAGCTCCGTCTGCTTCAACGCCGCGGCCGCGGCCGGGTCCGCCGGCCACCGGGCGGAGGTATCCGGCAGCGGCGGGCTGCCCACCGCCGGCTCCTGCAGGGCCGCATAGGGATTCGACGCGTCGCCGCCGGAGCCGGACGGCGCGCCGCCCGAAGCACCGTTCGCGCTGCCGCCGCCGGACCCGGCCGTGTCGGCGGCTCCGCTCCCGCCCAGGCTGAGGGCCAGCGAGCACGCCGGCGTGAAGCGATGCTCGTCGAGGTGCGCCTTGAGCCTGCCGCCGGCGATCGTGGCGCCGCTGATCGTGAACGGCTGCGCCGTGAGGCAGCTCGGCGCCCACGACGGCAGCGACGACAGCGAGATCTCCGCGTCCACCGAGAACTGTGAAGCCGTCGGCCGAGGCCGCCGACCAATCGGCCCACGAGAGCGTGAAGGCGGGAAGCCTGACGTGCGTGATCTTCACGCCGAAGCCGGCCAGCGTGAACCCCGCCCCCGACGACGGCCACATCGAGCGCCGGCACGCCCAGCCCGGCGGGCGTGATGGTCACCGACGGTCGCGGCCGGCAGGCTGAGGCCGGCTGATCGCCGGCACCCAGGGCGCGAGGTCCACCGTCAGCGCGAAGTCGAAGCCCTGCCCGGGCGTGTAGGCGAAGCGCTGCAGCGCGAGCGAGGAGAGGCGCGCGTGCAGCCAGCCGAGATCGGCGTCGGACTCGGTCGCGTCGCATCGCGCGCTGAAGTTCGAAGTGCTCACCGCGCCGTTCGCCACCGTGAGCGCCAGCGTGGCGCCGCAATTCGCCGCGCCGCTCGCGCCCGCCGCCGCCCAGCGACGTGCTCACGCCCGACGTCGAGCTTCAACTCCGCCGAAACCGACAGGCTCTCGCTGGGCGCGGCGCCGCCCGCCGGCAGCGGTGAAGCTGCCGGTCACGCTCCGCAGCGCGAGCTGGGCGCGGCTGCCGCCCGCGCCGAGCGGCACGGGCGCCGTCGGCATGCACGCGATGGTGGCACTGAGGCCGCCGTCGGCCGCCGAGCGAGGCGGTGCACGCCGCCGCACCCGACGTCGCGGCCGAACAGCTCCAGGGCGCCCGAGAGGCTCACCGTGCCGCCCGGCAGCGTGACGCGGGCCTGGCGCACCAGCAGCCGCGCGGGATCCTGTCCCAGCGCCACGAGCGCGCTGTCGCTGCCCGCGTCGGCGGTGAGCGTGCCGTAGAGGCCCGCGGCCGTCACCTGCACCTGCCCGGCGAGGCTCACGGCCGCGCCGCCCGCGGCGCCGGGCAGCGCCACCTGGCCCTTCAGCGTGAGGCCGGTCGTGGCGTCGTAGTCGATCTCGGTGAATTGGAGCTGGGCCCGCCGAGCGAGGCGGGCACGGCGCCGGCGCCCAGCCGCCCGCTGAGCGTCCCCGAGTGCACGAGCGCGGCGCCCCCGCGGCGACGGCGTTCCGGTCGAAGGCCAGATCCTGCGCGTTGACCTGCAGCGTCGCCTGGAACGGCGCGGTCATCACCAGCGAGACGGAGCCGTTGACCACGTAGTCCGTCGCCGTGTTCTGCACGTCGGCCGACTTGAGGCCCACCAGCTGCGCCACGCCGGGGATGAGGTCGAGCGTGTCCGGCAGCGACGCGAAGCCCGTGCCCGGCGCGCCCGCCCCGCCCACGGAGAACGTCCAGATCTCGCTCGCCTGCCCGCCGTGCGTGAGCGGATCTCCCCGTCGCGTCGAGCGCCTGGACCTGCCACACGTACGTCTTGGCCGGATCGAGCGGCAGGCCGTCGAGCGGATAGAGCAGCATCGGCGGGCCCGTGACGTCGCTCTGGAACCAGGTGGGGTTCGCCGCGATGCGCGGTCAACGGGTTCTGCCCTGCGAGCTGCTGCACGATGCGGACGCGGTACGACACGCCGAGTTCAGGCGGCGCCGTCACCGGCGTCCACTGGAAGACCGGCTGGGCTCCCACCGTGCTGCCGCCGTTCATCGGGAAGATGAGCTGCGGCGGGTCGGGCAGCATAATGGTGGCGTCGGCGCACGCCTGGGTCAGCACGATGCCGGCGAGCGTCTGGACGTACGCGCACACCTGGAGCGGGCCCTCGGGCATCACGCCGGTGCGCAGCACGGCGTCGGTGACTGAGGTGTTGCGGCTGACGGTGTTCCAGTCCAGCACGTCGGCCGACGTGATGACCTGCGTGACGGGGCCGGTGAGGAAGCTCAACGGCGGGCTGATGACGCGCGCCAGCTCGCCGCGCGTGGCGCTCGTCACCACGGCCAGGACGCGGAAGTCGGTGCGACCCGTGCCGCTGTAGAGGAGCGTCAGGATCGCCATCTGCGGATTGCGCTGCCAGTCGGCGACGAACGGCGACGGATACGGCTGCACCAGCAGCGTGGCGGTGAACGGCGAGGCCTGGGCGGCGCGCCGATGGCGGCGCGGCGAGTCCGACCGCGGCGACGGCCGTCAGGGCGATGGCCCGGGGCGACCTCACGGCGCGTCGTTCCACTTCTCCGGCCGCCGCGACGAAGCGGTACCGCAGCACCGCGAGATCCACCCGCAGCGAGTCGAGCAGACGCCAGTCGTCGGCCGTGAACGGCTCGGGCAGCGGCGACGCGCCGTCTTCCCGGCCGGCCGATGGACCGCGGGCGAGCAGCACGGCGTCCACCCGCGCGAGAAGGGCGCGATACGGCGCCACCGCGAGACCCGCGGCTCCCGCGCCCGCGCGCTCCAGGTCGGAAGAGTCCGCGGCACGCAACGCCGCGCGGCGCGCGGCACCGTCGGCTCCGGCCTGCCGCAGCCGCGCGAGCGCGCCGCGCATCAACGCCACCTCGCGCGCAGCGGCCCCGCACGTAGGCCGCGGCGTCCGCGGCGGCCAGCGGCGCCGGCACCGCCGAGCCGCCGTTGCCGCCGCAGCCGGTAGGCGGCGCGGCAACCCCGACGCGTCACGGTCGCGACAACCGGCGAGCGCAAGGGTCGAGGCCGCGGCCAGAATCACCAGTCCCTCGGCACGTTTCAGGTCCATATGGCCCGTTTGCGGTGGGCTCCGATCGAGCGGTACGTTCGGAATTCTCGCAGGCGGGCGTAAAGCCATCGACAAGCGAGCGTCAAGCGCCGAGTTGACGGTGCGATTCGCAGCGGTCGAGTGCGGATGATCGTATTGCGCACGTTGGGGTTAACTGATGTTGCGGCGCCCGGCCGACCGAGTGCCCGCGACGTGCTCGCCCAGCCCAAGCGGTTCGCCTTCCTGGTGTATCTCGCGCTGGTCAGGCCTCGCGGCTGGACAGCGCCGCGATGCTCTGCTCGCGCGGTTCTGGCCCGAGACCGACCAGGCGGCAGGCCGTCAGGTGCTACGCCAGACCGTCTACCTGTTGCGCCAGCAACTGGGCGAGGACGCCATCCTAGAGTCGCGGCAAGGAAGAGCTCGCCGTGAACGCCGCAACGGTCGGCTGCGACGTGGTGGCGTTCGAGGAGGCGCTGGCGGAGGGCAGGACGGCGCTGGCCCTCGAGCACTACCACGGCGACTTCCTCGCCGGTCTGCACGTGCCCGACGCCGCGCCGGACCTGGAGGAGTGGATCGCGTCGGAGCGGCGGCGCTTGCGCGGACATGGCGAAGGACGCTGCGGCCCGCTTGGTCGTGGAGGAGGAGCGCTCCGGCAACGCGTCGGGGGCGACGTTCTGGGCGCGCCGCGCCGTGGCGCTCGATCCGCTCGAGGAGCGCAGCGCGCGGACACTGATGGAGGCTTGGAGCGGCAGGGCGACCGCGCGGGCGCGCTCCGGGTGTACGAGGACCTGGCGCGACGCCTGAGCGAGGAGCTCGACGTCGAGCCCGGCGCCGGCTTCCGCCGCTTGGCGGAGGAGCTGCGCGCGGCGCGGGCGGGACCCGCCGCCCCCGCGCCGGTGAGCGCGCCACCGGCTCCGCTGCTCGCCGGCTCGCCGCCGGCGGCCGGCGAGCGCCGCGGGCGCGGGACGTCCGCGCGCCGCGTTCCGCCGGCTGGCCGTGGCCGCAGCGGTGCTCGTACTCGCCGTCGGGGCGCTCGCGACCTGGTGGACCACGCATCGCCGCACGGAAAGCGCGCCGCTCCTGGCCGTGGGGCCGATCCGGACGCTCGCCGAGAGCGATGCGTCGCGGATCTCCGCGCTCGTCGCCGACCTCCTCTCCACCAGCCTGGCGCGCATCTCGAGTCTTCACGTCGTGCCGCTGGCGCGGCTCTACGAGCTGCAGGGACAGCTTCGGGCGGCCGGCCTGGACGCGACCATGTCTGGCCGCGGCCCGCCAGGCCGGCGCGTCGGAGCTGACGCAGGGCACCGTGCACCGGGACGCGGGCGGGCGCGCTCCAACTCGATCTCCAGGTGCTCGACCTCAACAGCGGCGCGGTGGTGCGCGCGTATCGGGCGTCCAGGGCGCGGACCTGTTCTCGATGGTGGACGACGCCACGACCCTGGTGGCGCGCGGCTACGGCGTGCCCTCGCCGCGCGAGCGGATCTCGGCCGTCACGACGCCCTCCATCGTCGCCTACCGGCTCTACGAGGAAGGACTCCAGGCCTATCGGCGGGAGGATCCCGCCGTCGCGTACCGGTTGTTCATGGCCGCCCTCGACGAGGACTCGACGTTCGCGATGGCGGCGTTCTACGCCGGCCAGACGGCGCCCGCGGGCGTGAACCCGTACCCGCTGTTCGTGCGGGCGGCCCGCCTCGCCAGCCACGCGACGGACCGGGAGCGATTGTGGATCCTGGAGCAGGTGGCCAACAACAACTACTCGCCCACCATCGACGCGGTGGCCGAGACGCTGGCGGTGCGCTACCCCGAGGACCCCGTACGCGCGCATGGCGCTCGGCGACGTCCACCTCCATCGTGGCGAATGGGCGGCGGCCGCGGTGGAGTATCGTCGCGTGATCGAGTTGGACTCGCTCAGCCTCGTGCGGCGGAGGGCGGATGGGGCCGGGCGGCGGCGCGACCGGCGGCCGCTGTGCCGCGTGCCAGGGTTACGAGCGCCTATGGACGACGCTGGTGTACGGGGATTCCCTGTCCGAAGCCGTGCGGGTCGCGGCCGAGGCCGCACGGCGCCAACCGGCTACCGCCGGGCCCCGGGCGCAGATCGCCAATCGCACTGGAGCGGCTGGGGCACTTCGGGGAGGCGGCGGAACAGCTTCAGGCGGCCGATTCGCTGCACGCCGAGGCCATCGACCTGAACCTCGAGTTGGCCATGCTCGCCATTCGCGGCAGGGCGCGTACGCCGACCGCCGATTCCGACCTGCGGGTCCTGATGCGGAGCGGCTCCCGGGGGGACGCCGGCGAGGGGGGCTGGTTCCTCATTCTCAGCCTGCGCGCGCAGGGCCGCTGGCAGGAGGCGCTCGCTCTGGCCCGGACCCGCGCCGAAGCGCCCTCGCTCCAGGAAGGGGCGACCCTGTTCGAGATGGGGCGGTTCCGCGAGGCGGCGGCCTTCTTCCGGGCCTGGGACGCGCGGCTCACCGTGAACCCGGATCTGCCGGGGATCTACGCCAAGCAGCACGTCTGGATGCTGACCCACATCGCCACGTGCCTGGCGGCTGCGGGCGATACCACCCCGCTGAGCGCGGCTGGCCGACTCGGTCGAAGGCGGTCGGGGCGCGCAGCTCCTTCGGACGCGACCCCCTGCTCCACCACTACGTGCGCGGACTGCTGTGGCGCGCGCGGGGAAACGCGGAGCGCGCGGCCGCCGAGTTCCGCGTCGCCGTCTGGTCGTGGACCGACGGCTACACGCGCGAGAACTTCGAGCTGGCGCGCGCCCTCCTCGACCTCGGGCGCCCGGCCGAGGCCGTTTACCCGCTGCAGGCGGCGCTGCGCGGCGATCTCCAGTCCAGCAACCTGTACGTCACCCGCACCGAGCTGCATGAGCAGTTGGCGCGGGCGTTCGAGGCCATGGGAGAGCGAGACAGCGCCGTGACGCACTACCGCGCGGTCGAGGAGGCGTGGCGCCACGCCGACCCCGGACGTGCGCGCCCGCTGGCAGCAGGCGCGCGACGCGCTCGCGCGCCTCGCTGGCCCCGCCCCGTCGTAGGCGCGCCCGGCAGGCCTCGCGCGCGACCGGCCGGCCTCGGACCGGACGGACGTTGCGTTATCGCTCGCCTGGTGCGATTCGTAAGCCGCGAAAGGAGGCTCGATGAGCGGCACGACCTTCTGGGGGATCTTCTCGACCGGCTTCGTGTTCGGCTACCTGCTCTACTACTCGGTCCGGCACACCAAGGAGTTCAGCATCGAGCTGCTGGCCTCGGCGATCGGCGCCGTCGGCGGAGGCACGGTCATCGGCCTCCTCGCCAAGACCGACGGGTGGATCGGTCCCTACGGCCTCGGGCTCGGCGCGGGCTTCATGTTCTACCTGGTGCTGGCGCTGGCTCTGCTGCTCAGCGGCAAGTTCTCGCGCGTCGCGGACAGCAAGGTGATGCTCGTGGCCAGAACGCTGCTGGGCTCACCCCGGCAGGAGTAGGCGCCGCGCCGCGGCGCCGCACGTCGGGCGCGGCCCGGCCGGGCGCGATGCGGGCGCCGTTACGTGACGACCACGGAGTTCTCGCTGCCGAACGGGTTCGGAACGTACTTGTCGGCCGCCGGGTCGTTGACCCACTGCACGCCGTCGACCAGGTAGCGGAAGCCGAACTCGCGCCCCGACGGCAACTCCACGGCCACGCGCCACACCCCCTCGCCCGATCGCCGCATCGCCTTCGACGCCTGCCAGTCCGTGAAATCGCCGGCGATGCAGACGGTCTCGGCGTCGGGGTTCTGGAGGACGAAGGTGACGCGGGTGTGACTGTTGCGGGGTGCGCGCTGCTTGGTGATCATGGCTCGCTCCGTCGTTGCCGTTCCCGTGGTAGTAACCCCGGAAACGAACCCCGTTCCTCCAGAGCGTAACGCCGAGGTCACGATTCCCGCCCGGCAGAATCCGCACCCGCGCGCGCCGTGCGCGCTACTTCGCGTAGTGCGCGGCGCCCAGCAGGTGCAACGAGACGTACGGCTCGTCGCCCACGACCCAGCTGTCGTGCGGCTCCGGCGGGATGTAGAACACCGTCCCCGCCGTGAGATCGAAGACACGCCCGTCGTCGAAGGCCGCGGTGGCATGACCGGCCAGGACGATGCCCACGTGCTCCACCGTGCAGCGGCGCGCGTTCATGCGCGCCCCCACGTGCAGCGACCATTGCCAGCCGGGCTCGTAGGTGGCGCGGCCCAGCGTCTGCCCGCCGATCGTGACCAGCTCCAGGCGGCCCTTGGTGAACTCCCGGACCTCGTCGGGGGACTCGAAGCGCTTGAGTACGGTATCCATGCTGGGCACGGCACCTCCGGGCGGCTACCGCTCGCCGTCGTCGGATCGGATGGCCGCCAACGTGGCGGTCACGTCGGCCGCGGCGTCGGCGAGCTCGAGCCAGTTCAGGGACGCCTCCAGCTCGCGGAACACCTGGATCTCGTCCTGGGCGCGGTCCCGGAGAATCTGGAACATCCGGGCCATCCCGAAGGCGGCGTCACCGCGCACGATGATGGCCCGGCGGGCGCCCGACCCGAACGGGCTGAGGTTCGCCAGCTCCAGCACGGTGGCGCCCCCGATGTCCTGGTCCACCACGTCGCGGAAATCGTACAGCTGCTTCATGGTGGGCCGGAACTGCGGGTCGCGGGCCAGCGACCTGGCGTGCCCCAGGAGGTCCTGGTCGGTGATGATGCCCCAGCCGCAGGAGATCACCAGGGCGCGCGGGCGATCTATGCGATAGTGGGCGGGCATGCTTACGCCGCCAGCTCCCGCAGCGCGCGCACCAGGGCGTCCAGCTCGGCGGCCGAGGTGAACAGGTGCGGCGTGACCCGGATTCCGTGCACGCCCGCGCCGTCTATCGCGACCGTCCAGATCTTGTAGCGGTCGAACAGCAACTGGGCCAGAGCGGCCGGGTCGTGGCCCGCGACGCCCACGTTCGCGATCGCGCAGCTGCGGGCCGGGTCGGCGGGGGTGTTCAGGGTGATGCCGGGCACGCCGCGCACCTGGTCGGTCCAGTAATGCTGCAGCCAGCGCAGCCGCGCCTCCTTCCGCTGGATCCCGATCCCCAGGTGGAAGTCGATCGCGTCGTTGATGCCGAGGTCGGTGTGCACCGGGTGCGTGCCGGTGTGGTTGAGCTTCAGGATGTCGTCGTCGGCCTTGCTGAGGTCCGCGAACGTGGGCCACAGCGCGGCGATGCGCTCGTGGCGCACGTGCAGGATGCCGGCGCCGAGGGGCGCGCCGAGCCACTTGTGGAGCGAGCTGGCGAAGTAGTCGCCGTTGAGATCGGGGACGGCGAAGTCGAGGTGCGCGAAGGAGTGGGCCCCGTCCACCATCACCTGCACGCCGTGGCCGTGCGCCATGTCGGCGATCTTCGCCACCGGCAGGATCTGGCCGGTGATGTTCACCACGTGGCAGACCATCAGCAGCCGGGTGCGCGGCGTGATCGCGCTCTCGTAGAGCCGCACGATCTCGTCGTCGGAGCGCGGGTCCAGCGGGAGCGAGACCACGCGGTTGACGACGCCGGAGCGCCGGGCCTGCAGCTGGAACATGTCCAGCATCGCGCCGTAGTCCTGCTCGGCCATCACCGCCTCGTCCCCCGCCTTCCAGGGGAAGCCGCCGATCACCGTGTCGAGCGACTCGGTGGTGTTGCGCGTGATGATCAGCTCCTGCGGCGGGACGCCCGCCATCGCCGCGAGCCGGTCCCGGACCGCGGCCTTGTCGTCGAACTGCCGCGTCCGCAGGTAGCGCGAGGCCTGCCGGTTGATGTCCCGCACGTGGCCGATGAACGCCTCGAGCACCGGCTGCGACTGCAGCAGGTAGTAGCCGTTTTCGAGGTTGATGTACTCGGGGGTGATGAGGTACTGCCCGCGGATGCGGGCCCAGAACGCCTCGTCGGCCGCCAGCCGGCGCGGCGGCAGCGCCGCATACCGGGCCCACAGCTCGTCGCCGAACAGCATCGCGAGCGAGGCGGCGCCGAGGGTGCGGACGAATTCGCGCTTGTGCACGGGCTGTGCCTCCGCGGGCTGAGGCGGCGCTCAGAAGGTGACCAGAGGTGGGGATGTTGTCGAGGGTGCACGTGGAGGACCGCCCGGCGCCGGTCTCGCACGCGCTACGGCGACTCCCGCCAGCCCCAGCGCTCGGCGAGGGCGCGGCATTCGGCCACGCTGCCCACCGAGCCCGTGGTGGACAGGGAGCCCAGCGCCGACGGCCGCCGCGCAGAGCCCCAGCACCAGGCTCTCGTCCAGGGCCCAGCCCTCGTGGACGCCGTAGAGCACCCCCGCCACGAACGCGTCGCCCGCTCCGTTGGCTCCCCGGACGAACTCGGGCGGCACGCGCAGCGAAGGACGCTCGACGATCCGGCCATCCGCGGTCGCCGCGACGCAGCCTTCGGGAAAGTGAACGATCACCCGCTCCCGCACGCCGCGCGCGAGGATGGCGACGGCCGCAGCCCGCGCCGCGCGCGCGGCGGTCCGGCCTCCGCTCACGACCTCCTGGCCCGTGAGGGCCGCGGCTTCGTAGTCGTTCACGATGAGGCTGTCGAGATGCGGCAGGCACGGCTCCACCAGCGCGCGCATCTCGGCCGGCGGTCCGGATACCATCTCGAGGTTGGTCTCGAGTCCGGCCCGGCGCGCGCGCCGCAGCACGGTGACCCATCCGTTCGCGTCGTCGCCCGAGGGCTGGTCGAGTCCGCGATGGACGCCGGGCGCGCCGAGGTGGAGGATGCGCGCCGGCGTGCGCGCAAAGTCGAAATCGTCCGGCCGCAGCAGGGCGTTCGCGCCCTGCAGGTGGAAGAAGGTCCGCTTGCCCGTCGCCTCGACGGTCATCACGTCGGTGTACGAGGTCGGAGCGCCGGCCACGGTGCGTAGTTGGCTCGCGTCCACGCCGCGCGCGCGGCACGAATCGAGAAGCAGCCGGCCGGCGGCATCGTCGCCGACCGCGCCCATCCCCCAGATGGGGAACGGGGCGCCCAGGCGCGCCAGGTCCATCGCCACGTTGTGCGCGGGGCCCCCGCCGTCCGTGCGCGAGGCCAGGACCTGCGTCAGCGTCTCCTCGGCCGGCCAGTCGCGATGGACTTGTTCTGGTCCACCAGCCAGCACCCGGCGCACACGATGCCGGCGCGCGACGCGGTCACGGCGTGCCGACCTCGGTGGAGGGCGCCGCCGCTCCGGCGCGCGGATCAGGCGCCGGCGTCATCGGCGTAGCGGCTCACCAGGTTCTCGAGCATCTCCTGACGGCCGGAACGCGGCGCCGGCTCGAGGCGGTTGCGCGAGCGCGTGATCGGCCGCCGCGGCGAGGTCGAGCCTGGCCCCCGAGGATGCGGCGCCCCAGCTCGCCGTCCCATCCCGCGTAGCGCTCCGCCTTGAGCTTCGCCAGCCGGCCGTCTTCCACCATCCGGGCGGCGACGAGCAGGGCGCGGGCGAGCGTGTCGATGCCGCCGACGTGGGCGTGGAACAGGTCCACCGGCTCGATGCTCTGGCGCCGCACCTTCGCGTCGAAGTTGAAGCCGCCCGTCGTCAGGCCGCCGGCCTGGAGGATGTGATGCAGCGCCAGGGCCATCTCCGTCGCGTCGTTGGGGAACTGGTCCGTGTCCCAGCCGCACTGCGGATCGCCGCGATTGGCGTCCACCGAGCCGAAAATGCCGAGGGCCAGCGCCGTCGCCACCTCGTGCTCGAAGCTGTGACCCGCGAGCGTGGCGTGGTTGCACTCGAGGTTGACGCGGACCTCCTGCTCCAACCCGAACCGCCGGAGGAACCCGTACAGCGTCGCCACGTCGCGATCGTACTGGTGCTTGGCCGGCTCCATGGGCTTGGGCTCGACCATGATCGGCCCCGGGAGCCCGATCTTGTGCTTGTGCTCCACCACCATCGCGACGAAGCGGCCGAGCTGCTCCTGCTCCCGCTTGAGATCGGTGTTGAGCAGCGTGTCGTAGCCCTCGCGCCCGCCCCACAGCGCGTAGCTGATGCCGCCGAGCTGGCGGGTCGCCTCCATCGCGTCGCGCACCTGCAGCGCGGCGCAGGCGAACACCTCCGGGTCCGGATTGGTCGCGACACCCGCCATGTAGCGGGGATGCGAGAACAGGTTGGCCGTGCCCCACAGCAGGCGGACGCCCGTGCGCGCCTGCGCCTCGGCCGCCTTCCCGACCATGACCTGGAACGCCTTGCGGCTCTCGGCCATCGTGCCCAGCTCGGGCGCGAGGTCACGGTCGTGAAAGACGTAAAACGGCACGCCCAGCTTCTGCACGAACTCCATCATCGCGTCGAGCCGCTGGCCCGCCACCACCAGCGGGTCGACGCCCTTGAGCCACGAGCGGTCGAAGGTGGGCGAGCCGAACATGTCGGCGCCCGTGCCTCCGAACGTGTGCCACGCGCACACGGCGATGCGCAGCTGCTCGGCCATCGGCTTGCCGAGCACGACGCGCTTCGCGTCGTACCAGCGATACGCGAGCGGGTTCGACGTCGCCGGTCCCTCGTAGCGGATCGCCTCGACCTCCGGGAAATACGAGACGGCTCCCCTGCCCACCGTTGGTGTCATCGCGCACCTCTGCCACTTAGGAGTTTCACCCCATAGGGCGGGAGCGCCGTGCGCAGCCCGCCGGCCGTCGCCTGCGCGGTCGCGCCGCTGATCAGGTCGCTCGCCCGGCCGCGGGCCAGTGCCACGGGCAGGCCCTCGCGCGCGACCGTCACGGTCGCCGCCGAGTCCGACAGGTTCACCAGCAGCAGGCTGGCCGCCGCCGGCGTGCTGCGCAGCACCGCGAGGACGTTCGGCCGGTCCGTCGACAGGATCCGCTCGTCGCCCGTCCGCAACTCCACGTGCGCCCGCCGCAGCGCGAGCAGGCGCCGGTAGTACGAGAGGAGCGACGCGGGATCGTGCGTCTCCTCCTCGACCGAGACCCCGTCGCTGTCGCGGTTGAACCGCTCCGTCCACCAGGGACCCGTGTCCTTGTACCAGATCGCGGAGCCCGGATCCTCGAGCCGGCGGGTCCACCGCATCGCTTCGCGGTCGGGGATGTCGTTGCCGTCGTTCAGCGCCGCGTGGGACTGCTTCCCCTTCATCCCGATTTCCTGGCCGTAATAGATCAGCGGCGTGCCCTCGAGCAGGATGTCGAGCGCGGCGCCGACCTCCTCCCGGCGCAGGTCGCCGCCCACGCGCGAGGCGAAGCGGTCCATGTCGTGGTTCTCGATCATCACGAGCTGGCCCTTGCCCGCGGGCGTGTGGGCCAGCGTGCCCAGGATGGCCTGGGCCAGCGCATCGCGACTGAACGAAGCGATCGCCGCGCTGCAGCGAGAAGGCGAAGACCATGTCGGCGCCGCCGCGCGTCAGCCAGTCCTCGCCGTAGCCCCAGTCCGACTGCTCGGCGATGAACCGGATCCGCGGATTCACGGCGCGCGACGCGGCGAAGAGCGGCGCCCAGAAGTCGGCGAACAGGTTGGTGAGCTTGGGGTTGCCGTCGAGGTCGTCCATCATGTGGTCGAGGCGGAAGCCGTCCACCCCGTCGTCGAACCGCCCGTCGCGGTTCGGGTCCACCAGCGACACGAACAGGCTGTCGATGTCGCGCTGCACGCCCGGCTCGAGGAGATTGACCGTGGCGACGGGGATCATCCTGCCGTCGTACGAAGGGAGCGCGGTGAGGCCGAAGATGATCGGATCGGGGACGGAGTTGGTCGAGTCCTTGTAGAGGATGTAGTGGCCGTAGCGCGAGTCCGGGTGCCCCAGCGACTCCTTGAACCACGGATTGTCCCCGGTCGCGTACTGGTCGTCCACGTCCAGGTAGATCTTCATCCCCCGCGCGTGGACCGCTTCCACCAGGCTATGGAGAGCGGCCATGTCTCCGAACGTGGAGTCCACGCCCCAGATGCTCGAAGCGAAGTAGTTGTGGTACGTGGGCGAGGGATTGATCGGCGTGAGCAGCAGCGACGTCACCCCCAGGTCGTGGAGATAGCCCAGCTCGTCCTGGATGCCTCGCAGGTCGCCGATCCGGTCGCCGTTGCTGTCGCGGAAGCTGCGCACGAAGATCTGGTAGACCACCTCGTCCTGCGCGATCCAGGAGCCGGCGGTGCCGGCCGGAGCCTGCGCGGCGGCCCGGCCGCCGCAAGCCAGGCCGAGGACCCCGGCCACCAGGCATGCCCTGACCGCACTGCTCGCGCGACGATTCATGATGCGTCCTCCGAGGTGATCCATGGTGACGACCCCGTGCCGGGCCGGCCGTTGGCGACGGACCGCGCCACTGAAGTAGCATTCACTCCGACACATGTCGAACGTCAAGCCGCAGATCCCACCGCCCCGGACGGCACCCGCGTTCCGCGTCCTGCCGCTGGGCGCCGTGCGGCCGGCCGGCTGGATGCTCGCGCAACTGCGGCGCGACCTCGAGTCCGGCTTCGCCGGGCGCCTGGACCAGCTCACACCCCACGCGGCGCACGACTTGTGGCGCGACCGCATTCCCTCGTCCGAGGACCCCCGCGCCTGGTGGGACGCCGAAACGCGCGGCAACTGGCTCTGGGGCTACGTGATGATGGCCCATCTCGCCGGAATCCCGGAGCACCGGACGAGAGCCGCCGAGCTGATGGCCGGACTCGTCGCGGCGCAGGACGGCGACGGCTACCTGGGGATCTACTCGCCCGCCGATCGCTATCGTCACGCGGACGGCGAGAACGGCGAGCTGTGGGCGCAGAGCCGGGCGCTGCTGCCCCTGATCGCCCACCACGAGGCGACCGGCGACCCGGCGGCGCTGGCCGCGGTGCGCCGCGCCGTGGATCTCACCGTCCATCGCTACACCGCGGACAATCCCTGCTTCAAGCGCGGCCACCGCACGGCGCGCGACGCGCTGACCGGCCTCACGCACGGGCTGTGCTACCTCGACGTGCTGGAGTGGCTGCACGACCGGACGCGCGAGGACGCCACGGCCGAAACGGGCATCCGGCTGTACGACGAGTTCTCGCGCATGGTGCCCTTTCCCAACGACGACCTGGCGCTCGCCAACCTCGCCGACCCGAAGGGCCTGTTCCGGGGCCACGCCGTGCACACGGCCGAACACCTGCGCGCCCTGCTGTGGGTGAGCGCCATCGCCCCGGATCGCCTGCCCGCGGCGATCGTGGACACGGCGCTGCGGCGCCTGCAATGGTACCGCGTGCCCAGCGGCGCCCTGATCGGCGACGAGGCCGTCCACGGCCTGCCGCTGCCCGAGGCCGCGTACGAGTACTGCACGACGACGGAGCTGGCGCACAGCCTGAGCAGCGCCGTCGAGAAGACGGGGCGCGCCGAGCTGGGCGACTGGCTGGAGACGCTCGTCCTCAACGCGGCGCAGGGCGCGCGGCTGCCCGACGGCACCGCCATCGCCTATCTCTCTGCCGACACGCGGCTCGCGGCGACGGCGAGCCGCCCCGACAGCTATTCGCTCGGCGTGGCGGGCCTGCGCTACAAGTACTCGCCCACGCACGACGACGTGGCCTGCTGCTGCAATCCGAACGCGGTCCGCCTGCTGCCGCAGATCGTGAGCCGGATGTGGATGCGGCTCACCGCCGAGGACGGGCTCGCCGCCATCGCCTACGGGCCGTGCGAGGTGCGCACGGAGGTGGCCGGTGTCGCGGTCGCGATCCGCGAGGAGACGGACTACCCGTTCTCCGACACGATCGAGTTCACCGTGACGCCGGAGCGTCCCGTCGAGTTCACGCTGGTGCTCCGCCAGCCGCGGTGGGCCGGCACGACGGACGTCACCGTAGCCGACGCCGACGCCGCGTGCGTCGATGGCTGGTACCGCATCAGGAAGACCTGGCGGCCGGGAGACCGGGTGCGCGTGGACTTCTCGTGGCGGGTGCGCGCCGAGGCCTACGGCAACGGCGAGGTGGCGGTGCACCGGGGCCCGCTCATGTTCGCGCGGCCGCTCGCATACCGGCTGGCCGCGACCCGCACCTACGGCGTGGCGGGGCTGTGCGACTACGACGTGACCCCGGTGGACGTGGCGGATGGCTACCGCATCCCGGTGCTGGACGGCCGGGCGGCCGACCTCGGACTCGCCGTCCAGCGGCGCGCGGCGGGCGACCGGCCCTGGGACTCGGCGCCCATCGCGCTCCAGCACGGCGATGCCACGCTGGTCCCGCTCGGCTGCACCGTGCTGCGAAGGGCGGCGTTCCCGGTCCGCTGACGGCGGCCGGGTATCAGGCTCCCAGCTTGTCCTGCTCCGCGACGATGCGGTCGAGCAGCGAGTCCAGAACGGGATCGAAGGGGTCGGCCGAGGGCGGGTAGCGCTCGGCCACCAGCCGCATGCCGCGCCACGGATCCGTCGGGCAGTCGAAGTCGCCGACGACCGCCTTCACCTTCCGGTTGTCGAACAGCACCGACGGGCTCTTGTCTCCCAGGAGCGGCCCCGCCCATTCGGGCCGGTACCGGATCAGCGTCTCGCTCGCCACGTGCACCAGGCGGTAGGTCGCGACGCCCAGCGCCGAGGCGATGGCCTGGAAGATCTCGTTCCACGACCACGCGCGGTCCCCCGTGATGTGGAACGCCTCGCCGATGGCCCGTCGCTCGCCCAGCAGCCGCGCGAAGGGGCGGGCGAAGTCCTCCGCGTGCGTCAGGGTCCACAGCGACTCGCCGTCGCCGTGCAGCACCACCGGCTTGCCCCGCAGCAGCCGCGACACCTCGGCGTTGCCGCCCATCGGTGTCGGCATCTCGGCGCGATACGTGTGGCTCGGCCGCACGATGGTGTACGGGAGCCGGTCCTGGCGGCGCAGCAGCGCCTCCATCTCGGCCTTGGCGCGCGAGTAGGCCCAGTAGGGGTTGTCGAGCGGCGTCGCCTCGGTGATGGGCAGCGCGCGCACCGGCTTCCGGTAGGCGGACGCGGAGCTGATGAACACGTACTGGCCGCAGTGCCCGGTGAACACGCCCAGGTCGCGGCGCAGCGCCTCCGGCGTGAAGAGCCGGAACTGGCACACGGCATCGAAGTCCTCGCGCGCCACCCGCTCGTAGGCCGCGTCGTCCTCCACGTCGCCGGTGACGAGGCGGCACGACCGCGGCAGCCCCGCGTTGCGGTGTCCGCGGTTCATGACCGTGACCTCGTGACCGAGCCGCACCGACTCGTGGATGCAGTCGAAGCTGATCTCGCCCGTCCCCCCGACGTAGAGCACGCGCATGCGTTCCTCGCTTATCCGATCATTCGTGACGTCGCCGCGCGAGGCCGCACGCCACCGCGGTCGCCATGCACAGCCACGCGAACCAGTCGCCGGCCCGGCTGTAAAACGTCCCGCCGCCGCCCACCGGCACGGCAGCGGCGAGCAGCACTTCCGGTCCCGACGCGGACGCGCGCTCGGCCACGATCCGGCCGCGCGGGTCGCTCACGGTGAGCAGCCCGTCGGACGCGGAACGCGCCAGCGCGTACCCGCCCTCCACGCCGCGCAGCACCGCCATGCGGCTGTGCAGCCACGCGTCGGCGCCGAAGTCCCAGGCGGGCACGAGCAGCAGGCCGATGCCGGCGCGCGCGTACGCCCGTCCCGTCGCCGTGAAGTCCATGTCCTTGCAGATGGCGACGCCGGCGGGCACGACCGCGTCCGGCACCACGCCGATCGCCGTGCCTGGCACGTAGCTCGCCTCGAGACCGGGGACCAGGTGGACCTTGTCGTAGCGGAGCGCGATGCGGCCGTCGGGTCCGAAGACCACCGCCTGGTTGTGCCGCCCCGCGGGCTCCTCGACGTTGAACCCGGCCACGATGGTCACGCCGTACCGGCGGGCCGCCGACGACAGTGCTTCCTCCGCCCCGGCGGCGTACTTCCGGCGCGATGCCGGCGAACTTCTCGGGCAGCACGACGAACTGCACGTCCCGTTCGGCCAACGCGCCGACGCGGCGCGCGTAGCCGCGCACCGCCGCCAGCGCCTCGTCCGCCTGGTGCGCGAACGGGCGGTCGGAGGTGTCGGCCGCCGCGAGGCCCACCCGCACCGTCTCCCTCGCCGTCGGCGCCGTCACCAGCCGCGCGGCGCCGAACAGCAGGACGGCGGCGAGCGGCACGGCGGCCAGCGCGATCCCGGCGTCGCGCGACCCCCGGACCTCGCGCCCGCGCCACGCCGCGGCCAGCGCGGCGGGAACCAGCGAGACGATGAACGAGATGCCCCACAGACCCGTCAGGGAGGCCAGCTGCACCACGGCCAACACGTCGACCTGCGAATACGCGACGCTGCCGAACGTGCCGTTGGGCGAAACGAGGGAGACGAGGTACTCCGCCGCCACGACGAGGGCGGGATACGCCACCGCCGTCGCCACCAGGCCGCCGCGCCGGGCGACGGCGCGCCACGCGAGGGCGACCGCCACGTACGGCAGGGGCGTGAGCAGCACCAGGGCGACCAGCGCCGAAGGCGCGAGCGCCCCGTGGTAGGCCACCACGAAGTTCGACGCCCCGAGCGCCGCCGCCGCCCAGGCCGCGAGCGCCGCCGGTCCGGAGCGCAGCGACGGGAGCACGACCAGCAGGGGCAGCGGCGCCAGCCACGCCAGCAGCCACACGTGGTAGATGCCGGTCGAGCCGAACCACATCGCGCCGCTCAGCAGCACGGCCATCACGGTGGGCACGCGGGTAACCTACACCGGGATCCGCCGCGGTCACTCCCCTTGCCCTTCTACAGGTGCCCGCCTAGCTTGTCCTGTAGAAGCGCAAGGGGACACACGTGACCGACGCACGGCTCGATCTTCCGCAGGGCACCCTCGATCTCCTGATCCTGAAGGCGCTGTCGCTCGGCCCCCAGCACGGCTGGGCCATTTCCGAGCGCCTGCACCAGGTGTCCCGCGCCACCCTCCAGATCCCGCAGGGCTCGCTGTACCCCGCCCTGCACCGGCTGGAGCGCCGCGGCTGGATCGCGCCGCGCTGGGGCGCCTCCGAGAACAACCGGCGGGCCAAGTTCTACGAGCTGACGCGCAGCGGGCGCAAGCAGCTCGAGACCGAGGCCGACAGCTGGCGGCAGCTGACGGCCGCGGTGGCGCTGGTGCTGAGGATGGCGTAGGCGGGACGACGATGCTGCGCGAGTGGCTGAGCGAGGCGCGCTACCGGCTGCGCGCGGTGTTCGGGCGGGGCGGGCTGGAGCGCGACCTCGACGAGGAGCTGCGCTTCCACCTCGAGCGCGAGGCCGAGCAGCGCGTGCGCGCCGGCGTGGAGCCGGGCGAGGCGATGCGGCAGGCGCGCATCGCGCTGGGCGGGGTGGAGCGCACCAAGGACGAGAGCCGCGACGAGCGCGGCGTCTCGTGGCTCGACGTCACCGCGCCGGGACCTGCGTTACGCGGGGCGCAGCCTCCGCGCGAGCCCGGGGTTCACCGCCGCCGTGGTCCTGACCCTGGCGCTGGGCATCGGCGGAACCACCGCCGTCTTCAGCGCCGTGGACGCCGTGCTCCTCAAGCCGCTCCCCTACGCCTCGCCGGGACAGCTGGTGCGGATCTACAGCGCGTGGGTCAAGGCCCCGATGGCCGAGTCGTTCGTCACGCCGGTCCATTTCCTCGCCTATCGCGCGCCGTCGAGCACGCTGCAGGCCATCGCCGCCACCAATACCTACGACGAGACCGGCGCCGACATCGGCTCGGGCGACGACGTGCGCCGGATCCGCACGCTGCAGGTGAGCGCCGACTACTTCGACGTGCTGCGCACGCCCCCGGCGCTCGGCCGCGGCTTCGATCGGGACGAGGAGAACGGGCCGAACATCGACGAGGGCATCGGCGCGCCGGTCGTGGTGCTGAGCCATCGCCTGTGGCTGGAGCGCTTCCACGGCGATCCGCGGGTACTCGGCCGCAGCCTGACGATGAGCGGCGAACCGTTCACCGTGGTGGGGGTCATGCCGGAAGGGTTCGTCGACCCGATCGCGGGCCGCGGCGTCGAAGCCTGGATCCCGCTCGACCTGACGACCGGCCACGACATGTCGAACACTGGACAATCACTGGCTGACGCTGGTCGGGAGGCTGCGGCCGGGCGTGTCGGTCGCGCAGGCGCAGGCCGAGCTCGACGTGATGACGGAGCGCCTCACGGAGCCCTATCCGCTGATGCGCGACAATCGGACGCACCTCGTTCCGCTCAAGGAGGACGTGGTGGGCTCGGCCGGCCGGTCGCTCGACCTGATGCTCGGCGCGGTGGGGCTGGTGCTGCTGCTGGTGTGCGTGAACGTCGCCGGCCTGCAGCTGGTGCGCGCCTCTGAGCGGTCCAGCGAGTTCGCCGTGCGCTCGGCGCTGGGCGCGGGACGCGCCCGGCTGGTGCGTCAGCTGCTGACGGAGAGCCTGGTGCTCGCCGCCGCCGGCGCGGTGGCGGGGCTGCTGGTCGGACGGCTCGCGATGAGCGCGCTCGTGAGGCTCGGCTCGTCCTCGATTCCCCGGCTCGCCGGTCTCGGCCTCGACGTCCCCGTGCTCGTCTTCGCGATGGTCGTCGCGGCGGCGAGCGCCATCGTCTTCGGTCTCATGCCCGCGTGGCGCGCGAGCCAGACCGACCCGGCCGACGTGCTGCGCGGCAGCGGACGCGCCAACAGCGGCGACCGCGCGACCGGCCGCCTCCGCAGCGGCCTGGTCGTGGTGCAGGTGGCGCTGGCCTTCGTGCTGCTCGCGGGCGCGGGCCTGCTGCTGATGAGCTTCCGGGCGGTGAGCGACATGCCGCTCGGGATCAAGCCGGACGGCGTGCTGACGTTCCGCATCCACCTGCCCGAGGCGCGCTACGACTCGACCGGTCGGGCGCGCTTCTACGCGGACTTCGAGCGGCAGATCGAGGCGATTCCCGGCGTGAAGGCGGCCGGCGGCGTGTCCTACCTCCCCGCCGCGGGGCCCTATCACAGCTGGGGCCTCGAGGTGCTCAGCGGTCCCCTCGTCGGCCGTAAGGACGCCCACTTCCAGGCGCAGAACCGGGTCGTCGGGACGCACTACTTCCGCGCGGCCGGCATCCCGATCCTCGCGGGCCGCGCGTTCGGCGACGAGGACGTGGCCGGAGCGCCGGACCGCGTCATCGTCAGCAAGTCGGTCGCGGACGCCGCCTACCCCGGTGCGGACCCGCTCGGCCAGCAGCTCAGCACCGGCGGCCGGACCAGCACGATCGTCGGTGTGGTGCCCGACGTCGCCGTCAACGCCGAGGGAGACCTCTCGCCGTACGTCTATCACGCGCACGCGCAGTTCGCCGGCGACCGCAACTGGGCGCTGTTCGAGGTCGTCTCGTCGAGCGCGGCGCCCACGGTCCTGCTGCCCGCCGTCCGGGCGCTGCTCGCCCGGATGGACCCGCTGCTGGTGCTGGACCAGCCGGCGCCGCTGACCGACGTGATCGGCCGCGGCACGGCGCAGCGCAGGTTCACGCTCCTGCTCCTGGTGGCCTTCGCCGGCACGGCGCTCGTGCTCGCCGCGCTCGGCATCTTCGGTGTGCTGTCCTACGTGGTCCGGCTGCGGGGCGCCGAGTTCGGCATCCGCATCGCGCTCGGGGCGAGCCCGGCGGCCATCCTCGCGGCGGTGATGCGGCAGGGCGCCATCGTGATCGGCGTGGGCATCGGCATCGGGGTCGTCGGCGCCGTGACGTTCTCCCGCGTCGTGACCTCGCTGGTCTTCCACGTGAGCCCGCTCGATCCGCGCGCCCTGCTCGGCGCCGCCCTCGTGCTGGCGATCTTCGGCGGCGCGGCCGCCTGGCTCCCCGCCCGGCGCGCGGCCGCGCTGGACCCCCGGAGTGCCCTGGAGTAGCGAGGCGGCCGCCGCGCGCGGACGCGGCCCGGCGTCGCTATAATCCAGCCATCGATACGCGTTCTGCACTGCCCCTGATCATTCAGGGCGGAATGGGCGCCGCCGTCTCCAACTGGCGCCTGGCCAGCGCCGTCAGCCGCACGGGCCAGCTTGGGGTCGTTTCCGGAACCGGCATCGACACGGTCTTCGTGCGCCGCCTGCAGGACGGCGACCGGGGCGGCCACATGCGACGGGGGATGGAGCACTTCCCGATCCGTCGCGCCGCCGACGCCGCCATGCGCAGCTTCTTCCGGCCCGAAGGCCGCGCCCCGGGCGAGCCGTACGCGCTGCTCCCGGTGTACCGCCAGGTGATGGCTCCCGCGCGGCAGGAGCTCACCATGCTCGCCGCGTTCGTCGAGGTGTTTCTCGCCAAGCAGGGCCACGACGCGCCGGTCGGCATCAACCTCCTCACCAAGATCCAGATGCCCACGCTGCCCACGCTCTACGGCGCGATGCTCGCCGGCGTGGACTGCGTCCTGATGGGCGCCGGCATCCCCCGTGAGATCCCGGCGGCACTCGACGACCTGGCGGCCCATCGCCCGGCCGGGCTCCGCTTCGACGTGGAGGGACTCCCGCCCGACGCCGTCGCCACCCTCGACCTGGACCCCGCCGCCCATTGGGAGACGCCGCCCGCGGCCCTCGCGCGGCCGATGTTCATCCCGATCGTCGCGAGCAACTCCCTCGCGACGATGCTCGCTCGCAAGGCGAGCGGCCGGGTGGATGGGTTCGTGATCGAGGGCCCCACCGCCGGCGGACACAACGCGGCGCCCCGTGGCGAGCCTGCTCTTCAACGAGCGCGGCGAGCCGCTGTACGGCGCGCGCGACGACGTCGGACCTCGCCAGGATCCGCGACCTGGGGCTCCCGTTCTGGGTGGCCGGTGGGGCCGGCCATCCCGACCGACTGCGTGCCGCGCGTGATGCGGGAGCGACCGGCCTCCAGGTCGGCACGCTCTACGCCTTCTGCGAGGAATCCGGCCTCGCCGAGCCGCTCAAGCGCTCGGTGCTCGCTCACGCGGCGCGCGGCGAGGTGGACGTGCGCACGGAACCCCGCGCCTCGCCGACGGGCTATCCGTTCAAGGTCGTGGATTGGGCCGGGAATCCGGCGGCGGGGGTCGCGCGCGAGCGCGTATGCGACCTGGGGTACCTGCGCATCGCGTTCAGGTCGCAGGACGGTCGGGTGGAATACCGCTGCCCCAGTGAGCCCGAGGCCGCCTACGTGAAGAAGGGCGGCAAGGCGGAGGACACCGTCGGCCGCCGCTGCCTGTGCAACGCGCTGCTCTCCGTCATCGGTCAGCCGCAAACCCGTGCCGGCGGCGCCGTCGAGCCGCCGCTCGTCACCAGCGGCGACGACCTCGCGACCATCGGGACGTTCCTTCGCGGGCGCACGAGCTACACGGCCGCGGACGTCACGGCCTATCTGTTGTCGGGGCGCTGACCGCCCAGGCCGCTCGCCGCCGCCCTAGTCCGGCAGCTTGACCGGCGGCAGTCCCGCGGCGCTCCGCGTCCGGTTGAAGCCCGCCAGTCCGGTCGTCCTGATCCGATCCCAGCGCGCCATGACTTCGGCGGATTGCTTCCGCGCCCGCTCACAGCCGCTGACCTCCGCGGCGGTGGGTGCCACGTCGGCGCCCTGCATCGCCATCGCCGCCCCCAGCAGCGCGTTGCTCGCGCTCTCCAGCGTCGGCTGGGCGGCCGGTGCCAGGACGGAAGAACCGCCGCGCGCGCGGCCGGGGCGCGGGCGCCAGCGATTCGACCTGCGCCTTGAATGGCCGCGGCGTCGCCGCCCGCGGAGCGAATCCAGCGCCGCCACGAGCGCGCGCGCCCGGCCGAAGGCCGCATGCGCGGCCACCGCCGCCTCGTACGTCTCCCGCGACAGCGCGGCCAGCTGTTCGAGCCCGGCCGCCGGCGTCTTGACGCGCGGATCCAGCCGCAGCGTCAGCGGCTGCGTGACCGACCGTCCTCCGACCGTGAGGCGGACCGTGTAGCGGCCCGGCGGCGCCCACGGCGCGGCCGCCCCGTGCACGCTGCGGTGCGGCACCGCCCCCGTGGCGTCCACGTCACCCTCCTCCGTCACGTTCGGCGCACCGATCGGCTGATAGCGCAGGTCCCACGCGAAGCGGTGCATCCCCGCGCTCGTCCCGAGCCTCGACTCCCGCCCGGGCCAGTAGAGCGGCAGCCCGCAGTCGGTGGCTCCGGGCCTCCGGCGGCACACGCTGTCGTAGGCCGCCGGGTCCAGCGCCGGATCGGGCGCGAGCACCGGGTCGGCGCTCGAGTAGGAGCGCACCACCCGTCCCGCGGCGTCCACGACGTCGAGCGTCACCGGGCCCCGCGGCGTCGGCCGGCAGGACGTAGTCGAGAATGGCGCCGGGCGGCGGGTTCTCGCCCGCCGGCACCTCGGGCTGCCACGGCGTGGGGTCGTTGGTGCCGAACCGGATCCGCAGCGCCGTCTCGGGCTTCACCAGGAAGGGAGCGCCGTCCGCCTGCGCCGCGCGCAGCGCCGCGGCCTGCCGGAGCGGCGTCAGGTCGTCGAGGATCCAGAAGCCGCGGCCGTGCGTCCCCGCGACCAGGTCCGCGCAGTGGCAGGTGCTGTCGTCCTTGACCTCGATGTCGCGCACCGAGACGGCCGGCATGTCGAGGCGCAGCGATTGCCAGTGGTCGCCGTCGTCGAACGAAACCCAGACCTGGGTGTCGGTCGAGCCGTAGAGGAGCCCGGGCTGCCGGGGGTCCTCGCGGATGGCGTTGGCGACGGCGCCGGGCGCGATGCCGCCGTCGATCTCGGTCCAGGTGCGGCCGCCGTCGTGGGTACGCCAGAAATGCGGGTTCGCGTCGTCGATCCGCATCGTGTTGGCCGCGGCGTACGCGGTCCGCGTGTCGAAATGGCCCGCCTCGATGTTGAAGATGCGGGTCCACGGCTTGATCTCGGGCGGCGTGACGTTGGTCCAGGTCGCACCGCCGTTCATCGTCACCTGGATGTTGCCGTCGTCGGTGCCCGCCCAGATGACCGCGCCGCTTCTGGGCGAGGCGGACAGGGCCGTGATCGCGCCGCGCGGGCCCGGCGTCACGCGAGCCGGCGTACTTGCCCGCGCTCGCGGGCACCGCCCAGGTCTGGCGCGCCAGGTCGGGGCTGATCCGCGTCCAGGTGCGCGCATGGTCCAGCGACCGCCAGACCACGTTGGACGTGTAGTACAGCACGTCGGGGCGCACCGGCGACCAGAGGATCGGCATGGTGCGCACGTTGCGGCCGTACAGCTCGCCGCGCGCCGCCACATCGGGACCCACGTTGGTGGTCTGGCCCGTGCGGCGGTCGTAGCGCGAAACCCCGGTGCGCCCGCTGCCGAACACCACGTCCGGGTCGCGCGGGTCCGGCGCGGCGATGCCGTATTCCTGGATGTTGACCGGGTGCCAGTCGTGGAACGTGATCTCGCCGTCGTCCGAGCGGGAGTCCACGCAGATCGAGCCGGAGTCCTGCTGCCCGCTGCACACGCGATACGGGAAGGCGTCGTCCACGGTCACGTGGTACACGGCCGCCGTCGGCTGCGTGTACCAGCTGCTCCACGACACGCCCCGATTGGCGGAGATGATGGCGCCCTGGTCGGAGACGGAGAGCAGCAGGTTCGGGATCCACCGGTGAGACCCAGACCTTCTGGTAGTCGTCGCCTCCGGGGGAACCGCGCACCGCCGACCAGCTCGCGCCGCCGTCCTCCGTGCGCCACATCACCACCGACGCGCTGTAGACGGCGTTCTCGTCCTTCGGATCCACCGTGATGGTCGGCAGGTCGCCGCCGCCGATGCGCGCGAGCGGGCGCGCGTCCGCCGTCGCGGTCGTGTCGCCCGCGCCGGGCGTGCGCGTCCGCAGCATCCAGTGCGCGCCGCCGTCGCTCGAGCGGTAGAAGGCGACCGGCCCCGAGCCGCCACGGGGATTGACCGCGGCCACCATCGCGTACACCACCTGCGGGTTGCTCGGCGCGATCGCGAGGTTCGCCTCCAGCACGGTCGGCAGGCCGTCGGTGAGCTGGCTCCACGTGGTGCCGCCGTCGGTGGACTTGAAGATGCCGCCGGAGCCGCCCCGAAATCGCCGCCCTCCCAGAACGCCTCCTGCTGCTGCCACAGCGCCGCGTACACCGTGTTGGGATCGCGCGGGTCGATGCGCACGTCGTTGCCGCTGGTGTAGTCGTCCTTGAACAGCACCTTCTCGAACGAGCGGCCGCCGTCGGTCGAGCGGAAGATGCCGCGCTCGGCGTTGGGTCCGTACGGGTGGCCGAGGGCCGCGACGAACAGCCGGTCGGGGTTGGTCGGATCGACGTCCACGTTGGCGATCATCTGCGGTCGAGTCGAGCCCGAGGTGCGTCCAGGTGCGGCCGGCGTCGGTGGACTTGTACATCCCGTCGCCGGTGGCGAGGTCGGGTCGGATGATGCCCGCGCCCGTGCCGACGTAGATCACGTTCGGAGCCGACGGCGCCACGGCGATCGCGCCGATCGAGCCGGTGGGCTCGGCGTCGAAGATCGGCTCCCAGTTGGCGCCGTAGTCGCTCGAGCGCCAGACACCGCCGTTGTCGAACCCGACGTAGAACAGCGCCGGGTGGCCGGGCACGCCGTCCAGCGCGCGGGCGCGGCCGGCGCGCGTGGGGCCGATGGAGCGCCAGTGCATGGCGGCGGCGGGGTCGAGTGACTGGCCGGCGGCGCGCGGTGCGCGACCTGCGAGAGCGGCAGCGGCGATGCCAAGGGAAACGATCGCGATTCGCACGGGAAGGCACCTCGCGTGAGGAGGTGAAGCACGAGCGGGCATTGTTGTCGTCGGGTCACAGGAGTATGCCATGTCCATGCGGCGCGTGCCACTCGCCGGGTCTCGGGCAGCCCGCGGCGCGGTCGCAGGACCATCCTCGGCAACAAGACCGGTCCCGATTCGGTTTGCGCTCCGCAGCCGCCGAGCGCACTATGGCGCGTCCGATTGCCGGAAGGAAACCATGAGGCCCATCAGCACGATCCTGGCTGCGGCGAGCGCCGCCGTCCTCCTCGCCGCGGCGAATGCCTGCGCGCAGCAGAGTCCAACCTCCACCATCAAGCTCCCGGAGCCGCGTCACGAAGGGACGATGTCGCTGGAGGCGTCCCTGTGGGCACGCCACTCGACGCGCGCGCTGAGCCACGACTCCCTCACGCCCGCCGAGGTGGGGCAGCTCCTGTGGGCCGCGCAGGGCGTGAACCGGCCAGGGGGACACCGCACCACGCCGTCAGCGATGGCCATGTATCCCCTCGAGGTGTACCTGGTGGCGTCGCGCGTGCGCGGCGTGCCGCCAGGCGTCTACCACTACCGGCCCGCCTCACACGATCTCGAGGTCGTCGTGGCCGGCGACAAGCTGCCCGACCTCGTGAGTCGCGCGGCACACGCTACGTGGATCGGCGATGCCGCCGCCGTCGTCGTCTTCGGCGCCGCGTACGATCGGGTCGAGGGCAGGTTCGGCGCGCACGCGGAGATCTTCATCGGCATCGAGGCGGGGGCCGCAACGCAGGACGTCTATCTCGAAGCGGCGGAGCTCGGGCTCGGTACCACCTACGTAGGATCGGCGCAGGACAGCGCGCTGGTGGCGGTCGTCGGCCTGCCGCAGGGCCAGCGGCCGGTCGGCATCATGCCCGTCGGGCGGCCGCGGTAGGACTGGCCCGGCCGGCGGCGCGGGCGGCCCGGCGCGGATTGTGCATCGTGACCCGGCGCCGCCCGCGAGCGGTGGCCCTGGCGCAGGCATCCGAGCGCCGTTCAGTATGAAGCCGGAAGCGCACACCTCCAGACCCTCAGAGAGAATCTCCATGGCCTACCTGCGCCGTCTCCCGATCGCCGTCAGCGTCCTGCTGCTGGGCTGCGCCCGGGCCCGCCCCGCCGCGTTCAGCGACCAGAATCCGTTCGCCGCGGCGAGCCCGCTGTTCGACCAGGCGCCGCCCTTCGACCGGATCCACGACGCCGACTACCAGCCGGCGATCGACGAGGGCATGCGCCGCCAGCTCGCGGAGATCGCGGCCATCGCCGGCGACACCGCGGCGCCGACCTTCGACAACACGATCGTCGCGATGGAGCGCTCGGGCGTCCTGCTCCGCCGGGCCCCAAGGTCTTCTTCGCGATCACCGCGGCGAACACGGACGACACGCTCCAGCAGGTGCAGACGGTGGAGGCGCCGCGGCTCGCCGCGCACAGCGACGCCATCTACCTCAACGACACGCTGTTCCGCCGCATCAGGAGCGTCTACGACCGGCGCGAGAAGCTCGGCCTGGACTCGCTGCAGCAGTTCCTGGTCCGAGCGCTACTACCGCGACTTCGTGCGCGCGGGCGCCCTGCTGAACGACGCCGACAAGGCGAAGCTCCGCGCCCTGAACAAGGAAGAGGCGACGCTCAGCACCGAGTTCCAGAAGCGCCTGCTGGCCGCGACCAAGGCCGGCGCGCTCGTCGTCACGGATTCGACCGAGCTCGCCGGCTTCAGCCCGGCGGAGCTGGCCGCCGCCGCGCAGGCCGCCCAGCGACCGCAAGCTCGACCGGCAGTGGGTGGTGCCGCTGCAGAACACGACGCAGCAGCCGGCGCAGGAGGAGCTGGCCGACCGGGCGACGCGCGAGCGGCTGTTCGAGGCGTCCACTTCGCGCGCCGAGCGCGGCGACAGCGACGACACGCGCGCACATCATCACGCGCCTGGCCGAGCTGCGCGCCGAGCGCGCCCGGCTGCTCGGCTTCCCCACGCTCGCCGCCTACGTGCTCGACGACCAGATGGCCCAGACGCCCGACGCGGCCATCAAGCTGCTGACCGACCTGGTGCCGGCGGCCACGGCCAAGGCGCGCGGCGAGGCCGCCGCGATGCAGGCGCTGATCGACGCGCAGCACGGCGGCTTCAAGCTCGGCGCCGTGGGACTGGCAGTACTACGCCGAGCAGGTGCGCAAGGCGGAGTACGCGCTCGACGAAGAGCAGATCAAGCCGTACTTCGAGCTCGACCGCGTGCTGCAGGACGGCGTGTTCTACGCCGCGAACCAGCTCTACGGCCTCACGTTCAAGGAGCGGCAAGGACCTGCCCGTCTATCAGCCGCGACGTGCGCGTCTTCGAGGTGTTCGACGCGGACGGGCACGTCGATGGGCGCTCTTCTACTGCGACTACTTCAAGCGCGACAACAAGAGCGGCGGCGCGTGGGAAGACACGTTCGTCGACGGCTCAGCGCTGCTCGGCACGCAGGCCCGTCGTCTTCAACGTCGCCAACTTCACCAAGCCCGCCGCCGGGCCAGCCGGCGCTGCTGACGCTTCGACGACGTGACGCACGATGTTCCACGAGTTCGGGCACGCGCTGCACTCGCTGTTCATCGAGCGTGACGTACCCGACGCCTCGCGGGCACAACGTGCCGCGCGACTTCGTCGAGTTCCCGTCGCAGTTCAACGAGCACTGGGCCCTCGTACCCGACGGTGTTCGCCAACTACGCGAGGCACTACCAGACCGGCGCGCCGATGCCGCCGGCGCTGGTGGACAAGATCAAGACGCGCGCGGACGTTCAATCAGGGCTTCGAGACCACCGAGTACCTCGCGGCGGCGCCTGCTCGACATGGCGTGGCACACGCTGCCGCCGGGCGCCGAGCAGACCAACGTGGACTCGTTCGAGACCGCCGCGCTCGCGCAGCGTCACGTGCTGATCCCCGCAGGTGCCGCCGCGCTATCGCAGCACCTACTTCGCGCACATCTGGGACGGCGGCTACGACGCCAACTACTACGCGTACCTGTGGAGCGAGGTGCTCGACGACGACGCGTACGCCTGGTTCACCGAGCACGGCGGCCTGACCCGCGCCAACGGCCAGCGGTTCCGCGACATGATCCTCGCCAGCGGCGGCAGCGGCGACATGGGCGTGCTGTACCGCGCGTTCCGGGGCCGCGACCCGATGGTGGAGCCGCTGCTCGAGGCCCGCGGCCTCGTCGCCGGCCGGCCGGGGCGCTAGGGGCCAACGCGTGACACGACCGTGGCTTGACAGGCGTTCGCGCCGGTTCTTACGATTCGGCGGGACAGTGAACCACGACCACCCTTAGCGGGTACCATCATCCGATGAGTTCACCGGTCGTCCGTCCGTACCACGCGCCGATTCGCGCCGCAGGCCGGCTGTGCCTGCATGCGAGTCGCGGCACCCCGATGCTGGGGCGCCGCGGGGCGGTCAATTGCCGCGGCGGGGTACCCTGAGGAGTCGGCCGGCTGGGTGGCAGATGGATGGGTGAGCGCCCCCGCGGAAGAGACTCCGACGGGGGCGCTGCCGTAGCTGGCAGTTGGTGCGGCCGGGATCCGGCCTTCCCGTAGAGAAAGGGATCCATGTACGCCCGAAGTCCGTTGGTGACGAAGCAGTATCTGTTGGCGAGCGACTTCGATCAGACCCTGAGTTTCAACGACTCGGGCATCGTCCTGAGCGAGTTGCTCGGCCTGTCCGGCTTCCGGGAGAAGGTCACCGGCCTCTCGGATTCGCACTTGGTCCAGCAGGGCGCCGAACTGTCGTACCTGCTGCTCCACGACCCCGAGTACCGCCGGGTGCGCAAGCAGGACCTCCTCGAGGTCGGCAAGCGCGTGCGCCTCAAGCAGAATCTCCGCCCCCTGCTCACGATGCTGGAGCAGATCGAGGGCTACCGCTTCGGCTTCTACGTCATTTCCGCCGCGCCGGAGGAGGTCATCCAGTCGGCGCTGGAAGGCATTCTCCCGGAGGATCACATCATCGGCACGCGGTTCCGGTACGACGCCGCCACCGGCGAGATCCAGTCCATCGTCCGGGTGCCGGCCGGGTACGGCAAGGTCGCCGCGCTCGAGGAGCTGCGGGCGCAGTTCCCGGCGAGTCCCGACCGGCTGGTGTACGTGGGCGACGGCAGCTCCGACGTCCACGTGATGCTGCACGTCAACCGGCTCGGCGGCCTCACCGTCGCGGTTTCGAAGAACGAGTATCTCGCGCCCATCGCGCGGCGCACGGTGCTGAGCGACGACGCGCTGAGCGTGCTCGTGCCCGTCCTGGAGGAGATCGTCGGCCTCGATCCGGTGGGCATCCGGGCCCTCTACGAGTCGCACGGGTTCGTGCTCCAGGAGTGGGACAAGGTGCGCACCGATTCGCTCACCATCCGGCAGGCGGCGGTGGCGGGCGGATGAGCGACCTCATCGGCTGGGCGGCGACCGCGCTGTTCGCGGCCTCCTATTTCTTCAAGCGGCCGGCGGCCATGCGCCGGACGCAGGCGCTCGCCGCCGTGGTGTGGATGGTCTACGGCGCGGTCATCCACGCCCTGCCGGTCGTGGTGGCCAACATCATCGTGGCCAGCCTCGCCCTCTGGTCGTCGTTCGCGTCGCCCGCGCGGACTTCGCGCCGCGGCGATGCCCCAGCCGAGCCGGTCCCGCTCGAAGACGCGGCCTCCTAGGTCGGCCCGGGCGCATCCCGGCTTCTCCTGAAGGCGCGGCCGGTGCATCCTTGGGACGCGCCCTTCACGACGAGGCCACACCGATGACGACGTCCTCCCGCGCTCCGCAGGTCCGCATCGCTTCGGCGTGCGCCCTCGCCGCCGCCTTCGCCTGCCTGCTCGCCGCAACGGGGTCCGCGCAGACCGCGCGCCCCCTGGTGATCGACGCGACCGCCACGCCCGCGCCCGTGGAAACCGGGTTCCTGCGGATGGGGACGAATACGTCACCCACCGGCCACACCATCGGCGTCACCAGCCGCTACCTCACCCGCGACGGACGGCCGTGGCTCCCGGTGATGGGCGAGCTGCACTTCACCCGGGTCCCGCGCGCCGAGTGGGAGCAGGAGATCCTGAAGATGAAGGCGGGCGGCGTGGACATCGTGTCCGCGTACGTCATCTGGATCCACCACGAGGAGATCGAGGGCCGGTTCGACTGGACCGGGCGGCGCGACCTGCGGGCGTTCGCCGAGCTGTGCGCCAAGCACGGCATGTACTTCTATCCGCGCATCGGCCCGTGGTCGCACGCCGAGGTCAGGAACGGCGGCTTCCCCGACTGGCTGGTGCGGAAGGTGGGACCGGGCCTGCGCAGCAACGACTCCACCTACCTCGCGTACGCCACGCGCTGGTACGACCAGATCGGTCGACAGTTGAAGGGCCTGCTGTGGAAGGACGGCGGGCCGGTCATCGGCATCCAGCTCGAGAACGAGTACAACGGCTTCGGTCCGGGGCGCGGCGTCGAGCACATCCTCCAGCTCAAGCGGATGGCCCTGGCCGCCGGCTTCGACGTGCCGCTCTACACGGTGACGGGCTGGGACAACGCCGCGCTGCCCCCCGCCGAGGTGATCCCGGTCTTCGGCGGCTACCCCGACTGGCCGTGGGACCAGTCCATCGAGCAGCTGCCGCCGAACGAGAACTACGAATTCCGGTTCGCGAACCGGTGGGCCGGCGGCCGGGACGCGCACAATCCCGACGAGACCGCGCAGGACGCGCTCACCCGCTACCCGTTCCTGGGCGTGGAGTACGGCCCCGGCATCGAGGACACCTACCACCGGCGCCCGGTGATCACGCCCGACGACATCGCCGCGATGCTCCCGGTGCAGCTCGGCTCCGGCGTCAACATGTACGGTTATTACATGTTCCACGGCGGCGCGAACCCCGAGGGCAAGCTGACGACGCTGCAGGAGTCGCAGCGCACCGGCTATCCGACCGACGTGCCGACGATCTCCTACGACTTCCAGGCCCCGCTCTCGCAGTACGGCGAGATGCGCGAGTCGTTCCGCCGCATCAAGCTCGTGCACTACTTCCTCAGCGGCGTTCGGCGGCGATCTCGCGCCGATGGTGGTGCACGCGCCCGACGCGGTGCCCTCGAGCCTGGCGGACACGACGGTGCCACGCCTCTCGGCCCGCACGCTGGGCAATCACGGCTTCATCTTCTTCAACAACTACATCCGCCAGTACCACATGCCGGACCGGCCGGGCCGTGCAGGTCGAGCTGCGGCTGCCCGGCGAGACGCTGCGCGTCCCGGATACGCCCGTGGACGTGCCGTCGGGCGCGTACTTCATCTGGCCGGTGAACCTCGACGTGGGCGGCGCGCTGCTCAAGTACAGCACGGCGCAGCTGGTGACCCGACTCACGCCGCCGGATGGGCCGGTCTACGTCTTCTTCGCGGTGCCCGGTATCGCGCCCGAGTTCGCCTTCGACGCCGCCACCGTCGCGTCCGTGGAAGCGCCGGGAGCGACGGTCGCGCCGGACAGCGGCCGGATCTACGTGCGCGGGCTCCATCCGGGAACGGCCGTGGCGCTCACCGTGCACCCCACGACCGGCCCGGCCGCCCGCATCGTGCTGCTGAGCGAGGCGGAAGCGGAGAACCTGTGGATGGGCACCGTCGGCGGCGCCGAACGGCTCGTGCTCTCGCCGCAGGAGGTGTTCTTCGATGCCGGTCGCCTGCACCTCCGGGCGGTCGGGTCGCCCGCCTTCTCCTTCGCGGTGTTCCCCCCGCCCGCCGCGGCTCCGCGGGCGACCGCCCGTCTCGAGAGTCTCGGGGCCGACGGCATCTTCGCGCGCTACGCGGCCACGCTGCCGGCCCGCCGCGTCGGGATCACGGTGGATTCCGTCCAGGCCGCCGCGCTCGTGCCGCCCGTGAAGCTGTTCAACGCGGTGACCTGGCGGCACGTCGCGATCGCGCTCGCGCCGAGCGACTCCGCGTTCGACTCGGCGGCCGTCTGGCGGCTGCGCGTGCCTCCGTCCTCCGCGGCCGGCGACGGGGACGTGCTCGAGATCCGGTACGAGGGCGACGTCGCCCGACTGTACTCGGCGGGCGATCTGCTCGACGACAACTTCTACAACGGCATGGCCTGGCGCGTCGGGCTCGCGCGCTTCGCGGCCGAGCTGCGGCGCGGGCCGCTCGAGCTGCGCATCCTCCCCTTGAGGAGCGACGCGCCGATCTACCTCGAGCCCGATTACCGGCCCACCGACGTTCCCGCGAGCGGACAGGTCGCGCGGCTCGTGTCGGTGCGGGTGGTCCCCCGCTACGAGCTGGTGATCGGAGCGGCCTCGCGAGGCCCGTGACGGCAGCCGGCGCCGGCTGAGCCCGGCTCGGCGCGCGGCGGAGCGCCGCTATCGCGTGGTGTGATGAGGCGGCGTGCGGCGCGACGCCCTCACGCCCGCGGCGCCACCCAACTGCCGGTCTCCGCGGCGCGAAACAGGGCGTCGAGCACGGCCATGTTGCCGAGCGCGTCCTCGACCGGCACCGGCACGGCGGCCCCGCGGCGCACGGCTTCCCAGAAACGCTCGCCCTGCAGCGCGAACTGATTGACGGGGTCGAACCGGATCACCTCGACGCCGGAGCCGCTCACGTCGCGACCGTCGTCCACGAGGATGCGCGCCGAGTGGTCCGGGGGCGGATTGAACGGGATCTCGACCTCGATACGACCCGCGGTGCCCAGGACCTGCACCCGCTGGAAGTGCGCCGCCTGACCGGCGACGGTGAACGCGGCCTGGCCGGTGGGGAACCGCAGCAGCGCCGAGACGAAGCGGTCCACCTCGAGCTCCGGGTCCCGGTCGAGGACGGCGGCGACTTCCAGGGGCTCGGCGCCGTACAGCCAGCGCGAGAGCGTCACCGGGTAGCAGCCGATGTCGAGCAGCACGCCGCCGCCCCATTCCACCTTGCTGCGGATGTCGTCCGGATCGCGGCGGCTGTAGCTGAAGTGTCCGTGCACCAGGCGCAGCTCGCCGATGCGCCCCTCGCGCACCAGCTCGCGCACGCGGAGCCACTGCGGGTGCGTGCGCACCATGAACGCCTCGGCCACCACGACCCCGGCGCGGTCGCGCGCGCCGAGCAGGTCACGCACCTCGGCCGCGTTCATGCCGAGCGGCTTCTCGCACAGCACGTGCTTGCCGGCCTCGGCGGCGCGGATGGCCCACGGCACGTGCAGGTGGTTGGGGAGCGGGATGTAGACGGCCTCGACGCCGGGGTCGGCGAGCAGCGCCTCGTACGACCCGTAGGCGCGCGGGATGCCGAGCGATTGCGCGGCGGCCTGCGCCTTGGCGAGGACGCGCGAGGCGATGGCCTCGATGCGCGCCCTCGGGCTCTGCTGCATCGCCGGGATGACCTGGCGGACCGCGATGTCGGCGACGCCGAGGACGCCCCAGCGGAGGGGAGCGGGGTCGGCGCCGGACCGGCTCGCGGCCGGCTCAGGCGAAGTCGAAGCTGCGCTCTCGCGCGTCACCGGGCGCCCGCTCACGCACTCCCGATAAAGACGCCCGCCGCGAAGACCAGGATGCCTCCGACCATGACCTGCACCGCGGCCGGCAGGGGCGGCGTGTCCATGTACCGGTGCCGCACCCACGCGATCACGCTCAGCTCCACGATGACCACCGCGATCGCCACGGCCAGCGCCACCGTGAAGTTCTGCAGCAGGAACGGGAGCGAGTGGCCGAGGCCGCCGAGCGCGGTCATCAGGCCGCAGACCGCTCCCCGCAGCCAGGGATGGCCCCGCCCCGTCAGGGTCCCGTCGTCCGAGAGCGCCTCCGCGAAGCCCATGCTGATTCCGGCGCCAACGGACGCCGCGAGCCCCACCAGGAGCGCGTCGTGCGTCCTGTGCGTGGCGAAGGCCGCCGCGAAGATCGGCGCCAGCGTCGAGACCGAGCCGTCCATCAGGCCGGCCAGTCCCGGCTGCACGATCTGCAGCAAGAACAGACGCCGCTGCGACTCCGCTTCCGTCGCCCGGGCGTCGCCGCCCAGCTTCTCGTCCTGCAGGCGCTCGGCCCGGTCCGCGTGCGTGGTTTCGGCCTGGGCGAGGTCGTCCAGGAGCTGGCGCGTCCGCACGTCCTGCGCGCGCGCGGCGACGTGCTCGTAGAAGCGCCGCGTCTCCAGCTCCATGGCGCTCGCCTGGGCGCGGATCTTCTCCAACCGCAGCGGCTGCATCAGCCAGACCGGGTCGCGCTGGACGAAGCCCCGCACGTCCTGGCGCCGGATCAGGGGGATGTGGTCGCCGAAGCGCGAGCGGTAGAGCTCGAGCAGCCGGCGCCGGTGGTCCGACTCCTCGGCGCGCATGCCCTCGAACACCGCCGCGGACGCGGGATAGGCCGGCTTCAGGCCGTCCGCGTAGTCGGCGTAGATCCGTTCGTCTTCTTCTTCCAGGGAGATCGCCAGCGCGAGGACTTCGCGCTCGCTCATGCTGTTGAAGTCGCGCATCGGCTATCCTCTGGGTATCGGCGGGGCATCCGTTGCCAAGACCGGCCGGGCGGCCGGGCTAGTCGCTCCGCTCCGCCTCCATCGCCACGAACTCCTCGACCGCGTAGTAGCCCTGGCCCTCGCACGCGTGACACGAGATCTTGAGCTTCCCCGGACCGAGCAGCGGCAGGGGCGACGCCCCGCGGCTGTTGTCGTCGAACAGCGGGATCACCGCCCTGCAACTGTGGCACCGAACGCCGTACCTGCGCCCACCCGACATCGCAGCTTCCATGATCGTAAAATGACCTCCGCGGCGCGCGGCCGCCACTCGTATTGCGACCAAAGCTCGCGGCATCCCGGCCGGGCCGCCGTGCGGTGCATCACTGCGGTTTCCGCCGGTTCCGGCGCCGCGCACCGCATCTGGGCGCCGGCGCACGGCCTGGCGCCGAAGCCCGCCGGCTCGTACCATGGTCCCGCTCCGCCGAACCGGACCCGCCCCAACCGAGGCATCACACATGGAGATCCACGCGCATTGGCTGGCCATCCTGGGCGCGGCGATCGCGAACTTCCTCATCGCCTGGGTGTGGTACTCATTGCTGTTCGCCAAGACCTGGCAGCGGCTCACGGGCATCACCGACATGAAGCCGGCGCCGATCAACCTGGTGCTGGTCCTGATCGGGTCCCTGGTGATGGCCTTCGTGCTCTTCCATTCCATCGTGTTCGGCAACGCCTACCTCAAGATGGGCGGCGTCGCCGGCGGCCTGATGGGTGGCGCCTTCGGCTGGCTGGGATACATCGCGCCGGTCACCTTGAGCACCAAGTTGTTCGAGAAGAAGCCGTGGGGCCTCTGGCTCCTCGACAACGCCTTCTGGCTCGTCTCGCTCCTGGTCATGGGCGTGATCCTGTCGCTGTGGGGATGAGGCCGGCCGCACCCATGCGCCTCCCCAAGCCCAGGCTCGCCGGCGGCACGTCGCTGCCGGAGGCGCTCCGGCGCCGCCGGACCACCCGCGAGATCGGGCCGCGGCCCTTGTCGCCGCAACTCCTGTCGAACCTGCTGTGGGCGGCGTGCGGCGTGAATCGCCGCCGCGGTCCGTTCGGCCTGCCGGGCATCACGGCGGCGTCGGCGAGCAACTCCCAGGAGATCGACGTCTTCGTCGCCCTGGAGCGCGGCGCCTACCGTTTCGACGCGCGGCGGCACCGCCTGCTGCCGGTCGTCGCGCGCGACCTGCGCCCCCTCGCCATCGGGCCCGGCCAGCGGCACATGGCGGGCCGGGCGCCGGTGGAGATCGTCTACGTGGCCGACGTCCACCGGCTCACGCACACGGCCGGCTTCCAGGAGCCGGGGCTGCACGATCCCGAGGTGCAGAAGTCGTACTACTACGCGGACACGGGGCTGATCGCCGGCAACGTGTACCTGTTCGCGGCGTCGCGAGGGCTCGCCTGCTGGTTTCACAACTGCGACCGCGTCGCGCTCCGGCGGGCCCTGAAGCTCGGCGCCCGGCAGCGGGCGCTGTTCGCGCAGTCGGTGGGCTATCCCGCAGGCGAGTGAGGCGAGGCGTCTGATGAACACGAGGTTCCTGGGGAACACGGGCGTTCGCGTGTCGGAGCTGTGCTTCGGCGCGATGACCTTCGGCGGCCGAGGCTACTGGAAGTACGTCGGTGAGGTGGAGCAGAAGGACGCCGACGCGCTCGTGCACGCCGCGCTCGAGGGCGGTGTCAACTTCTTCGATACGGCGGACGTCTACTCGGAAGGGCGCTCCGAGGAAATCCTCGGCAAGGCGCTCGGCAACCGGCGCAGGGACGTCGTCCTCGCGACCAAGGTCCGCGCGCGCACCGGGCCCGGCCCCAACGACGTCGGCCTCTCGCGCAAGCACATTCTCGCCTCGTGCGACGCGAGCCTCGAGCGGCTGGGGACCGACTACATCGACCTCTACCAGGTCCACAGCTACGATCCCCGCACGCCGCTGGACGAGACGCTGCGGGCGCTCGACGACCTGGTGCGCGCCGGCAAGGTGCGCTACATCGGCGCGTCGAACTACACCGGCTGGCAGCTGATGAAGGCGCTGGCCATTTCCGACGCGCGGAACCTGGAGCGCTTCGCCACCCTGCAGGCCTTCTATTCGCTGATCGCCCGCGACCTCGAGCTCGAGCTGGTCCCTCTCGCGCTCGAGGAGAAACTCGGCATCCTCCCCTGGAGCCCGCTGGGCGGCGGGTTCCTCACCGGCAAGTACCGCCGCGGCAAGCCGCGGCCGCAGGGCGCGCGGCGCACGGACACGACGGGACAGTTCCTGCAGTTCGACGAGGAGCGGGGATTCGCGATCGTGGACGAGCTGGAGAAGGTCGCGGCCGCCCACGGCGCCACGATCACGCAGGCGGCGCTCAATTACCTGTTGCGGAAGCCCGGCGTCACCTCGGTGATCATCGGCGCGAAGACCATGGACCAGCTCACCGACGACCTGAAGGCCGCCGCCTGGGAGATGACGGCGGACGAAGTGGCGCGGCTCGACGCCCTGAGCGCGCCGCCGCGCCTCTACCCCTATTGGATGCTGGAGCGCCTGACCCAGGACCGCTGATTCCGGCCGCCGGTGCGCGGGGCGCCGCCTGGCGCTGCGGCTCCGGCCGTGACGGGGATCACCTTGTTGTCACCGCGGCCGCGCTATAGTCTGCGGGCGTGGACCGGTCCGCGCGCTTCCCCTCCCTGCTTCCCATCCTGGCCATCGCCGCCACGGCGAGTTGCCGTGACAGCACGTCGCCGCCGATTCTGAGCCTCAGCCGGACGAGCCGCAGCGTCACCCTGAGCAACGACAGCGTCTGGGTGACGCGGGACTCGGTGACCCTCGCCTTCACCGGCTCGGGCGCGAGCCGGTCGAACTGGGTCGTCACCCACGGCGCCGCGCCGTGGATCACGCTCAACACGACGCAGGGGACGGGCGGCGGGGTCGTGCGCTGGACCCGGGACCCCACGAATCTCGGATACGGCACCTGGGTGGACACCATCACCGTCACGGCCGCGGCGGCCGGCCGCGCGGTGCAGGTCGTCGACTCCGTCGCGATCGGGGGGCCGCCCGCGACATTCGTGACGGCGCGCGTCGCCTGGACGCCGGGCGGTCGGGACTCGATGATCGCGTTCGTGACGCGGACCGGGGCGTGGGGCGAGTTCTCGGACGCGGCCCCGCAGTTGCTCGGCGCCTCCGACTCCCTCACCGTCGTCGTCCCCAATCCGGCGCTCGCGGTGGCCGGGGCGGCGGGCGCCGCGCGCGGCCCCGCGCACGCGATGCGGCTCGGCCAGCCCGGCCAGACCTGGAGCATCGTCGGGTTCCAGATCCGCGAGCTGTACCCGGACTCGGCCGGCTCGTCGAAGACCGACTCGCTCAACTGGCTCGGCATCCTGTGGTACGCGTCGCCCGAGAGCTCCTGGGTCGGGCGGCTGGTCTTCGGCACCAGCCAGAGCACCTACGGCCGCACCACGGTGAACACGGCGGCGTTCGACGCGTCGGGTGAGACGAGCGGCCTCGGCGGCGGCGAGGCGCGGGCGAGCACGGGCCAGTATTGGGAAGCGGACATCGGCAAGTTCCAGATCAATTCCAACGTCTGCAGCTCGGCGTCGTGCACCAACGCCACCTTCGCGTCCGGTCCCTGGAAGGGAGGGCTGTGGCACGCGCTGATGATCGGCGGGCAGATCATCAACATCCGCGCGCCCTGCCTCCAGCCGGCCGGCTGCACGTCGGTGGACACGTTCAACATCAACTTCCAGGGCAGTCCGGTGCCGAGCGTCTACATCAGCTGCGTGTTCCCGAGCCCGTGCACCGGCCCCGCCGGCGCCCGCGTCGCGGACCTCGCGCGGCGCCGGTCCCGGCTCCTCACGGCGCTCGGCCCGGCTCAGCTCCGGTAGAGCCCCGGGAACCGCCGGCGCAGGGCCTCCAGCTTCGGCGCGTCGTTGGTCACGATGTACGGATCCGTCGGGTGGTGCGCGGCGTAGTCCTGCTGGCTCGGCCCCACCGCCTCGAACTTCCGGAGCCGGGCGATCTGCGTCACGATGGGCCGGGGATACACGCGCGCCGCCGTCAACGAATCGACGTAGGCCTGCACCACCGCCCGCTGGCCGCCGCCCCGGACGAAGACGATGGATCGATATTCGGTCCCCTCGTCGGGCCCCTGCCGGTCGAGCTGCGTCGGATCGTGGACGACCGAAAAGAACACGTCGAGGATCCGCGCGTACGAGATGCGCGTCGAGTCGTAGACGAGGCGCACCGCCTCCGCGGGCGGCGCGGAGGCGGCGCCGTCCGCCGGCACCGGCGTGGCGTAGCCGGACGTCGCCGAGAGGATGCCCTTGACGTGACGGAAGACCGATTCGACGCCCCAGTAACAGCCGCCCGCCAGCACCGCGACCGCCCGCGGGGATGCGGCGCGCCGCGCGCTCGCGCCGGCCGCACCGGGATGGCCGAGCGGGACACCGGCCAGAAGCACCAAGGCCAGGGACAGGGAACGGCGCGATGCGTGACGTCGAGTCATGGGCTCGCCTCCGGTGGGCTGGAGTGGATGATCGGATGTAGACGAGTCGAGCGCTCGGCGGCGGGCTGCATGGCTCCGGCGCGTCAGCGCGTCTCGCACCTCAAGGCCACCACGCTGAGGGGCGGCAGGAACAGGCTGAGCGACTGCCGGCGCCCGTGGAACGGCACCGGGTCCGTGCCCAGGCCCCCGAGATTGCCGAGGCCGCTGCCGCCGTACTCCCGGGCGTCGGTATTGAGGATCTCGCGCCAGAAGCCGGGGTGCGGCACGCCCACGCGGTAGCCCGCGCGCGGGACCGGCGTGAAGTTGCACACCACGACGACCGCGTCCGGCCCGTGGCGGCTCTTGCGCACGTAACTCAGCACCGAGTTGTCGGAGTCGTTGGCGTCGATCCACTCCATGCCCGCCGGATCGGTGTCCAGCTCGTGCAGCGCGGGCTCCGCGCGGTACAAGGCGTTGAGGTCCCGCATCAGCCGCTGCACGCCCTGGTGCGGCGCGCGCTCGAGCAGATGCCATTCCACGCTCGCCTCGTGGCTCCATTCCCCGCCCTGCGCGATCTCACCGCCCATGAACAGCAGCTTCTTGCCGGGCTGCGTGTACATGTAGCCCCAGGAGCGTGCGGAGGTTGGCGAACTGCTGCCACGCGTCGCCGGGCATCCGCGCCAGGAGCGAGCCCTTGCCGTGCACGACCTCGTCGTGCGAGAGCGGCAGGCAGTAGTTCTCGGTGAACGCGTACAGCCCGCGGAACGTCAGCACGTTGTGGTGGAAGCGCCGGTGCACCGGGTCCTTGCGCCAGGTACTTCAGCGTGTCGTGCATCCAGCCCATGTCCCACTTGAGGCCGAAGCCCAGCCCGCCGACGTAGGTGGGCCGGGACACCATCGGCCACGCGGTGGACTCCTCCGCGATGGTCTGCGTGTCGGGGAACCGCTCGTAGACGGCCGTGTTGAAGCGGCGGATGAAGTCCACCGCCTCCAGGTTCTCGTGGCCGCCGAACCGGTTGGGGATCCACTCGCCCGGCTTGCGGGAATAATCGAGGTAGAGCATCGAGGCCACCGCGTCCACGCGCAGCGCGTCGGCGTGGTACACGTCCAGCCACATGAACGCCGACGAGAGCAGGAACGAGCGGACCTCGTGCCGGCCGTAGTTGAAGATGTAGCTGTTCCAGTCGGGGTGGAAACCCTGCCGCATGTCGGCGTGCTCGTACAGGTGCGTGCCGTCGAAGTCCGCCAGGCCGTGCTGGTCGGTCGGGAAGTGCGAGGGCACCCAGTCGAGGATCACGCCGACGCCGGCCTGGTGGAGCCGGTCGACGAGGTACATGAAGTCCTGCGGCGTGCCGTACCGGCTCGTGGGGGCGAAGTAGCCGGTGGTCTGGTAGCCCCAGGAGCCGTAGAACGGATGCTCCATCACCGGCAGGAACTCGACGTGCGTGAAGCCCAGGTCGGTCACGTACGGCACGAGCTTCTCGGCCAGCTCGCGGTAGGAGAGCGAGCGGTAGCCGTCCTCGGGCACGCGCATCCAGGAGCCGAGGTGCACCTCGTAGATCGAGACCGGGCTCGACAGCGCGTTCTTCGCCCGCCGGCCGGCCATCCACCCGGCATCGCCCCACGCGTACTCGAGGTCCCACACCTTGGAGCCGGTCTTGGGCGATGTCTCGTGGTGGACGCCGAACGGATCGGCCTTGTCCACCTGCAGGCCGAGGTGGCCGGAGCCGACGTGGTACTTGTAGGCGTCGCCCTTCTTCACGCCCGCGATGAACCCCTCCCAGATGCCGGAGGAGCCGCGCGGCGTGAGCTTGGCGGCCGACTTGTTCCAGCCGTTGAAGTCGCCGATCACCGACACGTAGTTGGCGTTGGGGGCCCACACCGCGAAGCTGGCGCCGGCCGCGCCGTTCAGCGTGCCGAGGTGGCAGCCGAGCTTGCGGTAGAGGTGGTAGTGGTTCCCCTCGTTGAACAGGTACAGGTCGTCGTCGGTGAGCGGCACCTCAGGCCCCCCGCAGTCCGGCGAGCAGGCTCTGCAGGTTGAGCGTCCCCGACTTGGTCTGGATCTGGCTCTGCACCTTGGGATAGATGGTCTTCGCGTCCTGCTTGAAGCGGTCGAACAGCGCGAGCAGGTCGTTGCGGCTCAGCCGGCGGCCCTGCGCGTAGTACTGGTCGGCCACGTGGCCGAGGGCGTAGGTCGCGGAGAACGAGATGGCCGCGCCCGTGGCGACGCGCGTCGCGCCGGCCGCGAGCCCACCCAAGAGGCCGCGCGCCAATCCGCCCACCAGGCCCATCACCACGCCTTCCACGCTCTGCGCCGCGACGCCGAGACCGAGCGTCGCCGCCAGGTCCTTCACCTGGTTCACGTCGAGCTTCTGGCCGTGCCGCTGGCCCACCTGGTAGACCAGCCTGAGCTGCAGCGGCAGGATCGCGATGTTGGCCAACTGGTCGGGCAGGATCTCCAGCGCGCCCGTGAGGATCGCCTGCTGGAGGATGAAGTCGTCGAGTGGCCCCGCGGGCGGCGCGCCGCTGTGCACCTCGGCCACGGGCGTGCTGATGCCCAGGGCGTCGCGCAGCTCCTCCAGGAACGCCAGCTCCGCCGCGTTCGCCGGGCCGTCCGAGTTGCAGATGGCCAGCGCGCCCTGGTAGGCGGTCTGGCGCGCCTCGTCGTCCGAGAGTTTCGCGGCGAGGTCGGCGACGCTGAGGCCCCCGCGCGCCACCTGCTCGGCGAGCCTGGTCACGTCGGGCGAGCCCATCCGCTGGACGACGGCGTCCACCGCCGCCTGCTCGGCGCTGTCCGTCGCGCCGTCGGCGCGCGCCGCGAGCATGGCGATGGCGATCAGGGGTGCGTGGTCGGTGGTGTTCATGGTGGCGCCCGGGTGACGGTTGGGGGAAAGCTAGCAGCGCGCCGGACCCTCCGTCAGCAGCGTGCCGCCGAGCGGCGCGTCGGTGACGCGCCGCGAGTCCCGACGGCCGGGCGGCCGGCCGGGTTTCGCGCGCCGCGCCGGCTCTCGCGCCCGGGCCGCATCAAGATCGTATCAGGAATTCGACCCGGCCCTTGCATTTAGATGATTGTCTCATAATCTCAGGGCCGTGGACAAGACCTACAAGGCGCTGGCGGACCCGACCCGGCGGAGCATCCTGGCGCTGCTCCGGGACGGGGACCGGACGGCCGGGGAGATCGCGGATCGCTTCCCCATCGCATGGGCTTCCGTCTCGCACCACCTGGGCGCCCTCAAGGACGCGGGCCTGGTGCTGGCGACGCGCGAGGGGCAGCACATCCGGTATTCGCTCAACACGACGGTCTTCCAGGAGCTGGTCCAGCATCTCATCGGTCTCGCCCAACGCAAGAGCGGGCGGGGCAAGAAGGAGGCAGATCGTGCGTAAACTGTTCCCCGGCCTGCTGGTGGTGGCGGCCGCCACGGCGTTCTCGGTGTGGGCGTATCCACAGCTTCCCGCGCAGGTCGCCACGCATTTCAACCTGCACGGCCAGCCGAACGGTTGGTCCTCGCGGCTCGTCGCCGCGGTGCTGGCCCCCGCGCTCGGGATCGTGATCGCGCTGGTGTTCACAGGTCTGCCGCACATCGACCCCCGGCGGGCGAACTACGCCAAGTTCGGGCCGACCTACTGGACCATCGCGAACGCGGCGCTGGTGCTCGTGGCCGGGCTCCACGTCGTCACGCTCGGCAAGGCGCTGGGCTGGGATATCAACATCAACCGCGTCGTGTCGCTCGCCGTGGGCGGGATCTTCGTCCTGCTGGGAAACCTGATGACGCGCATCCGGCCGAACTGGTTCGTGGGCATCCGGACGCCGTGGACCTTGAGCAGCGATACCGTGTGGCGGAAGACGCACCGCTTCGGAGGTATCGCTTTCGTGTTCGCCGGGCTGTGCCTGGCGGCCACGGCGCTCACGTCCGCCCCCTGGGCGCTGTTCGGCGCCTTGGGAATCGCGGCCGCGGCGGCGCTCGCCACGGTCGTGTACTCCTACGTGGTGTGGCGCGGCGAGCAGGGCGCGGGCGGTGCAACGCCAACCGAAGGGACGAACCCGTGAACGGAACCCGCAGGTCCATCGTGCCGTGGGCGGCCGCGCTGGCGGCGCTGGTGGCGGCCCCCCTGGCGGCCCAGGTGCCGGCCGACGCCGGGATCTTCCGGATGTACCAGGGCACGGCCGAGGTCGGCCGCGAGACGTTCCTCGAGACGGGCACCGCGCTCACCTCGACCGTGACGATCCCGCTGCTGGGCATTCGCATCTCGAGCGAGGCCGTGCGCGACGCGGCGGGCCGCGGGTTGCGGTTGACGTCCCGCGTATTCCGGCTGCCCGCCGACACCCTGGTCCGCACCTACACGGCGGTGGTGGACGGCGACAGCCTCCGGATGTCCCAGCAGGACGCGGGGAAACCGGCACGGCAGTGGGTGAAGGCGGCCAGTCTCGACGCCTTCGTCCCCGACCAGAGCACGGCGGCCATCGCCGGCCTGGTGTCGCGCGCGGGAGGGCGGGACCGCACCTATCGGGTGTGGCTGCCGTCGGCGGACAGCCTCTTCGCCCTCGGCGTGGCCTTCCACGGCGATTCGGCGCAGATCAGCATCGGACCCCAGCGGATGGCGGCCGTCATCGGCCCGGACGGCCGGGTGCAGTCGTTCGAGAGCGCCGTCGGCAACGTGCGCATCGTGCGCCACTCGGGTGACTCGATCCCGCCGCTGCCCGGGATGCGCCGCCCGACCCCCGACTACTCCGCCCCGGCCGGCGCCGGCTACACCGCCGAGGACGTGCGAATTCCGGCGCATGACCAGGCGGGCGACACGCTGTCCTTCGGCTGCACGCTCACCAAGCCGCTCACCGGCGGCCCGCGCTTCCCCGCGGCCGTGACCATCACGGGGTCCGGCCTCGAGGACCGCGACGAGAACCTGTGGCCGCTGGTGCCGGCCTATCGCGTGTTCCGGCAGGTGGCCGAGCGCCTCGCGGCTGTGGGCATCGCGGTGCTACGCTGCGACGACCGCTCGTTCGGCGCCTCGACCGGCCACGCGGAGCGGGCCACGAGCGAGGACTTCGCGCGCGATTTCGAGGCGCAGCTCGCGTGGCTGCGCGCGCGCGCCGACGTGGATCCCGCGCGAACCGCCGTCATCGGGCACAGCGAGGGCGGGATGATCGGGCCGCTGATCGCCTCGCGCGACCCGCGCCTGGCCGCGGTCGTCGTGATGGCGGGGCCCGGCAAGACCGGGCTCGCGATCCTCGAGGACCAGATGGCGTGGCCGTACCTCAGCGCCCCGTCGCTCGACCCGGCGGAGCGGGCCCGGCTCATCGCCGACGCGCGGCATCAGCTCGAATCCGATACCACGTCGGGACCCTGGATGCGATTCTTCCGCACCTACGATCCACTCCCCACCGCGCGGCGCGTGCGCCAGCCGGTGCTGATCCTCCAGGGCGCGCTGGACCGGCAGGTGAGCGCGGGCCAGGCCGATACGCTGGCCGCGGCGTTCCGCGCGGGCGGCAATCGCGACGTGACCGTGCGCGTGTTCCCGCGGCTCAACCACCTGTTCCTGGTCTCGCCGACCGACGGCTCGCCGTCCGAGTATGCGTCGCTGACCGACACCGCCGTGGGCGCCGACGTGCTCGACACGCTGGCGACGTGGCTGAAGGCGCGGCTCGCCGCGCCGGCGCGGCCGGGGCGCGGCCACTAGACGGAGCGCGGCTCCGCGCAGCACACTTCCTCCCGACCCGTTCGCGGAGGACCGTCCATGGTCGTACCCGTTCAACTGCCCACCGCCGCCCGCGACGTCACCGCCGCGGGCGTGACCTACCACATCGAGGGCGAGCTGGTGCCGGTGCTCCACCTCGAGCTGACGCACATGAGCGTCTATTTCGAGCATCACATCCTGCTGTGGAAGAGCCCCGGCGTGGAGATCGGCATCAAGCCGATGAAGGGCGCGTTCAAGCGCGTCATGGCGGGGATGCCGGTGTTCCTGACCCAGACCAAGGGCGTGGGCCACATCGCGTTCAGCCGCGACGGCCCGGGACACATCTTCGGCGTCTCGCTCAAGGAGGGGCAGTCGGTGGACGTGCGCGAGCACCAGTTCCTCGCGGCGACGGACAACGTCGAGTACACGTTCCAGCGGGTGAAGGGCGCGGCCAACATGCTCTTCGGCGGCACCGGGTTCTTCATCGACAGCTTCGCCTGCCGCGCCGGCGCCGAGGGCATGGTCTGGCTCCACGGCTACGGCAACGTGTTCGAGGTGACGCTGAAGCCGGGCGAGATGCTCGACGTCGAGCCGGGCGGTTGGGTCTACAAGGACCCGTCGGTGCAGATGGAGACGCAGACGCAGCGCCTCACGACCGGGCTCCTGGGCAGCAGCGGGATGCTGTTCTGGAACCGCTTCCATGGACCGGGGCGGCTGGCGATCCAGTCCATGTACCTGCACATGCCGACCGAGGGGTAAGACGAACGACGACGGCGCGCGCGACGTCGGCCACGACGCCGCGCGCGCCGGCCCGCTCCCCGATTCCAAGTCGAGACCGAATCCCGACTGATCCGGCGGGTTGATGCCCAAACCCGTCCTTCCCACTATCGAAGGTCCAGACGGCCTGTCGCTGGCTCGACCGGCCACGCTGCCGGCTCGTGCCCTCCCCCCGGACACCTCCCCCCAACGCTGACCGCCTCACCGGCGACCGTGGACGCAACGCTCGAAACCGGGCGGCCAATTCGCTCCCGGTCCGCGTCCGGCGTCTCGAGGAGGAGCACCATGTACAACAAGCGCATCGTCTCGCTCTGCACCCGGACGGCTCTGCTCGCTCTTCCGGCCCTCGCCCTCTCCGCCTGCGGTTGGTTCTTCGTGCACGGTCCGCCGGCGGGCTACCAGCGCATGAGCGACTTCTCCTGCACCCAGAGCATCGCCGGCCCGGTGCTCGACGTGGCGGGGTTCACGTGGTTCACGATCAACATGGACGTCAACGCGCGGAACGGGAACGTGGCTGCCACGGCGATTGATGGGGCGCTGACCATCGCCTTCATCTGGGCCGGCATCGATGGCTCACATAAGATCGCCGCATGCCGGGCGGCCCGGCAGTCGTTTGCCCAACGGCTGGTGCCCGAGGGCGCCCCGTCCGCCAGTCAAACCGTGGCGTTCCGCCCTGGACCGGTGCAGCCGATGGCGCCGCAAGCGCAAGCCGCGCCGCCCAAGGCGGCTCTGACGACGCCCAAGGAGGCGGCCGTGGCGTCCACCGCCCCCGTGCAGCCCCCGATGCGGGTCCGCGTCGTGCCCCTGCCGGCGGATTCGGGCATCGTCCAGTCCATCACGGTCAGTCCGGCCCTGGATACTCTGCGCGTCGCGCAGACCCAGCGACTCGGCGCTACCGCCCGCACCTCGAGCGGCGCCGCCGTTCCGAACCGGACGATGACCTGGCGCTCGTCCCACCGCGCCGTCGCGACCGTGAGCCGGGCGGGGTTGGTCACGGCGCGGGCCGTCGGCACCGCCGTCATCACTGCGACGACCGGGGGCGTCGTCGGCAAGGCAAGCGTGGTCGTCGTAAGTCGTCATTGACGAAGACCGTTCTCGAAGCAACGGCCCCCGCCCGGCGAGCAGGTGCCGGGCGGGGGCCGGAGCCATCGGGACGCGCGCGATCAGCTCGTCTTCTTGATCGGGATGCGGACGCGCGTCTTCTCCCACGCGACCACCAGTTCCGTCGGCGACCCCGCCACCAGACTCAGCGTGAGCTGCTCGACCGGCTGCGTCAGCGTCTCGACCGGGACGCTGCCCTTCCCCACGTCCTGGCTCTCGACCTGAGCGTCTATCGGGATGCCCCAGCGATCCACGGCCTTGTTGACGTGCACTTCCCAGCTCGTGGCCCGCGGCACCACGTAGAGCGAGTACGTCCCCGGCTCGACGTGCACGCCGGCCACGTCGGCGGCGAACGGCAGCGTCAGGCGCGTGGGCTCGTTGGCGCCCAGCCGCCACGGCTGGCCGAAGGGCACCAGGCTGTCCATGACCACCCGTCCGCGCGCCGACGGCCGGCCGTAACAGACCTTGACGGTGCCGCCGTCCACCGTCGCCTGGACGGAGTCGAGCGGGCTTGCCCGCTTCGCCAGCTCGGCGGCGGTTCCGCGGTGCGTGCAGGCGCCCGGCGCTGTCTGCGCGGCGAGCGCGACGGGAAAGGCGGCGGCCAGCAGGGCGAGGAACGTGGGTCTCATCGTGCCTCCTTGGGGTTCGGCTAGGAGCGTACCGTCATTGCGGCGTGATCGCCACCTTGAGCACGCCGTCACGCTGGTTCGCCGGCGGCTGGTTGCGGCCCCACCCGCGCCCGCGACCCATCTACCGCTTGGGCGGAACGCCGTTGTTCACTAGATTGCGGTCCCATCAAGCGGGTCCTGTTCGACGCCACCCCCGACGTCAACTCCACCGAGGCGGCATGAGCGCCCTGGTGCTCCTCTCCGTCGTCGTCGCGCAGATGGCGTTCCTGGCGGCCGTTTTCGTGTACCTCGTGGGACGCCGGATGGCGGAGACCCGCCGCCTGGCCCTCCGCGCGTCCGAGCGCTTCCGGCTCAGCGATCAGATCGAGCAGGTCGTGGCGGGCCGCCTGGCGCCCGAGGCGTTCGCGGCCGGGCTCTCCGGGCACCGCACCCCCATGGTCGCCGCGGCGCTTCAGGAGGCCGCAGGGCGCGCGCGCGGCGAAGCCTGGGAGCGCCTGACGGCGGCCGTGCACCAATCCGGCTGGTTCCAGCGCGCGCTGAGGCACCGCGCGGGCTCACGCTGGTGGTGGCGGCGCCTGGTCGCCGCCCGGCTCCTGGCCACCGTCGGCGACGAGCGCGACGTCCCCAGCGCGGTCGAGTTGCTCGGCGACCGGCATCCCGGCGTCCGCCTGGCGGCGGTGCAGCTCGTGAAGCGCCTGCCCCACCCGGACCTGCTCGAGAGTTTCCTGGACCACGCGATCGAGGCGCCGCGGGTGGCGCGCCAGCATTACTTCGACGCACTGACGGCCGTGCGCGATCTGCTGGTCCCGATCCTGCTCCGGCGCCTGGAGCGACCGGGCAGCGCGTACGAGCTGCGGGCGATCCTCACGCTGGCCGGGCAGATGGCCTCGCCGGAGCTGCTCGATCACCTCCTCGCGTACGCCGACACGCCGAGTCCCGACGCCCGCACGCAGGTCGCGCGGGCGCTGGGGAGCTACCCCGACCCACGCGCCCGCGACGCGCTCCTGGCGCTGCTCGGCGACCCCGTCTGGGAGGTCCGCACCCAGGCCGCGGCTTCACTCGGCGCGATCCGCGCGCCCGAGGCGCGCGACGGGCTCAAGCGGGCCCTGAGCGACCAGAACTGGTGGGTCCGCCTGCGCGCCGCCATCGCGCTGCGGCAGCTGGGGGCCACCGGGGTCGAGGTCCTCCGCGAGGTGCGCGGCGGCGCCGACCGCTTCGCCGACGAGATGGCCGGCTACATGCTCGGTCTCACCGACGAAGCCGTCGCCGGCTACGCGGCCTGAGCGAGATGCACATCCTGGTTGACGCCGTCACCGACGCCAACCGGCTCATCATCTGGTACTTCCTCGCGGTCAACTCGGTCTACGCCCTGCTGCTGATCCTGTCGGTGCCGGAGATCTGGAAACACTGGAAGATCGTCACCGGCGAGGACCTGCAGACGTACATGGGCTCCGAGGCCCTGCCGCCCATCTCGGTGCTGATCCCGGCGTTCAACGAGGAAGCGTCCATCATCGAGAGCGTCTCGGCCCAGCTCGCGCTGCGCTACCCGCGGCACGAGGTGATCGTCATCAACGACGGGTCGACCGACGGCACCCTGGCGCGCCTGCGCGCCGCCTTCGACCTGTACGAGGTGCCGCCGGCCTACCCGCTCCGGCTCCGCACCGCCCCGGTGCGGGCGTACTACCGCTCGCGCAACCAGGCCGCACTGCTCGTGGTGGACAAGGAGAACGGCGGGAAGGGCGACGCGTTGAACGTCGGCATCAACACGGCGCGGAGCCCGCTGGTGGTGCCCGTGGATGCCGACACCCTCGTGGCGCCCGACGCGCTGATCCGCCTCGTCCGCCCGTTCCTGCTGGGCGAGTCCGTCGCCGCCGCGGGCGGCACCATCCGCGTGGCGAACGGATGCCGCATCGAGAACGGACGGGTGGTCGAGGCCCGCGTCCCGCGACGCTTCCTGCCGGCGGTCCAGGTGCCCGAGTACCTGCGGGCCTTCCTGTTCGGCCGGCTCGGCTGGAACCGCATCGGCGGCAACCTGATCGTGTCGGGCGCGTTCGGCCTGTTCCAGCGCCACTTCCTGCTCGCGATCGGCGGGTACGCGACCGGCAGCGTGGTCGAGGACCTCGACCTCGTGGTCCGGCTCCACGCCTATCTCCGCCGCCAGGGCCTGCCCTACGACATCCCGTTCATCCCCGATCCCGTGGCCTGGACCGAGGTGCCCTCCGACCTGCGCACCCACCGGCGCCAGCGCGAGCGCTGGCACCGGGGGCTCATCGCCACGCTGATCAACCACCGGCGCATGCTGTTCAACCCGCGCTACGGCGTCATCGGCATGGTCACGATGCCGTTCTTCTTCTTCGGCGAGATGCTGGCGCCCCTCGTCGAGTCCCTCGGGTACGTCCTCGCCGTGCTCGGCTGGGCCCTCGGCCTGCTGAGCATCCGGTTCGCGCTGCTGTTCCTCGCCGCGGCGTTGGGCTACCAGTTGCTGCTCAGCATCTGGGCCGTCGTGTTCGAGGAAACGACGTTCCACGTGTATCCGCGGACCAGGGACTTCGCGCGCCTGCTGCTCTACGCGGTCGCCGAGCCGTTCGGCTACCGCCAGCTGACGGTGCTGTGGCGCCTGATCGCGTTCGGGAACGCGGTGCGGGGCAGCAAGACGTGGGGGGTGATGCGGCGCCGGGGCTTCTCGCCGGCGAAGGCCTGACGCCGGCCGTCCCGCGGCGCCGGAGCGAGCCGTCAGCCGTCCGACGTGATGCGCGCGATGAGTTCCTCGAGCACCGTGGCCGCCCGCTCGTTCACTACCTGGCACGTGCCGGCCGCGTCGTGGCCGCCGCCGCCGTAGCTCAGCGCCAGGGTCCCGATGTTCGTCCGCGAGGTCCGGTTGAGGATCGACTTCCCCATCGCGAACACCGTGTTCTGCTTGTTGAGTCCCCACATCACGTGCATCGAGATGTTGCACTTGGGGAACAGCGCGTAGATCAGGAACCGATTGGCCACGTAGATCGGGTCCTCGTCCCTGAGGTCGAGCACCACGAGGTTCTTGTGGACCCGCGCGCAACGGAGCAGCTGCGCCTGCGAACGCACCCGGTGCTCGCGATACAGCTTCACCCGCTCGGCCACGTCGGTCAGCCGGAGTATGTCGGCGACGCTGTCGTGCTGGCGGCAGTAGTCGATCAGGTCGAGCATCAGCTGGTAGTTGGAGACGGTGAACGTCTTGAACCGCCCCAGGCCGGTCCGCGGATCGACGAGGAAGCTGAGCAGCACCCAGCCCGCGGGGTCGAGGATGTCGTCCTTGGTGTACTGCGCCGAATCCGCCCGGTCCACCGCCGCCAGCAGCTCCTGCGATATCGACGAGAACGCCGCCTTGCCGCCGAAGTGGTTGTAGACCACCCGCGCCGCCGACTGCGCGAGCGGGTCGAGCACGAGGTTCGCGGGCGCGCGCCCGCCCGTGCGCACGACTTCGCTCGAGTGGTGATCGAAGGCCAGGTGGCACTGCGGCGCGAACGGCAGGTTGGTCGTGATGTCGCCCGCGCCGATCGGGACCTTGCCGTCCTGCACGTCCTTGGGGTGGACGAACAGGATGTCGTTGATCATGCCCAGGCTCTTGAGGAGCAGGGCGCACGCCAGGCCGTCGAGGTCGCTGCGTGTGACCAGCCGGAAGCGCTGTTGATCAACCATGGGACACGCGCATCTCTCCGAACAGACCGGCTACGGTGGGACCCACGGGAAGTGGCAGACAATCTAGCCTCGCGACCCAAGGTCGCATCAGGGCGTTAGGGGAGCGTTAGGCCGAGCGCGAGGCGGCCGCCCGCGGCCCTCGAGCCTCCGGGCGCCGCGCCGGGCAGGCTCCGCACCGCGGCCGGGAAATGTCCGACCATCTAACTCGTTGTTTGGTGGCGATTTACTCGACGGGTCCGGACATGCTCGAACGAGGAGTTGGTTAGATTGTGCCGACCTCAGTGCAAGGGCCCTTTCCGTGACGCCAACGGGATCCCGCCGCATCCCGTCCTATCCAGCCCCGATCCGCGCCAGTCTCCCCCTCGACGAATTCAGGAACATCGGCGAGATGGTGAAGCGGCGCGCCGCGCTGTACGGTGACGACCCCGCGTACACGGTCTGCCTGCCCAACGGCATCACCGCCGCGTTGAGCTTCGCCGAAGCCGACCGGAGGTCGGACGACCTGGCCACGTACTTCCGCTCGGTGCTCGGGCTCGAGCCCGGCGAGCGCGTGGCGGTGATGCTCCCGAACTGCCTGGCGTATCCGCTGCTGGCGTTCGGCGCCTTGAAGGCCGGCCTCGTGCTGACCGGGATCAATCCGCTCTATACGGCCGACGAGATCGCCTTCCAACTCCGGGATTCCGGCGCCGCCGTGCTCGTGACGCTCGACCTCTTCGGTGCGCGCGTCGCGAAGGCGCTCGAGGCCGTCCCCATCCGCACGGTCATTCGCACCAGCGTCGCCGAGTTCTTCCCGCCGCTGCGGGGCGGCGTCGTCCGCGCCGGCCTCAGCGTGACCGGCAAGACGCGCGGCTGTCCCAGGCACTGGACCAGCCTGCGCCTTGCGGTGCGCGCGGGGCGCCGGGCCCGCGCCGAACGGCCGGCCGTCGTCGAGCGGTCCATCGCCGAGGTGCGGCCGCACGACGTCGCGCTGCTGCAGTACACGGGCGGAACGACCGGCGTGCCGAAGGCGGCCATGCTCACCCACCACAATCTGCTCGCCAACGCCGCCCAGCTGGCCGAGATCGCGGGGTTCTACTGGGATCGCCGGCGCGATTGCATGCTGACGGTGCTGCCGCTGTATCACATCTTCGCGTTCCAGATCAACTGCCTGACCTGCTTCTGGCTGGGCTGCGGCACGGTCCTCGTGCCGAGCCCCAAGCCGCTGTCGAACCTCGAGCCGGTGTTCCGGAAGTTCCCGATCTCCTATTCCACCGCCGTGAACACGCTGCTCAAGCTGCTGCTCAGGGAGCCGTGGTTCCGCGAACAACCGCCGCGCGGGCTCCGGATCGTCTATGCCGGCGGCTCCGCCGTGGAACCGTCGGTGATCCGCGAGTGGGCGGAGGTGGTCGGCGGCCACGTGACCCAGGGATACGGCCTGTCCGAGGCGTCGCCGTGCGTCACCTTCGAGCCGCTGCTCGAGACCTCGGAGGAGCGTGGAAGCGATGGTCGCCCGCGCGTGCGTCCCGCCGATCCGGACGCCGACGGCCTGGGCCTGCCGATGCCGATGACCGAGATCCGCGTCGTGACCGGGGACGGCCGGATCGCCGCCGTGGGAGAGGCCGGAGAGATCGAGGTGCGGGGCCCGCAGGTGATGCCCGGCTACTGGAACAAGCCCGAGGAGACCGCCGCGGTCTTCCACGACGGCTGGCTGCGCACCGGCGACATCGGCAACCTCAACGACGCCGGCCGCGTCACCATCCTCGACCGGAAGAAGGACCTGATCAGCGTTTCCGCCTTCAACGTGTTCCCGAGCCAGATCGAGGAGTGCATCGGCGCTCCTGCCGGCCGTCGCCGAGGCGGCGGTCGTCGGCGTCCCGGACGAGATCACGGGCGAAGCGGTGGTCGCCTTCGTCGTGTGCCCGTCGGGTGGGGTGACCGAACGCGAGGTGCGCGAGCACTGCCGCGGGCACCTGGCGGCCTACAAAGTCCCCAAGCGCGTATTGTTCCGCGCGGACCTTCCGAAGACGGCCCTCGGCAAGACCGACCGGAAGGTGCTGCGCGAGGAGGCGCGCCGCGGCGCGTGACCGCCGTCAGCGCGAGGAGGTCAGGACCGGCGACGCCCGGTAGAGGGCCGGGAACTTCGCGCGGAGGTGGTCCACCTTCGGCAGGTCGTTGATGACGATGTACGGGTACGTCGGGTGATGGGTCGCGAAGTCCTGATGGTACTCCTCCGCCCGGTAGAACCCGCTGAAGGGCACCACGGCCGTCACGATCGGCCGCGAGAACGCGTGCGACGCCGTGAGACGCGCGATGACCGCCTGCGCCACGTGCTGCTGCTCGTGGTTCAGGTAGAAGATCGCGGAACGGTAGCTCGTGCCGACGTCCGGCCCCTGCCGGTTGAGCTCCGTCGGGTCGTGGCCCACCGAAAAGAAGACGTCCAGCAGGGTCTCGTACGTCACCACGGCCGGATCGAAGGTGATCTGGACGGATTCCGCGTGACCGGTCGTCTCGGTGCCGACGGCCTCGTAGTTCGCCGTTTGCGCCGTGCCGCCGGCATATCCCGCCACGACCTTCGTCACGCCGTTGACGTGCTCGAACAGGTTCTGGATGCCCCAGAAGCAGCCACCGGCCAGGACCGCCGTCTGGCGCCCGGACTGCGCCGCGGCCGGCATGGCCGCGAACGCCAGCATCGCGCTGCACACGAGTGTTCGAGCACGTCCACGCATATTCGTCTCCCACCAACGAGTGTCCCGCCCTGAGCTAGCTGGCCGCCAACGCCCGCACCGCCGCCGCGAGCGTCTGGACCTTGGCGGCATCGCCGGCACCCGCGCCGTCCCGGTCGAGCTGCGACGCCAGATCGGTCAGCGTCGAGTGGCGCCGATTCCCCGACGCCCGCTCGGCGCGCTGGAGCGCCGCGCGCGCGGCCGAGATCTTCGCGGCCGCCAGGCCGCTCGACCGCTCGAGCTGGTCCAGGTAGGCCCGCGCCAGCGCGAAGCTCGCCGGCCAGACCAGCTTGGGCTGCGCCTGGACGTTCAGGTAGGCGAAGTGCACCGTCTTCGCGGCGTCGATCTCGTTCTGCGAGATGAGCCCGCTCGGCTGCAGCTCGAGCACGTCGAGCCCGCGCGCGATCTCGGAGCTGTAGATGTAGCCGTTGTACCAGTACGCCGACCACGACCCGGCGCCGACCAGCTTGGTCGAGTCCACCGGCCCCCGGTCGAAGAACGCGATCTCCTTGGGATGCGAGGGGTCGGTCCAGTCGAACACCGACACGCCGCCCTGATACCAGGCCTGCACCATCACGTCGCGGCCCGGGATCGGGATCAGCGACCCGTTGTGCGCCACGCAGTTCTCGAACGGCGTCTGCGGCGCGGGCATCTTGTAGTAGCGCTGGAAGTGCATCGCGCCGGTTCTCGACCGTGAAGATCGCGTCCGCGCCCCACTCGGGCCGGTCGGTCGCGCGGCACTTGGGCTGCGCCGCCGCCGCCCCACTCGTCGGAGAACAGCAGCTTGGTGCCGTCGTTGTTGAACGTGGCCGAGTGCCAGTAGGAGAAGTTCGAGTCGGACGACGGCCCCGATGCGCCGCGGGTGCGCCGGGTCGTGGATGTCGAGCAGCAGGCCGTAGCCGGCGCACGCGCCGCCCGCCAGGCCGATCGCCGGATAGACGGTGATGTCGTGGCACTGGTCCGGGCCGGGCTTCGCGTGGCCGGGCTGGCGCCGGCGTGTTGCCCACCAGGATGTCCACGATGCCCTGGATGGCCGGCGCGCAGCGCCGCGCGATCGGCCGCCGTCGGCGCCCCCGTGCCGCTCCGCGCCTTCACGATGCTGTCGAGCAGCGGCGTGATGAAGCGCGGCGGAATGACGAACTCCATCGCCGTTGATGACGGCCGTGAAGCCGCCGGCCGCCCGCGCCGCGGCGGCGGCCTGCGCCGCGGCCGCGACGTCCTGCGGCGCCTCGGCGTGGGTGGGCGGCGCGGTCAGGCCGTCGAAGATGCGCGGCGAGCAGACGATGTGCGGCCTGCTCCGGGTGCGCGAGCGGCACCTTGATGACCTCGATGCGGAACAGCGCCGAGTTCGGGTCCTGGTCCGGCGTCAGCCGCGAGCAGCCGGCCAGCTCGGTCGGCGAACGCACGCCGGCCTGGCCCGAGACGTAGACGTAGACGTTGGTCGGAGTCGTTGGATCGGGCACGACCGTGTGCGTGTGCGAGCCGCGGCACGTCTGCACGTTGGCGACGTAGCGCGGGCTGCGCGATGTCGCTGATGTCGAAGATCCGGATGCCGCGCAGCCGGTCGGCGCTCACGGAGTCGTGCACGCCCTCGGCGCCGCAGTCGAGCCGCCCGCCGGTGCCTTCACCCGAGACGAACAGCAGGTTCCTGTAGACCGAGACGTCGCTCTGCGAGGCCGGGCAGAGGTACGCCGATCGCCAGCACCGGCGCGGCCGGGTCGGAGATGTCCCAGACCTGGAAGCCGTTGTAGTTCCCCTGGATCACGTACTGCCCGGTGAACGCCAGGTCGGAGTTGGTCACGCCCTTGAACTTCTCCGACGGCTGCGTGCTCGAGACGAGGCGCAGGTTCCACGTCGCCTGGGCGGCGTCGAACAGGCCCGCCCGGAGCCCCACCCGCGGATCGGGGTTGGGCGGCGTGGTGGACATGTTCGCGCCCTGGGCGAGGGCGCGTCGTGGCGCCGGCGGCCAGGGTGATCAAGCCGATCAGCAGGTTCAGCGTGCGGTGCATGGACTCCTCACGTGGGCGTGGGACGGGAGACGAGCCATCACTGGCCGGGGGGACCGAACATCACGGCGCCGAGCATCCGCTGCATGCGGGCGATCTCGGTCGTCTGGTCGGCGTAGACGTCGGACGCGAACTTGAAGACGGTTTCTTCCTCGCCGGCGCCCCGGGCGAACAGGTCGTTCACCATGGTGACGGCGCCGCTGTGGTGCTGGATCATGAACCGGCAGGAACAGCCGGTCGAAGTCGGCGCCGCGCGCGGAGTCGAGCTGCGCCATCTGGGCCGGCGTGAGCATGCCGGGCATCAGCATCGGCGTGTCCATGCCGGGCATGGCCAGGCCGCGCGGGTCGGCGACCGGGACCGGCTGGTGGTGATCGCCGAGCCAGCGCTGCATCAGGGCGATCTCGTCCGTCTGGGCGTTGATGATGCGGGCGCACAGCGTCTGCACCGAGGGGCTCGCGCCGTGGGTCGGCGCCCAGCGCGCCATGGCGACCGCCTGGGCGTGGTGGGCGATCATCCCCGACATGAAATCCACGTCGGCCGCCGTATAGCGCAGCGCCCCCCGGACCGTGTCGGTCGGGGCCTGGGCCAGTGCGCCGGCCGCACTGCCGCACGCGAGGGCGCACGGTACGAGGAGTGCCGCGAAGCGTTTCATTTATAGGTAGTGGTTGTGGGTCTATTTAAGACTAACCCGTCGGAGATTAGACGCACGGGGCGACTGGAAGGTTTCAGGGCCCCGGCGGAGGCATCACCATGCGGGTGACATGAGGATCGTGGGCGGACGGTTCGAGGGCCGGGACCTGGTCTCACCGAACGACTTTCGCGTGCGGCCCACCGCCGAAGCCGTGCGCGCGGACGCTGCTCGAGGCGCTGGCCGGCGAGATCGGCGGCGCGCGCGTCCTCGACCTCTTCGCGGGCACGGGAGCCATTGGGGCTCGAGGCCCTCTCCCGCGGCGCGCGGAGCGCGGACTTCGTCGAGTTCCGGCCGGCGAGCCTGCACGCGCTCAAGGCCAACGTCGTGGCCCTCGGGCTCAAGTCGCAGACCCGCATCTTCAAGCGCGACGCGATTCCGTTCGCCGAGGCGCTCGGCCGTGGACAGCTACGACGTCGCCTTCGCCGATCCGCCGTACGGGTCCAGGATCCTCGATCGCGTGATCGCGGCGTGGACCGGGCGCCGCTTCGCGCGGGTCTTCGCGGTCGAGCACGACCCCGCGCACCAGCTGCCGGCGGGCGTCCGACGAATGGTCATCGGTGAGGCGGCGGTCACGATCTACCGGCCCTGACGGCTCCGGCGCCCCCGGTGCATGCCCGGCAGGTCGCGGCGCCCGAGGCGGGATCATTGGCGCGTGAACGGCCGAGCCCCGCATTTTGGGGCGTGCAACGCACCTCGCGCGAGTCCCGTACGACACTGCTGGCGCTGTGGGAGACCCGTTCCGGACGGGTGCTCCGGGCCGTGGGGCTCGACAGCGTCCGCACCACCATCCTGGTCCTCGCCGTCCTGGCGTCGCTGATCCCGGCGCTCGCGACCGGCTGGATCTCGTACCGCCAGAACCGCAGGGCCATCCAGGAGAAGCTGACCGAGCAGCTCTCGGACTTGAGCGCGCAGGCCGCCCGCGAGATCGATCTCTGGCTGAAGGAAGGCGTCTACAACCTCCGCGTCTTCGCCACGTCGTACGAGGTGACCGACAACATCGGCCGTGGCCCGCAGGTACGCGGCCGCCTTCCCGACTATCTGCGGTCGGTTCGCGAACGCTTTGCGGACTTCGACGAGTTGCTGGTCGTCACGCCGGACGGGCGCACGGTCGCGAGCAGCGAGCGGGTGAGCGGCCGGCTCCATTTCACCGGCGATTGGCTCGCGCTCGCGCGGGCGGGGCAGCCGGTGCTGGGAGATCCTTTCCCGGGTAGCGCGGCGGGTAGCCTGGAAATCGAGGCGGCCGTGCCCGTCATGGGCACGACCGGTCGATTCGCGGGCGTCCTCGTGGCGCGCATGAACTTCCGTGGCGCCACCGGGCTCCTCAAGGGCCTCGTGGTCGGACGCCCCGGACGCCTCGTCCTGCTGGTGCGCGACGGCCGCGTCATCGCCGCCACGGCCACCGCGTTCGCGGCCATGCCCGCGCCGGTGTTCCGGCGGCTCCAGCAGGCCGAGGGCATCCCGGTGTCGTTCGACGATCCCAACGGGACCGCCGTGATCGGAGCGCTGGCGGCGATCCCGCGCACCGGCTGGGGCGTGGTCGCCGATCTGCCGCAGGCCACGGCCTTCGCGCAGATCAGGGTCCTGCGCAACGCGACGCTGCTGCTCGTCCTCGTGCTCCTGGCGGTGGTCGGGTCACTGGCCTACGCGCTCGGCTTGCTGATCGTGCAGCCCATCGGGCGGTTGTCGAGCGCGGCGCGCCGCGTGGCCGGCGGAGACCTCGCGGTCGTGGTCCCGACGGTGGGCAGCGGCGAGCTGGCCCAGCTTACCGGCAGGTTCAACGACATGGTGCGCCTGCTGCGCGAGGGACGCGCCGAGCTGGAACGCCTGTCGGTGACCGATCCCCTCACCGGCCTGGCCAACCGCCGGCACCTGACGGAGGAGCTCGAGCGCGAGGTCCGGCGCAGCGGCCGCCTCGGCCGCCTGTTCACGGTGGTGATGCTCGACGTGGATCACTTCAAGAACTTCAACGACACGTACGGCCACCCGGCCGGGGACGAGCTGCTGAAGCGCCTGGCCAAGTCCCTGCAGGACGTCGTGCGAGAGGTGGATACTGCGGCGCGCTACGGTGGCGAGGAGTTCCTCGTGATCCTGGCCGAAACGCCGGCCGGGGCGGCCGAGCAGGTCGCGGAACGGATCCGGGGGCGGGTTGCGGAGGATCGGTTCGTGCCGGAGGGCGGCACCGCGGCCGTCGGGGTCACCGTCTCCCTCGGGATCGCCGAGTTTCCGGCCGACGGCGCGTTGCCGGAGGCGCTGATCTCCGCCGCCGACAAGGCGCTCTACCGCGCCAAGGAAGGCGGACGCAACCGGGTGGTCGTCGCGAGCGCTGCGGTGACCGACCGGAAGGCCCGCGGGAAATCGTCCTAGGTCAGTGGCTCGCGGCGCTGCTCGTGGCCACGCTCTTGGCCTGGGTAGCGAGGTAGACCGCGCCCCCGTAGTTCTCGGCCTCGAACTCCACGCTTGCCGAGTGCAGCAGCCGGTCCGCCTCCTGCATGTCCGCGCGCGCGACCCGCGGCCTCACCTGCTGCAGCGTCACCTCCGCCTCCGCCATGGCGGACGCGGCCTCGGCGCGCGTCGCGAGCGTCCGCAGTCGCGCCATGGCGCGCACGGCCTCGTTCATGGCTTCCGCCAGCCGCCGCTGCAGGTCCGCGATCTGGGCGTTCTTGGCCTGCAGCTGGGCCCGCAGCCCTCTGATTTCCCGCTCGGTCTCGAGATTCCGCACCGGAGCCACCGGCTGGGGCACGGGCGCGGGAGCCGGAGCCGGGGCGGGCGCCGGGGTCGGCGCCGGCGCGGGCGGTGGCGGGTGTCCGGCGCAGGCCGTGAGACCTGCGATGGCGAGCACAATCGCGAGCCGCATCGGTATCCTCGAGAGGGTTGGCCGCGAGGTCGAATCGCGTGACGTCCAAACTGCCGCCTGGCGCGACGATACGCCAGAGCCGCCGTATGCCGCGAGCCCGAGTCGCTGGCAGAATCGGCACGGGCCAGTAACTGTTATTCCCACATCGTGCCGGTCACGCTCGGCGCCCAGTCCACCTTCAGCGCCGTTGCCCAGATGCAGAGCCCCGGAGGCACCATGAACACCCGCCGCCAGTTCCTGATCCAGGCGCCGATCACCCTGCTCGCCGTCGCCGGCGCCTGCCGCGAACAGAAGCCCGGGACGCCGGCCGGGTCGGGGACGCCCGCGCCCGGCGCCCCACCGACCTTCGCGACCGCCGCGGGCTCGGGGCCGCCGGTGACGGCGGCGACCTTCGCGGAGGCGGAGAAGCTCGCGCAGGTGACGATGTCGCCGGCGCACCGGCAGCAGGCGGCCGGGTCGTGGCGGCGGTCCCTGGCGCCCTACCTCGAGCGGCGTACCGGCCCGCGCACGCTGGCGCTCGCCGATGGCGACGCGCCCGCGCTGGTCTGGAACCCGATGCTGCCCGGCATCGCGCCGGGTCCCTCGCGCGACCGGTTCGTCCGCTCCGGCGGCGCCGCGCCGCTGCCGTCGAGCGACGAGGACATCGCCTTCGCGCCGGTGTCGCGGCTCTCCCGCTGGATCGAGTCGCGGAAGCTCACGTCGAGCCGGCTCACGAGCATCTACCTCGCCCGCATCGAGCGGCTCAACCCCAAGATCAACGCGATCATCACCCTCACGAAGGACCACGCGCTCGCCCGCGCCGCGCAGGCGGACCGCGAGATCGCCGCCGGGAAGTACCGCGGCCCGCTGCACGGCATTCCCTACGGCGTGAAGGACCTGCTCGACACCGCCGGCATCGCGACCACCTGGGGCGCGGAACCGTTCCGGGACCGCGTGCCCGCCGAGGATTCCGCGGTGGTGCGGCGGCTCGACGAAGCCGGCGCGGTGCTCGTCGCCAAGCTCGCCCTCGGCGCGCTCGCGCTGAACGACATCTGGTTCGGCGGCCAGACGATGAATCCCTGGCTGCTGGAGGAGGGCGCGTCCGGCTCGAGCTGCGGCCCGGGCGCGGCCACCGCCGCCGGCCTGGTGGCCTTCGCCATCGGCAGCGAGACCGACGGCAGCATCGTGAGCCCCTCGATGCGCTGCGGCCTGACCGGACTGCGGCCGACGTTCGGCCGGGTGCCGCGCACCGGCGCGATGACGCTGTGCTGGACGCTCGACAAGCTCGGCCCGATGACGCGATCCGTCGAGGACACGATGCTGGTGCTGCACGCCATCGCGGGCCCCGACGCCGGCGATCCGTCGAGCGTGCCGAGCCGGCTGGACTTCGACGCCGGCGCGCCCGTCGCCGGCCTCAAGGTCGGCTACCTCGACGCGTGGATGAAGGAGAGCCCCGCGACGGACGTGGATCGCGCGGCGCTCGAGACCATCCGCTCGGTCGGGATGGTGCCGACCGCGGTGGCGCTGCCCGACTGGCCCTACGACTCGCTGATGCCGATCCTGTTCGCCGAGGGAGCGGCGTCGTTCGAGGAAATGACGCTGACCCACCAGGACGACACGCTCAAGATGCAGGTGGACGACGCGTGGCCCAACCTGTTCCGCGCCTCGCGGTTCCTCTCCGCCGTGGACCTGGTGCAGGCCGACCGGCTGCGGCGGCGCGTGGCCTGGAGAAATGGCGCGCATCTTCGGCCAGGTGGACCTGCTGCTGGTGCCCTCGCTCAGGGACGAGCAGCTCACCATCACCAACTTCACCGGCCACCCCTCGCTCACGATGCGGGCGGGGTTCGTGCAGGTCTCGGAGGCGCGCAGCGACTGGGCGCCCGACCCGGCGCATCCGCTGCCCCGGTTCTCGCCGCCGCGGCGCGTGCCGCACGGCATCACGTTGATCGGGCGCCTGTTCGACGAGGGCACGGTGGCGCGCGCCGGCCTGGCGCTGGAGCGGGCGTTCGGCGTGGTGGGCGAGCGGCCGCCGGGGTTCTGACGCCGTTCCGCCGGCCTGCGCCGCGGCGCAAAAAAGCGGGGCGGTGCCACAGCGCACCGCCCCGTGCCGCATGCTCAGCTTACTGGCAGGTGGGAGCGCCTTCCGCCTCGCCCGAAACCGGCGGCGTCGCGCTGCCCACGAAGATGCCGCAGGTCTTCGTCGTCGCCGTGTTGGTGCTCGTCGCGCTCCAGCCCGTGCCCGTCGCGGCGGTCACCGACACCGTGTTACCGGCGGAGATGCCGTAGTTGAGGTTCGTGGTGGTGGTCGCGTACGTCACGTTGTCGGCGAAGTAGGCTTCCTGCGCGGTCACCAGGTTGCGCAGGTCCGCCTTCATGCTCGCGATGTACGCCTTCTCCTTCGTGTTCGCGAACTTCGGAATCGCGATGGCCGCCAGGATGCCGATGATGACCACCACGATCAGAAGCTCGATCAGCGTGAAGCCTCTCGTGCCGCGCATACAGACTCCTGGTGAATGGACGATGGCTGCTGCGTAACCATAAGCCCTGACAGAGCATTGGCCGGGCCATCTGCCAGACACAGTATCCTAACACCATGATGGAAATGAAGTTACGGCGCATGGACGCGCGAATCCGGCTAGATGTCACTCCCGTTTGCTCTCGCACCTTGCAAGCCTCTGCGGCCAATCACAATGCGGAAGACGCACTGACCCCGCCCGCCTCGCGCGGCGCCGGCGTACGCCGCGCCCCTTTCACACGTCGCGCCGCGGCGTAGAATTGAGCCGCCTGACCGTTATCCCCCCGCACGCCGAAGGACACCGTATGAGGACCGCCATCAAGAGGCTGCTGCTCGCGGCCACACCCTTCTTCGCCCTGACGCCGCTACGCGCCCAGGTCTCGACGCAGACGGATCCGGTCCCGAACCCGCGGAACGTGGTGGTGGACGGCAAGCGTCCGACTCACCGTGCTGACTCCGCAGCTCGTCCGCCTCGAGTGGGCCGCGGACGGCCGCTTCGAGGACCGGCCCTCGCTCGTATTCCTGAATCGCCGCACGCCGCCCGTCGCGTTCACCAGGCGGGTCGAGCACGGCTGGCTGGTGATCGCGACCCAGGCGCTGCGGCTCCGGTACAGCCGGAACAGCGGGCGCTTCGGGCCGGAGAACCTGAGCATCGCCTTGAAGAACGGCGACTCGACCGTGACCTGGCGGCCGGGTGCGTCGGACACGGCGAACCTGGGCGGCACGGCCCGCACGCTCGACGGCGCGGCCGGCCCGGTGCCGCTCGAGAAGGGGCTGGTCTCGCGCGACGGCTGGGCGCTGGTGGACGACTCGGACCGCCCGCTGTTCGACGCCAGTCCGTGGCCCTGGGTGGTCCAGCGCGCGCCGGCCCAGCGGCAGGACTGGTACTTCTTCGGCTACGGCCACGACTATCGTCGCGCGCTCGCGGACTTCACGCGCGTGGCCGGGAAGATCCCCATGCCGCCGCGCTTCGCGTTCGGCGCGTGGTGGTCGCGCTACTGGGCGTACACCGACGCGGAGCTGCAGCGGCTGGTCGGGGACTTCCACCGCTACGACGTGCCGCTCGACGTGCTGGTCGTGGACATGGACTGGCACAACACCTTCGAGCTGCGCTGGGAGGGCCAGCCCAAGGATCAGGCGGGACAGCGCCTGGGCTGGACCGGCTACACCTGGGACCGCGCCTACTTCCCCGATCCCGACGCGTTTCTCGGCTGGGTCCACCAGCAGGGACTGCACACGACGATGAACCTGCACCCGGCCTCGGGCATCCAGCCGCACGAGGCGCAGTATCCGGCGATGGCGCGCGCCATGGGGATCGACCCGGCCACGAAGCAGTACGTGCCGTTCCGGATCGAGGACAAACACTTCGCCGAGGCGTATTTCGCCGACGTGATCCACCCCCTCGAGCGGCAGGGCGTGGACTTCTGGTGGCTGGACTGGCAGCAGTGGGGCACCACCTCGATCCCGGGCCTCAACCCCACGTGGTGGCTCAACTACGTCTTCTTCACCGAGATGGAGCGGGAGGGCCTGCACCGGCCGCTGATCTTCCACCGCTGGGGCGGACTCGGCAATCACCGCTACCAGATCGGCTTCTCCGGCGACATGCACTCCACCTGGCCGGCGCTGGCCTTCGAGACGTACTTCACCGCCACGGCCGCCAACGTGGGCTTCGGCTACTGGAGCCACGACATCGGCGGGCACATTCCGGGCCCCGTCGCGCCCGAGCTGTACACGCGCTGGATCCAGTTCGGGATCTTCAGCCCCATCCTGCGCACGCACACCACCAAGAACGCCGACGCCGAGCGCCGCATCTGGGCGTATCCGCCCCAGTACGCGGACGCGATGCGGGACGCGTTCCAGCTCCGCTACGCGATGATCCCGTACATCTACACGGCCGCGCGCCGCGCCTACGACAGCGGCGTGTCCATCGTGCACCCGCTCTACTACGACTGGCCCGACGCCGACCAGGCTTACGCGTTTCCCGACGAGTACGGCTTTGGCCAGGACCTGGTCGTGAGTCCGGTGGTGACGCCCCTGGACAGCGCGAGCGGTCTGGCGCGCGAGCAGCTGTGGCTTCCGCCGGGCGAGTGGGTGGAGTGGTCCAGCGGCGCGCGGCTGAGCGGATCGCGCGTGGTGGATCGAACGTTCGCCCTGGACGAGCTGCCGGTCTACGCGCGCGCCGGCGCCATCCTGCCGGAGCAGCCGAAGATGGAACGGAGCGACGAGCGGCCCGTGGATCCGCTCATCCTGGACGTGTTCCCCGGCGACTCGGGCAGCGCGCGCATCTACGAGGATGCGGGCGACTCGGAGGGATATCAGGGCAGCGCGTACGCCTTCACGCCCGTCACCGAGCGGCGCACCGGAAACACTATCGCGCTCACGATCGCGCCGGTGGAGGGCTCGTTCCCCGGCATGCTGCGGGAGCGCGGGTACGAGGCGAGGCTGCGCGGCACGTGGCCGCCCGCGCGCGTGACCTGGCAGGGCGCGGACGTGCCGTACCGGGCGGACGGCTCGGCGCCCGGCTGGCGCTACGACGGGGATCGGCTCACCACCATCGTGTCGCTGCCCAAGGCCGATGTCTCAACCAGCAAGGAGCTGGTGGTGACGCGAGCCCGCCGGCGCGGACGACGCGCTGCTGGACGGCGTGCCCGGCCGGCTGCTGCGCCTGAAGCGTGGCATGACGATGCTGGAGGCGCTCTGGCCGGCGGACTGGCCTTCGGACACCTACGTCACGCTGGCCCAGACCGGGCGGCGTCTCACGCTGCATCCGGACTCGGCCGAGGTGGAGCTGCGCCGGTTCCGGGAGCAGCTGCCCGACGTGCTGCGCAGGCTCCCCGACATGAAGGGGGATACCGCGGTGATCCACCGGGCGCATGCGGCACCTGCAAGCGGCTGAGGAGCGGCGCTAGCGCCGCGGTACGCTCAGGCGCCGGCCGCCTTCATCAGCCAGTCGAACTGGTCCTTGGAGCACGGCACCACCGAGAGCCTGCCCTGGCGCACCAGTGGCGAGTCGGCGAACAGCTTGTCGGCCTTGATCCGCGCCAGCGGCACCGGCGCGGAGAGCCGGCGCCCCGCGGCGATGTCCACCACCAGCAGTCGCGCGTCCTTCTGCTTCGGGTCCGGGTACGCGGTCCGCGCCACCGTCGCGAGTCCGACCACCGCCTTCTGGTCACCGGTGTGGTAGATCAGCAGGGTGTCCCCCTTGGCCATCGCCGCGAGGTTCTTGACCGCCGCCGGGTTCTTGACGCCGTCCCAGGTCGCCGTCGCCTCGCGTGCGAGGTCGTCGAAGGCGTAGGTCGAGGGCTCGGTCTTCAGTATCCAGTACGCCATCACCGGTTCCCCTTCTGCATGTGACGCCCCTGGACCGGGAGCAGCGGTCATCGCCACGGCCGCCGGATCGGGGCGCCCTCGCTACTTGATGCGCGCCCGCTCCAGATGGGTCGCGCCGGTGCTGTCGCGGACGGCCATGTACACCACGCCCGGCGCGAAGCCGGCGATGGTCCGGAACGGCGGCAGCTGCACCCGGTCGCTGACCTCGCCCTGGCGATTGACGACGTCGTACACCGGCCGGCCATCCTCCACCTTGTTGGTGCGGATCCAGAGATCGCCCTCCCGATCCGCGCGCACCGCGCCCTGTCCGAAGGGAGGACGGTAGTCGGGCACGTCCGCGATGGCGGCGGGGATCACGGTGGGCACGACCGTCATGCTTCGCGCGGGACTCCCCCCCGGGCCACCCGGGCCGCCGGGGCCCCCCGGCCCGGTCTGGAAGACGACGACCGGCCCGCCGCCGCCCGAGACGCTCCCGCTCCTCGTATTCCCTCCCGGCCCGGTCGCGGCCGCCGGAGCGGGGCCACCCATGCCGGCGCGCTGCATCCGCGCGGGCATCGAGTCCATCATCGCCTGCATCGCCCGCGCCGTGGAGTCGACCAGCGCGGTCTTCTCCTCGTCGCTCAGGCGCTCCCACGCGTACGGCATCCTCGGCGTGGACGTCCGCGTCCCGTCCGGGTTCAGCCAGTCCACGTGATAGTCCTGGCCCCGCACCACCGCGATCGCGCCGTCCGCCGTCACCGCCCAGTCGTCCACGGTCCGGGGCGGGAACGCGGTCAGCGTGATGTGGATGCGCCCCTGGTCGTCACGGTTGATGGACGAGCGCGTCTGCGGGATCCGGATCACCTCCGCCGTGTCCTGCGTCCGCCCCGCGAAGTCGAACCGCACCACGAACGCGGAGTCGGGCGGCTCGAGCCGCGGCAGGTCGCCGCCCGGCGTGGCCGTGAACCGCATCCGGACCGGAGCGAAGTAGACCAGCCGCCCCTGCGCGTCGAAACCCGGCGTCCCGAAGATGTTGCCGAGGAGCGCGGGCAACCCGCCGCCCGACGGGGGGACGGCCATGACCCGCGCCACCGTGCCCGCCGGACTCAGGACCAGCATCGAGAGCGCCTGCGGCGCGATGAACAGCGCCGAGTCGCCGTGGTACGGCAGGAGCGTGCCGGGGAACGTGCCGTACGCCCTGGCCCCCTCTCCGGACGAATCCAGGACGACCGTGCCGCTCTGCAGCGTCGAATCGAACAGCAGCAGGCGGCGCGCGGTGATGTCGTTGACGAAGACGCCCCCGCCGGCGACCTCGACCGCCGCCGCCACGCTCTGGAGCGAGTCCCTGGTGACGCGCGTGATGGGGCCGAGCGCGCGCACCGGCGGCGGCTGCGGCTGTTGCGCCCCGCACGGCACGACGAGCACCGCCAGGGCCAGCGCGACGTTCGAGACCACGGTTCGTGCTCTCATGTCCACTCCTATTGCCTGATGAAGACGGCGCCGCCGCCGAACATCCCGCCGCCCGGCACGCCGGAGCCGGGAGCGAACACGCCTCCCGGCGTTCCCGAGGTCCCGGAACGTACCGCGGCGAGATACCGCGGGTCGAGATAGGCGGTGATCAGGTCGGGCAGCTTGCGCCGCTGCGAGGCGGTCAGCAGCGAGCGGATGGCCGGCGCGGCCGTGACCAGCAGATCCACCGACGCTTCGCGCGCCTTCCGGTAGCGCTCGAACGCCGCCTGCCGGTCGTACTTGTCGGGCAGCGCGACGTACTGCCGGATGACCGGCGACCAGATGGAATCGAGGTGGGTCACGTACCACCAGTTCAGCGTCGCGAGGCTGTCGGCCTGCGGCCCCGTCAGATGGAGGCTGTCGGCCTGGCCGAGAATCGTCGCGATGGGGTTGATGATCCCGCCCGAGCCGTACACGGCCCGGAGCAACATCGGCGACGCCCGGCTGCCCGTCAGGGTCCGGCCGCGGTCCAGCGTCTGGGTGAGGTACTGGCGCTCGCGCGTGGGTCCGAGGTCCACCCTCAGCGACAGCGTCACCACCACCGGGTTGCGCACCGCGCTCACCGCCTGGCTCGTCGCGCCGAACCGCTGGTTCACCTCGTAGAGAAACCGGTCCGTACCCGGGTCGAACCCTCGCACGATCAGGAGCCGCGGGTCGGGCGCGGTCGTCTGCCCCCACCCGCGCAGGTGGCTCTCGCCGTGGAGCAGGAGGTCGAACGCGCCCAGCGGATTGGCGACCTGCAGCGAGAGCGTGGCGCGCTGGGGCAGCCGCACCTTGAGCGGGTTGAACGCGAGGCTCAGGAACCCGGTCGAAGTCCACGGCCCCTCGCAGCTGTTCCGCCCCGCGACGCGGCCCAGCTGCGAGTCCAGGCAGTCCCTCACGCTCCTCGACGAGCCGGCGAGGAGCCGGCTCATCCCCGAGGCCACCGCCGTATCGGCGCTGCGGGCCGGGTCGAAGATGAAGGCGCGGTCGTTGGCGTAGCCGTCGCCGTTCACGTCGCCGCTGATGACCGGCGTGTACGGGGTGCCCGAGGTGAACCGCTGCACCCAGTTGACCCGGAGCAGATCGAACAGGTTGGCGCCCAGCGTCACCTGGATCTGATGCCGCCAATCCATGGCCGACCGGGCCTCGCCGACGTCGAGGGGGCTCCCGCCCGTGCTCGAGAATCCGTTGGCCTGATCGCGGACGCTGCTCAGCGTGTAAGCCAGGCTCCAGGTGAACGTCGAGCTGAGCGACAGCGGCGCGATCTGCAGCTGGAGCTGCCGGCTCCAGGAGCGCAGGTTGGACACCAGCTCCGTGACGCGGTTGAACGTCGCGGCCACGCGGCTGTCGAGCGTCGCCACCGCTCCCGTGGCCGGCACGATGCTCGTGGGTTGCACGAAGACCGGCCGGTTGCCCTCGTCCGGCAGCGTGAAGCGCACGGTCGGGTCGAAGTTGAGGTCCCGGGAGCCGGACTGGTCGAGGTTCAGGGAGTACGTGCCCGTCACGGTCGCCATCAGGTGGTTGTCGAGCACCGGCCCCGCCCACTGCAGCGTCGAGCGCACGCTCTTCTCGGCGGCGTAGCCCGGCGCGAACAACGTCACGTTGGGCGCTCCGTTGGCGAACACCGTCCCGGTCGACCCGTCGGCGCACTGCGTCGGGACGGTGGCGGGATCGGCGGCGTAGCCGCTCCAGTCCGGCGTCGGGACCGCGGCGCCCACGCAGGTGATCTGCTGGACGGCGGACGGCAGGCCGGTGTTGACGATGGCCTGGCCGAGCAGCTGGGCGCTCGGCGTGTTTTGGAACACCCCGATGCCTCCGCGGACGATGGCCCGCGGCACGCGAGCCGCGCCCTGGAAGGCCCCGATCTGCTCCGCGGTGCCGTAGGTCCACGAGAATCCCACGCGCGGGCTCAGGTAGAGGCCGTCGGGCACCTGGTCGTTGGCGACGCCGAGCAGCCGCTCGACGTCGGGGTTCGCCGCCGGGCGGTCGAGGTAGCGGTCGGCGTCCAGGCGCAGGCCGTACACGACCTGGAGACTCGAGCTGGGCCGGTAGGCGTCGCCCAGCGACAGCGCGCCGACCAGCTCGCTGCCGCTGGTGCTGAGCGAGTTGAGCTGCCGCGTGAACGACGCCGGCCGCACGGCCTCGAGGTCCGCCAGCGAGTTGAACGTGAACGTGCCCAGCAGGTCGCCCGCCTGTTCCTGCGTCCAGGAATCCCGGCGCAGCTCGGCGTCCAGCTTCACGCGATGCTTGCTGTCGGTGCTGAACCAGGAGAGCTGGTTCTTCAGTTGCAGCGACCCCGTGGTCGCCGTGCTCTGGAGCGACGTGCCGCCGAACTGGATGGCCTGCACGCCGCTGGTCCCGTCCGGAAAGTCCGACTGCACCAGCACGCTGCCGCCCGGCTGCTCGAGGTAGGGGCTGAGGTATCGCCGCGACAGGCTCCACGACAGCCCGGTCTCGCTGAGCACGAAGCCCAGGTAAGCGGTGTGCTGTAGCCGGGCCGACGCGTTCCAGCCCGTGGCGCTGAACGACGAGGCCGGCAGCTGGGTGGCGAGCGGCGACGCCGGCGTCGAGTTGTTCCAACTGCCGTTCACCGTCAGGTTGAGCGCCTGGCCGCTGGTCGAGCTGGGCGGCGCGAAATCGAACGAGCCGAGGAACGAGGCCTGATCGCTGCGCCGGCTGGTGGGGAACCGGGGTACGGTGACCGGCGCCCCCGCGCCCCGCAGGATGCCGAGCAGGCGGGTGACGGAATCGGCCGCGATCCCCTCCGCCTGGAGGCCGAGCGCGTCGGTGTTGAGCAGCGTGGACAGGTCGTTGGACCGGCGCCCCACCTGGTACGCGACGTTGTAGAACGCCTTGTCGTACGCGATCGGTCCCGAGAACAGCCCGCCCAGGCTGAGGTTGGAGTACTGCTGGCCGAGCGCGCGTCCCGCCGGATCGGTCCATTCCAGCTGGGGCGCGTTCCCGATCGCGCTCATGCTCTGCACGAGGTAGTTGGAGCCCGGGAACGTGCGCACGTTGAGCGCGCCGCCGCTGAAGCCTCCCTGGGAGACGTCGTACGGCGAGGTCGCCACCGAGACCGACACGCCCGCGTCCCGCGGCAGGTCGGTGGCGCCGCTCGAGAGGCCGTTCAGCGTGGTGAGGTTCTGGTCGGTGCTCAGGCCCAGCACCGAGAAACCCGACGGGTCGCCGTTGGTGCCCGGGATGTAACTCACGCCCGGCAGCGTGGCGCCCATCGCCGCGAGGTCGCCGGCCTGATCGGGGGGCACCAGGCCGGTGTCGATCGGGCGGTCCGTGCCGCTCACGTCGCCCGTGGCGTCGTTCCGGGACGGGCGGCGGTGCCCCGCCCGGACGTAGATGGTATCGAGGGTGATGGGGGAGAGTCGCGCATCCGCGAGCAGCACGCTCTCGTCCGCCAGGCGCTTGACCTCGAAGCGGCGCGCCGTGAAGCCGATGCCCGCGAAGGTGACCCAGTAGTCGCCGTCGCCGCCGGGGAAAACGATCGTGAATCGCCCGTCCGAGTTGGTGTGCGCCGTCCGGCTGACGTTTCCCGAAATCGACGTGGCCGTGACCACCACGCCGAGAATCGGCGCGTTCTCGGCCGCGGTCGTCACGCGGCCGCGGATGACGTCGGCCTGGGCCGCCAGGGACGGCGCACACACCAATGCCACGGCGGCCGCCGCGAGGACGCACCAGGCGACGCGCCGCGCCAGCCGCGCCGACGCGATGAGCATCACGGAGCGAAGGCCTCGTGCCGCGCGGAAGCCACCCGGATCAGCATCGTCGCAGCGTAACCCCCGTGAAGTGCCCACCTGGTCTTGCCACGAAGATGCGGGAGACCGGCCGAACGTCGCTCGAACGTACGCCGGGCCCGGACGCGTCGCCACATCACCGGGGCGCTCTGTCGGGATTCGGAGTGCGGATTCGAGCCGCAGCCCGGTCGGGCCGCGAGCTACCGCGGTGGGGAACCGCGCAGCAAAGCGCGTCGGCCTGTTCCCGCTAGATTCTCCGGCGTGGGTGGTCGGCGCCGCCAGGCGCCCAGAGGAGGAACCACGACGATGGTGCACGAAATGAAGGTGGTCTCGTTCTGCCTGGCTTTCGCAGGAGTCGTCGGCTGGTCGCCGCAGCCGGGCGCGGGGCGGGCCTCGCCCACGGCGCCCCCGCCCGCCGCGGTGGACCCGCGGCCCCAGCAGCCCTTCGATGCGCGGGGGTTCTACTTCCCGACCCAGCCTCTGACCATCAAGGGGCATCGGCTCGAGTGGCTCGAGCTGAGCCGGTACCACGCCAGCATTCAACTCTCACCAACCTCCGGCGACAGCGAGCCCGTACATATCGACTGTGGGCGCGCGATCATCTCCCCCGACACGCTCCAGGTGACGTGCGCGGGGGACGACGATCGGCTCCCTCACGATGACCGGCGCGTTCCTCGACAAAAAGGGCGATTTCCGGGACAGGCCGGAGATCGGGAGAACGGAACGGTCGTTCTGGAGACGACCGTCACGTACAAGGGACTCGGGGGCGAGCAGTCCACTCTGGTGCGCTACCACTACAGCAGCCAGGAGGGCGGCAACTAGTCGGGCGCCGCACCGCCGGTCGTAGGGGGCAGCGTGGCGCCGGCCTCGATTGGACGCGGAGCGTCCCGCGGCGATATTCGACCGGATGAAGGAACGCCTCATCACCCTGGCCGAGGAGCGTTTCGGCCGACGGCCCGACGGGATCCTCGACCTGGTGGCGGACGGGTCCACGCGGCAGTACTACCGGCTGGTGTGGGACGGCGAGCGCGCCGTGGTCGGCGCCATCGGTCCCGACCCCGACGAGAATCGCGCGTTCCTGTCGTTCGCCAGGGCATTCCGCTCCGCCGGCCTCCCGGTGCCCGAGATCCACGCGGAAGACCAGGAAGCGGGCGTCTGGCTCGAGGAGGACCTCGGCGACACCACCCTGTTCCGCGCGCTCAGCGACGCGCGGATCGCCGGCGGCCCCGAACGGTTCCCGGCCGACATCGTGCCGCTGTACCGGCGGGTGCTCGCGATCCTGCCGCGCTTCCAGGTCGAGGGCCATCGCGTGGTGGACTATCGCCTGGCCTATCCGCGCCGGGCCTTCGATCGCCAATCCATCCGCTGGGACCTCAACTACTTCAAGTATCATTTCCTGAAGCTCGCCGGCGTGCCCTTCAGCGAGCAGCGGCTCGAGGACGACTTCTCCCGCCTCACGACGCACCTGCTCCAGGCCGGCGCCGACGGCTTCCTGTACCGCGACTTCCAGTCTCGCAACATCATGATCCGCGACGGGGAGCCGTGGTTCATCGACTTCCAGGGCGGCCGGAAGGGGCCGCCGCACTATGACGTGGCTTCGTTGCTGTACGACGCCAAGGCCGCCATTCCGGCGCCGCTGCGCGCCGAGCTGCTGGAAGCCTACCTCGACGCGCTGGGCACCCTGGTGCCGGTGGACCGGCCGCGGTTCCGCGAGCAGCTCACCGGCTTCGTCCTGGTGCGGCTGATGCAGGCGATGGGGGCCTACGGATACCGCGGCTTCTTCGAGCGCAAGCGCCGGTTCCTGGAGAGCGTGCCTCACGCCGCGCGCAACCTGGACGATCTGCTGGCCGCCGGGCTGCCGCTGGCCCTGCCCGAGCTGGAGCAGGTGTTCCGCCGGATCGTGGAGCGCTGGGCGGGACCCGGGAACGGCGCCGCGCCGCACGCCGGACTCAGCGTGCTGGTCCGCAGCTTCTCCTACCGCGACGGCTACCCGTCCGACGGCGAGGGCCACGGTGGCGGGTTCGTGTTCGACTGCCGCTCGCTGCCCAACCCGCACCATGTGCCCGAGCTCCGCGACTTCACCGGGGAGGACGAGAAGGTGGCGGACTTCCTCGAGCGCTCGCCGGGAGGTACAGGAGTTCTGGAGCAGCGTCAGCGAGCTGGTGGACGCGCACGTGGAGCGGTTCCTGGAGCGGCGGTTCTCGAGCCTGACGGTCGCGTTCGGCTGCACGGGCGGCCGGCACCGGTCGGTGTTCATGGCGGCGAAGTTGGCCGCCCACCTGAGGAGCCGGTATCCGCAGGTCGCCGTCCGCGTGGTGCACGGGAAGCTCTGATGGAGGCGATGATCCTGTCGGCCGGCCTGGGGACGCGGCTGGCGCCGCTCACCGACGCGGTTCCGAAGGCGCTCGTCGCGGTGCGCGGCCGGCCCCTGCTGGCGCACGTCATGGAGCGCCTGGTCGCGGCCGGGGCGACGCGGCTGATCGTCAACACCAGCCGCCACGGCGATCAGATCGCGAAGTACCTGGGAGAGCACGCGCCGCCCGGAGTGGAGATCCTGGTCTCGCCCGAGCCCGATGGGCCGTACGACACCGGCGGCGGCTTCCTGGCGGCGGGCCGCTTGTTCCGCCGCGACGGCCCGATCCTGCTCCACGCGGTGGACGTCCTGTCCCGCATCCCGCTCGAGGCGTTGCTGGCGAGGCATCGGGCGCGCGCGGGAGCGTCTGGGCACTCGGGTGCTCGGCACGCTGGCGGTGCAGGACCGGCCGTCCTCGCGCCGGCTGCTGTTCGACGAACATGGGCTGATGGGCTGGGAGCATCGCGAGGCGGGCCGCGCGCGCCGGGTGCGCGAGAGCGCGGGGACCGTGCGCGACTTCGCGTTCGCCGGCATCCACGTGGTGGAGCCGGAGATCCTCGACCTCGCCGAGCGCACCGGCACGTTTCCGATCGTCGAGTGGTACCTGGACCTGGCCGCGGCCGGCTACCGGATCGAGCCGGCCGACGTCTCGGCCCATGCGTGGCAGGACGTGCGGGACCCCCGAGCGACTGCGCGAGGCGGAAGCGGGCAACTGGTAGCGATGAACCTGCTCTCGATGGCCGGCGTCGCGGTGCGCTTCGGCGACCGGGAGCTGCTCAAGGACGTGAGCTTCCTCGTGGACCGCGGCGAGCGCTGGGGCATTCTGGGACGCAACGGCTCCGGCAAGACGACGCTCTTCAACCTGATCCGCGGCGACCTGGCCCCCTCGAGCGGCACCGTCGCGCGCTCGGCCGGCCTGCGCATCACGGTGATGGACCAGTACCGGGATTTCGGCGACGCGGCGACGGTGTGGGAGGCCGCCGCGGGCGCCTTCGCCGACCTGTTCGCGCTCGAGCGCTCGCTCGCCGTGCAGGCCGCGGCGATGGGCGAGGCGGGCGACGCGGTGACGCCGGCGATGCTGGAGCGCTACGACCGCGACCTGCACCGCTTCGAGCACGAGGGCGGCTACGAGGCCGCGGCGCGGGTGGACGCCGTCCTGCACGGCCTCGGCTTCGACCCCGACGCCTCGCGCACCCAGTCGCTCGCCACCCTGAGCGGCGGCGAGCGCGGCCGCGTGGCCCTGGCCTGCCAGCTCGCGGCGCCGGCCGACCTGCTGCTCCTCGACGAGCCGACCAACCACCTCGACCTCGAGACCACGCTGTGGCTCGAGGGATATCTGCGCACCCTCGACGCCACCGTCCTCCTCGTCACGCACGACCGCGCGCTGCTCGAGGCGTTCGCCGATCACGTCCTGCACCTCGAAGGGCGCACCGCGACCGCCTATGCGGCGGGCTACTCGTCCTTCGTCACCTTAGCGCGCCGAGCGCCGCCTCGCCGCGCAGCGCGTGTACCAGCAGCAGGCGTCGAAGATCGCCAAGGAGGAGGACTACATCCGCCGCAACATCGCCGGGCAGAACAGCCGCCAGGCGGTGGGGCGACAGAAGCGGCTGGCGCGCCTGCCGCGGCTCGGGCCGCCGCCCGGCGAGGGCGACGTGATGGCCGTCCGGCTCGAAGCGAACGAGCGCGGCGGCGACCAGGCGCTCGTCGCGGAGGGCGTGCGCATCGCCTTCGGCCCGCGGGTGCTGCTCGACGGGTTCGGTGCCATCGTGCGGCGCGGCGAGGTGGTGGGGCTGGTCGGATCCAACGGCGCCGGCAAGTCCACGCTGCTCAAGGTCTTCACGGGGGAGCGCGCGCCCGAGGCGGGCACGGTGCGCATCCCGGATTCGGTCACGCTCGCGCACTACCGGCAGGACCTCGCGCAGGTGCCCGAGGAAAAGTCGCTGTTCGACGCGATTGCCGATCGGCGCACCCGCTGGACGCGCGGGCAGGTCCAGGGCCATCTCGGCCGCTACGGCTTCTCGGGGGACTCGGTGCTGCGCGTGTGCGGGACGCTGTCCGGAGGCGAGCGGGCCCGGATGGCGCTGGCGCTGATGGAGCTCGAGGGCGCCAACCTGCTCGCCTTCGACGAACCGACCAATCACCTGGACGTGGAGTCCATCGAAGCGCTCGAGGAGGCGATCGGGGAATTCGACGGCACCGTGATCCTGGTGAGCCACGACCGCGCGTTGCTGCGGGCGCTGGCGACGCGCGTCTGGGTGCTGCACGGCGGCCGCATCACCGACTACCCCGGCACGTTCGCGGAGTGGGAGGTGGCGAGCGCCGAGCGCACGCACGCCGCGCGCGTCGCGGCCGAGGAGGAGGAAGCCGGCCGGCGGGTGAAGGAGCAGCGCCAGATGCGCCGCGGGCAGGACACGCGGAAGCGGGAGGCGTCGGTGCAGCGCACGGCGCGCCGCGCCCTCGAGGCCGCCGAAGCGGAGGTGAACCGGGCCGACGCGGACGTGCGGCGGCTGCAGGCCGCGCTGGCGGACCCCGACCTCTACCTCACCGGCGACGGCGTGCGGCGGGCGGCGGCGCTCGGCAAGGAGCTGGAGGCGGCGCAGCGGGCGCTCGAGACGGCGTTCGCGGCCTGGGGGGCGCTGAGCGGCGAAGGGTAGAACCGCGCTCGCCGGTGCCAACCGCGAGCAGCCCGTTCAAGAAGAGATACTTCGCGTCGTCCGGGCGGATCACCCGAAAGGTGTCCCGGCCGGGCTGGTGAGTTGGTGACACGCGAAGATCCTCTCCGCCCTATGGCTTGACGGGCCCGAGACGCTGCCGGATCGCGCCCAGATGGTACGCCGCGTGCGCGACGGCGCCGATGGCCGCGCCGAGCGCGTCCTCGTCCCAGTCGGTGCGCGCGCCCACCGCGACCACCACTCTCTCGTACTCGCTCCGTAGCTCAGCGCGTAGCGCGACCCACGCCGCATCTTCGACCTCCAGGACCGTCCAGCTCTGGCTGCGATCGCGCGAGGTCTCCTCACCGCGCAGCTCCCGCGTAGTCAGCGCCAGGCTCGCGCACACATGGCGCACGTGGCCGGCGATGGTGGTACGCCCGGGCCCGCCTTCCCGTGAGGCGTCCGCAGCGCTCAATCCCCCGATGGTCCCGAGCAGACCGGTGCCCGGCCCCGCGTCGCTGAAGTAGGTCCAGGGGCCGGGAGGCCCTTGGAACGCTTCACGCAGTACTCGCAACAGCAGAGGCACGATCACGGCACGCGACAGATCGTTCATCGCTCCCCTCTGAGCCCTCGTCGGGCCTCATGGGACGACAGGAACCGCTCCGCCCTCACGGTCACTCCGCCTGCATCCGGCCTTACGCGTGAAGCAACTGGTGGACGGCGGCGATCGCGATCGATCCCTCGCCCACCGCCGTGGCCACGCGCTTCAAGCTCCCGGCGCGCACGTCGCCGACCGCGAACACCCCGGGGCGGCTCGTCTCGAGCAGGTAGGGAGCGCGGGCCAGCGGCCAGCGGGCAGCGGCCAGGTCGTCCGGCGCCAGGTCGGGTCCCGTCTTGATGAAGCCCTTGGCGTCGAGCGCGAGACATCCGTTGAGCCAGCCGGTGCTGGGCACCGCGCCCGTCATGGTGAAGACATGCCGAATCGCATGCGTCTCGACCCGTCCGCCGCTGTCGCGCCAGCTCACGCGCTCGAGGTGACCGTTCCCCTCGAGGCCTACGATCTCGGTATGCACGTGGCGGACGATGGCCGGATGGTCCTCGATGCGGCGGATCAGGTAGCGCGACATGCTGTCGGCCAGGCCCGCCGAGCGGATCACCAGGTGCACCCGCCGGGCCGCTTGGGCGAGGAACACCGCCGCCTGGCCCGCGGAGTTGCCGCCGCCCACGACCACCACCTCTTCACCGCCGCACAGCTGCGCCTCCATGAACGTCGCGGCGTAGTACACGCCCGCTCCCTCGAAGCGCGACACGTCGCCGATCGGAAGCCGCCGGTACTCGGCACCCGTGGCGATGATCACCGCGCGCGCCGGCACCTGTTGCCCGTCCCCGGTCTCGACCACGTAGGGCGCGCTTGCGCACGCCAGGCGACTTGCCCCGCACCCGATCATCAGCTGGGCCCCGAACTTCTCCGCCTGGGTCGCGGCGCGCGACGCCAGCTCCAGGCCGGAGATTCCCGTCGGAAAGCCGAGATAGTTCTCGATCCGTGAACTCGCCCCGGCCTGCCCTCCGGGCGCGGTGGATTCGATGACCAGGACGTTCAAGCCTTCCGACGCACCGTACACCGCCGCCGCCAGCCCGGAAGGCCCGGCCCCCACCACGACCAGGTCGCGCACGTGTGTCCGGTCGATCGCGTCGTTGAAACCCAGGACGTCGGCGATCTGCTGATTCGTCGGGTTGCGGAGCACGACCTCGCCGCGCGTGATGACCACGGGGATCTCGGCGGCGACGACGTGAAAGCGATCGAGCAGCTCCTGGACGCCGGCGTCGCGGTCCAGGTCGAGCATCGTGTAAGGATGCCCGTTCCTCGTCAGGAACTCGCGGACGCGAAGCGTCCCCTGGCAATGCGCCGACCCAAGGACCACCACGTCGCTGACGCCGCTCGCGATCAGCTTCACCCGCCGCAGGATGAAGGCGCGCATGAAGACGGCGCTGAGCTCACCATCGGTCTGGATCAACGCCAGGAGGTCGTCGCGACCGATCTCGATGACATCGCCGTCGGTGCCCGCCCGGATCTCCGCCAGGCCGGGACGTCCCGACAGCATCGTCGTTTCACCCGTGAACATCCCGGGAGCGAACGAGACAACGACGTCCCTGGCCGCGGAGGGCCGGACCGCGTCAAGCCGGCCGGCGACCACGACGAAGAGCCGCGTCACGCTCTCCCCCGCGCGCACCAGCACCTCGCCTTCCTCGACGTGTCGCCGGTGTCCGTGCGCGGCGAAGCGCGCGATGTCCGCCGGCGTCAGAATCGGATAGGCATGCTCTTCGCTCGGGCCTGCGGGCGGAGACGGGGGAGCGGCAGCCGACGTCACGGGATCAGGCACCACGCCGACGGAGCAGCTCGCGGGTGTGCCGCCGGCAGCGGTCTCGCGGCACGCACCCTGACCTGGTTCGTGCCCTGATCAATCGGGTGATGACTGGCATGCCATGCCTGCGACGCTCTGGCCACGCTGTTGCTCCCCCGGCTGCGAACAAGGCGACCAAGTCTATAGGAATTCACGCTCGCTCGTCCAGATGGGCGGATGCGGCGCGTAGTGGCCCGGTTTTTGAGATTAGGTCAGTACCGCCCGAGTTGCCCCGATGGTCCGAGCGGCGTGTGCGCAGCGAACCCACGGGTGCCGCGCGCGGCAGGCGCCGCTCGCCGGCCCACGAATCCCCGGGCGACGCGGCCCGGGAGAGGTGAAAAGGCGATGAAGAGACCGATCTTCCTCCGTTCCCGAGTGCTTGCCCCCCTATTGCTCGCCGTGACCGTCGCGCTTCCCGCGTCGCTCGGCGCCCAGCAACCGGCGCAGGAGCAGCACCCGCCCCGGACCTTCACCGACGTGACGGTGCTGCCGGCCACGCCCGTGAAGGACCAGGCCAGCACCGGGACGTGCTGGGATTTCTCCACCCTCAGCATGCTGGAGTCCGAGCTGCTGCGCATGGGCAAGGGTGAGTACGACCTGTCGGAGATGTTCGTCGTAGACCACGTGTACCGCGAGAAGGCCGAGGTCTACTATCGCATGCACGGCAACAACACGTTCGGTGAAGGCGGGCTGGGCCACGACGTGCTCAACGCCATCGCCCGCTACGGCATCGTCCGCCAGAGCGACTTCACCGGGATGTGGCCGTACGAGACCCGCTACAACCACGGCGAGCTGCAGGGCGTGCTCCAGGCCGACCTGGACGCCGTGCTCCACTCGCGGCCCGGGCCGTCGCCCAAGTGGGAGCGGGGCTTCGACGCGCTGCTCGACACGTACATGGGCCCGATGCCCGACACGATCCGGGTGGACGGCCGCGCCGAGACACCGAAGCAGTTCGCGGCCCAGCTCGGCATCGACCCGGCGAACTACGTGTCGGTCACCTCGCTCACGAACATGCCCCTGTGGCGCCAGGGCGCGCTCCTGACGCCCGACAACTGGGCGCACGACGACAAGACCTGGAACCTCCCGCTCGACGACGCGATGCGCGTCCTGCGGTACGCCATCGAACACGGCTACACGGTGGCGATCGGCGCCGACGTCAGCGAGCGCTCGTTCGACCAGAAGGCCGGCTACGCGACGTGGCACGAGGGCGAGACGATCACGCCCGACGCGCGGCAGGAAGGCTGGGACCGGTGGACCACCACCGACGATCACGGCATGCACGTGGTCGGCATCGCCCGCGACTCGGCCGGCACCACCTACTACAAGGTCAAGAACTCCTGGGGCGACGTCGGCCCGTATCACGGCTACATCTACATGTCGGAGAACTACATCCGCGCCAAGTTCGACATGCTCACGGTGAACAAGGCGGCGCTGCCGCAGGACATCCGGACCAGGCTGGGGCTCTGACCGGCTTCACGGTCCAGTAGCACATGAATGGACGCCGGGTGCGACGCAGCTGAGCGTCGCACCCGGCCCCCCCCTCGTGATCAATTCGCCAGGCCGGCGAGCCCGATGTGCCATTCCGCTTTGGTGGCGTCCCAGCCGACCCGGTAGGCGGCCGGGTAGTAACCGCCGATCGCCCGCTGCGAGGCCCCCGCGAACGGGATCGAGTCCTCGGGCTGGGTCAGGAGGTAGGCCCGCGCCACCATCGGCTCGAAGAAGATGAACTGGCCGTTCCAGGATCCCGCGATGAAGGTCCGGGTGAACGGGACGCCGTGAAACTCGGCGGCGCTGGAGTCGGTCCAGTGCAGGCCCATCATCGGGACGGCGTTGGCCGCGGGATCCGCCACGTAGTTCGCGGGGCGATAGCCGGCGGCCGGCAGATTGGCGGCCTCGGTCGCGAACGCCGGGTCCGTCGGCACGATCGCGTTCTTGTCCGCCAGCGAGATCATGTAGAAGTGCACGTCGAAGTGCGGCACCGTATACACGCCGGCCGGCGGATGGCCCGTCGGATTCCAGTTGAGCCCGATCACCTGGTATTGCGTCGGGTTGCCCGTCGGGAGGGGCAGCAGAAACTCGTAGCCGCCCATCTTCGGCGTCTGCGGCAGGCTGTCCACGGCGCCCTGGCTCAGCGCCACGCCCACCTCCGTGGGGACGCCGCCGGCCAGCACGAGGTACGATTGCGCCGTGCCGTTCCCCACCGCGACCGCCGTGCCGTACTCCGTCGTCGGGCCGCGATTGGCGCTGCTGACGTCCTTGGAACAGGAGGCGACCACCGCCCCCGCCGCGAGGGCCAGAGCGCCCGTCGCCACCCCGCCCGCTTGCCAGCGTCCGCGAGACCACATAGTTCCCTCCCTGAGGTTGCCGGCCCGGCGACCCCGGAAGCGGGTCGCCGGGCCATCGTAGAACGGCACCACTGTGCCGTCGCGTCACCAGAGTGTCGTCATGGCACTTGTGTGACACGCTGGCGCAATCTATCTTCGACCACCGTCGTGTCAAGGAGGGGTTCGGCCGATGAGACGGAAGCACGCGGGCAGCCGGGCCGGCGAGGCCGGCACGACCAGGGGCGACGGACAAAAGCGCCGCACCCGCATTGCCCTGCTGGCCGGCGCGGCGCAGCTGCTGGCGGAGGGGCGCACGCCATCGGTGGCCGAGGTGGCGGACGCGGCCGACGTCTCGCGCCGCACGGCGTATCGCTACTTCCCGACCCAGGATCAGCTGCTGGTCGAGGCGGCGCTCGAGGGGTTGCGGCCGCAGGTCGAGGCGGCCATCACGGCGGCGCTGCGGCCCGAGGATGAGCGCACCCTGGACGACGTGGCGCGAGCGGAGGCGCGGCTCGATGCGACGGTAGGGGTGATGCATCGCCTGGCGCTGGAGAACGAGCCGCTGCTCAGGACCATGATCCGGCTCACGGTCGGGAGCGGCGGCGGCGCCCGTCCGCCCCGCGGTTACCGCCGGGTGGACTGGCTGACGTCGGCGGTGGAGCCTCTGAGGGCTCGGCTGGGCGCCGCGCGGTTCGAGCGCCTGGTCTCCGCGCTGGCGTCGTGCGTCGGCATGGACTCGTTGTTCGTGCTGCAGGACGTCCGGGGGCTTTCCGCCCGCGCCGCCGAGCGCGTGACGCTGTGGACCGCCCGCGCGCTGCTCGCGGCCAGCGTGCGAGAAGCGGAGGAAGACAGGTGATCGCGGACGAACAAGAAATCCGGCGCACCATCGCCGCCCAGGTGGACGGCTGGAACCGGGGCGATGCTCGCGCCTGGGCCACGGCCGCCGATGGCGACGTGGGGTTCACCAACATCCTCGGTATGCGCTGGGACACCCGGACCGGCTTCGAGACGCGCCACGCCGAGATGTTCCGCGGGGTGTTCGCCGGCAGCCACCTCACGATCGAGATCGAGCGGCTGCGATCACCTCATCCGGAGGTCGCGGTGGCGGAGCTGCTGACCACGCTCACCGGCTTTCGAGCCGTGCCTCCCGGCATCGCCGTCGCGGCCGACGGGAAGCTCTACACGCGCATGCTCGAGGTGTTCGTGAAGCATGCAGACGGATGGCGGATCGTGGCGTGCCACAACACGGCGGTGCAGCCCGCCGCGGCGCCGGACGGCCACGGCCTCGCCTGACGGCCACTCGCCTGCTCGGCGCCACGACTTGAATCGCGCGAGACTCAAGGCCTCCCGCCCTCAAGAGGCGCTCGCCTAGCGCCCTCGCTTCACGCGACAGGCGTGGTTCGGCGAATAGACTCCGCAGGGAGGCCTGCTTGGGCTGAAGCGCCACGGAGGACCTGACGTGTCACGTCGCAGAATGCTCTTCTGGACCTTCGCCCTCCTCGCCAGCGGCTATGCGGCGCTGCGGACCGGAGTCTTCGCGCCGACGGCGCTCGCGCCACCGGCCACGAGCGCACGTTCCGCGGCGCCCGCGCTCGAGCCCGCAGCCCCTTCCGACCCGAACGCGCCCACCCTCCGCGTCCTCTTCATCGGCAACAGCCTGACCTACGCGGGGGACCTCCCCGCGATGATCCAGGGGCTGGCGCGCACGGCGGGCGTCAATCTCCAGTACCAGCAACACGCCGTGGGCGGGGCGCGGCTCCTGAACCACGCCGCCGACCCGGCCGTGCGCGCACTCCTCGCCGGCGGGGGATGGGACGCCGTCGTGCTGCAGGAACAGTCGGAGTGGCCCGCGTTCTCCGACGAACAGGTGCGCACCGGGATCGAGCCGTACGCCGCCGCGCTCGCCTCCGGAGCGCGCGCCGCCAGCCCGTCGGTCCGGGTGCTGCTGTACGAGACTCCGGCGCGGCGCGACGGCGACTCCGCCAACGCCGCGGTCTCGCCCGACATGCTCACCTACGAGGGGATGCAACTCCGGATCGATCGGACCTACGAGCGACTGGCGGCCCTGGTGCAGGGAACCCTGGTGCCGGCGGGCGTGGCGTGGAGCATCGCGCGGCGCGAGCACCCGGAGATCAACCTGTACGCCGACCCCGTGCACCCCGGGCCAGCCGGCGCGTACCTCATCGCGTGCGTCTTCGACGCCGTGCTCCTCGAGCGGTCCCCCGTCGGCTCCGGCTACACGGCGGGACTCGACCCAGCGGTGGCCGCCGCGCTGCAGGCGATCGCGTGGCGCGCCGCGAGCGGGGAGGGGCGCGGAGCGAGGGACGCCCCGCCGAGATAGCCGCCGAGCCTAGCGGCCGGCGCCTCCGTTCCCGGCTGGCCAAGGCCTCGAACCTGTGCCAGTTTGCTTCATGGAGTCCGCGGCGTCGTCTACGCGGCGTCGCGCGCGACGCCTTCCGCCTCGATGGCTGATTCCGGCGTCGGTGGCGTGGGCGGTCCTGGCCGTCCTCCCGTGGGTGGCGTCGTTCGGCCCGCTCAGCGGCGACACGGCCGGAATCGTGGCGGCGGTGGTGGTCACCGCCGTCGCAGGGCTCGTGTTCCTCGCGGCGTCACGCCGCCTCGACCTCGAAGCTCGGCTCCGGCAGGCACTGCTCCTGTTCGCGGTTCCGACCCTGCTGGTGGCGGCCGGAAACCTGCTCCGCCTGATAGGGGCGCTGGGTCTTTCTCTCCCGACCATCCCCGGGCTGGACATCGCATCTACGCTCCTGATCTGGGCGCTCGGCCTGGCGGCGCTGCTCCGCTTTCCGCTGGTGCCGCTCACGCGCGGCGTGTGGTGGCGGATGGCGACCGACACCGCCATCGCCGTCGGAGGGATGGCGCTGGCCGTGTTCGCCATCTGGACGCTGCCGGGCCTGCGGCACGCGCCGTCATCGGCGCGGCTGCACCTGCTGGCGTACAACCTGATGGAGGCCGCCAATCTGGTCGTGCTCAACCTGATTCTCGTGCGGGGGCCGTCGCGGCCGATCCGGGCGGGGTTCTGGTGGCTGGCGGCCATCATCGTGATCGAGACGACGTACCTCGTCGCCTTGCAGTACGCCATCGGGCGCCAGTCGCACGACTTCCGGCTCCCCAACAGCCTCTTCTTCGCTGGACTATCTGGCCTACCTGTACGCGGGCACGTTCTTTCTCTGCAATCGCCAGCCCGATACCGACGTGCCGCTCCTCCCCGAGAGCATGCGCGCCTTCAATCCGCTCCCGATGCTGGCCATCCTCGGCGTGGGCACGCTGCTCATCCTGGCGGCGTTGCACCCCTCCGATCCGGCGCTGCTTCCCCTCGCCGCGGGGATCGTCGTGCTCGCGCTCCTGCTCCTCGGTCGCCTCGTCTTCGCGACCACGGAGAACCTGCGCCTGCTGCGGGAGGATGCCGCGGAGCAGCGGCGCCGCCAGGCGGAGCGGCAGGTGCTGATGAGCCGGCTGGCGGGAGGGATCGCGCACAACATCAACAACCAGATGACCATCGTGCTGGGCCACGCCGAGATGATGCTGGAGCGCCCGGCCGGCGATCCGGAAGAGCGCGAGAACAACCAGGCCATCGCGGACGCCGCCCAACGCGCGGCGGCGCTGGCCGAACGCCTCGTGCTCGCCAGCGGCCGGGCGCCGGGCGACCGGGAGCGGAGGCCGCTGGCGGCGGTCGTCCAGGCGGAGGCGGATCGCCGGCGATCCGCCTCGGGCAGCGACCGTGCGATGGTCGTCGACGTGGCGGACGGGAGCGGGGCGGCGCCGGTCGGTCCCGCGGCGGTGGGGGCGATTCTCCAGGAGCTGTTGGCGAACGCGGTCGAGGCTGCGCCGGTGGGGGGCGCCGTCACCGGTCCGGGTCTATGACGAGGTCCTGCTGTCACCGGCGGCGGGGATGGCGCTCATTCCGGCGCCGGGCCGCTACTCGGTCCTCGAGGTGGCGGACGACGGCCGCGGGATCCCAGCGGCCGACCTTCCGCACGTCCAGGATCCGTTCTTCACCACGCGTCCGCTGCACGAGGGGCGCGGGCTCGGGCTGTCGGTGGTCTACGGCATCGTCGCGGGGCTGGGCGGAGGGCTCCTGGTGCAGTCGGTGCCCGGCGCCGGCGCCACGGTCAAAGTCTACCTGCCCATCGGGCCGGAAGAGCCGCCGCCGCGCTAGAACCCCTTGAGCGCGTCGGCTTCCGTGGCGAACACGGCGAGAATGGTGGAGAACCCGGAGATGTCGAACACCTCCCGGACCGTGTCGTTCAGGCCGAACAGGTGCAGCGCACCCCCCGCCGCGCTCAGGCGCTTGGCCGTGCCGAGCAGGACGCGGAGCCCGGCGCTGCTGACGTAGTCGAGCGCCGTGAAGTCGACGACCATCTTCTTCCCGCCGCCCGCGAGGATCCCGTCGAGCGCCTGCTGCGCCTGCGGCGAGGTGTTGCTGTCGAGATTCCCCGCGAGGGCGACGAGGGTGACGTCGCGCTGCGTACGCGTCGTGATGTCCATGGACCTCTCTCCGGCGCGACCCGCGGTCTTCCCGACCGTCAGGCGCTTCGCCAGGGTGACGACGTTGCGATCGGCGCGGCGCTGATAGCCGACTTCGTCCATCATCCGCCGAACCAGGTGAATGCCGAGCCCGCCGATGGGCCGCGCCTCCACGGAGGGCGCGGTGTCGGGGGCAGCCATGCCGAACGGGTCGAACGGCGCGCCGTCGTCGGTGAGGACGACGGACAGGCGATCCGCGCCCAGCTCCACGTCGAGGGTGACCTCGCCGCTCTCCCGCCCCGCGAATCCGTACGAGAGGGTGTTGGTCAGGAGCTCGTCGAGGACCACGTTCATGCTGCGCCGGATCGAGGCCGGTACCGCGTGCGCGTCCGCGAACTCGGCGAACGCCGCGTTGAGCCTGGCGACCTCGCCGGGATCGGGGCCAATCGTCATACGGAGGCTCGGCCGCATCTCGTCCTCCGGCGTGCCGCTGGGGTCCGCCGCCAACGCCATAATATTGCAGTGGGGCGTCCCTCGATGCACGTTCATGCGGGCCATCCGGCCCCTTCTTCCAACTTTTGGCGGTCTGAGTTGTAATTGGAACAGACACCTGCTGCGACGGACGAACAGGACCGCGCCCTGGTCGCGCGGTGGCTGGAGGGCCAGAGCGACGCGGCGAGCGGTCTCGTCGATCGCTACCAGAAGCGCCTGTTCAACGTCGCGCTCCGGATGCTGGGCAACGTGCAGGACGCCGAGGACGTCACGCAGACGGTGTTTCTCAACGCGTTCCTGAAGCTCCGAAGCTACGACCCGAGGTACAAGTTCTTCAGTTGGATCTATCGCATGACCGTGAACGAGTCGTTGAACGCGCTGAAGCGTCGGAAGCCGACGGTGACGCTGGACGACGAGCCCGAATTCCGGGCGCCGGGAGCTGCGCCGATGGTGCGGCGGAGATCGAGGACCTGGTCGGGAGGGCGTTGATGGAGCCTGAAGCCGGACGATCGGGCGGTGGTGGTGCTCAGCCACTTCGCGTCGTTCTCCTACCAGGAGATCGCCGACGTGCTGGGGGTTCCCGTCCGGACCGTCAAGTCGCGCCTGTTCACGGCGCGGGAACGGCTGCGGTCGACGCTGCGCGAGCGGGTGCGATAGCCATGTTGAACCGGCATCAGATCGACCTGATTCATCAGGAGATGGACGGCGCGAACACGCCGGAAGGGAGTGCCGCGTTCCGGTCGCTGCTGCAGCAGGACCCGGAGGCCAGGGCGCTGGCGGCCGAGCTGCGCCAGGTGGCCGGGCTGATGGGCCAGGTGGGGGCGCGCGAACCGCCGCCGCGGCTCGAGCGGGCGATCCTCGATGCGCTGCCGCAGCCGGCTCGAGCGTCACCGGAGACCGCGACCACGTGGATGACCGTGCGGATGATCATCGGAAGGGCCGTTGGGAGCCTGAGACTCGCCACTGAACAACTGGGGGAAACGATCATGACGAAGAAGGCAGTGCTCATCGGAAGTGCGGCGGTGGCGGTCGTACTCGTCGTCGCCGCGATCGCGACCGGCTGGCCGCCCCGCGGCAACGAAGCCGGCACGATCGGCGGGGTCGAGCCGGCGACGCGGTATCACGGCCGGACCATGACCGAGGCCGACGTGACCCTCAAGAATCCCGAGATCCAGGCGCTGTTCCAGAACGACCAGGTCCTGCAGCTGGTCCGGAGCGACGCGTTCCGGAGGCCATGCAGAACCAGGCGTACCGGGTGGTCCTGGCCAGCGACGCCTACCGGCAAATCGCCGCCGGCCAGGCCTATCAGACGGTGATGGCCAACCAGGCCTACCAGCAGATGACGGCCAGCCAGGCCTACCGAGCAGTGATGGCCAGCCAGGCCTACCAGCAGCTGATCGCCAGCCAGGCGTTCCGGGACCTGCAGGCCAACTCGGCCTACCAGCAGCGTGATGGCCAGCCAGGCCTACCAGCACGCGGTCGCCGGCCAGGCCTACCAGCAGCTGATGGCCAACCAGGCGTTCCGGAATCTGCAGGCCAACTCGGCCTACCGTGACGTGATGGCCAGCCAGGCCTACCGCGACGTCGTGGCCAAGCCAGGCCTACCAGACGCTGATGGCCAGCCAGGCCTACCGCAGCATGGTGGCCAGCCAGGCCTACCAGACGCTGATGGCCAACCAGGCGTTCCGGAATCTGCAGGCCAACTCGGCCTACCGGAACATGATGGCCGAGCCAGGCCTTCCGCGACATCGTGGCCAGAGCCAGGCCTTCCGGACCCTGCAGGCGAGCGAGGCGTTCCGCTCCCTGGCGCAGAGCCAGGCGATGTCCCAGGCGTTCATGCGCGAGGCGATGCGCAACCAGAATTGAGTCGACTCGCGGGGATCCCGGCTCGCCCTAACGGGAGCCGGGGTCTCCGAGTAGTTTCCCTCCCCCTCAGACATGCCCAAACTCCGAATCGTCCTGGCCTTCCTGGCCTGCGTGCGGCTGTGCGCGCCCTCCGAGGCTCGCCGCGCAGTTCCAGACGCTCGAGACCCGCGACCTGCGGCTGGTGTGGACGTCTCCGCTCCAGTCCTACCTGGTGCCCCAGGTGGTCGGAGCCTTCGAGAACTCGCTGCAGTTCCACTCGCGCCTCTGGGACTGGTCGCCCCGGGGCAAGATCGACGTGCTGATCCACGACCTCTGGCAGTACGGCAACGCGGGAGCGAGTCCGCTGCCGGAGAACCACATCACCCTGGGGATCGCGCCGTACGAGGTGGAGTACGAGTCGGCGCCCGCGCAGGAACGGATCATCTCCTCGTTCAACCACGAGATGACCCACCTCGTGACCACCGACAAGGCCACCGCGTCGGACCGGTTCTTCCGATCCATCTTCTTCGGCAAGGTCACGCCCAACCCGGAAGCGCCCCCGTCCATGCTGTACGGCTACCTGACCGTGCCGCGGTGGTATTCGCCGCGGTGGTACCTGGAAGGGATCGCCGTCTATCTCGAGACGTGGATGAACGGGGGCGTGGGACGCGTGATCGGTCCCTACGACGAGATGGTGTTCCGCACCCTCGTCCGCGACAGCGCCACCATCTTCGACGTCGTCGGGCTGGAATCGGAAGGGACGACGATCGACTTCCTGGTCGGGGCCAACTCCTATCTCTACGGCACGCGGTTCGTCAGCTACCTGGCGCTGCGCTACGGCGACGACAGCCTGCTGGCGTGGTTCAACCGCAGCCGGGGCAGCCGGCGCTACTTCTCGTCGCAGTTCCAGCACGTCTACGGCCGGTCGCTCGAGGACGAGTGGTCGCGCTGGATCGCGTGGGAGCACGCGTGGCAGGATTCCAACCTCGCGGCGATCCGGCGGCACCCGGTCACCACGGCCCGCCCGGTCTCGAACCGGGCGCTGGGCGCCGTCTCCCGGGCGTACTTCGACTCGGCGAGCGGGAACCTCTACCTGGCCCTTCGCTATCCGGGCCAGGTCGGCCACATCGCGGCCATCGACGTCGCGACCGGCAAGCTCACGAACATCCGGGAGGTGATGGGGGCCGCGGGACTCTACGTCACCTCGCTGGCGTTCGATCCGGCGTCACGCACGCTCTTCTACACCACCAACAACGCCAACTGGCGCAACCTCGTTTCGCTGAACCTGGCGACCGGCCGGAACGAGGTCCTGATGAAGGACGCGCGGGTCGGGGATCTCGTCTTCGACCCGGCGGACAGCTCGCTGTGGGGCGTCCGGCACGACAACGGGTTCTCGACGCTGGTCCGCATTCCGCCGCCCTATCACGAGTGGCATCAGGTCCGCACCCTGCCGTACGGGCGGGACCTGTTCGACCTGGACGTCTCGCCCGACGGCTCGACCCTCGTCGGCTCGATGTCGGACGATCAGCGGAAGCCAGCGGCTGGTGAAGATGGACATCCCGGCCCTCGTGGCCGGGGACACCACGGCTGAGACCCTGTTCGACTTCGGCGATTGGGCGCCGTTGAACTTCGTCTTCTCGCCGGACGGGCGGTACCTCTTCGGCTCCTCCTACTACTCGGGCGTCTCCAACGTCTACCGCTACGACTTCGCCACCAACGACATGGCGCCCTGAGCAACGCGGAGACGGGCTTCTTCAGGCCGGTCCCCGTCTCCAGGGACTCGCTCCTCGTCTTCGAGTACACGCGCTGGGGATTCGTGCCCTCGCTGATCGCGAACCAGGTCGTGGACAGCGTGAGCGCGATTCGCTTCCTGGGGAACGAGATCGCCGCCAGGCGTCCCGACGTGCAGTCGTGGACGGTGCCGCCCCCGTCGCGCGTCGACCTCGACTCGGTCACGACCTCGCAGGGACCATACCGGCCGCTGCGCAACCTCAAGCTGGACAGCGCGTACCCGGTCGTCGAGGGCTACCAGGACGCGGCCGGCACCGATGCCGCGGCCGTCGGCATGCGCATGAACGTGTCCGACCGGATCGGCACGACGGCGGCCGACGTCACCGCGAGCTACTCGCCGGACGGCCGCCTGGCGCCCGACGAGCGCCTGCACGTGCGCGCGAATTTCCACTACTGGAACTGGCAGGTCTCCGCCGCCCTCAATCCGGCCGACTTCTACGACCTCTTCGGGCCCACGCGGGTGAGCCGCAAGGGGTATTCCCTGGGGCTGCAGTACCAGGGCAGCCTCCTCTATGACGAGCCGAGGCGACTGACGTACACGCTCAAGGTGGCGGGCTACGGCGGCCTGTCGATCCTGCCGGAGTACCAGGGCATCGCGGCGCCGTTCAAGAATCTCCTGTCGTTCTCCGGCGACCTCGCGTACACCTCCCTGCGGCGCTCCCTCGGGGCCGTCGACGACGAGCTGGGGACGACCTGGGGAGCGAGCGTCAGCGGCAACGAGGTGAACGGGAGGCTGTATCCCCGCGTGAGCCTGGATGCGTCCAGGGGGTTCCTGCTGCCGCTGGACCACTCGTCGCTGTGGCTCAGGGCCTCGGCGGGAACGGCGCTGGCCGGGGCCCGGACCGACCCGTTCGCCGACTTCTTCTTCGGCGGGTTCGGCAACAACTGGGTGGACTACCGCGACATCCAGCAGTTCCGGGACATCGAGAGCTTCCCGGGCATCGACATCAACAGCGTCGGCGGCGCCAACTACGGCCGGGCCCAGGTGCAGTGGGTGACGCCGCCCCTCCGGTTCCGCCGCATCGGGATTCCGAGCTTCTACCTGCAATGGGCCGACCTGTCGCTGTTCGCGACGGGGCTCTCGATCAACGTGGACGACGCGGCGGCCCGCAGCACGCAGGCGAGCGTCGGCGCGCAGCTCGACGTGCGCCTGAACACCCTCTCCCATCTCGAGTCCACGTTCTCGACCGGCTTCGCCGTGGCCCGGGCGCAGGGCGGCGCGCGCCACTCCGCCTGGATGTTCTCCTTCAAGATCATGTGACGACCCTGCTCGCGGTGGCCGTCAGCGTCCTGCCGGTGTTCCTGTTCCTCGGGGCGCTGGTGCTCATCGACAGCTACAAGCTCGTCGCGCTGCGGGCGATCGTGCTGTCGGTCGTCGCGGGCATGGCGGCCGGCCTCGCCGGCTACGGGGCGAACGTCTGGCTCAGGCCCGCCCTCGGCCTGGACTGGGACCAGTACTCCAGGTACGTGGCTCCCGTGGTGGAGGAGTCGCTCAAGGCCGCCTTCGTCGTCTACCTGCTGCGGCGCAACAAGGTGGGCTTCGTCGTGGACGCCGCGATCCACGGATTCGGGATCGGCACCGGCTTCGCGTTCCTCGAGAACCTCTACTACGTGACCGTGAATCCCAGCGCGACGTTCTGGACGTGGATCGTGCGGGGGCTCGGCACCGCGATCATGCACGGCGGCGCCACGGCCATCCTGGCGATGGTCACCAAGACGCTCCACAACCGCCGCGACGCCTTCCGGCCCTGGCTCCTGCTGCCCGGGCTCGCCGTGGCCGTGGTCCTGCACTCGCTGTACAACCACTTCCTGCTGAACCCGATCCTGGCCACGGCGCTGATCGTCCTGGTCTTCCCCTCGCTGTGCGTCGCGGTGTTCCAGCAGAGCGAGCGCGAGACGCATGCCTGGCTGGGAGCGGGCTTCGACGTGGACCAGGAGCTGCTGCGGGCGGTGCGCGCGGGGCAGATCTCCGGCACCCCCGTCGGGCGCTACATCGCGACCCTCAAGAGCCGCTTCCCCGCGGAAGTGATCGTGGACATGATGTGCCTGCTCCGCTTGCGCGCCGAGCTCGCGATCCGCGCCAAGGGCGTCCTGATGATGCGCGAAGCCGGGTTCGAGGCGGCGCCCGATCCGACCGTGAAGGACAAGCTCGAGGAGCTGCGCTACCTCGACCGGAGCATCGGGAAGACGGGGCTCCTGGCGTTGCATCCCTTTCTCCACGCCGGCACGCGGGACAGCTGGCAACTGACGGTGATCGACGGATGACCAATCCACGCAGCGTGCCCGACGCCGAGCGGCTCGCGCGCGAGATGGAGGTCGCGCGGAACATCCAGCGCGACTTCCTGCCCGAATCGCTGCCGGTCGCGATGGGCGTGCAGCTCGAGGCCGCGCTGACGCCCGCCCGCGAAGTGTCCGGCGACTTCTACGACGCCTTCGTGCTGCCGCCGTCCGGCACGATCGTGCTGGTCGTCGGCGACGTGTGTGACAAGGGCGTCGGCGCGGCGCTGTTCATGGCCCTGTTCCGCAGCTTGATCCGCGCCTCCGCCGATCCGGTCGGGGGCGGCGCGATCCAGATGATCGGCGGGCGGCGGACCCTGGTGCGGCAGGCGCTGGAGTCCGCCACGGCGGCCGACCTGCTGGTCCGGGTCGCGGGCTTCACCAACGACTACATCGCCCGGCTGCACGGGCGCACCAACATGTTCGCCACGGTCTTCCTGGGAGCGCTCGATCCGCGGGACGGGCAGCTCGACTACGTCAACGCCGGCCACGACCCCGCCATCGTCGTCGTCCCGGACGGCACCATGCAGGAGCTGCGGCCGACGGGCCCCGCCCTGGGGCTCATGCCGGAGGTGGAGTTCGGCGCGGGCCAGGCGAGGCTGCAGCGCGGTCACAGCCTGTTCGCGTTCACCGACGGGCTGGTGGAGGCGCGGAGCCAGGCGGGCGAAGCCTTCGGCGCCGTGCGTCTGCGGGAAGCGCTGCGGGCGAACAACACCACGGCCGCCAATCTCGTCCGGGGTGTGATGGCGGCGCTCAACGCGTTCACCGGGCAGGCCGAGCCGCACGACGACGTGACGCTGCTGGCGGCGATGCGCACGAGCGGGTGACGAGTCGGGAGGCCGGCACTCGCCAACTCCGCTCCGGCGACTCGAATCGCTAGGGCACCCGTATCGAGTAGGGGTAGGACAGGAGGCTGTCATCCCGGTAGCTCATGCGGATGTAGCCCGCCTCGCCCCAGTAGGGCCCCCACGAGTTCTTCCCCACCCAATACTGGCCGGAGTCGCTGTAACCGACCAACACGATCGCGTGCACACCCATCCACGTGGTGCTCGTCCGCGTATACACACCCTGGGTGTAGTTGTAGAAGTCACTGTACATGTGCACGTAGATCGGAACGGGACCGCGAGCGGCCAGTTCCTGGCGCACCGTCTGGTGGTCGAAGAGCCCGACCTGGGGAGGCAGAGATGCATAGCCGGTGATGCGGTTCGGACCGCCGTGGACGCTCAGTGTGCCCTTGACGCCGACGTAGGGATACTGCGCCTCGCTCACCACCCCGGAGTCCCGCAGGTAGGTGAGCGCCCAACTGAAAGCTCCTCCCTGGCAGCCGTCCCCCGGCGTGGCGTCGAGAATCTGTTGCTCCGACAGGTCCGGCTGCAGCGTCGGAGCGTCGGCCTTGATCATCATCCGCGATTCGACCGCGGCCGTCACGGGGAAGATCCAGGGATCTCCACATGCTCCCTGGTTCTTCACCGACGTGACCCAGGCCTGGCCCCACCGGCTGCGCCAGTCGACTTCCCCCGGCACACCCGCGATGGTGAACGGCGTGCTCGTCGCGGAAGAGGCGGGCTGAGGTCGCAGGGCCGGCACCCTTGGTAGCGAGACGCTGCTCAGGGTGATTAACCGCGGGGATGCGGGACCCACGGAGCGGCGCCCCTGGCCGAGGAGGCCAAGCGCTGATCGACGAGCGGGCGATGTCGCCCGCGCGACGGCAGCCGTGGAAGCCACAATCTGCGAGTGATCAGTGCACGCAGGCGACGGAACCAGTACAGGGGCCTGCCAAATCATCAGCGCGCCCGGCGATGCGGCTCTCATCGCTCAGCGGCACAGCGGGTGTGCGTAGCACCGGCGTACGCCGTCGACGTTTGCTGGCCACACGAACCGCCGACGGTCAAGTCACGCCTCCTACATTGGGTTTGCCACGCGCACCGGAACTTTGCTGTAGTTGCCGCCAATCACACCAAGCGCACTGCCGTTGCCCAGTTCGCCGAATCCGTTGTCACCCCAGCAGTAGGTCCCAGAATAGGCTATACCGCAGGCAGACGTGTAGCCCGCGCTGACTTCCAGGAAGACAAGGTTCCCGGACACCTCGACCGGAATCGTGCTAGACGACAGCGAGCCATTTCCCAGCTCACCGATGCTGTTGTCTCCCCAGCAATAGGCTGTGCCGTTTACGTCCACCCCACATGCGAAGGAGGTCGGCCCACGGCTCGTGCTGATACTGGTGAACGTGTGGTTACCAGGGACGGGGAACGGCACGGTTGAGTTGTTTTGCCCAGGGTCGTTGTACCCCCAGCAATAGGCTCCGCCGCTGGTCGTCAGGCCACACGAGAAGCCATAGCCCGCACTCATCGAGACGAAGGAGAGATTTCCATAGACTCGCGTTGGTATAGAGTCGTAGGTCCCTAGCGAGTCATTCCCCAGTTGGCCTAGGCTGTTGTCTCCCCAGCAGTACGGTGCGAGGGTTTGTGTGACACCACAGGTATGAGAGTATCCGGCGCTAATCATGTTGAAGGACAATCCGAGCACCCCTACGGCCACCTCGGAACTCGAAGTAGTGTTGTTGCCCAGCTGGCCAAAACCATTACTGCCCCAGCAGTAACCACCGCCACCGTTGACCCCGCAGGCGTGAGAGCCCCCGGCAGTCACGCTCGTAAAGAACTGTTGTGGCGCGGACACGGAAGCCCCCGGAGCGGAGCTATTGAACGAAGTGCCGTTTCCTAGTTGGCCGAGGTCGTTGCTCCCCCAGCAGTATGCAAGGGAGGACAGCTCGGAAGCGCAGGCAAAGCCATTTCCGACGCTCACACCGTAAAAGGCTTGGTCAGCAGGCGGCACCACGCCCGGAAACGCGACCCCCACCGGAAGACTGTCGGCTACAACGGTGGAGCCGTGTCCAAGCTGGCCGGTGCCATTGTAGCCCCAGCAATAGGGCGCACCCACAGTCGATGTAGCCAGACTTGGGAGACCATCACCAGGGACCAGAATGCCGCAAGCGCTTGAGTACCCGACACTCACCTCCGTGAAGCCGTAGATGTGGAAGGCGAGGCTTGGCACGGCGGCAAGGCTAGGGGTCTGTGCCACCAGTTCATAGGGGTCCGAGACCGGGGAGTCGATCCTGAGGTTCGGGAACGTGGCCACTCCGCTGGCCGCAGCCTCCATGGTATCACCAGACAAGTGCTGCACGGAGGGGAGGGCGGAGTTGTGGAAGTACTGCACAGTCAGGGTGACGTTGCTGGCCCAACCTGTCACCATGTTCCCCAGGGAATCCTGAACGGCCACGACGGGCGCCGGCGTAATGGAGTTGCCGAAGAGCGTCAGGCCTAGGCCGGGTTCGACGACCCACGCGAGCCTGGCCGCCGCTCCCGGCGTCACGGCAAATGCCGCGCTGGTGACCCCCGTCAGTCCCGCCACTGTCGCCGTCAGCGTGTAGCCCGTCTTCGCCTTGTCAATAGACAGGTTCGCGAAGGTCGCTACGCCACCCACCGCCGCCACGGTCTTGGTCCCCGACAGCGTTCCACCCGCTGGATTGCTGTCGATGGCTACCGTGACACTCAGCGTGGCCGACGTTGCAGTGTTCCCGGCGGCGTCCTGGATGGCGACCTGTACCGCCGGCGCCATTGCGGTACCCGCCGCCACGCTGCTGGGCTGCACCGCAAAGGCAATCTTGACGGCGGGGCCCACGCTGACCGTCGGGTTCGTGGATTCCTTGCCGCCGCAAGCGGAGACGAGGACAGCGAGCGCTACGCTGAAGCCGGGGCGGACGTGCATCTTGGGGCTCCTTTGAATTCATCACTCACTTTCGACTGTCCAACCGAAGTCAGCTATCTGTGTCGCTCCCAACCGAGCATGGGCGTGCCCCCCCATCCGCACCTAATAGCGCGTGCACCGTGACCGGGGCGCGGATGCTTTCTTCGTCCTCAGCAAGACGCCGGAATTGAACCGACGCGAGGGACCATGAGATCCCATAGTCCCGGCCGATTCCCCAGAAACCTCATGGTTGCTTGGCGGGCTTCGCCTGCGGGCGGTGACCGAACGGGAGCTTGTAGACAGCCGAGATGCTATAGCTGCGATTGCTGACCTGACCGCCACCTGAGGAGATATTCCTCAGGCCTAGGGTGTATTGAGCCTGAATCCCCAACGCCTGACCATTCTGACTCAGCCACTCAATGCCCGCTCCACCATCCAGTCCGAAGTCAGAGGATCTATAGGGCGAGGGAGAACCGCACGGCACCGTACCCAAGGAATCCGAGACCACCTTGCACTCTGATAGCAGACTGAAAACCGGACCGGCCTGAATGAAGGGCCGGACCCGACCACTCCCCAGAGTCGTGCCCAAGAGCACCGGGAAGTCCACGTAGCCGAGATCCACCCTCGCTTGGTCGTTGACAGACGCTACCCATGCACCTCGCCACCCTGCAGCGATCCCAGGCTGCAAGTAGAGGTTCTGTCCCAGGGGCACTTGCAGGAAGATCTCCTCGATCGAGGCGACCTTCGAGGAGATCGCAATACCCTCCGCGACTTGATTCGGATCAGAAAACGTCGCGCCGTTTACACCGAGCAGACCTCCCCACATCACGCTGGGCGCAGGGGCGGGCGGCGCGTTGGAGGCGTGAGACTGGGCCTTGGCGGCTGCCGGCCCTAGTAGCACACAGGTAGCGACAATCAACCCTCGGCGAGTGGCCATCTCAGTACGCCTTTCTGGGTCGGTGGGCAACTGTTCCATCGCACACGTCGATTGGCCCACACGGCTCATTGCAGGTGGTTCATCACGGTCGCGCGATCGGAGCGCTGCAACGGCATCGCGTGATCGTAGACCGGTCCTACGGGGCTCCTAGATGCCATCGGGCGAACCACATTCAGAAGCAGGTCGCCTAGCTGGCCTGGCACTCCGACCGGGCGGGCCGGACCACTCGTCAAGGTCGTGTTATTAGTGAGGGCGACCTCCCCGGAGCCCGACGCGATACCGCCCTGGAAGTCAGACGACAGCCAGTAGCTGTACGAACCGTTGCCGTATCCGCTCTGAAATCCGAACGCGGCAACCTCAGTATTCGAGAACAGACGGTAGTAGCCGATCTGCACGTTCGAGCTAAAGGCCGGCACTGTGCAGTTGCAGCGATTCTCGGCGCCCGTGCCCCAGTTGACCGCCATCAGAATGGGATTGGCCCCATTGTTGGTTATGAGGGGCGCAAAGTAGGTCTGGGATCCGAGAACGTTGTTGACGGTCACGTTGACTGTACTAGGCGGGTTCTGAATGGTCTGGTAAACGCCGGACATCTGTTCGCCCATCGAGGTACCCCCGGTGGTCTGGGGGAGGATCAGCTCGTAGGACACCGTCAACGGCGAGACGGTCACGGTGGCTTGCGCCGTGCCTCCGCCCGGCACGCTTCCCAACACCGTTCCGTTTGCACTGATGTTCACGGCGTCTATGAGCTGGTTGGTCACGACGATCGTAGTGCTCGGCACTACAACCGTGACGCTGTCGCTCCCTGTGACACCTTCGCTCGACGCCCTGATGGTCGCCGTACCGGGGGCTACGGCTACCATGAGACCGCGCGCGCTCACCGTGGCGACCGAGGGCGTGGCGCTGATCCAGGTGACCGCACGCCCGCTCAGGACGTTGCCGCTGCCATCCTCTGGGGTCGCCGTGAACTGATCGGTCGAGTCGACCAGCACGCTGGTTGAGGCCGCCGTGACCACAACGGCCGCCACGGGTACTGATGGTTTCGTGCTGTCCTTGGTGCAGCTTGCCGCCGTCACTCCCACCAGTGCCACCGCTGCGAGTGAAACCGCTTTCATGTCGCCCTCTCGTTGCGCCGACTCTGCGCTGCGGCACCCAGGATCGCGCCGCCTATCCTCGCGAAACGCCAGGCAAGGACCAGCCCAGCTTCACCGTTTCGCCAGGCATCTTCGGGGATGGCTATAGATGCGGAGCGATGAAGCCGATCGAATCGGTCAAATGGCCTATGTCCATGGGTCGGCCAAGGCCCGATGTCTCGCTGCACTCAGCCGAACAGAAGTCGCTTGGCCACGGCGCCCCGCCGCGCCACGCCGAGCTTCCCTAGCACACGCTCAGTGTGGCGGCGCGCGGTGAACGGACTGATACGGAGTGCCGATGACACCTGGGCGTTGGTGTGGCCCTGCGCCAGGAGTAGGGCGACCTCCGCCTGCCGCCGGCTCAGCCCGTGCCGCGCGGCCACCTGCGACGCTTCAGGCAGGACAGGTGTGATCGGCTCGATGAGCACCGCGAACAACGTGTCCGCGACCTGCGCGGGCGCAGGCAGGGCCGTCGCCAGCAAGCGAATCCGCAACTCGCCGACGACAACCTCCTTCTCCATCGTTTCCGGCCCATCAACGCTGGCGCCTCCGCCGTTCTGCAGACGGGCAAGGAGGGAAACGATGTGCGCGTCGAGCGACCGCTTGGGCCCCATGCGGCTCCGCAGCCGGCCGAGGGCCGCGTTGGCGTGCAGCACGTCCCCGCGCCGGTCCGCCAGGAGCACTGGCGTCCCGACTCGGTCCAGGAGAGGCCCCATCCACGCAAACGGCTGCGTGATATGGCGTGGGCCAATGGGACCATGAGTGCTTTGCGTTGTGGGCATGTGCGGCGGTAAGTTCTGGAATCCCGGTTACTACAGAGTCACCTCCCGGTCACCCGAGCGCATCGTGATGCGACTGGTGTGTTTAGGGCGTCTGGCGGTCGCGACCGGCGACGGTGCTGCTCGCGGGGCTGCGGCGCAACGCCGCCGCCTGGCCGTGCTCGCCGTGCTGGCCGTGGCCGGCGAGCGTGGCGTGAGCCGCGACCGGCTCCTTGCCCTCTTCTGGCCAGAAACCGACGAGGAATCTGCGCGCGGGGCGCTGAAGCAGGCGGTGTACGCCCTGCGGCGCGACCTGGGATTCGAGGACGTCATCGTTGGGGTGACCGACCTGCGGTTGAATCCGGCGGTCATCTCGGTGGATCTGTGGGAATTCGAGCGGGCGGTGACCGAGGGGCGCGGGGCCGACGCGGTCGCGGTTTACGGCGGGCCCTTTCTCGACGGCGTGCACGTAAGCGAGTCAGTGGAGTTCGACCAGTGGGCCAGTCGGGAGCGCGGTCGGCTCGCCGGGGCCTTCCAGTCGGTGCTGGAGGCACAGGGCCGCGCCGCCTCGCAGGCGGGGGATCCGGTCGGGGCGGCGCGCTACTGGCGGCAGCTGGCGGCTCTCCGCCCGCTCGATGCGCGCATCGTGCTGGACGCGGCGCGCGCCATGGCCGCGGTGGGGGACCGCGCGGGTGCCCTGGACCTGCTGCGCACCCACGAGGACATCACACGCACGGAACTCGGCATCGACGTGGATTCTGCCGTTGCCGGCGCGATGGTGGAATTGCGGAAGGCTCGGAACTCGGGCCCGACGGAGGCGATGCCGGTCGGCGCTTTGGACCCCTCGATGCCGGAAGCCGCGTCGGACTCCGCCCCGACAGCGGGCCGCGCTTCGACCCGCAGCCGGCTGGGGCGCTCCGTCATCATCGGCGGCAGCCTAGCAGCGGTCGTGCTCGCGCCGCTGCTCGTCGGCTCCTTCGCGGGCCACCGGCGCGCGCGTAAGAGCATTCGCGTGGCCGTACTTCCGTTCCTGTACCGCGGCGACACCGCGTATGCCTACCTCGGCCCCGGTATGGTCAGTGTCTTGTCGTCGACGCTCGACGGCGCCGGCCCGATGCGCACCGTGGACGCGCGCATCGTGTTCGCGGCATCCGCCGGCCCGCGCGAGGTGGAAAGCGCGGAGCGATCGGCGCAGCGGATGGGCGCCGACGTCACCATCGCCGGCGAGATCGTCGAGGCGGGCGGCCGGCTGCGGCTCAGCGCCACGATGACCGACCACCGGAGTGGACGTTCCCAGGACGCTTCCGCGGAGGGCGCGCCGCGGGACTTCCTGGTCCTCGTGGACCGGGTGGCGGCCGACCTCGCCGCGGATCTTGGGGTGGGAGCCGACGCGCAACTCGTGCACACCGCGGCCGCGACGACCACATCCTACACGGCCTTGCGCGCCTATCTCCAAGGCGAGAGCGCGATGCGCGTCGGCCGCTATAGCGAGGCGGTGAGTCACTTCCGCCGCGCGGTGGAAGAGGACTCGCTGTTCGCTATAGCGTGGTACCGACTGAGCATCGCCGGAGATTGGGCGGCCGATCGGCAGGAGGACGCCCTAGCCCACACCGAGAGGCTGGCCGCGCGACTGCCGGCCCGCGAGGCTGCCCTGCTGCGAGCCTACGTGGCTTGGGCCTCCGGCAACGCCGCCGACGCGCTCGACCTCGCGCGCACCGTCGTGGACCACTACCCCAACGACGTGAGCGCGTGGTACTTGCTCGGCGAGGTCATCTTCCACAGCGGAGCGGACTTCGGGGTTCCCCTGCGCGAGGCTCGAGCCCCCTTCGAGCACGTGCTATCGCTGGACAGCTCGAATGCCGATGCGATGGTCCATCTGGCGCGAATCGCGGCGCGCGAGGGCCGGCGCGCCGAGGCCGTGCGGCTGACGGATCGAGCCATTTCCCTTGCGTCGCCCGACCTCGTGCTCGAGCTCAAGGGATTCCGTGCTTGGGCCGCCGGTGACTCGGCAGGTGAAGCGGCCACGATCGCCGCACTCGAGACAGCCGGGAGGCGAAGGGCCTACAATGTGGCGTGGCGCGTAGCCGTCTTCCTCGGCGACCTCGAGGGTGCGGACCGGATTCTGCACGTCATGACCGACCCGTCCGCTCCGGCGAGCATGCGAGCCGAAGGCTACAGCCTGAGGGCCACGGTCGCCTTCGCCCGCGGACAATGGCGCGGCGGTCTCACCTTGCTCGACTCCGCCGCCGCTAACGATAGCGCCGAGGCCCTGATCTACCGCGCGTGGCACCTCGCGCTGCCATTCGCGCCGGATATTGGACGCGAGCGGTTCGCCATCGAGTCCCAACTCGCGCGAACCGACTTCCGTAGGTTGGGAATTCGGGATTCGGTCACCCGAGTCCACGCGGCAGCGGTCGCCCCGTTCCTGCTCGCCAGCCTGGCCCTACGGGACGGCGACGAAGTTGCGGCACGCCGCGAACTGGACGCGTTGCGAGCAGCTCCCTTCCCCGATTCACTCAGGTCCCTTCGTGAGGTCTTTGTCGCACAGCTGGACGCCGTACGCCTGGCATGGCGCCCGCAGCTTGGCCGTCCGGCCCCCCTGCCCTCGCCAGGCGCGAAGGCGCTGTGGGGCGGGACCGCGCTCGGCGGCATCCTGACTTCCCGAGTGCTCGTGGTCTATCTACAGGCGACTGCGCTCGCGGCGGCGGGACGCGGGCAAGCGGCGCTGCCTTGGCTCGAGTCCCTGGGCCAGAATGAGATTCTGGAGACACCCTACGCCGGGCCTGCGCTGGAAGCGATCGCGCAGATCAAGCGGGAGACGGGAGATCGCGACGGCGAACGCGAGGCGCTGCGGCGGTTCGTCGTTCTCTGGAAGGACTGCGATCCTGAGCTTCGACCACAAGTGGCCGCAGCTCGCGCCCGACTGACCGCGCTGGGCGGCTGACGCGGCAGCGACCCGCGAGCAGCGGAAAGCCCCGACCCGGCATCTTCGAGCCGGATCAGGGCTTAGCAGTCGGGACGGCGGGATTCGAACCCGCGACCCCCTGAACCCCATTCAGGTGCGCTACCGGGCTGCGCCACGTCCCGTGACGGCGCGGAATGTAACCCTCAAGGCTCGCGGCGGCTACGCGGGGCGGGCCGCACGACTGGCGCCTCGAACCCGCACACGCCTCAGCGCAGCCGCTCGAGCGCAACGAGCGTGCCGGCTAGCGCGACCCACGATCCGATCCAGAAGCCGAACATCCACCGGATCAGCCGCGTCTCGAGGCGCTGGAGACTCACACCGGTTCCCGACCGCAACTCCTCGATCTGCCGCCCGAGCTTGAATTCCAGCCGGTCGAGCTTGGCATCCACCCGCGCGTCCATCTCGCGCAGCCGAGCCTCGACACGTCCGAAATTCGATTCGAACAGGTCGCGGAATTCCGCGCGATAACTCTGGTCCACCGCGTTGAGCGAGTCCACCAAATTAACCCTACGCTCGGCCGGCCGAGGGCCGCAACCACCGCGACGAGGCACGAGCCAGTGCGGCCCGCCCGCGAAGGCGAAGGCCGCCGGAAACCAGCCCCGGCGGCCCGCCGCCTACTGCGTCACCGTGAAGCTGCCACTCGTCACCGACGTCAGCCCCGGCGACGTGAACTGCAGCGTGAACGACCCGCTGCCCACGATCTCGAGGTCGGAGAAGACCGCCCGCCCGTTGCCGTCGGTCGTGATCGTCGTCGTCCCGCCGAGCGTCCCGGACCCGGTCGCGATGGCCGCGGTCACCGCCACCCCGCTCACCAGCAGCTGCCGGTCCAGGGCGTCCACCACCTCCACCACCGGCTGGTTCGCGAACGCCGTGCCCGACGTGCCCCCGCCCGGCTGCGCCACCATCTGGATCCCCGTGGGCGGATTCGCCGTCACCGTCACCACAGCCGTATCCACACAGCAAGGCGGCGTGCCCTGGAGCCCGCCGAGCTGCGTCGCGACCACGGTGTCGGTCCCCGCCACGGCCGCCGCCGTGTACAACCCGCCGCTCGTGATCAGCCCGCGGATGGCCGCGTACGTCACGCTCGGCGTCGTGGCCGAGCCGTCGCTCAGGGTCCCGCTCACCGAGAACTGGACGGTGCCGCGGAGCCCCAGCACGGCCGACGGCGGATTCATCACCATCTGGATCAGCGTGCCCGAGCCACCGCCGCCGCCACCACCCGTGCCTCGCTGCTCGGTGAAGTAGCCGGTCCCGCACGCGATCAGGACCAGCGGCAGGATCAGGGACAGCACCACCACCAGCAGCCGAGCCGCAACACGCAACGGGACCGTGAGTTTCATGGCCTGGCCCTCCCTCGTCTGGCTCCCCGGAACACGGGCATAGACACCGCTCCCGGCCGAATCGTTCCTCCCAGGCGCCGCGCCCCGCCCTTGAACATCCCCGCCATTAGGGCGATGCTCGGTACCGGGAGGAACACCGTGAACCGCATCCGCCGCACCGTCATCACCGCCATCATCGTCCTCGTCGTGCTCGCCCTGGCCGTGCCCAGCATGGTCGGCGTCCTCACCGACTGGTGGTGGTTCCAGGAAATCGGCTACCAGGTGGTGTTCACCACCCAGATCGCCACCCGGGCCAACCTGTTCCTGTTCGTCGGCCTGGTGACCGCCGGCATCCTGTACCTCAACCTGCGTATCGCGCAGCGGGGCGTGATCCTGAACCCCGTGGTGGTCCGCGTCGGACCGTCCACGCCGCAGCTCGACACGTCGCGCGTGGTGCGCCGGCTCACGACGCCCGCGGTCATCGTGATCGGCCTCCTGGCCGGCCTGGGCGCCTCGTCGCTGTGGGACGTGACCCTCATGGCGATGCACCCCACGCGCTTCGGCACCGTGGACCCCGTCTTCGCGCGCGACGTCGGCTTCTACGTGTTCACCCTGCCGGCCATCGCCGCCGCGCTCGCCTTCCTGTTCGCGCTCGCGCTCGGCACGCTGCTGGCCCTCCTGGTGATATACGCGCTGCGGTCCGATATCGTGGTGCACGGCCGCGGCCTGCGCTTCGACCAGCGCGCCGGCTGGCACCTGGGAATCGTCCTGGCGGTGCTGTTCCTCATCGCCGCCGCGCAGCTCTGGATCGTGGACAGCGCGAACCTGCTCTACTCCACCACCGGCCCGCTGGTGGGCGCGAGCTACACCGACCTCCACGCCACCCTGCCCGCCCTGCGCGTCTCGGCCGTCGCGGCCGTGGCTCGCCGCCGCGCTCGTGCTGTACGGCGCGATGAACGGACGCCTGGCCCGCTACAGCCTGTTCGCCGTGGGCGGCTACGCCGTCATCGCCATCCTCGGCCGCGGGCTCTATCCGGCGGTGATGCAGAAGTTCATGGTGGCGCCCACCGAGCTGACGCGCGAGACGCCGTACCTGCGCTCGCACATCGTCGCGACCCGCGCCGCGTGGGGGCTCGACAGCGTCGAGGTCAAGGACCTCGGCAACGAGACCACGCTCACGCTCGCCGACCTCCGGGCCAACACGCCCACCATCGAGAACGTGCGGCTGTGGGAGCGCGACCCGCTGCTCCAGACCTTCGGCCAGCTGCAGGAGATCCGCACCTACTACGACTTCGTCTCGGTGGACGACGACCGCTACTGGATCGACGGGAAGTACCGCCAGATCCTGCTCTCGCCGCGCGAGCTGAACCCGGCGAGCTTGCCGACGCGCACCTTCATCAACGAGCACCTCACCTTCACCCACGGCATGGGCCTCACCCTCGGCCCCGTGAACCAGGCCACCGCCGAGGGGCTGCCGGTGCTGTTCGTGAAGGACCTGCCGCCCACTTCGAGCGTGTCGCTCAACGTCACGCGCCCGCAGATCTACTACGGCGAGCTGGACGACGACTACGCGTTCGTGGGCACGCGGCAGCGCGAGTTCGACTACCCCTCCGGCGACCAGGACGTGTACGCGCCCTACAAGGGCACCGGCGGCGTGCGGGTGGGGAACGTGTGGCGGCGGCTGATGCTGGCCGCGCGGTTCGAATCGTCGAACGTGTTCTTCTCGCAGGACATCACCGACGACAGCCGCGCGCTCTACAACCGCGAGATCCTGGGCCGCGCCCAGAAGGCCCTGCCCTTCCTGACGCTTCGACGGCGACCCGTACCTCGTGATCACGCCGGCGGGCCAGCTGAAGTGGATCCTCGACGGCTACACCTCGACCGACCAGTACCCGTACGCGCAGCGGCTCAGCGACGGCACCAGCTACATGCGCAACAGCGTCAAGGTCGTGATCGACGCGTACAACGGCTCGCTCAAGGCGTACGTGGCCGCGCCGTCCGATCCGCTGATCCGCACCTGGGCGCGCATCTTCCCGGGCATCCTCGCGCCGCTGGACAGCATGCCGGCCGACCTCCGGGCGCACCTCCGCTACCCGGACCAGATCTACCGCATCCAGACGAGCCTCTACGCCACCTACCACATGGACGCGCCGGTGGACTTCTACCACCGCGAGGACCAGTGGCAGATCCCGGTCGTGAACCGGGCCACCGGCGGCGCCGTGCCGTTCATGCGCCACATCATCATGAAGCTGCCGGGCGAGGCGCAGGAGGAGTACGTGTACATGGTGCCCTTCACGCCGCGCGGGAAGGACAACCTGGCGGCGTGGATGGTGGCGCGGAACGACGGCGCGGACTACGGGAAGCTGCGGGTGTACCGGCTGTCGCGGCAGACGCTGGTCTTCGGGCCGACGCAGATCGAGAACCGCATCAACCAGAACACCGACATCTCGCAGCAGGTCTCGCTGTGGGACCAGCACGGCTCGTCGGTCATCTGGGGCGACCTGCTGGTGATCCCGATCGGGACGTCGCTGCTGTACGTGCAGCCGCTCTACCTGCGCGCCGCGGGCGGGAAGATCCCGGAGCTCAAGCGCGTGGTGGTGGCCTACCAGAACGAAGTGGCGATGGCGGAGACGCTCGACGCCGCGCTGGCCGAGCTGTTCGGCGGGTCCAGCGGGCCGCGCGCCGAGGTGGTGCCGGCGGGGGAGGCGGGCGGCGGCGCCGCCGGGAACGACACGCAGCGGGCGCTGATCACCGAGGCGCGGCAGCACTACGACGCCGCGATGACGGCGCAGCGCTCGGGCGACTGGGCGCGCTACGGCGAGGAGATCAAGGCGCTGGGCGACGTGCTCTCGCGGATCGGGGCGGGGACGCCGAAGCGCTAGACCGGGCGGTCTAGTGGCGGCCCAGGCCGAACACCCCGCTCGGGGTGCGGCTGGCCAGCTGGCACGCGCCGAACACCGCGGGATGCCCCGGGCGGCCGACGAGGTCGTGCAGCATTTCGTGCTTCACGGTCCACTCGTCCGAGGCGTAGCCGGCCGGATACCCCTTGCTCGGCCCCGCGAGGAAGATGGCGTGCGGCGCCACCCACTCACCGGCACACGTCTGGTCGGGGCCGTCCTGGCACCAGAAGCCGCCGTCGCTGTCGGCCGGCACGGTGTACCACGTGACGAGATCGAGATCGCCGGTCAAACCCGAGCACTGCTCGACGTCGTGCCACCAGCTCGGGTAGGACGTCAGCGCCACCACTTCCATGGCGTTCGCGGGCGGGGCGGTCGTCACCTCACAGCCTGCCGCCAGGCCAGCACCGGCGGCCATCGCTGCTCCCACCATCCGCGCCAGCCATTGCACGCGCATCGGCGCCTCCCCGCTCCATCATCGGCAGGCGCGCCGGCGCGTCAATCCGTAGTCGCTGCAAATAGCACGTCGCTTCGGTCGGGGTTCGATCGCCGCCACCTGCGCCAGACCCGCCCGCGTCACCATGTCCTTTGCTCGTGTTTGCGGTACCATTGAGCATGGCCGTGCCGACCGTCACGCAACGTGTCGAGGAGGTGCTCGACCGCATCGAGCGCGCGCAGCCCGCGCTCAACGCCTTCATCACCGTCACGGGCGTGACGGCGCGCGAGGAGGCGCGGCAGGCGGCGCTCGAGCTGGGGAGCGGCGCCCGCCGGAGCCCGCTCCACGGCGAGGTCGTGGCCGTGAAGGACCTCATCGCGACGCAGGGCACGCGCACCACCGCCGGCTCGAAGATCCTCGGCGAGTGGGTGCCCACCGAGGACGCCGCCGTCGTCTGGGCGCTGCGCGAGGCCGGCGCCGTCCTGGTCGGGAAGACCAACACCCACGAGTTCGCGTTCGGCACCACCAACGACAACCCGCACTACGGCGCCACCCGGAATCCATGGAACCCGGCCCTCACGACCGGCGGCTCGAGCGGCGGCTCGGCGGCGGCCGTGGCCGCGGGCCTCGTCCCGGTCGCGCTGGGCACCGACACGGCCGGCTCGATCCGCATCCCGGCCGCGCTGTGCGGCTGCGTCGGCTTCAAGCCCGGCTACGGCGTGCTGCCCACCCGGGGCGTGGTGCCGCTGTCGAGGTCGCTGGACACCGTCGGGCCGTTGGGAAGGACGGTGGCGGACGTCGAGGGGGCGATGGGGGCGTTGGTAGGGTGGTGGGTTGTAGGGTGGCGGGGAAAGCACGCGGCCGACAACCTACAACCCACAACCCACCAACCGTCTCTCAAAGGCCTCCGCATCGGCGTCCCGGAGTCCTACGTCTTCGACCGCGTCGATCCGGAGGTCGAGACCGCCATCCGGGACGCGCTGCGCGCGATGGAGGAGGCCGGCGCCGTGGTGCGGATGATCGAGGTGCCCGAGCTGGAGGGATGCGTGGACGTGGGCATCGCCATCGTCCGGCCCGAGGCCCTCGCCTACCACAAGCGCTGGTACCCGGAGCGTGCGGCCGATTACGGCGACGACGTGGCCAGCGCGCTCGCCGGGGCGCGCGAGATCACCGACCGCGCCCACCAGGCGGCGAAGCGGACCCGGGCCCAGATCGGGCGGGCACTGCGGCGTGTCCTGAAGGAGGTGGACCTGCTGGCGGGACCGACGGTGCCCATCCTGGCGTTTCCGAATGCCGATGCGTTCAGGCCCGTCCTGGCCGGCGGCGAGCTGCCGCGCCATGCCCTCACGCGGCTCACCTACCCGTTCAGCCTGAGCCGCCTTCCAGCCATCAGCATCCCCTGTACACTATCCCGACACCATCTACCCATCGGACTTCAACTAGCGGCCGGGCCAAGCCAAGAACGCCGGCTTCTCGCCGCGGCCCGGGCGTTCGAGGAAATCCGAGGCAAGTGGCCGGAGGCGGGCGAGAAGGGTGTTGGGTTTGGGGTGTAGGGTGTAGGGGAACGGCGTCGCCCTCCTACACCCAACACCCTTACACCCTCACACCCTGCCTTCTTCTCTACATCGACCCCATCCCGCTCGCGCTGCTGTCCGCCTTGGGGCGCGCGACGGGGATCATCAGGTGCGCGTACGGAGTCCCCGCCCACATCACGTAGGGCCCGCCGCTCTTCCAGTCGGTCGGCATTCCCTGGAGCGCCTTCACGTCGGGCACGAACAGCATCAGGTGCGGCCCGGTCGTGACCCACGGCTGCCCCGAGTCCGGCTTCATCTTGAACGGATCCGTGTTGCTGCCGTCGGTGGCGCCCTGGAGCATGTAGGAGATGGCCACCTTGGCGATCCGCGGCGGCTTGTGCTGCAGGTAGAGCGTGTACCAGGTGAACGACGCGCTGTCGCCGCAGATGGGGTCGTTGCTCGGCGTTTCGGGATCGTCGGGCATGCAGGTCCACCCGTTCGTGCCGGGCTTGAGCACGGCCATCTGGCCGCCGGGCGTCGACGGATAGTCCATGACCGTCGCCGCCATGGAGACGGTGCGGGGCGCCGCACTCTCCGCGTTCTGGATCTTCCACTCCGGAGTACCCTTGGCCGGTCCCGCCGGCGCGGCCGCCTGCTGGGGCGGCTGCTCCTTCGCGCAGGCCGCCATCAGCGCCAGTGCTGCGATGCCGGCCGCCTTCTCCCAACGAATGCTCACGCGTCCTCCAGGATGTGGTGTGCTACGGCGCGACGCGGCGCGGCGCGCAGGGTATTGGCAAGCGATTGGGGGCTATCGGAGGTGCGAAATTCGCACGGGGCGAATATATGCCAGGTGGCTCGATTGGCTAGAGCTTGTATCTGAATTCAGTACGCTTGACTTTCATACGTTTGTATCACATGATACATACGTATGACAGATAGCCAGGAAATCCGCGATCGGCTCATCGAGGCAGCCCGCGAGCTGTTCGCCCGGGATGGCTTCGATGCGGCCAGCGTCCGTGACATCACCGCCAGGGCGCACGCCAACCTCGGCGCCATCACCTACCACTTCGGGTCGAAGGAGGCGCTCTACCACGCGGTCATCGAGCGGTTCGCCATCCCGCTCGCGGACCGGCTGGCGGCGATCTCGGTCGAGACCGGGCCGCCGCTGGAGCGGCTCGCCACAGCGATGTGGGTGTTCATGGACCACATCTGGTCGCGGCCCGAGATGCCGCGGCTGATCCTGCGTGAGCTGGCGAGCGACCGGCCGCTGCCGGAGCCGGTGGCTCGCGTCATCCGCCGCAACATGGAATCGTTCAGCCGCATCGTCATGGACGGGCAGAAGGACGGCACCATCCGCGCCGGCGAGCCGCACCTGATGGCGATGAGCATCGCCGGCCAGCCGCTGTTCCTGGCCCTGGCCTCGCGCGCCATCCGCCAGGCCATCGGCACGGATCCCGGCGACCCGGCCATCCGCTCCCTCATCGCGGAGCACGTGATCACCACCATCCAGGCGGCGTTCGCCAAGCACCCACCCGCCGACGGCGCGGTCGCCGCGGCCGCCACCGCCCAGCACTCAACGCAGGACCGCAAGCCATGATCGCATCCCTGCTCCTCGCCGTGCAGCTCGTCGCCCAGGACACGAGCCACCTCACCCTGGCGGACGCCGTGCGGCGCGCGCTGGCGAGCCAGCCCGGCGTCGCGGCCGCGCGCGAGAGCCGCTCGGCGGCCGCCGCATCCATCGGCGTGGCCCGGGCGCCGCTCTTTCCGAGGCTCTCGGCCAGCTTCGCCCTGAACGAGTACAAGATCGGGAATCTCGTGTACCCGCTCTCGGGCATCAGCCTGGCCAACCCGCCGCTGTTCAACACCACGCTGAGCCAGGGCGCGGTGCAGCTCGGCTACACGGTGTTCGACTTCGGGGGGCGCACCTCTCAGGTCCGTCTCGCCCAGGCCCAGGAGCGCCGGGCCGAGGCCGCGCTCGACGCCGCGTCGGCGGCCATGGTCTCGCGCACGGTGAACGCGTACCTGCGCGTGCTCACGACCCGAGGCGTGCTCGACGCCGAGGAGCGGCAGCTCGCCGCCCTCCGCTCCGAGGCGGACCGCGTCGCCCAGCTCGAGGCGCAGGGGAAGGCCGCCCACGTCGAGGTGCTGCGGCTCGCCGCGCAGGTTTCGCGCGCCCGCGCCGACGAGGTCGGCACCCGCGCGCAGCTCGACGTGGCCGAACGCGACCTGGCCGAGCTGGTGGACCTGCCGGTGGACACGGTGCGCGTCCTGCGTCCCGTGCGGCTCGCCGACACGACGCTCGCCGATCGCGCCGCCCTCATCGCGAGCGCGGAGCGGAACAGCCCCGACGTCGCCCAGGCCGAGCGCGAGGCGGAGGCCGCGAAGGCCGGCGTGGGCGTCGCGCAGGCCTCGCTCCTGCCGCAGCTGTCGGCGACCGCGGCGTATGTCGAGAACGGGCACTCGTTCACCGGCTATCGGCCGTGGTGGACCGCGGGGCTCCAGCTCTCGTATCCGATCTTCACCGGCGGCAGCCGCGAGAACACGATCCGCGCCAACGAGGCCACGGCTCGGGCGGCGAACGAGCAGCTCCGGGCCGTGCAGCAAGCGGCCGAGCAGAGCGTGGACGCGGCGGTCGCGACGCTCACCTCCGCCAGCGCGACGGTCGAGGCGCTCGCCACCGCGGTGACCCAGTCGGAAGAGGTCGAGCGGATCCGGCTCCTCAGCCTGCAGGTGGGCTCGGGGACGGAAACGGACTACCTCGACGCCGAGGCGACGCTGCTCTCCAACCGCGCGAGCCTGGTCCAGGCGCAGAACGCGGAGATCGCGGCGCGGGTCGAGCTGGCGCGCGTGACGGGGGAACTGAGCGAGGGATGGCTCGGCAGCGCGCTGGCCCAGTAAGAAGAAGCGTTAGTGGGTTGTAGGTGGTGGGTTGTGGGAACCACAAAGACGGGGACACATGAACCGCAAGAGACTCATACCGATCGTTGCCGTCGTCATCGTCGCGGTGGCGCTCTACTTCATTCTCCGCCCGCGCGGCGACGGCGGGGCGCTCGACGCCTCGGGCACGGTCGAGGCGACCGACGCGCAACTCGGCTTCCAGGCCGCGGGCCGGATCGACACGATCCTCGTGGACGAGGGCGACCGCGTGAAGGCCGACCAGGAGCTGGCCCGGCTCGACCAGTCGGAGCTCAAGGCCCGCCGGGCGCAGGCCGCCGCCCAATTCGGGGCCGCGCAGGCGCTCTTGACCGAGCTGGAGCGCGGCAACCGCGCCGAGGACATCCAGCAGGGTCGCGACGCCGTGGCGACGGCCAACCAGAAGCTGGCCGACGCGCAGCGCGACCTCGACCGCACCCGGCGGCTGTTCGACGGCGGCGCGGTGAGCCGCGAGTCGCTCGACAAGGCGCAGTTGGCCTACGAGGTGGCCCAGAGCCAGCACGACCAGGCGGCGCAGGCGCTGCAACTGCTCGAAGTCGGCCCGCGGCCCGAGCGCATCGAGGCCCAGCGCGCCACGGTCGAGCAGGCGCGCGCGACGGTCGCGCAGATCGACGCGATGCTGGCCAACTCGGTGATCCACGCGCCGTTCGACGGCGTGGTGACGGTGAAGGACCGCGAGATCGGCGAGACGGTGCAGCCCGGCGCGCCGGTGCTGACCGTGACCAACCTCAACGACCGCTGGGTGCGGATCTACATCCCCGAGACCCGCATCGGCGCCGTGCACCTCGGCGAGCCGGCCACCATCACCGCCGACACGTACCAGGGAAGGATCTACCGGGGCGCGGTGAGCTTCATCGCCAGCGAGGCGGAGTTCACACCCAAGAACGTGCAGACCACCGACGAGCGGGTGAAGCTGGTGTACGCCGTGAAGGTGCGCATCACGCGGGATTCCACCTACGATCTCAAGCCGGGCATTCCGGCGGACGTGCAGTTGGGAGTGGGGAGCAAGCAGTGAAGGGTGCGGCTATCTCGATCCAGGGTCTGACGCGGAAGTTCCGCGACCTGGTGGCGGTGGACGCGCTCTCGCTCGAGGTGCCGCCCGGCGCGCTGTTCGGCCTGGTGGGGCCCGACGGCGCGGGCAAGACCACCACGCTCCGCATGCTGGCGGGCGTGCTGCCGCCCACGTCGGGCGACGCGCTGGTGGCGGGCGTGAGCGTGGCGCGGGACCCCGAGGGCGTGAAGCAGCACATCGCCTACATGTCGCAGCGCTTCGGGCTCTATCACGACCTCACGGTGCGCGAGAACATCGAGTTCTACGCCGACCTCTACGCGGTGCCCAAGGCCGAGCGCCCCAAGCGCCTGGAGCGGCTGTACCACTTCTCGAATCTCGGGCCGTTCGAGCAGCGCCTCGCGGGGCAGCTGTCGGGCGGAATGAAGCAGAAGCTGTCGCTGTGTTGCGCGCTGGTGCACCACCCGCAAGATCCTGCTCCTGGACGAGCCCACCTTCGGCGTGGACCCGATCAGCCGGCGCGACCTGTGGCTCATCCTGCACGAGATGGTGGCCGAGGGGACGACGGTGTTCGTCACCACGGCGTACATGGACGAAGCGGAGCGGTGCGACCAGGTGGCGCTGCTGCACCACGGCCGCATCATGGCGCTGGACGCCCCGGAGGCGCTGCAGCGCGGTTACGCGGGCGAGGTGCTGGCGGTGCGGGTCACCGACCGGCGTGCGGCGGCCAGGGTGCTGGCCACGGCGCCGGGCGTGCGGCGCGCGGCCGTGTTCGGCGACACGATCCACGTCACGCTGGGCACGCGATCCGCCGACTGGCCGGCGGCCGAGCGGGCGCTGACGCAGGCGGGGATCGAGGTGCTGGAGACCGAAGAGGCGCAGCCGAGCATGGAGGACGTGTTCATAACGATCGGGTGGGTTTTAAGATCCCGGCTTGAACGACAGTTGCGCCGTCGAAGTCACCGACCTCACCAAGCAATTCGGCGAGTTCACCGCCGTGGACCGGGTGAACTTCACCGTCGAGCCGGGCGAGATCTTCGGCTTCCTGGGCCCCAACGGCGCCGGGAAGACCACGACCATCCGGATGCTGACCGGCCTGCTGCTGCCCACATCGGGCGACGGCTGCGTGGCGGGCCTCGACATCCTCGAGGACACCGAGGAGCTGAAGCAGCGCATCGGCTACATGTCGCAGCTCTTCTCCCTCTACGGTGACCTCACGGTCGAAGAGAACATCGCGTTCTTCGCGGGGCTGTACGGTGTCACGGGCGAGCGGCTGGAGCGGCGCCGCACCTGGGTGCGCGCGATGACCGGCATCGAGGCCAAGAGCGGCGGCCAGCTCACCAGCGAGCTGCCGCTGGGCTGGAAGCAGCGGCTCGCCCTCGGCTGCGCGGTGCTGCACGAGCCGCGGATCCTCTTCCTCGACGAGCCCACCTCGGGCGTGGACCCGGTGGCGCGGCGCAACTTCTGGGAGCTGATCTACTCGCTGGCCGACGAGGGCACGACCGTGCTGGTCAGCACCCACTACATGGAAGAAGCCGAGTACTGCCACCGCCTCGCGCTGATGAACCGCGGGCGGCTGATCGCGCTCGATACGCCCAAGGCCATCAAGGCGCTGATGACGGAACCGCTGCTCGAGCTCCGCACCGCGCACGGGCCCGCGGTGGCGCAGGCGCTGCAGGGCCAGCCCGGCGTGGTGGAGGCCGCGATGTTCGGCCGCGCGGTGCACGTCGCGGTCGAGAACGCCCAGGCGGCGGCCGTCGCGCTGCCGGCGATGCTGGCCGCGCGCGGGCTCGACGTCACGGCCGTGACGCCGGTCCGCCCCTCGCTCGAGGACGTGTTCGTCGCCCTGGTGCGCCGCGAGGGCGGCGCGGTGGCCGGCTGATGCGCCGCCTCAGCCTCGGGCGGCTGTGGGCGATGTCCCGCAAGGAGTGGCTGCACATCCGCCGCGACTCGCGCAGCCTCGCCATGGCGTTCGCGGTGCCCGGCCTGATGGTGGTGCTGTTCGGCTACGTGATCACGTTCGACGTGCGCGACATCCACATGGCGGTGCTGGACCAGTCGCACACCACACAGAGCCGCGACCTGGTGGACGCGTTCCGCTCGTCCGGCTACTTCCGGGTCACGCGCCAGCTCGACCAGGACGCCGAGATCGCGCCGCTGCTCACCCGGGGCTCGGTGCGCCTGGTGCTGGTCATCCCGCCCGACTTCTCGAAGCACCTCGCCTCGGCGGAGCCCGCGCCGGTGCAGGCGCTGGTGGACGGCGGCGACGCCAACACCGCCTCCATCGCCATCAACTACGCCCAGGCCATCGTGACCAGCTACTCGGCCACCGCCGTCCTCAAGGGCGTCCCGCTGCCGGTGCCCATCGCGGTGGATTCGCGCGTGTGGTACAACGAGGACCTCAAGAGCAGCAGCATGATCGTGCCCGGGCTGATGGCGACGATCATGATGATCCTCTCCGCCCTGCTCACCTCGCTCACCATCGCGCGGGAGTGGGAGCGCGGCACGATGGAGCAGCTGGCCGCGACGCCGGTCCACCGGCTCGAGGTGATCCTCGGCAAGCTGGTGCCGTACCTCGGCATCGGCTTCATCGACATCATCCTCGTGGCCGTGGTCGGCGGGATCGTGTTCGCCGTGCCGTTCCGCGGCAACCCGCTGCTGTTGATGGTCACCGCCATGCTGTTCCTGGTGGGCGCGCAGGGGCTCGGGATGTTCATCAGCGCGGCCACCAAGTCGCAGTTCCTCGCCACCCAGCTCGCGATGATCACGACGTTCCTCCCGGCCACGCTGCTCTCGGGGCTGATGTTCGACCTCACCAGCATGCCGAAGGTCCTGCAGGTCATCTCGCTCGCCGTGCCCGCCCGCTACTTCATCACCGCCACGCGCGGCATCTTCCTCAAGGGCGTGGGGCTCGACGTGCTGTGGGGCCAGGCGCTGGGGATGGCGCTCTTCGCGCTGGCCGGCCTCGCCCTCGCGGTGCACGCGTTCAAGAAGGAGATCGCGTGACCTTCGCGGGGCTCGACGTCGGCCGACTGACGCAGCTGGTGCGCAAGGAGGCGCGCCAGACGTTCCGCGACCCGCGCGCGCTGCGGGTCATCTTCCTCGCGCCCATCATCCAGCTGGTCATCTTCGGCTACGCGGTCACCACCGACGTCAAGGACGCGGCGATGATCGTCTACGATCGCGACCAGACGAGCGAATCGCGCGAGCTGGTGCAGTCCCTGACCGCCGCGGGCTACTTCCGCGTGGCGGCGGTGGCCAGCCGCGCCGACCAGATGGCCGACGCGCTGGACCACGGCAGCGCCATCGTGGCGCTGGAGATCCCGCGCGGCTTCCAGGCGGACCTGGCCGCGGGCGGCCCGGCCTCGGTCCAGCTGCTGATCGACGGCACGACCTCGAACACGGCCACCGTCGCCCAGGCGTACGCGAGCCAGATCATCCTCCGCTTCGGCCAGGAGCACGTGGTGCCCATCGGCCGGAGCGCGGCCATGGCCGCACGCACCGCGGGCGGCGGCGCGGCCGGCGCGAGCGCGGCGCTGCCCGGCGTGGACCTCAGGGTGCGGGCGTGGTACAACCCCAACCTCGAGAGCCGGGTCTACAACGTGCCGGGCGTGGTCGGGAACCTGATGATGCTCATGGCGCTGCTGCTCACGACCCTGGCGGTCGTCCGGGAGCGCGAGCTGGGAACGCTCGAGCAGCTCATGGTGAGTCCCCTCACGCCTGCCGAGTTGATCATCGGCAAGACGCTGCCGGTCGTGGGCATCGCGCTGGTGGACCTGGCGCTCATCACCACGGTGGCCACGCTGTGGTTCGCCATCCCGCTCCGCGGCACGTTCGCCATGCTCGGCCTGGCGAGCCTGGCCTACGTCGTCTGCGGGCTGGGCATCGGCCTCCTGATCTCGACCGTGTCCAACACGACGCAGGAAGCGTTCATGACGATGTTCATGTTCTTCCTGCCGGCGATGATCTTCTCGGGGTTCTTCTTCCCGGTCGAGAACATGCCCGTCTTCTTCCAGTACGTGACGCTGCTCGACCCGGTGCGCTACTACGTGGCGGCGGTCCGCGCCATCTTCCTCAAGGGCGCGGGGCTCGACGTGCTGTGGCCGCAGGTGCTCGCGCTGTTCGGGATGGGCGGGGCCATCCTGTGGCTGGCGGCCTCCAGATTCCGGAAGACGCAGTGCGTAGAAGACGGAGGAGTTCCGAGACGCCAAGTTGCCAGTGGTTACCAGTCGCGGATGGCGCGGTGATCAGAGGAGATCCCCAGACGCTGAACCCGCGAGCCGTTGTGAGACTGCGGTGGTGGGTGCGAGTCCTGCTCCTGCTCGCCCTCCTCGCGTTCGCCTGGTGGGCGCGCTACCCGCGTCCGCTGGCCGCAGGTGTACGTGGCGACCGACGCCTCCATGGCGCCCACCGTGGGCTCGGGGGCGTACTTCGTCGCCACCGGCCCGGTCCGGGCGCTGAAGCGCGGCATGCTCGTGATCTTCCGCTACAGGACGAGGATGACGACGACGTGTACCACGTCCTCCGGCGCGTGGCCGGCCTGCCGGGCGACATCGTGGCGATGCGCCAGGGCGTCGTCACCGTCGACGGAAGGCCGACGGCGTGGCCGTTCCGCATTCTCGCGCCGAAGGCGTGGCGGTATCCCGGCGTCCGGGGAGGCAACCTGTATACCTGGGGGCCGGTCCGGGTCCCCGCCGATTCCGTCCTGCTGCTGGCCGATACCCGCGACGCGATGGGCTGGCCCGACAGCCGCTTCATCGGGCCGGTGCCGGTCACGGCCCTCGAGGCCGAGGCCCGGCGGCTCCTGTGGCCCCCCGGTGGCGGGCGGTTTCTCAAGTCGTTGAGAGATTGAGTTTCCCGGCTGGGAACGGGCCACCCGGGCCCCAAGTGTCCGCATAACGCCCGACTGACGCTCGAATGACGCCCGCCTTCTAGGTTCGTCCCCCGTCGCCGGCACCCAGCCGGCCGCCAGGAGCGAACGCGTGTGACCGAAGTGGTGTGGATCAGGACGTTCCCCAGCGCGATGGGGGCCTACCGGGTGCGCGACCTGCTCAAGGCGCGGGGCATCCAGGCCGTCGTCGCCGACGATTCGGGTCTCGGATCGGAGCCGTCGGCGCGCCTGATGCGGTTCATCCGCCTCGGCGTGTCGGCCGACGATCTGCAGGCGGCCATGAGCATTCTCGACGAGCCAGGGCCCCCCGGCGCCCTGCCCTAACGCACGGATGACGCCCCGGTGGTACACTGCGGGGGCCGTGGTACACGGGCGGGCGGCCGCGAGAATCGGGGCCCAATGCTGACCGATCTAGTCTGGATCAAGACGTTCGCGGATGAAGCGGCGGCGAAGCTCGCCCACGAGCTGCTGACCGCTCACGGCCTCGAGTCCATCGTGTCGGAGGATCCCGGCCGCGCGACGTATCTCTCCCTGCCGCCGCTGCGCGGCTTCCGCGTCGGCGTGCGCGCCGACGACGTGCGTCCCGCGCTCGAGCTGATCTGGGGCCAGGTCCCGCACTGACGCGCCGGGCCGCACTGCCTCCTCTCGCGGGAGGTCCTTCCAGGAGGGATCATGCGCTGCCGCTTCGTCCTCGCCGCGCTCGCAGCCCTGCTCGTCACACCGGCCGCGCTCGCGGCCAGACCCGGGCCCAGGGGCCGGTACCGTCATCTACGGCACGCTGCTCGGCGCCGACGGCGCGCCCATGAAGCTGGCGCACGTGCACCTGTGGGCGGCCTCATGTCCCGCGTCGCGTCCCGCGCCGTCGTGGGGCCCGACGGCCGACTTCGCCATCGCCACCCAGTGCACCGGGCCCCTCGGGCTCGAGTTCACGGGCGTGGACCACAACTCCACGACGTCCCGCTGGTGGTCGACCGGCCGCGACGACCATCGCACTCCACGTGCGGCTCCAGCACTACGACTACGCCGACAGCCTCGCGAGGTCACGGCCATCGGCGACTGGAACCACTTCGACTTCGGCGACGGCGAAGCCGCTCGTGCAGCCAGCCGGACGGCCGCTACTCGCTCGAGGTCGACGGCGACCGCCGACACGGTGGCCTACCAGCTGATGGGCGTCACGAAGAGCCGAGCGGCCACAGCATCAACGGCACGCAGGCCGGGCGGTACGAGTACGACAACGGCGGCGACTACCGCAGTCGTCATCGCGGCGCACGACGGGCACGCGACGATCGTCTTCGATCCGGCCGCCCTGAATCGCACGCCGGCGCAAGGACTAGCGTCGCGTTCCGCGACGGCACGACGAGGTCGCGCGCGCCTGGCGGCTGATGCACACGTGGAGCGTCGAAGAGACTGCGTACTTGGATTCGTGCCGCCGCCGCCCGCAAGCGCCACGACACGCTGCACTACGACCTGAAGCCGGCGTCGCCGGCCTACGCGCCGCCCTGCTGACCGAGCGCGCGCCGATGGTGCGGCAGAGCTGCTCATCGCGCTGATGGACGCCACGTCGCTCGCCGGCACGAGCGATACGGCCGTCGCCCGCAATCTGATCGCGCACGTGCCACCGACCTCTCCGTGGTACGACGCGCTGCCCAACGCCCTGAACTCGACGTACACCGCGTACCGCCTGGTCTACGGCCACGCGTCGGCCAAGGGCGCCCCGCCCGACACGTCGTTCCAGCGCCAGCTGCTGGAGCGGAACGACCGCATCCTGGCGGCAGTGCCCGACTCCGACCTGCAGGTCGAGATCCTCGGCACCCAGGTATTCCTCGCCAAGGGCCTCCACGACGACGCGCGGATGAACGACTACTACACGCGCCTCGTGACCAACTACCCGACCTCGGGCGAGGTCGCGTACCTGAGGGCGCAGTCTGCGCCGAACCGGGTTTCCAGGTGGGCGCCAGGCCCCCGACTTCGAGTTCCCCGGCCTCGACGATTCGACGATCACCTACACGCCGGCCTCGATCGCCGGGAAAGACGTCCTGCTCGACTTCTGGGCCACGTGGTGCGGGCCGTGCATCGGCGAGATGAAGTACCTCCAGGCGGCGCACGACAGCCTGGCCTCGCGCGGCATGGAGATGCTGAGCATCTCGCTCGACAACGCGCGCGACGACGTGCGCAAGTTCCGCGCAGGCGAGTGGAAGATGCCGTGGCTGCAGGCCATTGCGCCCGGGACCTTCGGCAACGATCAGCTCAAGCGGCTGGAGATCTTGATGATCCCGCGCGCGCCGTCATCGGGCAGGACGGGAAGATCCTGGCGGTCGACGAGCGCGGCGAGACGCTTCTCGCCGGCGCTGCAGCACGCGCTGGACGCCGCGCCGACGCCGTGAAGCGCCTGGGGGCGCCGACTCTCGTACTCGCCTGGGCGGCCCTGCTGGTCGCGGCCGCCCGGGCGCAGGCGCCCGAGGTGCCGGTCAGCGCGGTGAGCGAATACGCCGCGGTGCGCCCCGGAACCACCTTCCGCGTGGCCGTGCGCCTCGAGGTCCCGAGCGGCTGGCACATCGGCTGGATCAACCCGGGCACGAGCGGCCTCGCCACCGCGCTCGCGTGGCACCTGCCGGCCGGCGTGAGCCTCGAGCGCCACGGAGTGGCCCTACCCCGAGACCGAGGACGCCGGCGCCGACGTGGCGAACGTCTATCGCGGCACCGTGGTCCTCTTCTCGAGCTTCGCCGCCGAGCCCGGCATCACCGGCGCCGTCCGCCTGTCGGGCGACGTGAGCTGGGGCATGTGCCGGGTGGTCTGCATCCAGCAGCATCGTTCGGTCAGTCTCGATATTCCCGTGGCGCACGGCGTGCCGCCGCGCACGGCGGACTGGGCTCGGGCGGAAGCCGCGACACGACTGATCCCGATGCGCGAGCCCGGCGCCGCCTTCGACGGCAACGCGCCAGGCCGACGGCGTGCGGCTCGTCATCACCGGCCTCAAGGCCGGGCCGGCGCCCGGGTTCCTGGGCGACGTTCTTCCCGCTCGAGCCCGGCAAGCCCTCGGTCGTGGCTCCCGTGCGAACCGTGACGGGTGGCATCGCCCTGGTCCTTCCGCTCGCCGTCGTGAGCGATTCCTCGGCTCGATTGCGCGGCGTGCTCGTCGCCGCCCACGCGGCCGGAGCGCCGCCACCCGTGCGGGCCATCGCCGTCGACACTCCGCTCGCGCGTTAGCCAGCACCCACCGTCTCGCGGGCAACATGCCGGACAGCCTAAGTGGTTGTCCGGCATTCGTTTACACATCATCGCCGCCAGGCGCGACGTACTCGCCGGGCGCGCGATGTCGATTTCGCCCCGCCTCGTTCGTCGCCTGGATGCAGAGGCACGGTCCGGGGCCACGGTGACCCGCGGGCGACCGACACGCAACGAGAGGAGACGGCAATGTCCACCATCCACGCACATCGGAACGCGCTCACCACGAGCCGGGGTAACAAGGCGCTGTGGGCCGTGCAGATCCTGCTCGCCCTCGTCTTCCTGTTCGCGGGCGGGATGAAGCTGGCGATGCCGGCCGCGACGCTGGCGCAGCTGACGGGGCTGCCGGTCGGCTTCATGAAGTTCATCGGCGTGGCGGAGTTCTCGGGCGCCCTCGGCCTGGTGCTGCCGGGCCTGTTCGGCATCAAGCGGCTGCTGACGCCGATCGCCGCCGTGGGCCTGGTGACGATCATGTCGGGCGCGGTCGTGCTCACCGTCGAGACTGGGCCGGCCGCCGGCGCGCTGGTACCGTTCGCCGTCGGCTCGCTCGCGATCCTCGTCGCCCGCAAGCGCTGGAGCTGGCTCGCGCGCGAGGCGGCGACCGGCCGGCCCACGTTCGAGGTCCGCTCCGCCGCGGCGGCGTGACGCGCGCCGCCAGAGACGCCAACCCGTTACCCGGAGGAACGACGATGCGGTACATCACGATCTACCGGCCCGGCGAGGAGTCCACGACTCCGCCGACGCCGGCCGAGATGGCGAAGATGGGCGCGTTCATCCAGGAGCTGGCCCAGTCCGGCGTGCTGATCGCCACCGACGGGCTCCAGCACAGCTCGAAGGGCGCGAAGGTCCGCATCGCCAACGGCAAGTTCACGGTGACCGACGGGCCGTTCGCGGAGGCCAAGGAAGTGATCGGGGGATACGCGATCATCAACGTGAAGTCGAAGGACGAGGCGATCGAGCTGACGAAGCGCTTCCTCTCGGTCATGGGCAGGGGCGAGAGCGAGGTGCGGCTCATGCCGGACCAGCCCGCGTACCAGCGGGCGTAGCGGAGCGAGGCGGATCGGTCACGCACCACGGCGACATTCAGGGAGGGCGGCTCGATGCAGAAGATCACGACGTGCCTGGGCTTCGACGACCAGTGCGAGGAGGCGGTGAAGCTCTATACCTCGCTCTTCAAGAACTCGCGGATCCTCAGCACTCAGCGCTTCGGCGACGCCGGCCCGGGACCCAAGGGCTCCGTGATGGCGATGACGTTCGAGCTGGAAGGCCAGCGCTTCCTGGGCCTGAACGGCGGCCCCTCGTTCCGGTTCACGGAGGGCATGTCCCTGTCCGTGGATTGCGCGACGCAGGCGGAGGTGGACGAGCTGTGGGCCAAGCTGACGGCGGACGGCGGCAAGCCGGGCCCCTGCGGGTGGCTCACCGACCGTTTCGGCGTGTCGTGGCAGATCGTCCCGTCCGTGTTGCCCAAGGTCCTCGGGGGCAGCGACCCGGCGGGCGCCGCGCGGGCGATGCAGGCCATGCTCAAGATGTCCAAGCTCGACGGCGGCGCCCTTCAGCGCGCGTACGACGGCAAGTAGGAGGGGACATGTCGTTCCAGGCGTATCTCGACAACATCGAAGCCAAGACCGGGAAGACGCCGGCGGACTTCCGGGCGCTCGCGGCGAAGCGGGGCCTGCTGGAGCCGGGCACCAAGGCCGGCGAGGTCGTCGCGTGGCTCAAGGAGGATTTCGGCCTCGGCCACGGGCACGCGATGGCGATCGTGCAGATGCTCAAGGCCGAGACCCAGCCCAGGCCGACCGCCGACGAGCGGATCGAACGGCACTTCGCCGGCGGCAAGGGCAAGTGGCGGAAGCCGTACGACGCGCTGTTGGGGAAGGTGCGCCGGTTCGGGGCCGATACATCCGTGTCGGCGACCGACTCCTACATCAGCCTGCTCAAGGGCGGGAAGAAGTTCGCCGTGGTCGCGACCGGCGCCGAGCACCTGGACATCGGCATCAAGCTCCGGGATGCGAAGCCCACCGGCCGTTTCGCGGCGGCGGGAAGTTGGAACGGCATGGTGACCCACCGGGTGCGCGTCACCGAGGCGGAGCAGATTGACGGCGAGGTGCTCCGGTGGCTGAAGCGAGCACACGAAACGGCTTGACGGACCTCAGCGCGGAGCGATCGGCGCCGCGCGACACCTCTCACCTGACGGAGCGACGACGATGCGGTTCATGAACGTGGTGATCCCGAAGGGCTACGCGACCGCGGCACCGGACACGCTGCCCGGAGCCCGCGTTGCTCGCGAAGATGGCGAAGTACAACGAGTCGCTCACCAAGGCCGGCGTGCTGCTCTCGCTGGACGGCCTGTTTCCGCCCTCGGCGGGCGCGCGCGTGAAGTTCGCGGGCGGGAAGCCCACGGTGACGGACGGCCCATTCGCGGAGGCCAAGGAGGTCTTCGGCGGCTACTGGATGATCCAGGTGAAGTCGCGGGCCGAAGCGATCGAGTGGGCCAAGCGCGCCCCGATGCAGGACGGCGACGTCATCGAGGTGCGGCAGGTGCACGAGATGTCGGACTTCCCGCAGAAGGCCTAGGCCGCGCCGCCGGCGGCGCCCCCGGCGTCAGCCGCGCGAGATGGGGATCCTGAGCCGCGCCTCGGCGCCGTTCCCGTCGCCGCGGTTCCCGAGGCTCAGGGTGCCGCCGTGGGCTTCGGCGATCTGGCGCGAGAGGGCGAGGCCGATGCCGGAGCCCTCGGGCTTGGTGGTGAAGAACGGCACGAACAGGTTGCCGGTGTCGGAGAGGCCGGGCCCTTCGTCGCTGACCCACAGCTCGACGAAGCGCCGCTCTTTCCGCCAGCCCACCGTGACCGTGCCGCCGGTCTCGAGCGCGGCGTCCACCGCGTTGTCCACCAGGTTGATGAGGAGCTGATCGAGCTGGTCGCCGTCGGCCTGGATCTCGAGGTCGGGACCGGGCTCGACCGCGATCGGCAGCCGGCGCTCGAGGGCGGCCACGCGCCGCACCCAGCTCCCGACGTCCACGGCCCGCAGCCGAGGCGGCGGCAGGCGCGCCAGGCGCGCGTACGACGCCATGAACCGGCTGAGCGACTCGGCGCGGCCCGCGATGAGCGAGAGCCCGCGCGCGACGTCGCCCGCGCCGTCGCTCGGCGTTTCGCGCCCGACCAGCTGCTGCAGGCTCTCGGCCACCGACTTGATGGGCGCCAGGGAGTTGTTGATCTCGTGCCCCAGCACCCGCACCAGCCGGCGGGTCGCCTCACGCTCCTCGTCGCGCAGCGCGCGCGAGAGGTCCGACAGCACCAGCAGCTGGTGCGGCAGCCCGCCCTGGCGGAACGTGCCGCGCCGCAGCTCCCAGCGGCCGCCGCCGCCCGGAAAGCCCGCGTCGAGCACGCGCGGCGCTTCGCCCTCCAGGCACTCGGCGAGACCCAGGGCATCGGCGCCGCGGCCCAGCAGCCGCTCGGCGGTGTCGGCCAGGAGGCGCTCGCCGGCGTGGTTCACGAGCCGCAGCCGCCGCTCGGCGTCGAACGCGAAGACGGCGACGTCGATCTCCTCCATCACGCGCGCCAGCAGCGCGGTGGCCTCGAGCGCGCCCAGGCGCTGCGCGCGCAGGGTCTGGCTCAGCTCGTTGACCTCGAGCAGCGCGAGGCCGAGGGCGTCGTCGCTGCGCGCGCCGCGGGCCCGCATCGAGAAGTCCTCTTCCCGCAGCGCGGCGAGCATGTTGGACAGGGTCTGGAGGGGGCGGATGATGCGCTCGCGCAGGGCGAGGACCGCGAACAGCCAGAAGCCGGCGACCAGCAGCGTGACCGTCCAGGCGACCTTGCCGCCGTAGCCGCCGATCCACAACAGCACCAGCGCCACGGCGACCGCCGGGAGGCCCGACAGGACGGCCAGGAGGACGACGCGGCGCTCGTGATTCAACCGGGCACCCGGTCAGAGCCCATGGACCTTCAGCCGGCGGTACAGCGCGCTGCGCGAAAGCCCGAGCGTCTTGGCGGCCTGGCTCACGTTGCCGCCGAAGCGGGCGAGCGCCTTCTGGATCAGGACGCGCTCCACGTCCTCCAGGGTCATCTCCTCGAGGCTCGTCGCGGCGGCGCCTCCGCGCCTCGAGGGCGAAATCGCCGGCGCGCACCACCTCGCCGGCCGCGAGCAGCACGGCGCGCTCCACGGCGTGGTCCAGCTCGCGCACGTTGCCCGGCCAGGTGTGCGCGTGCAGCGCCTCGATGGCGCCGCCGGTCGAAGCCGTTCAGCGCCTTGCGATAGCGCGCCGCCGATCGCCGGAGGCAATGGAGCGCGATGGGGAGGATGTCCTCGCGCCGCTCCCGCAACGGCGGCAGGTGGATCTCGATGGTGTTGAGGCGGAACAGCAGGTCCTCGCGGAACCGGCCGGCCGCGACCTCGACGCGCAGGTCCGCGTTGGTGGCCGCGATGACCCGCACGTCCACGCGCCGGGTGCGCGAGGAGCCCACGCGCTCGACCTCGCTGGTCTGCAGCACGCGCAGCAGCTTGGCCTGCTGGGCGAGCGGCACGTTGGCGATCTCGTCGAGGAACAGGGTGCCGCCGTCGGCCAGCTCGAAGCGGCCGGTGCGGTCGGCCCGCGCGTCGGTGAAGGCGCCCTTCACGTGCCCGAACATCTCGCTCTCGAACACGCCCTCGGAGAGGCCGCCGAGGTTGACGGTGACGAGCGGGCGCGACGCGCGGGCCGAGGAGGCGTGGAGCCACTGGGCCACCAGCTCCTTGCCCGTGCCGTGCTCGCCGGTGACGAGGACCGTGGCGTCGGACGGGCCCACGCGTTCCATCAGCCGCAGCACCGGCTGCATGGCGGGCGCTTCCGCGATCAGGTCGGGGAAGCCGTCGCGCCCCGAGCCGGCTCTGCTCCTCGAGGCGCGCCGTGCGGCGCAGCGCGCGGGCCAGCTCGACCTGGGTGCGGAGCAGCGCGATCAGGCGCGCGTTGTCCCACGGCTTCTCGATGTAGTCGCGGGCGCCGCGCCGCATCGCCTCCACCGCGCCCTCGACGCTGCCCCACGCCGTCATCACGATCACGGGGAGCGTGGCGTCGGCCGCCTGGATCTTGTGGAGGAGGTCGAGGCCCTCGCGTCCGGAGGTCGTGTCGCGCGCGTAGTTGAGGTCCATCAACACGGCGTCGAAGTCGCCGGCGTCGAGCGCCGCGAGGATGGTCGCCGGGTGACGTCGCGGTCTGGACCTCGAAGCCTTCGCCCTTGAGGAGCAGGCGCAGGGCCTCGATGACGTCCTTCTGGTCGTCGGCGACGAGGATGCGGGGAGTGGCCACGAAGTAAGAAATACCGGGTTTAGGGTGTGGGGGTTAGGGTGTCGGGGGGGTTGGCGGGGTGGTGGGTTGTAGGTTGTCGCCCCTTCCCCACCACCCACAACCTATCACCTACCAACCGCCTCATTCACTTCTCAACGCCACCATCGGGTCCACCCGCGTAGCGCGGCGGGCCGGCAGGTACGTCGCCGCCAGCGCGGCGACGACCAGCAGCGCCGCCGCCCCGGCGAGCGCCGCGGGGTCGGTGGGCGCGACGCCGACGACGAGGCTGCGCAGCGTCCGCGTCAGCGTGAGGGCGCCTGCGAGCCCGAGGCCGACGCCGACGGCGGTGAGCGCCGCTCCGCGGGCGAGTACGAGGCGCAGGACCCGCTGCCGATCCGCGCCGAGCGCGATGCGGATACCGAACTCCCGCGTGCGACGCCCCACGGCGTACGACACGAGCCCGTACACCCCCACCACCGAGATCGCGAGCGCCAGCACGCCGAAGGCACCCAGCAGCTGCGCGTAGAACCGCTGGCGCGCGAGCGCATCGGCCATCAGCGTCGTCATCGGCGTCACGTCGCCCACCGGCACATCCGGATCCACGTCCTGCAGCCGTCGGCGCACGGCAGCGGCGCTGCTCCGTGGGTCGCCCGACGTCGCCGTGAGGACCTTGAAGTAGCCGGACGGGTTGGCGCCGTACGCCGAGTAGATGTTGGTGCCCTCCGTCGGCAGCATCTCCTGGCGCACGTTCCCGACCACGCCCGCGACCTTGCCGTAGTCCAGGAAGGCTCGTCCGATCGGGTCGGCGCCCGGGAACGCCGTCCGGGCCGTGGCCGCGTCCACGACGACCGCGTCCGGATCGTCAGCCTGCAGCACTCGGCCGCGCAGGAGCGGGATACCCAGGACGCGGAAGTAGTCCGGCGAGACCGCGGCCATGAAGGTGAGGGTCGCGCTGTCGTGGCCGTCCGGTGCCTGGCGCGTCGTCACGTTGATGCCGCCGGGCGACAGCGGGATGCCGGTGCCGACAGCGACCCCCGTGACGCCGGGAAGCGCGGCCACGGCCTCGATTGCGCGCCGCACGTACTCGAGCCGCGCCTCGGGTCGTGCGTAACCCGCGGTCGGTAGCGCGACGTCGGCGACGAGCAGGTGCCGGGGCTCGAAGCCCGGCGGCTGGCGGGTGAGGTGGATGAAGGTGCGCAGCAGCAGCGCCGCGCCGACCAGCAGCATCGTCGTCAGCGCGAGCTGCCCGACGACGAGCGCGCCGCCGAGTGGTCCGGCGCCCGCCGAGGCTCGATCGTTGCCGCCGGACTTGAGCACCTCCGCGGGCGGCATGCGTGCCGCCTGCCAGGCGGGGAGCGCTCCGGTGAGCAGCCCGGCGAAGGCGCTGAGCGCCAGCCCCGCGGCGACGGCGCGCCCATCGAGGGCGATGGTCGCGACCCTTGGCAGCTCCGATCGCGCCTGGTGGACGAGCGCCGGGACGAGCCAGACCGCCAGGAGCATGCCCAGCGCGGCGCCGGCGCCCGCGAGCACCAGCGTCTCGGCGAGGGCGGCGCGCACCAGGCGCGCGCGGCTCGCGCCAAGCGCGGAGCGCATCGCCACGTGGTGCGCCCGCGCGAGAGAGCGTGACAGGACGAGGCTCGCCACGTTGGTGCACGCGATGAGGAGGACCAGGCCCACCGCCCCGAGAGCGACGAGGAGCGGGACCCGCGTGTTGCCGATGAGGGCGTCGTGCAGCCGTCTGACGACCGGCAGGAAGGATCTCGCGTCGGGGTCTGTCGCCCAGGCGCGGCGCGACACCACGTCGAGCCGATCCTGTGCCGCCCGCGGCGAGACGCCCGGTGCCAGGCGTGCGAGTGCCCAGTACTGCCACCGCCTCGCCCGCTCGGCGCCCTGCGGCCCGGCGAGCAGCGCTCCCATGTTCGTCCACACCTGCGCGCCCGCCGGGTAGTCGAACCGCGCCGGCAGGACGCCCACCACGGTGTACACCGTGGTATCGAGGGTGAGGGGCCTGCCGATCACGCCCGCATCCGACCCCATCCGCGTCGCCCAGAAGGCGTGGCTCAGCACGGCGACCGGCGGAGCGGCTGGCCCGTCCTCCTCCGACCTGAACGCGCGCCCGCGCTCCGGCACACCGCCGAGGAGCGGCAGGAATCCGGAGCTGACCGCCCAAGTGGCCACGCGCTCGGCGGGCCCGCGGCCGCGCAGCACGGCGGACTGCCCGCTGTACGCCGCCGTGGCGTCGAACACCCCGGCGGCGGCGCTCCATCGCCGGTAGGCCGTCAGCGGCGAGGTGCTGCCGGTGATCAGTGGCCCGCGATACGCTTCCTGAACCTGCTTGATGTCCACCAGGCGGTCCGCGTCCGGGAACGGCAGCGTCCTGAGGAGCACGGCCTCGACGACGCTGAAGACCGCCGTCGTCGCGCCGATGCCGAGCGCGAAGGTCAGCACGGTGACCAGCGTAAAGCCGGGGCTCTTGAGGAGCGTCCGGACGGCGTAGCGGAGGTCGAGGATGAGACTATCCAAGCATCGAGCCCCTAACGGCGGTTGGTAGGTTGTGGGTGGTGGGTGGTGGGGACGACAACCGACAACCCACCACCCACCAACGTCTCATTCACTTCGCAACGCCGCCATCGGATCAATCTGCGCGGCACGCCTCGCCGGCAGCCACGCGGCCAGCGCCGCCACCGCCACCAGCATGAGCGCCGTGGTCCCGAACACCAGCGGGTCGGCCGGAGACACCTCGTAGAGCAGCGCCCGGATCCCGCGGCCCAGCGCCCACGCGACGCCGGCGCCGAGCGCCACGCCCACCATCGCGGCCGCCAGGCCCTGCGCGACTACCATCCGCGCGACCTGCGCCGCCTGGGCGCCGAGCGCCATGCGCACCCCGATCTCCTGGGTGCGGCGGCTGACCGAGTACGAGATGACCGCGAAGATCCCCATCGCCGCGATCACCAGGGCCAGCGCGCCGAACGCCGTGAAGGCCGTCGCGCCCAGACGCCACGACCGGTAATCCGGCGCGATCCGGTCGGCGAGGCTCTGGACCTGCGCGTAGGGCAGGTTCCCGGCGGCCTGCATCTCGCTGCGCACGGCGCCGGCGATGCCCGCCGCCGTGGTCCGCGAGCGGACGACCATCCCGTTGAGATGCGCGCCGTACGGGCTTGCCAACTGCGCCTGCGCGAAGGGAACGTAGTAATCCCACATTTCGCCCTGTGTCACTCCGTTGGATGCGACGTCGCCCACCACGCCGACGATCTCCGTGCACGCCCTCGCTGTATCCGAGCCGAGATAGAGGCATTTGCCGATCGCGGTCCCGTGCGGCCACAGACCCCTCGCCATGTACGCGTTGACCACCGCGACGCGCGGGCTGCCCGCGACGTCCCCGTCGGTGAACTCGCGCCCCCGCACCAGCGGCGTGCCGAGCGTGGCGAAGTACCCGGGCGTCACGGCGTTGATGTACGGCCCTCCCGTCTTCGGAGGACGCAGCGAGTCCACTCCCTGCGCGCGCAGCGTGATCGCCTGCGCCCACTGGTAGGGCGACTGCATCGCCGCCACGCCGGCGACGCCGGGCAGGCGGCCGACGTGATCGAGCATGCGCAGGTACGTCGCGTCGGCGTCCGCGCCGCTGAGGCCGGCCGCATTCATGTCCACCCGCGCCTCGAGCACGCGGGCGGGGTCGAACCCGAGGTTGAGGTGCTCGACGTTGCGCAGGCTCTTCACGAACAGCCCCGCGCCCACCAGGAGCACCAGGGTGAGGGCGACCTGAACGGCCAGCAGCGCCGCCCGCGTCCGTCCGCCGCGCTGGGTCGCGCCACGGCCCCCGCTCTTGAGCGACTCGGTGAGGTCGGTACGGCTGGCCTGCACGGCCGGCACGACGCCGATCAAGAGCGCGGTGGCCGCCACGGCCAGCCCCGTGAACGCCAGCATGCGCGTGTCCACGACGGGCGTGTCGGCGGGGAGGCCGGGTACGAGGAAGCCGCGCGCCAACGCTCCGCTCCAGGCCGCCAGCGCGACGGCGGCGCCGCCGCCCGCCGCGGCCAGCACCAGCGACTCCGCCAGCAGCATGCGCATGAGCCCGCCGCGCCCGGCGCCCAGGCCCGCCCGAACCGCCAGCTCGCGCCGCCGCGCGACCCCGCGCGCCAGCAGCAGGTTCGCCACGTTGGCGCACGCGATGAGCAGCACCGCGATGGCCACAAAGCCGATCCACGCGGACACCTTCGCGTCGCTCGACGCCTCCGGGCCGCGCGCCTGCTGGATGGGACCTGTCAGCACGGCCGCGGTGCTGTCGGCCTTGTCCTCCGCGCCGCGGCGGTACGCCAGCGTCGCGCGCGCCGCGGCGCCCTCGGGCCGCTGGCCGGGGCGGAGCCGCGCGATGGCGTCCATCCACCACCAGTGCCGGCTGCTGAGCGCCTCCGGGCTCGCCACCTCCGCGGCCACGACGCCGATGGGCAGAAAGATGTCCACCGGGCTGAGATCGATGCCGCGGAAACCCGCGGGCCGCCACGCCGACGACCACCGCCGGCCCAGCGCCGACCACGAGTTCGCGGCCGACGATGCCGGGATCCGCTCCGTAGTGCGCGCGCCAGAAGGCGTCGGTGAGCACCACCGTCCGCGCCTCGCCCGGGGCGTCCTCGGCGGCCACGAACAGGCGGCCCACTTGAGGCCCCACGCCGAGGGTGGCGAAGTAGTCCCACGACACCGCGCCGACGTTCACCGAGACCGCATCGGCTCCGCGCCCGAGGCTCATGTCTCTGGTCGTGACCGCCGAAACGCCCGCGAACGCGTGGCCGTCGCGGATGTCGACGAAGGCCGGATACAGGCCGATGCCCTGCGTATTGGTGCCGAAGAACGGATCGGTGCGCCGCACGTACAGGCGCACCACGCGATCGGCGCCCTGTACGCCGGCCGGGGGCCGGAGGAACAGCCGGTCCACGACGCCGAAGATCGCGGCGTTGACGCCGATGCCCATGCCCAGCGTCGCGACGATGCCGAGAGTGAACAGCGGCGTGCGCAGCAGCCCGCGCGCCGCGTAACGGAGGTCTCCCAACAAGTGACCCATCATGCGCTCCGGCTGCCCACGGGTCGAGATCCGCGCGGCGTTTGGCAGGTTATAGGTTGTGGGCGGTGGGCGGTGGGGACGACAACCCACCACCCACCACCTACCAACCGTCTCATTCGCTTCTCAGCGCCGTCAGCGGATCCACCCGCGCCGCGCGCCGCGCCGGAATCCAGGCCGCGAGCAGCGCGACGGCGAAGATGAGCGCGGCGACCGCGGCATAGGTCGTCAGATCCGCGGGGCCGACGCTGAAGAGCAGCGGCGCCAGGTACGCCTGGAGTGCGCGCGTCAGGAGCAGCGCGACCGCGAGTCCCACGCCGACGCCGAGTGCTGCCGGCGCGACGCCTTGCCGGACCACGAGCGCCGTGACCTCTGCGGGCGCGGCGCCGAGCGCCACGCGGAGACCGATTTCCCGTGTGCGCTCGCCCACCGTCTGCGACAGCACGCCGTACACGCCGACCGCAGCCAGACCGAGGGCAAGCGCGGCGAACACGCCGATGAGCCAGGAATAGAAGCGCCGGCTCGCCATCGAGGTGGAGATCCACTCGCCCATGGTGCGCACGGCGGCCATCGGCACGTCGGGGTCCACCGCGGCCAGGGCCGCGCGTGCCGGGCCGACCAACGCCTCCGGCCGTCCCCCGGTGCGAACCGCGAGCGAAAGATATGGGACCGGGAACTGCGCGTGGACCACGTACACCCACGGCCTGCCCTCCTCGGCCAGCGACTCGTCCTTCACGTCGCGTACGACCCCGACCACCAGGCCGCCGGCTCGCGCGTGATCCTTCCCGAGTCCCAGCTGCGTGCCGAGCGTGAAGTGGTGACCCAGGGGATCCACCGCCCCCCACATGCGCCGGGCCGCGGTCTCCGAGACGACCGCGACGGGCTGCGTGCCGGCACGATCCGCGTCGCTGAAGACGCGCCCGCGCACCAGCTGGATACCCATCGTGCGGAAAAAGTCCGGTGTGACGACGCGGATCTCCGGCACGACGCCCGCCTCATGTTCCTGCGGCGACAACTCGTGCCCGTCCAGCTCGTGCAGGGTGGCGCCGTAACCGAAGTCCCGCAGCGGCAGCCCGAAGATCCCTCCGACGCTCTGCACTCCGGGAAGCGCGCGCAACCGTCCGACGAGCGATCCGAAGAACAGCGAAGCCTCGGCCGGCTTCGTGGCGTCGGGCAGCGAGACATCGAAGGTGAGCACGCCGCGCGGATCGAAGCCCGGATCCACCGAGCGGAGGCGCACGAAGCTCTTGAGGAGGAGGCCGGCGCCGACGACGAGCACGACCGCCAGGGCCACTTCCGCCAGGACCAGTCCCTGGCGCGAGCGCCGCCCGTGCCGGCCACCCACCGCGGCTCCGCCGTCGCGCAGCCGCTCGGCAAGCGACCAGACGTTGGTGGCGCGCCACGCCGGGAGCAGGCCGAACAGCACGCTGGCGAGCAGGCCCAGGCAGGCCGCGAAGCAGAGCACCCGCAGATCCACGTGCGCCCCCGCGATGCCGGGCACGCCCTCGGGCGCCATGGCCACGACCGCGTCCGTGCCCCACGCGGCGAGCGCGAGGCCGAGCGCCGCACCCGCGAATCCCAGCCACAGGCTCTCGGCCATTACGCCGCGCGCCAGCCGCGCCGTGGACGCGCCGAGCGCCGCGCGGACCGCGTGCTCGCGCGCGCGGCCCGTGCCGCGTGACAGCAGGAGATTCGCGACGTTCACGCACGCGATGAGCAGCACGATGCCCACGGCGCCGAGCAGAACCAGGAGCGTCGGCCGCACGTCCCCCACCATCGCGTCACGGAACGACTGCACCCCTGCCGACCACTGGATGTTCACGTCCGGATGGTCGGCGTGGATGCGGTCGGAGACGGACGCCATTTCGCGCGAGGCCGCGTCCACGGTCGCGCCCGGGCGCAGCCGGCCGATCACGTCCAGATAATGCCCCCCGCGCATCGCCGCCAACTCGGGCGACCACGTCAGCGGCACCCACATCTGCGCCTCCGACGGGAATGCGAAGCCGCGGGGCATTACGCCCACCACCTGCCACGGCTGGCCGTCGAGCCGGATCGCGCGCCCGACGACGCGCCGGTCGGCGCCGAACCGGACGCGCCACAGCGCATCGCTCAGGATCACTTCGTGGTCCCGGCCGTACGTCTCTTCCTCGGCGGTGAATGCGCGGCCCAGCGCTGGTGCGACACCGAGGATGCGGAAGAAGTCGCCCGTCACCGTCGCCCCCCGCAGTTCCTCCGCCGGCCCCTCGCGGCTCAGCGCCATGTCGGCGCGATCCAGGGCGGCGATCGCAGTGAAGGAGCGGGCCATCTTCTGCCAGTCGAGAAAGTCGGCCGGCGAAACCGACGCCACGGATCCGTGCGCCAGAGAGTTCACCTGCACCAGGCGGTCGGGCTCCGGGAACGCGTACGGGCGGAGCAGGACCGCATCTACAACGCTGAAGATGGCGGTGTTGGCCCCGATGCCGAGGGCAAGCGTGAGCAGCGCCACCAGCGTAAAGCCGGGGGCCTTGAGGAGCGTACGGATCGCGTAGCGGAGGTCGAGGATCAGAGAGTCCATGGCGTCGCGGCCCTGACGGCAGTTGGTAGGTTGTGGGTTGTGGGTGGTGGGGACGACAACCTACAACCCACCACCTGCCAACCACTGCCATTGCGAGGCCCGTGCCACGGCGCTGCGGACGCAAGACCTTACGGATCAATTGATTAGGGAGCCAGCCAGGGTCGCGTATCCGCTGCCTCTGTGCGCCTGTGGGAACGGGCTTCCCGGAAGCGAACAGGGAGAAGAACGGTTGGTGGGTTGTAGGTGGTAGGTGGTAGTTGTGGGTGGTGGGGACGACAACCTACAACCCACCACCCACCAACGTCTATTCCGCTCTCAATGCCTCGATCGGATCGACCCTCGTCGCTCGCCTCGCCGGCAGATAGCTCGCGAGCGCGGCGACGGCGAGCAGCAGCAGCGGCACCAGTACGAACGTCGCCGGATCGGTGGCGCCGACGCCGAAGAGCATCGTGCGCATCACGCGCGTGAGGAGCAGCGCCGCCACCAGGCCGATCGCGATGCCCACGAGGGCCAGGCGGACGCCCTGCTTGAGGACCAGGCCCAGCACCTCGCCGGCCGAAGCGCCGAGGGCCACGCGCACGCCCAGCTCGCGCGTGCGCTGCGTGACCGTATAACTCATCACGCCGTACAACCCGATCGAGGCCAGGGCCATCGCCAGCGCGGCGAAGCCGCCCAGCAGCAGGACCGAGAACCGCCGCGGCCCGGTCGTCTGCGAGATCAGGTCGTCCATCGTGTTGACCTTGGCGAGCGGGAGGTCGGCATCCACCGAGCGCACGGCCGCGCGTACGGCGCCGACCGCCGCCATCGGATCGCCGGCCGTGCGGACCACGAACCCGAGGAACGCCTGTCCGTTCTGCGCCAGCGGGAAGTACACTTGCACGCGCGTCTTGTCGTCGTCGAAGCCGGTGAAGAGCGTGTGCCCGACCACGCCCACCACCGTGATCCACTTGATGCTCGAGTCCGTCAGGCTATTGAAGGTGATCCGCTTGCCGATCGGATCGGCGCCGGGCCAGTAGCGCCGCACGAGCGCGTCGTCCACGATGCACACCTGGCTCGCGCCCGACCGGTCAGCGGCGGTGAACTGCCGTCCCGCTTTGAGAGGGACCCGCATCGTGGGCAGGTAGCTCGGCGTGACCGCCCGCATGTCGCCCCACGGCATCGGCGCGTTGGGCGGCGGCTGGTAGCCCTCCACGTTGAAGCTCGCCGTCCCCCACCCTCCGCCGAACGGGATGTTGGTGGTCCCGCCGGCCGAAACCACGCCGGGCGCCGCCGCGATGGCCGCATCGAGCCGCTCGAGGACGTCGGCCCGCAGCGTGTCGTTGGTGTACTTGGCGGCCGGCAGCGACACGTTGAACGTCAGCAGGTGGTCGGGCTGGAAGCCGGGGTCCATGCCGACGAGCCGCGAGAAGCTGCGCACCAGGAGGCCGGCGCCGGCGAGCAGGGTCAGCGCGAGCGCCACGGTCGTGACGACGAGTCCCCGGCGGAGCCGCAGCGTGCCCCGGTCGCCGACGGCGCCGCGGCCGCCTTCCTTGAGCGCATCATGAACGTCGCCGCGATTGAGCTGGAGCGCCGGCATCAGGCCGAACACCAGGCCCGCCGCCAGGGAGACGGCGAGCGTGAAACCGAGCACGGCGAGGTCGGGGCGCACGGCGCCGGCGGTCGGCAGGTTGCGAGGGCTCAGCGCCAGGAGGGCCGGCACGCCCCACATCGCGAGCAGCAGGCCCAGGACGCCGCCGACGACGGACAGCAGCACGCTCTCGGTCAGGAGCTGCCGCGCCAGGCGCGCGGGCGAGGCGCCGAGCGCCACGCGGACGGCGAACTCCCTCGACCGGGCCGCGATGCGCGCAAGCTGGAGATTCGCGACGTTCGCGCACGCGATCAGCAGGACGAAGCCCACCGCGCCGAGCAGCACCAGGAGCGAGCGGCGGATGCCGCCCGTCGCCTCGTCGTTGAGCGAGGTGACCTGGAGGTCCCAGTCGGAGGAGTAGCTGTTGGTGTATGTCGCCTTGAGCTGCGCGGCCAGCGTGTGCATCGCCGCCTGGGCGTGCGCTTCACTCACGCCCGGCGCCAGACGGCCGATGAACTGGAGGAACTCGTTGGTGCGCCGGTTGTCGCCGAAATCCGCGGGCTGAAACACGATCGGCATCCAGAGGTCCACGGTCCGCCCGAAGAAATCGCGGAACCCGGCCGGCATCACCCCCACGACCTGGTAGTCCTCACCGCTCAGCTGCAGCGTCCGGCCGAGGACCGCAGGGTCGCTGCCGAACTTCCGCTTCCAATAGCCGTCGGTCAGCACGAGCACGTGGTCGTGGCCCGCCTGCGCCTCCTCGGGCCGGAGGGTCCGCCCCAGCGCCGCGCTCACGCCCAGCGTGGTGAAGAAGTCGCCCGTCACCTTCGCGACGTTCACGCGCTCCGGCTCGCCCACGCCGGTGAGATTCATGCCCGCGCCCGTCTCCGCCGCCGAGTGCACGAAGACGTCGTGGTGCGCCGAGTAGTCGCGGAAACCCGGCACGGAGATGCCGGCCCGCAGGTTGTGGAGCGAGGGATAGAAGTGGTTGATGTCCACCAGCCGGTCGGGCTGCGCGTACGGTAGCGGCCGGAGCAGCACCGCGTTGATGACCGAGAAGATCGCGCTGTTGGCGCCGATGCCGAGCGCCAGCGTCAGGACCGCCACCGCCGTGAAGCCGGGGCTGTGGCGCAGCGTGCGGACGGCGTAGCGCAGCTCGCGGAGGAGTGTGTCCATGGTCAGGTTAGACACGGGGGAGAAGATAAGAGTTGGTGGGTGTGTAGGTTGTGGGTGGTGGGGCCGACAACCCACACACCTACCACCCACCAACCGTCCTACTCCCCCCGCAGGGCGACCATCGGATCCAGCCTCATCGCGCGCAATGCCGGCACCAGGCTCGCGGCCAACGCGACGGCGGCGAGGCTCAGTGCCACGGAGCCGATGGTGAAGGCATCCGTGGCGCTCGCGTCCACCAGGATGGCCTGCAGGCCGCGGCTCAAGACGACCGCGCCGGCGATGCCGATGGCGATGCCGATCGCGGCGAGCCAGGCCGCGCGACCCAGCACCAGCCGCAGGACGCCGCCGCCCGTCGCGCCGAGGGCGATGCGCACGCCCAGCTCCTGGGTGCGCTGCGCCACCGAGTACGCCATCACCCCGTAGATGCCGACGCACGCGAGGATCAGCGCGATGACGGCGCCGACGGCGAGCGTCTGCGACGTCGCGCTCCAGGGCGACGTCGAGATCGAGATGACGCGCCGCATCGAGAGCACCTCACCGGCGGCGAGCCGCGGGTCGAGCACCTGGATCTCGTGCTGGATGAGCGGCGTGAGCCGGGAAGGATCACCAGCCGCCCGGACCACGAGCGACATCTCGCGCGCGGGCCACTGCCGGCTCGGGAGGTAGATCACGGGCCGGAGGTCGCCGCCGTTGAGCGGGTTGCCGCGCACGTTCCGGACGACGCCCACGACCTGCACCCAGCTCCCGCCCCGCATCTTGAAGCGCCTGGCGAGGGCGGGCTGATCCGGCCACAGCAGATGCGCCGCGGCCTGGCTCACCACCGCCACGAACGGCGCCTCGGGACCGTCCTGCGGCGTCAGCACCCGCCCCTCGAGCAGCGGGATGTTCAGCGTCTGCAGGTAACTGGGCGACACCTGCCGGAGGCCGAGCCTCGGCGCGTCGTCGGGTCGGCGCAGCGGGCTGCCTTCCACCTCGACACCTTCCCGATCCTCGCTGAACGACAGCGGCATCACGGTCGTCTCGCCGACCGCCGTCACGCCGGGCAGCGCCGCGACGCGATCCTCGAGGTCGCGATAGAACCGGGTGACGGCGGAATCGCGCGGATAGTCGGCCGTCGGCAGCGTGACGTCCAGCGTCAGGACGCCGTCGCGGACGAAGCCGGGGTCGCTGAGCGCGATGCGCCGGAACGTCGCGAGCGTCTCGACCGCGCCCACCAGCAGCATCAGCGACAGCGCCACCTCCGCGACCACGAAGGCGTTGCGCAGCCGGCCCGAGTGGCCGCCGCCCACGTCGCCCCTCGCGCCCTCCTTCAGGGACTCGTGCACGTCCACGCGGGCCGCCGAGAAGGCCGGCGCAGCGCCGAAGAGCACGCCGCTCACCACCGCCACCAGTGCCGTCACGACGAGGGCCTGCCCGTCGAGTTGCAGCCGGCCGAAGCCGGGGATCAGGGAGCGGACCTCCACCGGCACGCTGGCGGCGAGCGCGGCGAGCCCCCACACCGACAGCAGCACGCCCAGCACGCCGCCGGCGACGGCGATCACCACGCTCTCGGTGAGGAGCTGCCGCACGATGCGGTTGCGAGGCGCTCCGAGGGCGATGCGCACCGCCAGCTCGCGCCGCCGGCCCGTGGCGCGGGCCAGCAGCAGGTTCGCCACGTCGGCGCAGGCGATGAGCAGCACGAACGCCGCGGCCGCCAGCAGGACGATCATGAACGGGCCGGGGACCCGCGCCGAAGTCCGCTCGGCGGGCTCGCGCGCGCATCACCCACCCGTCGCTCACCGCCGGGTAGGCGGCGGCGAGGCGCGCGCCGAGCGTCGTCACGGCGGCCTCGGCCCGCGGCCCGCTCACGCCCGGCGCGAGGCGCGCGAGCGCGAAGATGTTGCGCGCCCCGCGGTCGGCCAAGGCGCTCGCGGTGAAGCCCAGCGGCGCCCACAGCTCCGCCGCCGTCGGGAAGGAGAAGTCCTCCGGCATGATGCCGGCGACCGTGTAACTCTCGCCGTTGATCTGGACGGAGCGGCCCACCAGGCCGCGGTCGCCGCCGAAGCGGCGCTGCCACAGGCCATAGCCCAGCAGCACCACGTGGTCGGCGCCGGGCGCCTCATCGGCCGGCGTGAGGTCGTGGCCGAGCAGCGGCCGGCGGCCGAGCGTCCGCAACGCGTTCGCCGTGAAGCGCACGCCGCGCACCTGCTCCGGCTGGTCGCGGCCGGTGATGTTCGCGCTCCAGAAGCGGAACGCCACCACGTCGCTGAAGACCGGGAGGGCGCGCACGTCCTGGAGCGCGCCGGCGCTCATCCCGTCGTCGCGCTCCGGAAACTTGGCCGGCCCTTCCCACACGTGCACGAGGCGCGCGGGGTCCGCGAGCTGCGGCAGCGGCCGGAACACGAACGCGGTGGCGGTGCTGTACATCGTCGTGACCGCGCCGATGCCCAGCGCCATGCACAGCACGGCGAGCACGGCGAGGCCGGGGGATTTTCGCAGTGTCCGGACAGCGTAGCGCAGGTCTTGGATCAGAGATTCCACAGGCATCAGGCTCCTGACGGGCTGGTTAGTAGGTTGTGGGTGGTGGGTGGTAGGGACACCACAACCCACCACCTACAACCCACCAACAGCCTTCTCTACTTTACGACCCAGCCATCCAACAGATTCACGACCCGATTCCCGTACGCCGCGTTCGCTTCCGAATGCGTCACCTGCACGATCGTGGTGCCCTGCCCGTTCAGCTTCTTGAACAGCTCCATGATCTCCTTGCCCTGCGAGCTGTGCAGGTTGCCCGTCGGCTCGTCGGCGAGGAGCAGCTTGGGGTTCGCGATCACCGCGCGCGCCACGGCGACGAGCTGCTGCTGCCCGCCGGAGAGCTGGCTCGGGAAGAGCTTCTTCTTCGCCACGATCTGGAAGCGGTCGAGCGTGTCGGCGACCATCGCCTGCCGCTCGGCCTTCTTGACGTTCCGGTACGAGAGCGGGATGTCGAGGTTCTCCTCGACCGTGAGATCGTCGATCAGGTGGTACTGCTGGAACACGAAGCCCACGTTCTTCTTGTGCAGCTCGTTGCGCTGCTTGACCGAGAGCTTGTGCACCGGCTCGCCGAAGAACTCGTACTCGCCGGTCCACTGGCCGTCGAGCATGCCGAGGATGGCGAGCAGCGTGGACTTCCCCGCCCCGGACGGCCCCATGATCGTGACGAACTCGCCGGGCGCGAGGTCGAAGTTGACCTGGCGGAGCACGTAGGTCTTGGAGCCGCCGGTGTCGTAGGATTTCTCGAGATTCCGGATGCTTATCATCGGTTAGTGGGTTGTGGGTTGTAGGTTGTGGTGGTGGTGGGTGGGGCCTACAACCCACCACCCACAACCCACCAACTGTCTTCATTCCGTCCGCAACGCCGTCATCGGGTCAATCCCCGCCGCACGTCGGGCCGGCAGCCACGCGGCCAGCGCGGCCACCGCGAGCAGCAGGACGATGCCGCCGAGGATGCTCACAGGATCGAGCGGCTCGACGCCGAAGAGCAGCGACGCCACCGCGCGGCCGAGCCCGAGCGCCGCCACCACACCGATCGCTCCACCGATCGCCGTGGCGCGGACCGCCTGCATCACGGCCAGGCGCACCACGTCCTCTCCACGCGCGCCGAGCGCGAGGCGCACGCCGATCTCCCGGGTGCGCTGCGTGACGCCGTAGGCCGTCACGCCGTAGAGACCCAGCGACGCGATCACCAGCGCCAGGAGGCCGAACAGCGTCAGCATCGTCGCGCCGAGCTGCCACGCACGCCACCCCGGCTGCACGGCGTCGAGCATGGAGCGCACCGACACGAAGGGCAGGTCCGCCTCCGCGGTCTGGAGGGCGTGCTGGACCGCCGCGGTCGCGGCGCGCGCCGGCCCGCGCGTGCGGACCAGCAGCCCGTTCAGCGGCATCGGCATGAGGTGCTCGGCGTACGGCAGGTAGTAAACGAGGGTGGCGTTCTCGGACACGCCCATCGTGCGGACGTCGGCGGCGACGCCCACCACCTGCACGCAGGTCTTGCGGCTCGGGTCGAGATAGAGGCACTGCCCGATCGGATCGGCGCTCGGCCACGCGAAGCGGGCGAAGCTCTGCCCCACCACCGCCACCGGCGCGGCGCCCGCGACGTCCGCGTCGGTGAAGCCGCGCCCGCGCACGATGCGCGTACCCACGGTGGCGAAGTACGTCGGCGAAACCGCCGTCAGGAACGGGCCGCCCCCGGCCACGCGGGGAAGCGAGTCCCGGCCGGAAACGCCGAGCATCGTCATGATCGCCGACTGGAACGGCGTGGATATCGTCACCGCGGCGTTCTCCACGGCCGGATTGGCGCGGATCCGATCCAGGAGCCGCAGGTAGGCCGCGCTCTGCGGGTCGGTCGCCGCCTCGCCGCCCCCGACGTCGGTGCGCGTCACGCTCATCTCCCCGACGCCGCCCGCGTGCAGGTTCACGTGCGCGACGAGGACGCGGCCGAGATCGAGCCCGTAGTCGAGCGTCTCCGCGTGCCGCAGGCTCCGCACGAACAGCCCCGCGCCCACGAGGAGGACGAGCGTGAGCGCCACCTGGATCGTGAGCAGCGTCGAGCGCAGCACGCCGCGGCCGCCCGAGACGTCACGGCTGCCCGCCTTGAGCGCGCCCGCGAGGTCCGTGTGGCTCGACTGCCAGGCCGGCACGCTGCCGGCCAGCATCCCCGCCACGACCGACACCGCGAAGGTGAACAGCAGGATGCGCGGGTCGAGGAGCGAGCCGGCTATGGCCGCCTTGGGAAGGAGATACGCCCGCACCACCGCGCCTCCCCACAGCGCGACGAACAGGCCCGCCGCGCCGCCGACGAGCGCGAGCACGACGCTTTCGACCAGGAGCTGCCGCACCAGGCGACCCCGCCCCGCGCCGAGACCAGCGCGCACCGCCATCTCCGTGCGGCGCCTGAGGCCGCGCGCCAGCAGGAGGTTCCCCACGTTCGCGCAGGCCACGAGCAGCACCGCGAGCGCAACGATCCCGACCCACAGCGCGACCTTGGCGTCGCTCGACATGTCGGGCCCGCGGGCCTCCTGGATCGGGCCCAGGAGCACCGTGGTCGCGATCGGCGGGCGGCGCGGCGCCGCCGCGGGGCCCGGCCCGCCCGCCTGCCGCCGCACCGCGCCTCCCGGGCCGCCCGGCCCCGGCCCGGCGCCCATCAGCATCCCGCGGCTCGCGGCTTCGCCGCGGTCGAAGACGACCTGCGCCTCCGCCGTCGCGGCGGCCCGCGTCACGCCCGGCGCCAGCCTGGCCAGCACGCTCATCCAGAAGAAGTTGCGGCTGCCCAGCGCCTCAGCACTCGCGAGGAGCGGCGCCGACTGCCGGATCGGGAGCCAGAAGTCCGGCTCGTCGAGCTCGGCCCCGGTGAACCCCTCGGGCGCGACGCCGACGATCGCGTAGACGAAATCGCCGATCCGGATCGTGCGGTGGAGCACGCCTGGATCGCCGTTCAGCTCGCGCTGCCAGTAGGTGTGGCTCACGACCAGCACCGGGCCCGCACCCAGCTGGTCGTCGGTCGAGTCGAAGAAGCGGCCCTTCTCCGCCTGTACGCCCAGGAGCGGGAAGAACGACGCGGAAACCGCCTGGACGTCCGCCTGGCGCGCCTCGGCACCCGTGCCGATGCTCACGCCCCCCGACGCCATGGCGGCCACGGCGCTGAAGGCCCGCACGCCGGCGAAGGACTCGTACGCCGGGAACGACGTGCCCGAGCTCGTGCGGCCGCCCTGCAACAGGTCGCGGCGGAAGTAGATCCGCTGCACCCGCGACGGGTCGGTGACGTGCGCCGGCGGCTTCAGCAGCAGCGTGTCCAGCACCCCGAACATCGTCGTGTTCGCGCCGATGCCGAGCGCGAGGGTGAGGACGACGGCAAGCGTGAAGCCGGGACTGCGGAGCAATCCCCGAACAGCGTACCGCAGGTCCTGTATCAGCGTGTCCACGGCATGGGGTCCTGGTTGAGGGCGTTGGTAGGTTGTAGGTTGTAGGTGGTGGTGGGTGGTCGGGCCTACAACCCACCACCTACAACCCACCAACTGCTGCCTCTAAACGACCGCCACTGATTCTTCGACGATGCGACCATCGAACAGATGGATTGACCGGTCCGCATGCCTCGCGTACCGCGGATCGTGCGTCACCATGCACAGCGTGGCGCCCGCGCGGTGCAGGTCGCGGAGCAACTCCATCACCGACTCGCCGTTCTTGGAGTCGAGGTTGCCCGTCGGCTCGTCGGCGAGGATGATCAGCGGGTCGCCCACCACGGCGCGCGCGACGGCCACGCGCTGCTGCTGGCCGCCGGAGAGCTGCGAGGGATAGTGCTTCATGCGGTGGCTCATCCCCACCTTCTCGAGCGCGTCCTGCACCCGCTTGCCGCGCTCGTCCGAGGGCATGCCGCGGTAGGTGAGCGGCAGCTCGACGTTCTCGGCCACCGTGAGGTCGCCGATCAGGTTGAACGCCTGGAAGATGAAGCCGATCTGCCGGTTGCGGATGCGCGCGCGCTGCGCCGCCGTGAGGTTGCCGACGTGGTCGCCGCCGAGGACGTAGTTGCCCGAGGTGGGCGAGTCCAGCAGCCCCAGGATCGAGAGCAGCGTGGTCTTCCCGCAGCCCGACGGGCCCGCGATGGCGAGGTACTCGCCGGCCTTGATCTCGAGATGCACGTCCTCGAGCGCGTGGGTCTCGACCTCGTCGGTGTAGAAGACCTTCTTCAGGCCCTCGAGCTTGATCAGCACCTGCCCGTTCGCTGCCGTCATCGTCCCATCCCTCGGGGTTGTCGGTCTCGTTGCGGTCCGATCACCGGTACGGGCAGTCCCTCGTCAGATGCGCGAGGAGGCCGCACCGTCGCGTTGTCAGTCCAGTTTCACGCGATCCACGGAGTCATAACGCGACATGTCGGAGAGGATCACCTGGTCGCCCACGGCGAGCCCCCCCAGCACTTCCACACTGTTCACCGAGCTGCGGCCCAGCTGGACATTGGCCCGCACCGCGTAGTGTCCGCCCTGGACCAGCTTGAAGAGCCCCACGGTGCTGTTCGACTGCCCGTAGGCCGGGCGGCCCACGTGCAGCACGTTGGGCAGGCGTTCGATCGTGATGGTGCCCTCGATGCTGAGGTCGGGGCGCGCGCCCTGCGGCAGGGCGCCGTCCAAGGCCACGTCCACCGCCACCGTGCCGTTCTCCGCCTGCGGATCGAGGCGCGAGACGTGGCCCTTCACGATGCCGTTCCGGGTGTCGATGTCCGCCTGTTGGCCCAGCGCCACCTCGGCGGCCTGCGTCTCGGCGATCCGCAGCACGGCCTTGAGGCGCGTCGGCTGCACCACCTCGGCGAGCTGCTGGCCCGCCTGCACCCACTGCCCCGCCTCGAGCGACAGGTCCTGCAGCGTGCCCGCCGCGCCGGCCGTCACGTTCATCGAGGCCACGCGGCCGCGCTGGAACTGGGCGATGGCCCGGAGCTTCTCGACCTGCCCCTGCTGCAGGACGATCTGGCTGTCCACCGATCCGGCGATGACCGCGAGCCGCCGCTGCTCGATGTCGAGCATGCTGTGCGCCATGGTCACCTGGTCGTGGGCCTTGGTGACATCGTAGCGCGCGATGAGGTTGCGCTGCGCCAGGCTGTCGTCGGCCACTGCCGTACGCTGGGCCTCGAGGTAGCTCGCCTGCATCTGGGCGACGACGCCCTCCTCCGACAGCCGCTGGCTCTCGAGCGAGGTGCGGAGCGTGACGAGCGCGGCTTCGGCGGCCGACACCTGCTGATCGGCCGAGAGCGCCTGCAGCTCGACGTCCGGATTGCTCATCTGGATCAGGACGGTGTTGGCCTCGACCTTGGCGCCCGGGCGCAGGATCACGCGATCCACGCGGCCGGAAGTCACGGCCGAGATGAAGGTGGGCGACTCGGGCGCGAGCGTGCCGGGGCCGCGGACCTCGCGCACCATCGGACCGCGCACGACCGTGTCGATCACCAGCGTGGCGCGGTCCACCGACGGCGCGGCCGGACTCAGCCGGCTCAGCGCGACGGTGACCACGACCACGACGGCGACGCCGGCCAGCGCCCAGATGGTGCGCTTGCGCTTCTTGTTGACGGGTGCACGCTGTATGTCCACGGCCTAGGAGAAGGGCAAGGAATGTGCGCGTCCGGAGGTCGTCATAAAGCCTTAGACAGCGGAAGGTTAGCAGATGGTTGGCAGGAGTTTCGAAACTCCAGGGTGACCGGGTGCGGGACGCATCGTCCCGAAAGCGAACACCGCGTCCCGTGCTCGCCTATGTGGCACGCAGGATCTCGATGGGGTCGGCCTTGGCCGCGCGCAGCGCGGGCGAGAGGCACGCGCCGATCGTCACGGACGGCATCGCGCTACGCCGCGCCGCCGCATCCCGTTAGCTTTGCTCCCACATGGACGACCTCGCGCTCCACGTCGAGCGCTTCCGCGGGCTGTTCGACATCGAACGCCTCGTCGCCAAGTCCGACGAGCGCCTGCTGTTTCTCGCCACCGATCCCGTCCTCAAGCGCCGGATCGCGTTGCGGGTGCACGTGGACCCGGCGGCGCCGGGGCGCGCGTGGTTCCTCAAGGAGGCCGAAGTCCTGGCGCAGCTCGACCACCCGAGCCTCCGCCACGCGTACGCCGCCGGCATCCTCGGCGAGCTGGCGTGGCGCAGCGGGGCGTGGATCGAAGGCGAGAGCCTCGAGGAGGCGGTGCGCGCGCGGGCCGCGGCCGATTCCGTCCGTGCTGGCCATGGCGCGCGACCTGCTGGACGGCCTCGAGCACGCGAACGTGCGCGGCGTCGTGATCCGGCGCATCCTGCCCACGACGCTGATGCTCGAGGTCTCGGGCCGAGCCGTCATCACCGACCTGCGGTACGCCAACCAGGTGCTGCCCGCCGTCGCCATCCCGGACTCCACGGACAACTTCCCGTTCCTCGCTCCCGAGATCCGCGGCGGCGACGCCGGGCGACCCTGGCGCCGACGTCTACACCGCGGGCGCCGTGCTCTACCACGCCGTGACCGGCGCGCTGCCCGGCACGCCCGCCGCGCCGGCGCGCCAGCTGCGCCCCACCTGCCCCGCCGCGCTGGAGCGCGTGCTGGCCCGCGCGCTCGAGCTCGACAAGGCCAATCGCTACCTCACCGCGGGCACCATGCTCGCCGATCTCTCCGCCGACACTGGCGACTTCGCCGGCCCCGACGCCGGCCCGCCGCCCGCGCACATCCTGCCGGGCTCGGCCGGCTGGGAGCGGAGGCTGCGCCGCGCGCTGGGCGACGACTACGAGCTGCTGGGCGACATCGGCAGCGGGAGCTTCGGCCGCGTGTACCGCGTGCGCGACTTGAGGCTCGAGCGCGAGGTGGCGCTCAAGGTCCTCGACCCGGCCCTCACGGCGGACCCGGAGGTCGTGGAGCGGTTCCGGAAAGAAGCGCAGCTGGCGGCGAGCCTCCAGCACCCGAACATCGTCAGCATCTACGACATCGACGGGCGCTACGGCCTGCTGTGGTACACGATGGAGCTGGTCAAGGGCGACAACCTCGGCCAGCTGGTCGAGGAGTTGGGCCCGCTGGATCCGGAGAGCACGGTCGGCATCCTCAACGACACGCTCTCCGCGCTCGAGCACGCGCACGAGCACCGGCTGGTCCACCGCGACATCAAGCCGGAGAACCTGCTGCTGGGGCCCGACGGCCGCGTGCGCGTCACCGACTTCGGCCTCGCCCTCGCCCTGCCCCGCGGCCGGATGTGGGGCGGCGCCACCTCCCGCAGCGGCACGCCGCAGTTCGCCGCGCCGGAACAGCTGGTGGGCGGCCAGGTGGACGTGCGCACCGACCTGTTCTCGCTGGGGCTCGTCGGCTTCTTCGCGCTGCTGGGCAAGCCGCCGCTCGAAGGGCGCACCGCCGAGGCCGTCATGCGCGGCCAGGTGGGCGGCACCATCGCCGACCTCAAGCTGGTGCGGGACGACGTGCCGGACGGACTGATCCGGGTCCTCAAGAAGGCGGCTTCGATGGATCCCGCCGCGCGCTACGCCTCGGCCACGACCTTCAAGCGGGCGCTGGAGCGGGTGATGCGGGCGTCGGGGGAGACGACACCGACACCGGAGAGGCGAAATTTGTTGCAGCGGATCACGGGGATTTTTGAATAGGATGCTAGTTGGTAGGTGTAGGGTGTGGGTTGTGGTAGTAGGGTGACGACGAAGAACGCACCGCGCCGCATCGCGATGCGCCTGCTCCCCAGCGCGGGTCGATCCACTTTCCCTCCATCGCAAAACCAGGCCTTCGCAGCATACCAGGATCTCAAGGTGTGGCAAGACCGTTGGCGATCGAGAACTGCGTCCTGGTCAGCTACCGGATGATGCGCCCGTGCCCTTCCCGAAGCGCGAGTCATACGGATTGGTGAGTCAGATTGAGCGAGCCGCGGTCTCTATACCCGCCAAATCGCGGAGGGAGACGGCCGTTTGCACCGCGGTGACTACCTGCCGTCCTGCGGTCGCCAACGGTCGCTGAAGGAGTGGGGAACCGAGATGCTGATCGCCGGCCACCTCGGCTACGTAACAACGGATCCAACTGCGACCGATGACGGAACCCTGGCCGATGAGTTGGGCCGGATGTTGAGAGGCTTAAGCGCAAAGCTGCGCCAGCCGCTACCTACACCCTACACCCTCACACCCACACCCAGTCAGCTAGCGCCACCCTCCGCTCTGCGCATTCTGCCGATCCGGCGTCATCCGCCGATCCCGTCCGCTCCGCCGGTCGCGCCCCAGCCGGCGCTCGCCGCTCACCCGGCGGTGGTAGGCGACCATCATGATCGAGCTGCGGCGCTCCGCCGTCCGGCGCTCGGCCCCGACGCGCCTGCCGACGGCCCGCCGTGTCGGGACCTCACGCCGCTCGTCGCTCGCCCGACCCGGGCTGTCGAGATCCACGCTTCCTCCGCGACCCTGCCAACCGGTGAAAAGCCTGAGGGGGGAACGACCTACAAAACTATGGGCTCGGCGCCGCCGGGCAAGCCTCCGGGCTGGCCCGGGCGCGGCCCGGCTGCTAGGCTTGACCCATGCCCACATGCGTCAAGTGCAGCCGGGAGATTCCGGCAGCGTTCGCCTTCTGCCCGTCCTGCGGGACACCGAACCCCGACGCGCCCAAGACACCGAACACCGCGGGCCCCGCCGACGCAACGCAGCTGCTGGAGCAGAACGACCTCGCCAAGAAGCTGCAGACCGCCCTGGGCCCCAACTTCCTGGTCGAGCACGAGCTGGGCGAGGGCGGGTTCGCGCACGTCTTCGCCGCGACCGACCGCAAGCTGTCGCGCCACATCGCGATCAAGGTCCTGCGGCCCGAGTTCACCGGCAACCGGGCGAGCGTGCAGCGCTTCGTGCGCGAGGCCGAATCCGCCGCGAAGCTCAACCACCCGAACATCCTGCCGATCTTCTTCGTGGGCGAGGGCGAGGGGCTGGTCTACTTCGGCATGCCGATGGTGGAGGGCGAGTCGCTCGACGCCAAGCTGCGCCGCGAAGGCCAGATCCCCGAGGCGGAGGTGATCCGCATCGGCGCCGACATCGCCGACGCGCTCGCCGAAGCGCACGCGCAGCAGCTCGTGCACCGCGACGTGAAGCCGCAGAACGTGATGCTGCAGGGCCCCAAGCAGCGGGTGCTGGTCGCGGACTTCGGGATCGCCAAGGCCGCCGCGGGCAGCGGCGAGCGGTTGACCGGCACGGGCGTCATCATCGGCTCGCCCCACTACATGAGCCCCGAGCAGGCGAGCGGCGCGCCCGACGTGGACGCGCGCAGCGACATCTACTCGCTCGGCATCGTGCTGTGGGAGATGCTGGCCGGCGAGGTGCCGTTCGACGCGACGAGCAGCCAGGGCATCCTGATCCAGCACCTCACCAAGGCGATGCCGGCGATCAAGACCAAGCGGCCCACGGTGAGCGCGGCAGCTGGGCCGCGTGGTGGCGCGGTGCACCGAGAAGAAGGCCGCCGACCGCTTCCAGACCGCGGCCGAGGTGGCTGACGCGCTCAAGGCGTGCGTGACGGGCGCCGGGGCGGCGCCGGCGCGGCGAGGGCTGCCGATGCCGCTGCTCGCGGTGATCGGCCGCGCCGTCGTGGTCGTGGCGCTCGGCGCCGCGCTGCTGTGGCGCAGCCTGGGCTCGCAGGGCGCCGCGGCCGGCACCAAGGCCGAAGCGGCGCCCTCGGCCGCGGCCAAGCTGGCGGTGCTGCCCTTCGGCGTATCGAACGCCGACACGTCGCTGGCCCGCAGCCTGGCGATGCTGCTCACCGAGCGCGTGGGCGCCCTGTACGGCGTACCCACGGTGGACGGCAACGACCTCGCCGGCCGCTGGGCCGCGGGACACCGCAACGTGGTCGCGCCCTTGGGCGACAACGCCGGCTTCGCCTACGGCCTCGGCGCCAACCAGATGGTCATCGGCAGCGCGGTCGGCTCGGGCCGGAGCCTGCTGCTGGCCGTGGACGTGTACGACACCCACGACCTGACGAAGCTGGCCCACGGTGAGGCCTCGGGCTCGCAGGACAGCCTGAAGTCGCTGGTGGACCAGCTGGCGGCGCACGTCGCCACCGCGATGTGCACGCAGCCGGAGTTCAACCAGGGCCGGCTCTGTTACGATTCGCCCGCGCGCCCGCAGAGCGCGCTCGCCGTGACCGACGTCCCGCAGCCCGGCGAGGCGGCGCCCACGCCGGCCTCGTTCTTCGTCCGGGTGCTCAAGTCGGGCGAGGTGGAGGACGTGCGCGTCAAGACGGCGTCGACGCACGACGACATCAACGCCTTCTCGCTGGCGACGGTCCGGGAGGCCAGCTACCAGCCCGCGACCAAGAACGGCCAGCCCGTGGACTCGTGGACGACGGTGACGGTCGCCATCCGGGGAGGAACGGCGAAGGCCGCGGTGGCCCTCCCGGCGCAGTGCCGCAACCCGGGCAATTATCCCAAGGTCTGCTGGGACACGAGGCCGGCGCCGCTCGCGAACCCGACGGCGCCGTGGAACGGCCAGGGCACGCCGCCGACGCCGGCGACCTTCTGGGTGCACGTCGGCGCGACGGGCGCGGTCGAGAGCGTGATTCCGATCGCGACGTCCAGCGACGACCGGTTCAGCACCGCCGCCCTCGCCGCGGCCGACAGCATGAAGTTCAATCCGGCCCAGAAGGGCGGACAGCCGGTCGAGGCGTGGACGCAGATCGCCATTTCGCCGCAGCAGTGAGACGGCTCGGTGGAGTTACGAGTCGATCAGAGGGCAGTTGCGAGACGCCAAGTTGCGAGTGGTTACGAGACGGGAGAGTGCAGAATGAGAAGTCCACACTTGGTGCGCGCTGACGCCGGTTCTCTTGCTGCTTGCTACCGATGACCGTCTGTGGCCCAGAAGCCCGTGGCGGAGGTGCAGGTCGCGCCGCCGTCCGTGACGCTGCGCGTCGGCGCCACGCAGCGCCTGAGCGCGCTGGCCTACGACGGCGACGGCAACGTGATCGCGTCGGGGGTGCGCTACGAGTGGTCGTCCAACAACGTGAACGTCGCCCGGGTGGATTCGACCGGCACCGTGACGGCGCTCGAGCCCGGCGTGGCCGTGATTCACGCCGAGGCCCTGGGCGCGGACAGGAAGCGCCGCCGGGGTGAGGCCACCGTCCACGTGAGGCGGCCAACTCCCTAGCTCCGCAACGACCGCCGCCGGCCGGCGCGCCGCAGGCGGGGTCAGGCCGGCTGGTAGCGCGCGAGAACGCGCCCGTCCGGCCGGCCCACCAAGAGCATCGCCGCCCGCTCACCGGGCAGGGTGACTTCGTAGGCGCGTCCCGCGGCGCCGTAGTGGAGCCGCACGTCCACCGCCGCGTCCTTCTCCGACACCAGCGTCAGCAGCAGCGCGTGATGATACGCGGCCGCGTGCACCAGCACCGAGGCGTCCGCGCCCTCCACCGTGACGGCCGGCGCCACTCGGGCCCGGCTGAGCGCCCAGCGGTACAGCTCGACGATCGCGCCCTGATCGTTGCCCAGCTCGACGCTGGTCGGCGACCAGAGGATCTCGCCGCGGCCGCGCGGCACGCGCACGCGCCCCCGACGGACCTTCGGCCGGCCGCGCGGCGAACGGCGCCAGCGCATCGAGCGGGCCCGTCACCAGCACGACCGCCCCGCGCTCGGCCCAGGCCCGGATCGCGTCCCAGGCCTCCGGCCGCAGCACGCGCGGCGAGGGGACGAGCACCAGGCGCGGCGCACGGCAGTCGCCGGCGTGATCGGCGAACTCCGAGACCGCGGCCAGCCCGACGCCGCACCCGTACTGCATGGCCCGCACGGCGCGCTTCGTGGCGTCGGTGGCGGTGTTGTGCGTCGAGAACATGTTCGAGTGCGGCACGACGAGCAGCACCGGCTCGTCTTCCCGCCCCGCCAGGTGGCGACGCGCGCCGGCGACGAACGCGGCCACGCCGCGCAGCGCCTCCAGCTCGGGCTTGGCGGTGCCGTCGGCACGCCACAGGCCGATCGCGGCCTCGTTGTCGGACGCCATGTTGCAATTCGAGTTCCACACCCACTCGACGAAGCCCGCGCCCCCGGGGCCGAGGGCGATGGCCATCTTCCGCTCCAGCAGATTGCGCGCGTACTCCTCCCAGCGCGCTTCGACGCCGGCCGGCTGCCCCGCGAACATCACGCCGGTTTCCTCGACCAGGTTCATCGTCCCCGGCGCCCGGGTCATCACCTCGTCCCAGACCAGGGCGTCGTTCAGCCACCACGTGTGGACGCAGGTGAAGTCGAGGTCGGGCGCGAGGAACAGGTTGTTGGGACTGTCCCGCGTACCCGCCTCGTCCTGGCCGACGGTGACGAGCTGCGGCGGCTGCGCGGCCGAACGCAACGTCGCCCGCAGGTCGCGCGCCCAGCGCCGGAACATCTCCTGCGCGAACAGCCGGTACTCCACCACCACCGGCCGGTCCACCGCCGCGTCGCCCTCGGCGAAATCGTCCAGCGAGGGCAGGTCCGCGGCGGGCAGGCGGCGCTCCTCGCGCCACGCGGCCCAGGCCGCGCGCTCGAACCGGTCGCCGTTGGGCCGGCAGCTCCACAGGTGGTCCTTGTTGCAGAACGACGGCTCGTTGATCAGGTCCCACATCAGGTCGCGCATCGGCGCGTAGCGGCGGGCCAGCGCCAGCACGAAGGCGCGCTGCGCCGCGACCGCGGCGGGATCGAGATAGGGGTTCTCGCCGCCCCACGTCTCGGGCAGGAAGGCGAACAGGTTGAAGATCACGGGCACGTCGTGCCGGCGGGCCGTGAGCAGCCAGGCGTCGAGCGCGCGGAGCGCACTCTCGTCCAGTCTCGCCGACCTTCGGCATCAGCGCCTTCCACCGCGTCCACAGCCCCGTGCGCACCAGGTTGACGCCCGCGCGCTTCATCGCCGCGAAGTCCCGGTCCCACAGCCACGGGTTGGGCTGATCGAGGAACTTCCGGTGCACGTCGGACGCCATGTACGTCGTGCCCGTGACGGGGTACGGCTCGCCGCGCCGGGTGAACGCGTACGGGCCCGGCGCGAGCGGCGCGCCGCCGGCGAGCAGCCGCTCGTCCCACACCCAGAAGCCCGTGGTGTGGCGCAGCTCGAGCGGCGTGCCCGGCACCGCGAGCGCCGCCGCGAGCCGATACAGGCCCGGCGCGAGGGGATCCGGCAGCACCGACCCCAGGTCGGCCGTGCCCGATCGCCTCGGCATCGCTGCCCGTCAGCGCGACGGAGGCTCGGCCGAGGACCGCGCCGCGCTCGTCCGCCACCTCGATGGCGCAGGTCGCGGCGAGAGGCGCAGCGGCGGCGCGCGGGAATCCGTGCAGGGCCACGGTCACGGCCGGGCGCTCCGCGCCGCGGTAGCACGCGAACGACGGCCGCACCACCAGCTCCCGGACGCCGAGGGCGGCCGCCTCCACCAGCGCGCGGAGCGACGCGCCGGAGACGGCGCCGTCACCCGTCGCGAAGATCCATCGCCCGCCCGCGAACTGCGCGCTCCAGCCGGTCCACGAGCACGAAGGGCGCCACCAGCGCGCGGCCCGCGGCGTCGAGACCCGAGACGAGCGGCCGCACGGTGGCCTCGCGCGTGCCCGCCGAGCCGGACTCCTCCGGCGTGTCCGACACGCTCGAGAAACGCCAGTACGGCTCCCAGACGTTCGTCGCGGCGAGATCGGCGGTGAGCGGTGCGGTCCACGGGAGGGATTCGTTCGCCCGCCAGGTCGTGACCGCGGCCGTGCTCACGGCGCACGCGAGGACGATGCCGAGCTGCTGGTGGTACGTGGTCTCGCGCGGCAGCGCCCGCCATCCGCCGTCCGGATTCCGCTCGACCGGTACGGCGCACGGCACGCCGCCCAGGTTCACCCAGTGGCCCGCGCCCTGGAGATAGCGCAGCAGCGCCGGCCACGCCCTCCTTCGGATACGCGCTGCCGTACGGCGTGACGAACACGTCGAAGCGGTCGGGCGAGAGACGCTCGGCGAGATCGGCCACCGTCAGGGTGCGAGACCTCGAAGCCGTCGAGCGCCGGGCTCAGCGCATCGGGCCAGAAGGCCGGCGCATCTACCGACGGGAAGCCGGGTTCGCTCAGCACGGCCACGCGAAGTCGGCCTGGCGCGGCCCTTGGCCCGGTAATTGCGTGCGTAGTCCTGTAGGGATTAGACCGACCAGCGCTGAGGCGCCGGCGGCCTGCAGGAACTCTCGACGGTCGAGGGGCGGACATGGCTTCAATAATAGCGGCCGGACAGCCCGATGCCGTGTCGCCCGGCGGGGGTTCCGAGGCCGTGGCGGATGCGGGGGCGGACGCGCGCTACCGCGCGCTGCTCAACGCCATGCCGCTGTGGGCGTTCGTGGTGGACGGGGACGTGCGGGTGCGCGACCTGAACGACGCGGCGGCCGCGGTCTTCGCGGCGGACGGCGCGGTCGTGCTCGGCCGCAGAGGCGGTGAGATCCTGCAGTGCCTCCACGCGCTGGACGCTCCCGGTGGCTGCGGGAGAGGTCCCTTCTGCGCGGACTGCGTGATCCGCAACGCCGTGGCGGAGAGCCAGCGCGGCGGGCACGTCAGCCGCCGGCGCACCAAGGCCACGCTGGTGTCGGCCGGGCTGAAGAAGGAGTACGACCTGCTGGTCTCGGCCAGTCCGATGCCGTGGGGAGCGGAGCCGTTGTCGCTGCTCGTCCTCGAGGACGTCAGCGAGCTGGTGACGCTGCGCGACATCATCCCGATCTGCGCGAAGTGCAAGCGGGTGAGGGACGACGAGGAATTCTGGCACAGCGTCGAGACGTACTTCCGCGAGCGGCTGGGCGTGGACTTCTCGCACGGGGTGTGTCCGACGTGTCACGAGGAACTCTACGGCGAGGCCGCGGGCGCCTGAGCGGCCGCGGGTCGGATGGTCTGGAGAGGAACAGAGCCGGCGGTGGGGATTGAACCCACGACCCCTGGTTTACGAAACCAGTGCTCTACCGCTGAGCTACACCGGCGCACTACTGGTTGTCAGTTCCCAGACGCCAAGTTGCCAGACCGCCCCACCCCGCCCCTGCCGCCTTGCCACTGGCAACCACTGGCAACTTGGCGTCTGCGCAACTGGCAACTGGCCTGCATGCCCTGGGCCGGACTCGAACCGGCACGGATTTCTCCACCACCCCCTCAAGATGGCGTGTCTACCAATTTCACCACCAGGGCCGGGCAGCGATGAAAGCTAGCGGCCCGGTTCAAAAGGCGTCAACTTGACGTTCATGCCCGCGCAAGAAGAGCCCCGCCCGACACACGCCCGTCACCGTGCGGCCCGAACCGTCGGTCGAGGCCTACCGCGCCATCCTCGACTCCACCGCCGACGGCATCCTGGTGGCGGACGGCCAGGGCCGGATCGTCAACTTCAACCACAAATTCGTCGAGCTATGGCGGATTCCCGACGCCGTCATGGCCACGGGCGACGACGAGCTGGCGCTCGCCACCGTGCTCGATCAGCTCGCCGATCCGCAGGCCTTTCTCGACAAGGTCCACGCGCTGTACGAGTCCCCGGACGCCGAGAGCTTCGACGTGCTCGAGTTCAAGGACGGGCGGGTATTCGAGCGCTACTCGCAGCCGCAGCGCGAGAACGGCCGGACCACGGGGCGGGTGTGGAGCTTCCGCGACGTCACCGAGCGCCGGCGCGCGGAGGCGGCGCTCCAGGAGAGCGAGGCCCGCTACCGGCTGGTGTCCGACAACATCGTGGACGTCATCTGGACGACCGATCTCCAGCTCAGGGTCACCTACGTCAGCCCATCCATCGAGCGAGTGACCGGGTACGCCATCGAGGAGCTGAGGCAGCTGCCGTTGAACCGCCTGATGACGCCGGCCTCGGCCGAGGTCGCGCGGCGGAACCTCGCCGACGCGCTCGCCGAGAACGCCGCGCGCGGGCGGGTCGGCGGCCGCACGATGGAAGCGGAGATCGTGCGCAAGGACGGCTCGACGCTGTGGGCGGAGTTCAAGATCAGCTTCCTGCGCGACGCCGACGGCGTGGCGCGCGGCATCCTCGGCGTGGCGCGCGACATTTCCGAGCGCCGCCGGGCCGAGTCGGCGCTGCGCTCGGTGGTGGTCGGCACCGCGTCGGCCACCGGAGAGGAGTTCTTCCGCACCCTCGTCCAGCACCTGGCGACGGCGCTGGACGTGCGGTGGGCCATCGTGGGCGAGCTGATCGAGCCCGAGCGCAGGCGGGTGCGGTGCCTCGCGTGCTGGGCCGACGGGCGGGCCGGCGAGCCGTTCGAATACGATCTCGCCGGCGCGCCGTGCGAGCACGTGATCACGGGCGACCGGGTGGTGGCGTACCCGGAACGGCTCGCGCCAGCAGTTCCCACGGCACCCGCTCGTCGCGCGGCTCGGGGCGGAGTCGTACGTCGGCACGGCCTTGCGCGACTCGACGGGGCGGGCGCTCGGCAACCTGGTGGTGATGCACGACGCGCCGATGCGGCGCCTGGAGCTGGCCGAGTCGTTGCTGCCGGTCTTCGCGACCCGCGCGGCCACCGAGCTGGAGCGCCGGCGCACCGAGCAGCGCCTGTCGCTCCAGAGCACGGTGATGGAATCGGCGGCCAACGCCATCGTCATCACGGCGCCCGACGGCACGGTCGAGTGGGTGAACCCGGCCTTCACCCGGCTCACCGGATTCAGCGCCGCGGAGGCGATCGGGCGGAACCCGCGCATCCTCAACTCGGGCAAGCAGGCCCCGGGCTTCTACGCCGACCTGTGGCGGACGATCCAGGGCGGGAAGGTGTGGCGCGGCGAGGTGGTCAACCGCCGCAAGGACGGGTCGCTCTACACCGAGCGGATGACGATCACGCCGGTGCTGGAGAGCGCCGGCAGCGGGGGCACGGCGGTCATCCGGCACTACGTCGCCGTGAAGGAAGACGTGACGGTCCTGAAGCAGATGGAGGATCAGCTGCGCCGGGCGCAGCGGATGGAGGCCGTGGGCCGGCTGGCCGGGGGCGTGGCGCACGACTTCAACAACCTGCTCCAGGCCATGCTCGGGCTCACCCAGCTCTCGCGGCTGCACGGCGACGCCGGCGGGTCCGAGGAGCGGCAGCTGGAGATGGAGCAGCTGCTGCACCGGGGCGCGCAGCTCACCCAGCAGCTGCTGCTCTTCTCCCGCCGCGAGGAGCCCAAGGCCGAGCGGTTCGACCTGAACGACGGCATCCGCGAGACGGCGAAGCTGCTCCGGCACCTGCTGCGCGCCAACGTGTCGCTGGTCTTCGAGCTGTCGCGCGAGCCGCTGCCGGTCGAGGCGGACCGGGGCCAGATCGGGCAGGTGTGGATGAACCTGGCGGTGAACGCCACCGACGCCATGCCCGACGGCGGCACGCTCACCGTGCGCAGCGGCCGCCGGGGCGACGCGGACGTGTGGTTCTCGGTCACCGACACCGGCCACGGCATCCCGGACGACATCCGCGACCACATCTTCGAGCCGTTCTTCACCACCAAGGGCGACCAGAGCGGCACCGGGCTCGGGCTGGCGGTCGTGCACGGCATCGTGACGCAGCACGGCGGCGAGGTCGAGGTGACGAGCACCGTGGGCGCCGGCACGACGTTCCGCGTGGTGCTGCCGCGCCGGATCGACGCGGGCGCGTCCGAAACCGCGCCGGCCACCGGCGAGGTGGGCCGGCTGCCGCAGGGCAACGGCGAGCGCGTGCTGCTCGTCGAGGACAACGACTCGGTCCGCCGGGCCTTCGAGCGGCTGCTGCTGCGCCTGGGCTACGTCGTGAAGGCCGCCTCCAGCGCGGAGGAAGCCGACCAGCTCCCCGCGTCGGAGCCGTACGCGCTCCTGCTGACCGACATGGTGCTGCCCGGCATGTCGGGGGCCGGCCTGGCCACGCACCTCAGGGCGCGCTGGCCGGAGCTCCGGCTCGTGTTCATGTCGGGGTACACGGAGGACGAGGCGCTGCGCAAACGCGCCGCCGAGGGCGAGGTGCGGTTCCTTCAGAAGCCGGTGGACCTGATGACGCTCGCGCGCGAAGTGCACGACGCTCTGGCAGAGAGCAGGTAGCGGCTCGGTCGCGATGCCTACTCCCCCGGCAGCGGGCAGCAGCGGCTCGACGGTATCCCGCAGCTGCTCGACGGTGAAGGGCTTGTCGAGCGTGGCCACGGCGCCGCACGCGGCCGCCATCTTCAGCACCTCGTCGCGGGGCTTGTAGCCCCCGCCCGAGATCACGACGACGGGCACCTTGAGCTCGAGCTGCTGGATGCGCACCAGCAGCTCCATGCCGTCCATGTCGGCCATGTAGACGTCGCTGATGATGAGGTCCACGGGGCTCGACTCGAGGAGCCGGAGCGCTTCCTTGCCGTCGGCCACGTCCCAGACCTGGTGGCCCAGCCGCGTGATCACCTTGCGCACCACCGCGCGAACGTCGGCGTCGTCGTCCACCACCAGTACGTGAGCCACGGTCACCTCGCCGCCGCGCGGCACCGGGGGCATCCCCCGACGGGCCGCGAAGCCTGCGCGTATGATAGGGCGGAGAGGACCGATCGCGCGAGGGCGCTCACCGCCGGTCGAGCACCTCGCGCACCTTGGCGCTGAGCGCGCGCGGCGTGAAGGGCTTCTGCAGGTACGGCATGCCCTCCTCCAGCACCCCGTGCCTGACCACCGCGTCGTCGGTGTAGCCCGACATGTAGAGCACGCGGACGTCGGGGCGCTCGGCCGTGAGGCTCTCCGCGAGCTCGCGGCCCGTCATCCCGGGCATCACGAGGTCGGTGACCAGCAGGTGGATCCGGGCCTCCTGCCCGCGGGCCATCTCCAGCGCCGCCTGGCCGTCCGCCGCGCGCAGCACGCGGTAGCCCTTCTGCGCCAGGACGTCCGACACCACCGCGCGCACCGACGGATCGTCCTCGGCCAGGAGGATCGTCTCGCGTCCGCCCGCCACCGGCGGCACCGCGGTCGCCGGGACGGCGGAGTCGAGCGCCGCCTCCACCCGCGGCAGGTAGATCTTGAAGGTCGTCCCGCGCCCCGGCTCGCTGTACACCCAGACGTAGCCGCCGCTCTGCTTGACGATGCCGTAGACCGTCGCGAGCCCGAGCCCCGTGCCCTTCCCCAGCTCCTTGGTGGTGAAGAAGGGCTCGAAGATGTGGGTGAGGGTTTCCGCGTCCATGCCGACGCCGGTGTCGCTCACGGCGAGCATCACGTGCGGGCCCGGCGTCGCCCCGGCGTGCTCCCGCGCGTACTCCTCGTCGAGCTCCACGTTGGCCGTCTCGATGGTGAGCTTGCCGCCGCTCGGCATGGCGTCGCGGGCGTTGACCGCGAGGTTCATGATGACCTGCTCGAGCTGCCCGGGATCGGCCCGCACCGCGCCGAGCGTCGGGGCGCAGGGCGTGCTCGAGCTTGATGTCCTCGCCGATGAGGCGGTGCAGCATCTTGTCCAGCGTCTCGACGACCTCGTTGAGGCTCAGCACCTGCGGCTGGAGCACCTGCTTGCGGCTGAAGGCGAGCAGCTGCCGGGTGAGCGCCGCCGCCCGCAACGCGGCCGCCTTGATCTCCTCGACGTCGGGGCGCTTGGGGTCCTCGGGGCCGAGGTCCTCGAGCAGCAGGTCGCTGTAGCCGGTGATGGCCGTGAGGAGGTTGTTGAAGTCGTGCGCGACGCCGCCGGCGAGCCGGCCCACGGCCTCGATCCTCTGCGCCTGGCGGAACTGGGCCTCGAGCGTCCGGTGCTCGGTCACGTCCACCACCACGCCCTCGTACACTACCTGCCCATCGGGCGTGGGTATGGAGTGGGACGTCACCTCCACGGTGATGAGGGATCCGTCCTTGCGCTTCCACTCGACCTCCGCCCGCGGCGGGCTCGCGTGAATGAGGCGCTCCCGCGCCGCCGGATCCGCGTAGACGTCGCGGGCGATGTCCAGCCGCATCAGTTCTTCAGCCCACCCGTAGCCCAGCATCCGGATCAAGGCCGGGTTCACGGTGAGGAAACGCCCCTCGGGGGTCGCGCGGTAGATGCCGACGGGGGCGTGCTCGACCAGGCCCCGAAACTCGGCCTCCGACCGCCGCAGCTCCTGCGCCGCCCGGTCCCGATCGGTGACGTCTTCTCCGATGCTCACCGTGCCCATGATGCGATTGTCGCTCCCACGCAGCAGGGTGTTGTTCCACTCGACCTCGCGGTGCGCGCCGTCGCAGGTGACGACCGCGTTCTTGAAATGCGTCGGCAGCTCTCCCGACGCCACGGCGTGGGCGAATACCTCCCGCGCCGGGCTCCCGGGCGGCAGGAATTCCGTCAGGTAGTTGGAGCCCAAGACCTCATCCCGGCTGCAGCCGGTCAGTTCCAGGAAGAAGTCGTTGCAGTACGTGATCCGGCCGTCCGAGTCCAGCTCCAGTCCCACCAGCTGCATCCGGTCGAACACCGTCCGGAAGCGCTGCTCCGACCGGCGCAGCGCCTCCTCCGCCTCCTTGCGCTCGCGTGATGTCGCGCGAGATGCCGAACGTGCCGATGATCGAGCCGTGGGCATCCCGCAGCGGCATCTTGGTGCGTGGACACCCAGGCGTTGGGGCGGTCGGGCCAGGTCTCCAGCTCCTCCAGGTCCACGACCGGCTGGCCCGTCCGGAGGATCTCCTGCTCCGTCCGGAGCGCGGCCTCGGCGTGCTCCCGGGCGAACAGGTCGAAGTCCGTCTTCCCCACCGCCTCGGCCGGATCGGCGAGGCCGCTGTGCTCGGCGCACGCCCGGTTGATCCTGAGAAACCGGCTCTCGACGTCCTTGAAGTAGATGGTATCGGGAATGGTCTCCATCAGCGTGTTCATCAGGAACCGCTCCCAGCGGATCGTCTCCTCCGCCTGGCGGCGCTCGCTGATGTCCCGGAAGTACCACACGCGCCCGTGATAGCGGCGCTCGGCGTCGAACATCGGCGCCGAGTAGCGCTCGATGGTCCGGCCGTCCTTGAGGGCGATCTCCTCCTGGCTCTTCTCTTCCCGGTGCTCGTAGAGGTACCGCACCCGCGCCAGGAAGGCCTCGGGATCGGCGGTCATCGCCATCGCCGCCTGGAGCACCGGCTGGTCGTCGCGCGCCGCCACCACTTCGGGCCGGAGCCCGAAGATGCTCACGAACCGCCGGTTGAAGGCCACGATGCGCCCGCCCTCGTCCACCACCAGGACCCCGTCGAGCGACGTCTCCAGCTGCGTCGCGAGCACCAGGTTCTGGAGGGCCAGCGCCTGCTCCGCGCGCTTGCGCTTCGTGATGTCGAGCGCGACGCCGGCCACGCGGTGCACGATCCCGCGCGCGTCCTTGACGCCAACGGCGCGGGCGAGGATCCACCGCTCCTGCCCGTCGGGCCGCACGACCCGAAGCTCCTGCATCTCGCCCACCGCCCCGGCGCGGATGGCCGCCAGCTGCGCGAGCACGCGCGGGGCGATCGTCGGGATGCACGGCATTGGCGAACGACATCGGGTCGTCGTACAGCGACTGGCAGGTGCGGCCGAAGACGGTCTCGTAGGCCGGGCTCACGTAGAGCGTCTGTGAACCGTCCGCGGTGAAGAGGTGGTAGACCTCCTGGATGTTGTCGGCGATCTGGCGGAAGCGCTCCTCCCGCTCGCGCAGGTCGGCGACCGCCTCGGCCCCGCGCGTGTCGGGCGCGGAGGCGGGCTTCTTCCGGCGGGCGGGTGACTTGCGCTTGGCGGTGATGACAGCCTCCCATGGAGATCCGAGGCGCGACCCGGAAACAAGCAAACTGTCTGAATTGGGGCATCGATATACTGCGCCGCCAGCGTCACTCAGGCGTTAGGGCACGCCGTCCCATGCCGAGTGACATGGCCGTAAGTCGAATCAATGGCAACATGTTACCAATGCGCGCCCCGAGTCAGGCTCTGCCGCGTGCGGATGCCGTGGCAGGGCCGAACGACGAGGGCGGACCGCATCCGGCCCGCCCTCTGCAGTCTACAGTCTGGTAACCACTCGCAACTCTGGCGTCTGGCAACTGCCCTGCCGTCCGTCCTCTGCTACCTGACCTCTTTGAGATTGGCGTTGACCTGTTCCCAGTTGACGACGTTCCACCACGCCCCGACGTAGTCCGCCCGCCGGTTCTGGTACTTGAGGTAGTAGGCGTGCTCCCACACGTCGAGGCCGAGGATCGCCGCCTTCTTCTCCATCGACGGGTTGTCCTGGTTGGCCGTGCTCGTGATCGCGAGCTTGCCGGCGTCCCAGACGAGCCACGCCCAGCCGGAGCCGAAGCGGCCCATCGCGGCGGCCGCGAACTGCTCCTTGAACTTGTCGAAGCCGCCGAAGCTCTTGGTGATCAGCTCGGCCACGTCGCCCTTCGGCGCGCCGCCCGCGCCCTTCGCCATCAGCTTCCAGAAGGCGCTGTGGTTCCAGTGCCCGCCGCCGTTGTTGCGCACGGCGGTGCGGATCGCCTCGGGCACCTTGTCCAGGGAGCCCATGATCTCGCTCAGCCCGCGCTTCTGCCAGTCGGGCGCCTTCTCGAGGGCGGCGTTGAGGTTGTTGACGTAGGCCTGGTGATGCTTGCCGTGGTGGATCTGCATCGTCTGCGCGTCGATGTGCGGCTCCAGCGCGTCGAAGGCGTACGGCAGCGCCGGCAGCGAATACGGGTAGGACATGTTAGCGTTTCCTTTGTCCGGGAGATGACCGAAAGATTCCGGGGCGGCCGCGTTCGCGCAACTGCCGGCCAACGACCGGCGCCCGGTGTGCGTAACTCACTGGATGGCTCCCAGATACACGCTCATGACCAGGGTTTCCTCCGTGCGCCACACCGTCGCTGTTCGCCGCTCTCGCGCCATCGCCGCCTCCGCCTGCCACAAGGACGCTCCTCCCCCGCGACCCACCGTGCCCGTCACGGTCGCGTCGGTCGAGCAGCGCTCGGTGCCGCAGGAGATCAGCGCCATCGGCACGGTGACGCCGATCCAGACGGTCGCGGTGCGCGCGCAGGTGAGCGGGCGTGCTCGATCAAGGTGGCGTTCCAGGAGGGGGACGAGGTCCAGGCCGGGCAGCTGCTCTTCCAGATCGACCCGCGGCCGTTCCAGGCGGCGCTCGACCAGGCGGTGGCCAACCTGGCGAAGGACCAGGCGCAGCTGGTGAACGCCCGCCAGGAGGTGACGCGCTACCGGACGCTGGTGCAGAACGACCTGGCCACCCAGGAGCAGTTCGACCAGTTCCAGGCGAACGCCGACGCCGCGCAGGCGGCGGTGACGGCCGACTCGGCGGCGGTGCAGACCGCCCGGCTCAACCTCGAGTACACCACCATCAAGGCCCAGATCGCCGGCCGCACGGGGAGCCTGCTGCTGCGCGAGGGCAACCTGGTCCCGGTCAACGGCGCGACGCCGCTGGTGATCGTCAACCAGATCCGGCCCATCGCCGTGAGCTTCTCGGTGCCGCAGCAGTATCTCGACGACATCCAGCACTTCAGCGCCCAGCGCCGACTCGATGTCGAGATCCGGCCCGCGGAGGACACCACCGCCGTGCTGCGGGGTACGCTCTCGTTCATCAACAACCAGGTGGACACGACGACGGGCACGATCCAGCTCAAGGCCACGTTCGCGAACGCGAGCCGGCGGCTGTGGCCCGGTGAGTTCGTGGCGACGCGCCTGGTGCTGAACGTGGAGCGAAACGTGCTCACCGTCCCGTCGCAGCGCCGTGATGACCGGCCAGAACGGCACCTACGTGTACGTGGTCAACGCCGACCACACGGTGCGGACCGTGAGCGTGGTCGAGGGCCGCTCGGCCCAGGACTACGTGGTGATCGGGAAGGGGCTGGCGCTGGGCCAGCAGGTCGTGACGGACGGGCAGCTGCGGCTCGTGCCGGGCGCGCGGGTGGAGATCAAGAGCACGGCGAGCGACGCGCGCCGGCGAGCGCGCCGGGGAGCGCGCCGTGAGCGATCTCCGAGCTGTTCATCAAGCGGCCCGTCATGACCACGCTGGTCATGGCGGGCATCCTGCTGTTCGGCATCATGGGCTACCGGCTCCTGCCGGTGAGCGACCTGCCGAACGTGGACTTCCCGACCATCTCGGTCAACGCCAGCCTGCCGGGCGGCGAGCCCGGAGACGATGGCGGCCGCGGTGGCCACGCCGCTCGAGAAGCAGTTCTCGACGATCGCCGGCCTCGACCAGATGACGTCCAGCAGCACGCAGGGCAGCACGCAGCATCACGCTGCAGTTCACGCTCGACCGCGACATCGACGCGGCGGCCGCAGGACGTGCAGGCGGCGATCGCCAAGGCGCTGCGCCAGCTGCCGCCGGGCATCCTGCCGCCCACGCTACCAGAAGGTGAACCCGGCCGACGCGCCGATCCTGTACCTCGCCCTCACCTCGCCGCACGCTGCCGCTGTCGACGCTCGACGAGTACGCCGAGACGTTCCTGGCGCAGCGCATCTCGATGGTGGCGGGCGTGGCGCAGGTGCAGGTGTTCGGCTCGCAGAAGTACGCCGTGCGGATCCAGCGTGGACCCGCGCGCGATGGCCGCCCGCGGCGATCGGCATCGACGAGGTGGCCAACGCGATCAACAACGCCAACGTCAACCTGCCGACCGGCATCCTGTGGGGCGCGCACCAGGCGTTCACGGTGCAGGCCAACGGCCAGCTCGAGGACGCCGAGGGCTTCCGCGCCGATGATCGTGGCGTACCGCAACGGCTCGCCGGTGCGGCTGGAGGACATCGCGCAGCGTCGTCGACAGCGTCCAGAACGACAAGTCGGCGAGCTGGTTCAACGGCACGCGCGGCATCGTGCTCGCGGTCCAGCGCCAGCCCGGCACCAACACCGTCGCAGGTGGCGAGCGACGTCAAGGCGCTGCTGCCGAAGCTCGCAGACGCAGCTCCCGGCGTCGGTGCAGCTCCAGACCTCTGTACGACCGCTCGCACGTCGATCCGCGACTCGGTCAACGACGTCAAGGGCACGCTGTTGCTGACGCTGTGCCTGGTCGTGATGGTGATCTTCCTGTTCCTGCGGAACATCTCGGCCACCGTCATTCCCAGCCTGGCGCTGCCGATGTCCATCGTCGGGCACGTTCGCCGGCGATGTACCTGCTCGGCTACAGCCTCGACAACCTCTCGCTGATGGCGCTGACGCTGTCGGTGGGGTTCGTGGTGGACGACGCGATCGTGATGCTGGAGAACATCGTCCGCCACATGGAGATGGCGAAAGCAGTCCATGCAGGCGGCGCTCGACGGCTCGCGGGAGATCGGCTTCACGATCCTGTCGATGACGCTGTCGCTGGCCGCGGTGTTCATCCCCGTGCTGTTCATGGGCGGCATCGTGGGCCGGCTGTTCCACGAGTTCGCGGTCACGATCGGCGTGGCGATCCTGGTGTCGGGCTTCGTCTCGCTCACCCTCACGCCGATGATGTGCAGCCGCTTCCTGCGCGCCCAGCACGACCAGCAGCACGGGCGGCTGTTCCGCCTGGTCGGAGCGCGTGTGGGAGCGGACCCTCGGCGGCTACGACGCGCAGCCTCGAGCTGGGTCATGGCCCGGCGCCGCGGCACGATGATCTTCTCGGGCGGCGTCCTGGTCGGCCACGGTCGTGCTGTTCATGCACGTGCCGAAGGGCTTCATCCCGAGCGAGGACACCGGGCAGATCTCGGGCACCACCGAGGCGGCCGAGGGCATCGGCTACGACGAGATGGTGCGCGCACCAGCAGGAGGCCGCCGCCATCATCAAGGCGGACCCGAACGTCGCAGGACTTCATGTCGTCGGTCGTGCGGCGGCGGCAACCAGGGACGCATGTTCATCCACCTCAAGGACCGCGCGCCAGCGCCCGCTGTCAGCGCCGACCAGGTCATCCGCGAGCTGCGGCCCAAGCTGGCGCGCAGTCCCGGGCATCCGCGTGTACCTGCAGAACCCGCCGCCATCAGCATCGGCGGCCGGTGTCTCGAAGGCGCTGTACCAGTTCACGCTGCAGAGCACCGACATCGACGCGCTGTACCAGTACGCCGGCATCATGCAGAACCGGCTGGCGCAGTCGCCGCTGCATCCAGAACGTGACCAGCGACCTGCAGATCACGAACCCGCAGGTGAACGTCGCGATCGACCGCGACCGGGCGTCCGCGCTGGGCGTCAACGCCGCGCAGATCGAGAACGCGCTGTCCGACGCCTACGGCCAGGGGCAGGTCTCGACGATCCTGACGCCCACCAACCAGTACTGGGTGATCATGGAGCTGATGCCGCAGTACCAGCGCGACCCGTCCGCGCTCAACTGCTCTACGTGCGCAGCGACCACGGGCGCGCTGGTGCCGCTGGGCGCCGATGGCGTCGACTGACGCCGACGTGGGCCCGCTGAGCGGTGAACCACTCGGCCAGCTGCCGTCGGTCACCATCTCCTTCAACACGCGGCCGGGTGTCGCCTCGGGCAGGCCGTGGCCGAGTGCAGCGCGTCGCGCGCGAGATGCTGCCCTCGTCCATCCGACCAACTTCGCGGGCACGGCGCAGGCGTTCCAGTCGAGCCAGGCGGGCCTGGTGTTCCTGCTGGTCCTGGCCGATCTCGGTCATCTACATGGTGCTGGGCATCCTGTACGAGAGCTTCATCCATCCGCTCACGATTCTCTCCGGGCTCCCGTTCGCCGGCTTCGGCGCGCTGCTCACGCTGCTGATCTTCCACGTGGACCTGTCGGTCTACGCGTTCGTCGGCATCATCATGCTGGTGGGCCTGGTGAAGAAGAACGCCATCATGATGATCGACTTCGCGCTCGAGCGCCGAGCGGAACGAGGGCAAGCCGCCGGCGGACGCGATCGTGCAGGCGTGCCTGGTCCGGTTCCGGCCCATCATGATGACCACGATGGCCGCGCTGATGGCCACGCTGCCCATCGCGCTGGGCCTGGGCGCCGGCGCCGAGTCGCGGCGGCCGCTGGGCCTGGCGGTCGTGGGCGGCCTGGCCTTCTCGCAGGTCGCTGACGCTGTACGTGACGCCGGTGGTCTACACCTACATGGACAGCTTCCAGCACTGGCTGGGGCGGGTGTTCGAGCGGACGCCGCACGCCGCGGCGGCGGGCGACGCGCTGCCCGCGCCGGCGGGTGGGGACTGAGAAGAGTCAGTAGGTGGTAGGTTGTGGGTTGTGGGTCGTGGGTTGTGGGGAAGACGCGGCGCCGCAGTCCTTCACCACCACCTACCACCTACCACCCACTAACCATCCATCGCCTCCCGCACGGCTTGCAGCAGCTCCGCCACTTCCCACGGCTTGGTCAGGAATCGTTGCGCGGCGCCGAGCTGCTTCAGCTCCGCAAGGTCCGTCGCCGCGTAGCCGCTGATCAGCAGCAGCTTGCAGTCCAGGCCCAGGTGGCCGAGCGCCTCGCGCAGCTTCAGGCCGCCCATGTGCGGCATCACCACGTCGCTGATGATCAGCTGCGGGCGGGCGCCTTCCTCGAGCAGCCGCAACGCCTCCGCCCCGTGGGGCGCCGTGACCACGGTGTAGCCGCGCTTCTCGAGGGCGCGGGCCGTGGCGCGGCGCAGTCCCGCGTTGTCCTCCACGAGCAGGATGGTCTCGGTTCCGCCGGCCGGTTCCGGTTCCCGCGCGGGTAACGCGGCCTGGCTGCGGTCCGGGGCGAGCTTGAGGTAGACCCGAACGGTGGTGCCGCGGCCGGGCTCGCTCTCGATCGCGACGAAGCCGCCGTGCTGCCTGGCCAGGCCGTACACCATCGGCATGCCCAGCCCGGTGCCGCGCCCGACGGCCTTGGTGGTGAAGAAGGGCTCGAACACGCGGCGCAGCGTTTCCGCTTCCATGCCCGCGCCGCTGTCGCTGACGGAGAGGCGCGCGTACGCGCCCGGCCTCGCCGCCCGCGGCCCGGGCGTCGGCCTCCCGCACCGTCACCCGCGAGGCTCCCATCACCAGCAGGCCGCCCTGCGGCATGGCGTCGCGGGCGTTGGTCACGAGGTTCATCAGGATCTGGTCCACCGCCCCCGGGTCGGCCCACGCGACCGCCTCCGGCTCCGTCACGTCCAGCGTGATCTCGACGTCGTCCGGCACGATCCGGCGCGCCATGCGCGCGAACGCCCTGACCTGCTGGCCCAGCGGCACGGCGCGCATCTCGAGCGCCTGCTGGCGGCTGAAGGCGAGCAGGTTGCGCGTCAGCTCCGCGCCGCGGCGGGTTGCGGTCCGCAGCGCTTCGAGGTCCTCGCGGGAGGGTGAATCGGCCGGATGATCGGCGGCGACCAGCTCGCTGCAGGTGAGGATCGTCGGCGAGCAGGTTGTTGAAATCGTGCGCGACGCCGCCCGCCAACTGGCCGACCGCCTCCATCTTCTGCGCCTGCCGCAGCTGAGCCTCCAGCCGCACCCGCTCGGTCACGTCCACGAAACTCGAGAGCATGAGCGACTCGCCGTCGAGCTCGACGCGTTGCGACGCGGTGCGCAGGCTCCGGATGTCGCCGCTCTTGGTGCGCAGCCGCACCTCGGTGTCCTTGACCTCGCCGTCGGACTCGAGCTGGGCGATGTGGCGCTCGCGGTCCGCCGGTGACAGCCAGAGACCGAGCTCGAGCGTGGTGTGCCCGATCAGCTCCTCGCGCGCGAACCCCAGGATCCTGCAGAACTCCTGGTTGACCTCGATGACGTGCCCGTCCTTCACGCGACTGATCGCGATCCCCGCCGGCACGGCCATGAACACCTTGGCGAACTTCTCCTCGGAGACGCGTCGCGCCTCCTCGGCCTGCTTGCGTCCGCTGACGTCCGTCACGAACGAGAGGGTGGCCGGGCCGTCGGTGAGCCGCACCGGCGCCACCGCGACGTGAATGGGAAACGGAGTGCCGTCGGCCTTCTGGCCCACGGCTTCGAACACGTCGGGCACCGGGAGACCCTGCCGGCGGAGCGCGGTGCGGTCGAGGCTCTCCTGGCGGCTCGGCGGCGCGAGGTAGTCGGACACGGGACGTCCAACGGTGTCCTCGGGCCCCGCGATGCCGAACATCCGGAGCAGCGCGGGGTTCGCGTACAGCCCGAGGCCGTCGCGGGTGACGGTGATCGCGACGGGCGCCTGCTCGATCAGGGCCCGGAAACGTTCCTCCGACCGGCGCAGGGCCTCGACCTCGGTGCGCTCGCGCAGCACGTCGGTCATCTGGTTGAAGTGCGCGGTCAGGCGGCCGAGCTCGTCGTCGCGGCGGACGGGCAGCGAGGCCTGGAGGTCCCCCTGCTCGACCCGCGCCATCCCGTGATCGAGCACCGACAGCGGCACGTACAGCCGGCGATGCGCCGCCACGAGGGCGAGTCCCAGCAGGGTGGTGCCCAGCGCGATCCAGATGGCGACCGCCACGATGACCCGGTTCGCCCTGGCCCCGAGCACGCGCTCGCGTTCCGCGAGGTCCACCAGGCCGGCGCGCTGCGCGTCCTCGAGGCGGCCCGCCAACGCCTCCCGCGAAACCTCGGCGCTGGCCGCTCGAAGGCGCGCCGCCGCGAAGTCGCCGAGGTCGAGGTAATCCAGCGCCTCCATCAGCGCGCCGGCCAGATGCGATTCGGTGCCGGCCGCGTCCGCGAGCGCCGCGCGCATCGCCGGCGAGATGCCCGGGAGCGTCAGGCTCGCCTGCACACCGGCCGCCTGCTCGGCCACCTCCGCGAGCGCCTGCCGCGACGCGCGCACCCGCACCCGGTCCGAGTCCGTGAGGGTCTTCCCGTCGCTCAGCCGCCGGGCGGCGACCAGGGCGCCCTGCAGCATGGCCGAGCGGGAGCGCAGGGAGTCGTACTCCGTGCCCAGGGCTCCGGCCCGCAGGCGCAGGGTCGTGGCGGACGGCGCCAGCTCCAGCACGATGTAGGCGCCGACCGCGGCGACGTACAGCCCGGCACCCACCATCGTCGCGATCAGGATGGCGCGAACGCTGAAGCCGCGACTCGTCGAGGCCGCCATGGTCACTCCCGCGCCCGGCCCGCCGGAGCGGCGAGGCTGTCGGCCAGGCGCATCATGATCAGGTTCACGGGCCGGACGGCGGCAAACGAGATCGGTCCCGTCACGCCGCGATACGGTGGGCGCACCGTCCCCAGACCGCTCAGCCAGCGCCGGATCGCCCGAGGGTGCGGCCCCACTTCGCGCACGGCCTGGGCCGCCACCATGAGCGCGTCGTAGTTCATCGCGTCCGACGCGGCGGCCGGCGCGCCGGTCAGCCGCTGGAAGCGAACCACGAAACGGCGCGACGCCGTGTCGGCCGCGTCGGGCCGCCACCAGGCGACGGCGTACGCCGGCCGGGGCGCCACGCGCCACGCCCGCAGGAGGCCCGCGGCCGGCGCGCCATCCCCCACGACGAGCGGCACCCGCTCGAGGCGACCGGCGAGCGAGCCGCAGGATCGCGCTCGCCTCCCGGGTCCGGGCCGCGACCACGACCACCTCCGGCGTGGCCCGGCGCAGCGACGCATCCACGCGCCGCGGGAAGTCGGAGTCCTCGAGAATCCCGACCTGGTCCACGAGCTCGACCCCGCGGCGCCGCAGCGCCTGCACCAGGCCGTCACGGAGCCCGAGCCCGTATTCGTCGGCGACCAGGTAGAAGACGGTGACCTTGCGCACCCGCAGGCTGTCGAGGATGAACCCGGCGATGAAGGCCCCCTCGGCCTCGTCGTCGGGCGCGAGCGCGAAGACCCACCGGCTGAGCGACCGCAGCTTGTGGGTGGTCGCCGTGGCCGAGATCAGGGGTATGCGCGACTCCGTGTAGATGGGCGCCACCAGCAGCGTCGCCCGGCTGCTCGCGGGCCCCACGGCCGCCACCAGGCCCGGGAGCGCCACCATGGAAGTGGCGAAGGCGATGTCACCGGCATACCCGCTCTGGCCGGGCCATGGGCGCATCCACCCCAGGCCGATCTCCGCCACGCGCGGGCGGCCCAGGTCGTCGATCGCGACCTGCGCCACCCGGCCCACGCCCGGCCCCAACGCCGGATCGGAGTACGCGATCAGCGCCCCGCGCTCGGACCGGGCGCAGGAGCCGCCGAGCAGCGTCGCCCCGAGAAGCCACGCGCCAAGGAGCGGCCATCTCCCGCTGGCTGCCATGCAACCTCCTGGCGCCGTAGCGGCGCGCCATGGCCTGTGGTCTTACGGTACTAACGCGCGGGGGGGGTGAATGCAAGGCGGAGGGACAGGTTGTGGGTTGTGGGTGGTGGGTGGTAGGAAAGGCGCGGCGCCGCGGTCCTTCACCACCACCTACCACCCACAACCCACCAACGTCCTAGCTTCTCGACAGCCTCGGCCCTTCGACGTCCTTCGGCGGCATCAGGTGAATGACCTGCAGCCGGCAGTTGTCGAGCCGCTGCATGAACACCTGCGCCAGCCGCTCCATGAAGATGAAGCCGAAGCGGGGATTGGCCTCGAGGTACTCGAGCAGCGCGTCGGCGTCGATCGCGACCACCTCGGTCTTCTCCGACGCCTTGGCGCGCATCGAGCGCACCCGCGGCGAGAGCATGGACCCGAACCCGAACAGGTCCCCCGGCTCGCCGGTGATGAACCAGACCTCGGTGCCCGGCGAGACCTCGAAGCCCTGCCGGACCCGCCCCTTCAGGATGATGTACGCGGTGTGCGCCGCTTCGTCGCGTTCGAACACCACCCTGCCGGCCTCGTAGGTCTCCATCCGCGCGAAGCGCGCGATGCCGCCGAGCGCCTGATCGTCGAAGCCGAGGAAGAATTCTGACCGCTTCAGGTTCTCGATCACGGAGTCCCCTTTCAATGCACCGAGCACGAGACGCACGGGTCGTACGCCCGGACGAGCATCTCGAGCGCGTGCGCGATGTCCGCCGACGGCTTACCCACCAGCGAGGGCAGGAAGGCGCGCATGTCGCCCTCGATCGAAGCGAGGTTCTGCGCGGTCGGGATGACGCAGTTCGCGCTGCGGATGCGGCCGTCGGCGCCGATGGTGTAGTCGTGCACCAGGGTGCCGCGCGGCACTTCGACCATGCCGACGCCGCGCCCCCCGTGCGCCCGGGTCGGCCGCACCGGCTCCTCGGGTGACCCGTCGGCCAGCAGCGCCGCGACCATCTCGAGCGCTTCCTGGTGCGCCTGCACGGACTCCACCACCTGCGCCGCGACGTAGTCGAACGGGTTCTGGGTATCGGCGGCCAGCTCGAGCCGCGCGGCCGCGTCCTTCGCCCGCGGGTGCAGCCGGTCGTGCGCCAGGACGTAGCGGGCCAGCGCGCCCACCCGGACCGTGCCCTCGGCGCCGCGAACGTGCTTGGCGGCCGAGTGGTCCACCAGGTACTCGTGCAGCACGTCGCGATACGACTCGGGCGCCGTGACGGTGCCGAGCGTCGAGTGCAGCGCGCCGCCCATCATCGGGTACGCGTCGCCCTCTTCCAGCGCAGCCAGCAGCTCGGTGCGGCGCTCGACCCGCGGCCAGGACAGCCCCGCGAACAGCTCCACCAGGGCGTCGAGATCCTCCTCGGCCGCGACGAGCTTCTCCTCGAGGGCCCGCAGCTCGGCGGGCGCCGGCCAGTACCCCATCCATCCGGCGTGGTAGGAGATGGGCATCACGTGCCGCCCGCTCACCGTGCAGCAGATGTCGTTGGCCAGGCGCTTGAGGCGCAGCGCGCGCTTCACCACGTCGGGATGGCTGCCCACCATCGGCACGATGGAGGCGGCGCCGAAGGCGTCGGGCGCCACCAGGAAGCACACGTGCAGGATGTGGGACTGCAGCCACTCGCCCGCCATGTTGAGCCGGCGCAGGCGCCGCAGCTTGGGGCCGGGCGTGATACCCAGCGCCGCTTCGACGGCGAGCACCGACGCCGTGGCGTGGCCCACCGAGCAGATGCCGCAGATGCGGCAGGAGATGCGCGGCGCCTCGTCGTAGGGCCGGTCCCGGAGGAGCACCTCGAAGAAGCGGGGCGACTCGACGATCTCGAGATCGCAGCGCTTGATCCGGTCCCCCTCGAGATCCACCACGATGTTGCCGTGGCCCTCGATGCGGGTTACGTGGCGGACGACGACGGCACGGCTTTCTCCCATGCGTCACGAATCTCCCGGTAGTTGTTGAACAGCTGGAGCTTCTCGGCGGCCACCGTGCGGGTCAGGCCGTGGCGGAAGAACGCCTCGCCCAGGGCTTCGAAGTTGGGCACGTCGTGGCAGCCGCGGCACGCTTCGCACGGCGCCCCGTAGGCGGGGCACGGGGCGTTGCAGCCCGCGCGGGCGACCGAGCCCAGGCACGGCACGCCGCGCTCGAGCAGGCACGGCGTCCCGCGCAGCGTGCACTCCACGCACACCGCGTAGGGCGGCGTGACCGGCACGGTGCCGGCCAGCAGCGAGCGCACCGCCTCGAGGAACTCGTGCCGGTCGATCGGGCAGCCGCGGATCTCGTAGTTCACCTGCACCACGCTGGCGAGCGGGCTCGCGTCGGGCAGCGCGGCGAACACGCCGTCCTGCCGCCCCTCGTACACGTCGCGCGCCAGCTCGGTCACCGGCCGCCGGTTGCGCATCGCGTTGACGCCGCCGAGGCAGGCGCAGGCGCCGATGGCGACGAGGATCTGGGCGTGACTGCGGATCTTCTGCAGCTCGGCCACGTCGTCGGGCTTGACCAGCGAGCCCTCGACGAAGGCGATGTCGTAGTCGTCGCGCCGGTCGTCCATGGCCTCGCGGAAATTCACGATCTCGATCGCGCCCAGGAGCTCGGGCAGCACGTCCTCGACCGAGAGCACCTGGAGCTGGCACCCCTCGCACGAGCCGAAGGAGAAGAAGGCCACCCGGGGGCGCGTCATACCACTTCCCTCAGGTGCCGGACTTCGCGCCAGTTCATCAGCGGCCCTTCGCAACAGAGGTAGTGCCCGTCCACCTGGCAGTTCCCGCACAGGCCGAGGCCGCACTTCATCCGCCGCTCGAGCGTGAGCCAGAGATTGTGCTCGTACAGGCCCATGGCCAGGAGCCGGCGCAGGCAGTGGCGGTACATCACCGGCGGCCCGCACAGGAAGGCGACGGTGCCCGCGCTGTCGAGGGCGAGCCCGTCCAGGAGCGAGGTGATGACGCCGATGCGGCCGTCCCACCCCTCGCGCGCCGCGTCCACGGTGAGGTGCACGTGCACGTCGTCCGTGCGCGACGCCCACACCAGCAGGTCGTTGCGGAAGAGCAGCTCGTCCGGGCTGCGGGCGCCGACCAGCAGGTCGATGCGCCCGAACCGCTCGCGCCGGCCGAGGGCGCGCCGCACGAACGACCGGAGCGGCGCCAGGCCCAGTCCGCCCGCCATCAGCACGAGGTTCTGATCCTCGAACTGGTCCCAGGCGACCCGCCGGCCGTAGGGCCCGCGCACGTAGAGCACGTCGCCGGCCTGCTGCTGCGTGATCAGGTTGGTGAGCCGGCCGATGCGCCGGATCAGCATCTCGAACGTGCCCGCGGCCGTGCCCTCGCCCGGGAGCGCGGCGAGCGAGAACGGCGCCTCGCCGATGCCCGGCAGCGAGACCATCACGAACTGGCCCGGCTCCGGCGCGAAGCCCTTCGGCGCCTCGACCACGAAGTGGACGTCGCGGCTGTTGTGCGGCGTCACCGCGAGGATGCGGACCGGCTCGGGGATCATCGAGACCTGGGGCATCAGGAGGTCCTCCCCACCTGCTGGAAGATCTCGCGGATCGAGATGTGCGTCGGGCAGTGCGTGGCGCAGCGGCCGCAGCCGGTGCAGCCCACCACGCCGTGCCGCTCCGGCATGTACTTGCCCTTGCGGAAGATCCGGTAGCGCAGCTGCTGGGCGCGCGTGGGACGGAAGTCGTGCCCGCCGGCCACCCGCGAGAAGCCGGGCACCTGGCACCCGGTCCACGAGCGCAGCCGGACGCCGTCGCCGCCGAGCGCCGCCTGATCGCACACGTCGAAACAGGTGCAGGTCGGGCACACCAGGTTGCAGCGCCCGCACGAGAGGCAGCGGTCGGCGGTCGCTTCCCACAGGATGTCGCCCTCGGCCGCCTTGAGCGCGGTGGCCAGCTTCTCCGGCGCGAAGCCGAGGTGCGCCGGGAACGCCTCGGGCCGGGCGCGCAGGCGCTGGCGCAGCGCCACCAGCTCGTCGGGCGTCGCCGCCTCGAGCGTGCCCAGGTCGCGCATGATCTCGCGGCCGCGCGCCGTCTGCACCTTGAACAGCAGCACGCTGCCGAGGTCGTAGGCGTACAGCGACGCGGGGCTCTCGTTCTCCAGGCTCCCCATGTCGCGGCAGAACGACTCCGCAAGGCACGGCGACCAGCAGGCGAGCCCCACCACGAACGAGCGGTCGAGCCGGCCCGGGACCAGGCGGTCGCGGCAGGTGGACTCGTGGAACGCGCGCAGCACGCGCAGCGATGGTGAGGTCGCAGCCGTGCACGCCGACCAGCGCGACCGGCCGCTCGGCCGCGGGCTCGTCGAACACGAACCGCCCGTCCTCGCCGCGCCGGTAGCGGAACAGCGTCTCGCGCATCGGGGCGAAGAACTGGCGGGGCGGGAGCATCGTGGTGGGATAGTCGAGGGCGAGCGTCATGCCGGGTCGAACGTCCGTCCACGTCCACGTGGCGCCGCTCTTCACCGGCCCCACGACCCGGTAGTCGCGTGCCAACCGCTGATCAGCGCGTCCAGCCGCTCCCGGGGCAGCCGATAGATCTCGTTGTCCATGCGGGATGAAAGAGAGCAAGCCGTGTGCCGGGGGACGGGGTGGGTTCAGCGCGCCCGTAGTACTGCGGAGGGGAAAGGCGGGTGGGCGACTGGGGATTGTTAGTGGGTTGTAGGTTGTGGGTTGTGGGAGAACAGGTTGTGGGTTTAGGTGGTAGGTTGAGTGCAGGCCCCGAGCGACCGTTCTCCCACAACCTACCCCCTACAACCCACTAACAGCCTTTCAGTTCCCGCGTCACCTGCCTCAGGAACGCCACCGCCGCCGGCCACGCGGCATGCGCCGCCTTCAGGTTCGCGCCATTGCGCCCCGCCTGGTCGCGCATGAAGCCGTGCCCCGCCCCGTCGTACACGTGCGGGTCGTAGCGCTTGCCCAGCCGCTGCATCGCCTGGGTCGCCGGCTGCACGGTGCTGGTGACGCGCGCATCGTCGCCGCCGTAGAAGCCCGCGACGGGCCCGGTGATCCGCGCCATCGCTTCGTCGGCGGGCGGCGTGCCGTAGAACACCGCGGCGCCTTTGAGGTCGGGCCAGCGCGGTCGCGAAGGCGAAGCTGGTCGTGCCGCCCCAGCAGAAGCCCACGCTCGCCGCCTCGTGCTTCGCCGCCGGGAGGCCCATCGCGTACTCCGCCGCGGCGCGCAGCCGGCGCTGCACCTCGTCGGGCTTGAGGCCCTGGATCAGCGCGATGGCGCCCTGCCGGTCCACCGACGACGTCCCGCCGCCGCCCGGGCCCTTGCCCGTGAGCAGGTCGGGCGCGATGGCGATGAAGCCTTCGGCGGCCAGCTGGTCGGTGACCGAGCGGATCCAGTCCGTGAGGCCGAAGATCTCGTGGATCACCACCACGACGGGCGCCTTGTCGCTGCGCTCCGGATAGACGACCCACGCCTGCACCGAGTCGCCGCCGCCGGCGTCCACCTTCACCCATTCGCCGTGGCGCGGCGAGGCGTTGAGCCGCGCGACCGCGGCGTCCTCCGCCGGCGGGAGGCCCTGCGCGGCGGCGGCCCCGGCGGGTACGGCGAGGAGCGAAAAGACCGTCTTGAGGATTCCCAGCTTCGGCATAGACTTTCCTCTCTTCCCGGACATCGAGGGCCAGATGCGCATCGCCGTCGGCACCAGCGGCTATGCCTATAAGGAGTGGAAGGGCTTCTTCTACCCCGCCGACCTGCCGGCCGACGGGATGCTGCGCTACTACGGCGAACGGCTGACGACGGTGGAGATCAACAACACCTTCTACCGGATGCCCAGGGAGAAGGTCCTGCTCGACTGGGCCGCCGAGGTGCCCGACGGGTTTCGGTTCGTGCTCAAGGCGTCGCAGAAGATCACCCACTTCAAGCGGCTCAAGGACGTGGGGAGCGAGGTCGAGTACTTCCTGCGCGTCGCCAACGTCCTGGGACCGAAGCTCGGCCCCACGCTCTTCCAGCTGCCGCCGAACCTCAAGAAGGACCTGCCGCGGCTGGTGGACTTCCTCGCGCTGATTCCCAAGACCTGGCGCGCCGCGTTCGAGTTCCGGCACGCGTCGTGGCTCGACGACGAGGTGTTCGCCGTGCTGAAGGACCACAACGCCGCGCTGTGCGTCGCCGACACCGATCCCGCCGAGGAGGGCGAGAAGGACGCGCTCCAGATCCCGTTCGTCGCCACGGCCGACTGGGGCTACCTGCGGCTGCGGCGCGCCGGGTACGAGAAGGCCGACCTCGAGCGGTGGGCGAAGCAGGTCACGTCACAGAGCTGGAACGACGCGTTCGTCTTCTTCAAGCACGAGGAGGCCGGCGCCGGGCCCAAGCTCGCCGCCGAGTTCACAGGGCTGCTGCCCAGTCGCTGAGCGGCCCTCGCCAGGTCGTCGAGCACGTCGCTCAGGCCGCGCCCCGACTTCTTCGGCACGGCGAAGGAGTGGTTGGCCCCTTCCACCACGTGCAGCGTGGCGCGCGCGCCCAGGCCGGCCACGACCGGCGTGAGCAGCGGCAACTCCGCGAATTCGTCGCGCGTGCCCTGCAGGAACAGCATCGGCACCATGACGCGGGCGAGGTGCTCGGCGCGCGAGGTGCCCGGCTGGCCGGGCGGGTGCAGCGGGAAGCCGACGAACGCCAGGCCGCGCACGCCGGGCAGCGGCGCCTCGGCCGCCGCGGTGGACGTCATTCGGCCGCCGAACGACTTGCCCCCGGCCACCAGCGGCAGCCCCTCCATCTCGCGCGCCGCCTGCGCCACCGCCGCCCGCACCGTGGCCGCCGCCACGGCGGGCGATCCGGCCGGCCGCCGCCGGCCTCCATGTACGGGAACTGGTAGCGGAACGTCGCCACCCCGAACGACGCGAGCCGGACGCTCAGGGCGGTGAGGAACGGGTGCCGCATGCCGGCGCCCGCGCCGTGCGCCAGCACCAGGCCCACCCGGGCGCCGGCCGGCCGCACCAGCAGCGACGACACGTGCCCACCCGGAACCTCGAACGTCCGCTCGTTGGCCGCGCGGCCGGTCGTCGCGCTCGAGTCCGTCACGCGGTCACCTTGCGGCGGTCACCCTTCGCCGGCCGCTCGCCGTCCAGGCGCGCCTTGAGCTTGCCGAGCGCACCCACGAGGTCGGGGGCCAGGTCCAGGACGGGCCGCAGTGGATCGTCGCCGGCCTTCTCCATCCGCGCGGGAACGGAGCGGATGGTGAACTTCGCCAGGCTGAGCTTCGGACCCACCTCGCTCCAATCGAGCGGCGCCGAGACCAGCGCGCCCGGCACCGGCCGCGCGGTGAACGGCGCCGCCAGCAGCCGGCCGTGGCCGTTCTGCACGTAGTCGAGGTAGACGCGCCCGTCGCGCTTGGAGACCTGGCGCGTGATCGTCGCGATGTCGGGCAGCTCCGCGGCGATCACGCGCGCCAGGAGCCCGCCGAGCGTGCGCGCCTGCTCGTAGGTGCACTGGCGGCCGAGCGGCACGAGCACGTGGAGCCCGGTCGAGCCGCTGGTCTTGACGAAGCACGGCAGCTCGATGTGGTCGCACATCGCGCGGATCGCGCGCGCCACCGTCACCACGTGCCGCGAACGGCGCGTCCTTGGGATCGAGGTCGAGGATGCACCAGTCCGGCGTCTCGAGCGTCGCCACCCGGCTGCCCCAGATGTGCAGCGGGATCGCGGCCATGTTCGCGATGTAGAGCAGCGACGACTCGGCGTCGCACACGAAGTAGTTCATCTCGCGCTGCGAGTCCCCGCTGAACACGCGCACGGTGCGCACGAAATCGTGCGCGTAGGCCGGCGCGTCCTTCTGGAAGAACGACTTGCCCGCGATGCCGTCCGGATAGCGCGTGAGCACCAGCGGCCGGTCCTTGAGGTAGGGGAGCAGCCACGGCGAGATCGCCTTGTAGTAGGCGACGAGGTCGCCCTTGGTGTAGCCCTCGGCCGGCCAGAAGACCTTGTGGAGGTTGGTGAATTGAAATGCAGGGTGTAGGGTGTCGGGTGTAGGGTGGTGGGGAAGGCGGCTCTTCGGCCACGCCCGACCCCCTACACCCTCCACACCCTGCTTCACACACTCCTCCGGCTTCTTGTCGCTCCGGAACCGCAAGAACACCGGCTGCCTGAGGAGCCCGTCCGGACTCCATTCCAGGAACCGCACCTCCGCCACGAGCCGCGGCTCGACCCACACGTGCTCCTTGCCCGCGGGGACCGCGCCGACGCACGCCGGCTTCGCGATCACGGATCCCTCGAGCGCCGCCGCGTACTCCTCGAGCTGCGCCGCGTCGAAGCCGGTCCCGACCCGGCCCGACGTAGACGAGATCCTTGCCCTGGTACATCGCCAGGTGCAGCGCGCCGAATCCGGCGCGCGAGCCCTTGGGGCGCGTGAAGCCGACCACCACGAGGTCGTCGGTCCGCTCGCGCGCGCACCTTGATCCAGCTGCCCGAGCGGCCGCCGCGATAGGGCGCGTCCGCCTTCTTCCCCACGATGCCTTCCAGGCCGAGCTTCGTGACCTGCGCGAACACGGCCTCGCCTTCCTTCTCGTAATGCTCGAGATACCGGAGCGCGCCCACTTCCGGCACGATGGCGCGGAGCAGGCGCTTGCGCTCCAAGAGCGGCAGCGGCCGCACGTCGAATCCCTCGACCGCCAGCAGGTCGAACAGATACAGGCTGGCCGCCTGCTCCACCGCGGCCCGGGCGACGTCGGTCGCGCGCGTCATCCGCGCGCGCTCCGACAGGCGGTGGAAGCTCGGCCGGCCCGCGTCGTCGTGCACCACCACCTCGCCGTCCAGCACCAGCCCTCGTATGGCAGCGCGGCGAGCGAACGCACCAGCTCCGGGAAGGCCGCGCTCAAGTCGTTGCCGTTGCGCGTGGTGAGCCGGCCCTCGCCGCCCTCGCGGCCGGCCAGCATCCGGTAGCCGTCGAGCTTCGGCTCGAAGATCCAACCGTCCTTGCTGAACGGTTTCTCTCGCGACTCGGCCAGCATCAGCTCCACGTCCTTCGCGCGCACCTTGCGGCGGGGGGCGCCGAGCCGCTCGAGCGACGCGCGGACCGGCGCGGCGACGTCGGTGCGCGCCTTCAGCGCCTCGACCGTCAGGCCGGACAGCACCGAGCCCGCCGGGAAGACGGTGCCGTCCCCGGTGGTCATCTGCGCGTCGCGTTCCTTGATCAGCAGCCACTCCTTCTGCGGACTTCTTGATCTTCACCAGCGTCCAGCGGCCCTTGAGCTTGTAGCCCCGAAGGTCGAAGAGCAGCTTCCCCTTCTCGAGCCCCGCGTGCGGATCCTCGATGGGCACCCACATCCCGCGATCCCACACGATGACCGCGCCCGCCCCGTAGTTCCCCTCCGGGATGATGCCCTCGAAGTTGCCGTACTCGAGCGGATGGTCCTCGACGTTCACCGCCAGCCGCTTGTCGGCCTGGTTTCGGCGAGGGTCCCTTGGGCACCGCCCACGAGCGCAGCACGCCGTCCATCTCGAGCCGGAGGTCGAAGTGGAGCCGCGTCGCTGCGTGCTGGTGCACGACGAACAGATGGCCGGGGAGCGCGGCGACGACGCCGGCCGGCTCCGGCGTGGCCTCGACCGAACGCTTTGCGCGATATGCGCTTAGCGCGTCAGCGCGGGGGTTCTTGGTTGCGCCCATAGTTGAGAATTTGTATCATACCGCCTCCTATGCCAGCGCGTCCAATCGGTTCGGCCACACTCTCCTTCGGCCTCGTCTCGGTGCCGATCAAGTTGTTTTCGACCAGCGAGACCAAGGCGGCCGTCGCGTTCAACTGGCTGCACAAGGGGTGCGGCTCGCGCCTCAAGCAGCAGTACGTGTGCGCCAAGGACGGGGTGAAGGTCGAGAAGGACGACATGGTGAAGGGTTACGAGTTCACCAAGGGCAGCTACGTCCTGTTCACCAAGGAAGAGCTGAAGGCGCTGGACCAGGAGCGCACCGAGACGGTGGACATCGCCGAGTTCGTGCCGGCGGAGCAGGTGGACCGGCTGTGGCTCGAGAAGGCGTACTACCTCGGCCCCGACAAGGGGGGCGAGCGGGCGTACAAGCTGCTCGCCGAGGCCCTGAAGGCGAGCAAGCGCGCGGCGCTGGGCCAGTTCGCGGCGCGCGGCAACCAGTACCTGGTGATGATCCGGCCGCTGGGCGCGGGCCTGGTGATGGAGCAGCTCCACTACGCCGACGAGATCCGCTCGATCGACGGAGGTGCCGATCCCCGAGGGCGAGGTCAAGAAGGCCGAGCTGGCGCTCGCGATGCAGATCATCCAGCAGGGCGCGTCCGAGACGTTCGAGCCCGGGAAGTACGAGGACAACGTCAAGAAGCGGACGCTGGAGAGCATCCAGCGCAAGGTCGAGGGCGAGGAGATCACGGCCGAGCCAGCGGCGGCGCCCGAGACGCAGATCATCGACCTCATGGAGGCGCTGAAGGCGAGCCTCGCCAAGGGCGGCAGCGCCAAGGGCGAGGAAGCGGCGGACGAGGAGGAGCGCAAGCCCGCCAAGCGCGCGCCGCGCCTCAAGCTCGAGAAGTCCGCCGAGGTCAAGCCGCGCAAGGCGCGGAAGGCGTCGTAGCGCGGCGATGAAGGGCTACGCGACGCCGGACGTCGCCAAGCTCCTCGGCATTTCCATCCCACAAGTGCGGGCGTTCGCCCGCAGCGGATTTCCTCGACCCGCGACCGCGGCGTCCGCGGCGAATTCCGGTTCTCCTTCCCCGACCTCGTGCTGCTCCGCGCCGCCAAGGGCCTGGCGGAGGCGCGCGTGCCGGCGCGCCGCATCCAGCGCTCGCTGCGCACGCTCAGGCGCCAGCTGCCCGCGGGCCGCCCGCTCTCGGCGGTGCGCATCACGGCCGAGGGCGACCGGGTGCTGGTGCGCGACGGGGCCACGTCGTGGAACCCGGAGTCGGGGCAGATCCAGATGGATTTCGCGGTCGCCGAGCTGGCGAGCCGGGCGGCGCCGCTGGCCCGGCAGGCGCGCGCGGGCCGCGCGCGCGGCGGCCGAGCCGCTGGACGCCGACGAGTGGTACGACCTCGGCTTCGACCTGGAGGCGGTGGACCTGGAGGAAGCGCGCGACGCCTACCGCCGCGCGCTCGAGCTGGCCCCCGACCACGCCGACGCGCACGTGAACCTCGGGCGGCTGCTCCAGGAGGGCGGCGACGCGGCGCGAAGCCGTCGCCCACTACCAGCTGGCCCTCGAGCGCAACGCGCGGCACGCGACGGCGTGGTACGACCTGGGCATCGCGCTGGAGGACCTGCGCCGCCGCTCCGACGCCATCCGCGCCTACGAGCAGGCCATCGCCATCGACCCCAAGCTCGCCGACGCGCACTTCAACCTGTCCCGGCTCTACGAGGCCGCGGGCAAGCGCGCCGCCGCGCTGCGGAGCCTCAGCCGCTACCGCCTGCTGGTGAAGCGCAGCGCCGGCTGAACGGCCGCGGACCCCGCAGGCCGGGTGCGGAGCGGCCTGGCGCGTGATAGGTTCTCCCCCATGTTCATCCCCACCGCCCAGGACCGGACGCTGTCGCCGCGCGTCCAGGAGCTCGAGCACAGGCTCGCGCTCACGATCGCCGAGTTCCAGCAACGCAACCCCGACGTCAGCCCGGCCGAGATCCTCCAGGCGGCGCAGCTGGCCACCGGCCAGGCGAACGGCCGGCAGCCGAGCGCACGCGCGGGAGTTCTCGCCGCGGCCGTCGCCGGCGTGGCGGTCCTTGCGAGCACGCTGGGCTCGCGCGGCGGCTGGCTCATCCACGGCGTGCCGTGGGTCGCCGTCGTGGCCGGCGCGGGCGTCGCCCTGGCCCTGATCGCCGTGGCCCGCCGCTCCTGAGCGGCGCCGGCGGCGGCGAGGTTGCCGGACGCACCGCTCCGGCGTAGGCTGTATGGCCCAAACACGAAGGGATGACGGGATGGCAGGTCGGCTGACGACGGTAGGACAGGCACTTCTCGATACGGCGACGCCGGAGCGCTCCAACCTGGGCGCGCTGGCCTCGAGCGTGGCGATACTGGTCGCCATCGCCGCGCTCGATTACGCGATCGGCTACGAAGTGCACCTCACCGCGCTGTACGTGATCCCGATCTTCCTCGCCACCTGGAACGTGGGACGCAGCGCCGGGCTCGTCCTCGGCGTCGCCGGCGCGGCCCTCAGCGTGGGCGGCGACGCGCTGGCCGGCGAGCGGTACAGCACCATCGTCGTGCCGTGGGTGATGCTGATCATGTGGGTGGCGCTGTTCACGGTGTTCGTGCTGGTGCTGACGCAGCTCAAGCGGGCGCTGCGGCGCGAGCAGGAGCTGGCGCGCATCGACCCGCTGACGACCGTGGCCAACCGCCGCCACTTCGTGGAGCTGGCCTCCGCCGAGCTGAGCCGGGCCAAGCGGCACGGCCGGCCCATGACGGTGGCGTACCTCGACCTCGACAACTTCAAGCTGGTGAACGACCGGCTCGGCCACGAGATGGGCGACGAGCTGCTGCGCACGGTGGCCACCGCGATGCGGAGCCGGCTGCGGATCACCGACTCGATCGGCCGGATGGGCGGGGACGAGTTCGCGATCTGCCTGCCCGAGACCGGCGAGCACGCGGGCGAGTCGGTGCTGGGGGAGCTGCGGCGCCAGGTGCTCGAGGCGCTGCCGGAAGCCTGCCGGTTCGCCACGCTGAGCGTGGGCGCGGTGACCTTCACCGTGCCGCCGATGTCGGTCGAGGTGCTGCTGCGCCGCGCCGACCAGGTGCTCTACGCGGCCAAGCGGAACGGCAAGAACCAGCTCAAGGTCGAAGCCGCCTGACCGTCCGCCGCTAGCGCGGCACCACCATCACCTCGACCCGGGTCGGCTGGGCGGCGGTGCGGTAGATCCGCTCCGTCTGGGCCTGGTACGCCCCGGCGGGCGCGAGGAAGATGTTCGGCACGAAGGTCTGCGGGTTCCGGTCGTAGAGCGGGAACCAGGTGCTCTGGATCTGCACCATGATGCGGTGGCCGCGCCGGAACGTGTACAGCTGGTGGTGCAGGTCCACCGTGAACGGCTCCACCACGCCCGCGGGAATGGGCTCCGGCCGCTCCCAGCTCTCGCGATAGCGCCCGCGCATGATGTCGCCCGCCACCATCAGCTCGTAGCCCGCCATCCAGGGATGCGCCGTCACCTCCGGCGCCCGCGCCGCCGAATCCGGATACACGTCGATCAGCTTCACGACCCAATCCGCGTCCGTGCCCGTCGTCGACGCGAACAGGCGCGCCGTGACGTCGCCCGCGATGGTCACGTCCGCGTCGAGCGGCGGCGTGGACCAGGTGCGCACGTCCGGCCGCCCGTCCACGAAACGCTGGTCCTCGGTCATCCACCGCGACCAGCGCGAGCCCCGGCTGTACGTCACCTCCACGGGCCGGGGACGGTACGGCACCGGGTTCGCCGGATCCGACACCCACGCGTCGAAGCCCTCGCGGTCGGTGGGCCGCTCGAACGACAGCCGGCCGTCCGCCCGGACGTACAGCGCGCGCGGCTTCGCCTCGCGCGGGGGCCAGCGGTCGAAGCTCCGCCACTGGTCGGTCCCGCCGTCGAACATCCGCGCCACCGGGAAGTGGCCGTCGCCCCGGCCTTTCAGCCAGTACGCGAACCACGGCGCCTCGATGTGAACGAGGAACGAGTCGGAGGTGGCGCTGCCCCAGGCCACGTGGCCCAGCGAATCGCCGCCCGGATATCCCCACTGGCCGTGGCTCCACGGTCCGATCACCAGGTGGTTGAGGCCGGAGCGGTCGAAGCGCTCCAGCGCCTCGAAGGTGGCCTGCGGACCGTACAGGTCCTCCTGGTCCCAGAAGCCGCCGACCGTGAGCGTGGGGATGGTCACGCCCGTCACGACGCGCTCGAACGCGCGGCGCTGCCACACGCTGTCGTAGGCGGGGTTCTCCACGAAGCGCCGCCACGTCGGGATCCGCATCGCGCCCGTCGAATCGGTCAGCGCCTCGAGGCTCGGAAACGAGAGGTACCAGGCGTACATGTCGTCGCCCTGGTTCGGCATCGGCCCCGCGCCGACCTCGCTCGCCTCCATGCCCCAGCCGTACTCGAACCCGTACGACATGCGGAACGCGCCCTGGTGGAAGAAGTCGTCACCGAGCCACGTGTCGGTCATCGGCGCCTGCGGCGAGATGGCCTTCACCGCCGGATGAGGCCCGATGAGGGCTTCCTCGGCGAGCCACCCCGGGTACGAGATGCCGAACAGGCCGACGCGGCCGTTGGTGTTCGCCACGTTGTGGATGAGCCACTCGACGGTGTCCCACGTGTCGGTGCTCTCGTCGGTGGCCGCGCTGTCGTGCGGGTCGCGGTTGGGGCGGTTCATGACGAACACGCCCTCCGAGTGATTGCGGCCCCGGATGTCCTCCTGCACGAAGACGTAGCCGTCGGCCGCGAGCGCGGCTGAGGTTGCGCGGCACCGCTTCGCCGGGCTCCCAGCCGCGGGCGCCGTAGGGCGTGCGGGTCAGCAGGATCGGCAGCGGCGCCGCGGCCCCGCGCGGCGACATGATCACGGCGAACAGCTTCACCCCGTCGCGCATCGGGATCATCACCTCGCGCCGGTCGAATCCGGGCCCGGAGCCGCGCTGCTGGGCGCAGCCCGGAGTCGCCAAGGCGACGGTGAGCGCGAAGAGCCAGGTGCGGGCGAGGGTCGGGCGCATGCTTCCTCCATGCGAGAAGCGGCGGTCGAAGAGGAGGGGTGCAAGGTGGGCACGGTGCCGGTGCGCCGCAAGCGCGTTGCACGGCCGGTCAACCCTCCGCTAGGATTCGACATCCAACGGGTCATGGGCCATCGCACTCCTGGGGGTAGCATGCGCGGGTTCAAGGTCGTGCCGTCCGTTCTGGGGTCCCTCGCCGGCGCGATCGCCGCGCTCCTCGCCCCGCCGGGCACGGCGGTCGCCCAGCGGCCCAGCGGCGGCGTGGTGGGCGCGTACGTGGCGCCGCGCGACTGGAGCGCGCCGCCCCACGGCTTCGACCTGCTGCACCAGAAGATCGCGGTGAGCTTCGACGTGCCCCGGCGCGCGGTGAACGGCGTCGTCACGAGCACGCTGGTCGTCACGGGCCAGCCGACCGACACCATCCGGTTCAACGCGGAGAACCTCACCATCGACGACGCGACGGCCGGCGGCGCGCGCCTGCGCTTCACCGCCGACACCGCGCACGTGACCGTGCGCCTGGCGCACCGGGCCGCGGTGGGCGACACGGTGGTGTTCGCGCTGCGCTACCACGGCACGCCGGAGCGCGGGCTCTACTTCGTGCCGCGGCTGCGCGTGATCTGGACCCAGGGTGAGGCCACCGAGACGCGGGCCTGGGTGCCGACCTACGACGCGCCCGACGACAAGACCACCTGGGAGTTCCTCGTCACCGCCGACACCGGCCTCAGCGTGTTGTCCAACGGGCGGCTGGTGGACACGACGCCCGCGGCGGGCGGCGCGCAGCGCGTCTGGCACTGGACCCAGGAGCTGCCCGCCTCGACCTACCTCTACTCCGTGGTGGTCGGGCCGTTCACGGTGCTGCGTGACCAGTGGCGCGGCGTGCCGGTGGACTACTGGGTGTATCCCGACACGGTCCTCGCGGCGTGGCGCACCTTCGGCGAGACGCCGACGATGATCGAGCTGTACTCGCGGCTGCTGGTGCCCTTCCCCTGGGCGAAGTACGACCAGTCCGCCATTCCGGACTTCACCTACGGCGGCATGGAGAACGTGTCCGCCACCAGCCAGACGGACGAGGCGCTGCATGGCGCCGGCGACGAGCCGGAGCAGAGCGGCCGCGGCCTCGTGGCCCACGAGCTGGCGCACCAGTGGTTCGGCGACCTCATCACCACGGCCGACTGGGCCGACGCCTGGCTGAACGAGGGCATGGCCACCTACATGGAATCGGTGGAGACGGAGAAGACCCGCGGCCGGGACGCCGCCGAGCTCGAGTGGGCCGGCCAGCAGCAGCAGGCGATGGACGCGGACCGCATGCAGGCGCGGCCGCTGGTGTGGGGCGTCTACCAGGGGAACGACCCCATCAACCTGTTCTTCACGGGCCACATCTATCCCAAGGGCGCCCAGCTCGCGCACCAGCTGCGGCGGCTGCTGGGCGACTCGCTGTTCTGGGCGGGCCTCAAGCGTTTCCTGACCGACAACGCCTACAAGCCCGTGACCACCGCCGACTACGCCGTGGCGTTCGAGAAGACCTGCCACTGCGACCTCGACTGGTTCTTCGACCAGTGGGCGTACGGCATCGGATATCCGAAGGTGAAGTGGTCCCGCCACTGGGCCGAGGGGCTGAAGACGCTGCACCTGATGGTGAGCCAGACCCAGACCGTGGACTCGACCCATCCGCTGTTCCGCTTCCCGGTGACGGTACGGGTCGTGACCCGCGACTCCGTCGTCCGGCAGCAGATCATGATCTCGAAGCAGAGCGACACGTTCGCGATCCCGTTGCCCGGCGCGCCGCTGTCGGTGCGGTTCGACGAAGGCGGCTGGCTGCTGGGCCAGGTCAAGAGCGACCAGACGCCGTCCGAGCTGGCGGACATGGCGAAGCACGATCTCGACGTGTCGGCGCGCTACTGGGCGCTGGACCAGCTGGCCGGCTCCGCCGACACGGCCGCGGTCGAGGCGCGCCACTTCATCGTGCTGAACGAGCACGAAGCCGAGCTGCGGAGGATGGCGCTCGGGCAGATGAGGGCCGACCCGACCCTCGATGGCCTGGCCATCACCCGCTCGGCCCTGCGCGATCCCGAGAGCGAGGTCCGGCGCCAGGCCCTCGCGACCCTCATGACCATGGATTCCGCGGCGGCACTGGCCGCGGCGACGCCGATGGCCGCCAGCGACCCCGACACCTACGTGCGCGCCGCGGCCATCGGCTTGCTCGCCGCCCGCGGCGCGGCGGCGCAGCCGGAGCTGCTCGCGGCCGCGCAACCCGGCCAGCCGTTCTACCTGCGATTCCGGGCCGGGGTGGGCCTGGCGAAGCTCCACAGCGCCGAGGCGGTGGCCGCGCTCGAAGCGATGACGGGCCCCGACGAAGACCGCAACCTCCGCAGCGCCGCGCTCAACCTGATGGTGCAGCAGGGCGACACGGCGCGAGTGGTCGCGCTCGCCACCCGCTTCCTCGACGATCCCGACGCGCTCTTCGCCGCCGACGCTGTGGGCGTGCTCTCCCGGATGGGTGGTGGAGCGGCCCGCGCCATGCTGTTCGAGCGCTACGGGCACGAGACGCGGGTCCGGGTGAAGTCGGCCATCGGCCGGGTGCTGCACCCGTGAAGCCCTTCGCCGCCGTGGACGCCGCGGCCGGCCGGCTCGGCCCGTACGCCGCTCTGATCCTGCGGGTCGCGGTGGGCTGGGTGTTCCTGCGCCACGGCATCGCCAAGATGGGGATGGGCGCCGCCGCGGTCGCCGGCTTCTTCCACGGCCTCGGCATTCCCTTCCCGCACGAGGCCGCGGTGGTGGTGATCGTGGTGGAAACGGTGGGCGCGGCGTGCGTGGTGCTCGGCGTCTTTACCCGGTTCTGGGCCGCCGGCATGGTGGTGGACATGATCGTCGCGATCCTGGTCGCGGTCATGCCCACGGGCCGCCCGTGGGAGCTCGAGGGTCTGCTGCTCGCGGCGGCGCTGGCGCTGGTGGGGCTGGGTGACGGCGCCCTGTCGGTGGGGCGGCTGCTGCGCCGGTCGAAGGCGTAGCCGCCCGCCCGCCGACCGGCGTTACAGCGTGAACTGGGACGAGAAGTAGGTGTAGTTGATGCCCCGGTGCGAGCCCGTCTGCGCCACGAAGGCGCCCGGGAAGTAGTGCCCGTAGCCCGCCAGCAGCAGCAGGTGACGCAGCACCGTGTACCGCCCGCTCAGGTCCAGCTCGTCCCCGAGGTGGCGCGCGAGGCCCACGCCCGGCGCGCGCGTCACGGCCAGCGTCGCGCTGTAGAAGGCGTCACCCCGGCTGGCGCGATCCAGGTGATGGCCGTCGAGGGCCAGGGTCGGACCGTCGCGCCACGTGAGCGACACACCCGTACTGAGAGTCCACCAGGTTCTGCCCGCCGTCCACGTCCATGGTGCCGTGGTAGCGGTGCGCCGTGCCGAACAGCTCGTTGAACGTGCCGACGGCGCCGCCCGGCGCGGCGTCGCCGCTCGCGTAGTCGAGCCCGAGGTGGACGCGCGGCGCCGGAGCGCCCCGCCACGCGTAGCCCGCCTGCGCCGACGCCATCCACGCGCCGATCCGCGCGGCCCCCACCGAGCCCGCCTGGCCGGCCAGTTCCGCCGCGTAGTCCACGCCGGGCGCGCCGGCGCTCCGCCACAGGCGCACGCCCAGGGTCTGCCGGTCTTCCGCGCCCGTGGTGCCGTTGATCGTCACCGAGTCGCGCCGCAGGCCGAGCCAGTAGATGTCGAGACTCACGTGCGCCGCCAGCGCCGCGTCGGTGGCGTACGCGCCGTAGAGCAGGGTGTGCGGATCGCGGTGGTCGAACGCGTAGCTCTGCACCAGGACCGGCGCGACGGCCAGCGCGGTGACGCTCCAGGGCCCCGCCGCCACGCGGCCGGTGACACCCTCGAACGTCTTGCGCGTGTTGGACCAATCGCTCGCGCTCACCAGCCGCTCGCCCCCCAGCGGCATCTCCTGCCTGCCCACGCGCAGCCGGACGGTGTCCGACGCCGGCAGCAGCGTCACCTGGGCGTATCCCTGCTGGAGGTCGAGCGCGTCCTCGTCCGAGGTGCGGCGTCCGCCCACCAGGGTCCGGTCGCTGGCCATCGAGCTCTTCCCCTCGGCCACGAGCTGCAGCGCTCTGCCTGCGTGGACGTCGAGCGAGAGGAAGAACCGGCCGAGGGAGTAGAGATCGTTCGGGTCCGCCGTCGCTGGCGCGCCGAAGTTGTATCCGTTCCAGCTCTCGGCCCGCCAGCGCGCGTGCCCGCCGACCGAGAGCCACCAGGCCCCGTCGCCGCCGAGATCGACGCGTTGCAGGGAACCGAGCACGTCCTGGTGAGATGGGATTTGCTGCGCTCCGACCGTGCCGGCGCCGCACAACAGCGCGAGCACGCACCCGCCAACCCATTGCCGCCCCACGATTCCTCCGGTGAACCAGTACGACTGAGTTCGCCGGGTATACCAAGCAGGAATCGAGCCAGACAGGCCGTTAGTGGGTTGTGGGTGGTGGGTTGTGGTGAAAGACCCCGGCGCCGCGGTGGCGCCGGGGCGAACGTGAGAGCCCGCTATCGGGCGAGAGGGCGCGGCGGGCCCGTCACGTCGAACCGAGCGCGCAAGACCTCCAGCGCCGCCGCGTCGGCCGCGACCGACGCGCCGGGTTGCCGGCCGCCGACGCTGATCTCGTAGCGCCCGGGCCGCACGGCGCGCACGCCGGCGGAATCCACCGTCGAGAACTGCCGCGGCCCGAGCGTGAGGGTCACGCGGCGGCGCTCGCCGGCGCGCAACGGCACGCGCTGGAACGCTTCGAGCGACCGGATGGGCGTGCGCGCGTCGCCGTCCAGCGCGGTGAGGTACAGCTCGACCGTTTCCTCCCCGGCCACGGCGCCCGCGTTCTCCACCTCGACCGACACGAGAGCGGAATCTCCGGCGCGCACCTCGCGCGGCGCGCGCAGGTCGCGATACCGGAACTCGGTGTAGCTGAGCCCAAAGCCGAACGGGAAGAGCACGTCACCGCGGAAGAAGCGGTAGGTGCGGCCCGCCATCCGGTAGTCGGTGAACGCGGGCAGCTGGTTCACCGAGCGGTAGAACGTGACCGGCAGCCGCCCCGCCGGATCGTAGTCGCCGAACAGCACGTCGGCGATGGCCGTGCCCGCGGCCTGCCCCGGGTACCACGCCTCCACGATGGCGCGCACGTGCTCCGCGGCCCAGTCAATCGAAAGCGCCGAGCCGTTGAGGAGCACGAGCACGACGGGCTTGCCCGTCGCGACCACCGCCTCGAGCAGCGCCTCCTGCGGCGCGGGCAGATCGAGGCTGGTGCGGTCGCCGCCGTCGAAGCCGGGCACGCGCACCGGCAGCTCCTCGCCCTCCAGGCGTGGCGAGAGTCCGAGGCACAGCACGGCCACGTCCGACCGCCGCGCGGCCGCGACCGCCGAATCGAGCAGGTGAGCGTCGGGCGCCGACCACACCAGGCGCACCACCGCGTCGGGCCGGCGGTCCGCGTACTCGACGCGGATGCGGCGGGCCCGGCCGGCCACGAGGTCGAGGTTCGCCCACGCCGTCGCCACCTCGTGCCGCTCGGAGAACTGCACGAGCAGCGAGTCGTCGAGGTACAGCCGCACGATGCCGAGCGCCTGGACGCCGAGGGCGTAGCGACCCGTGACCGGCGGCACCAGGGCGCCGGTCCACCGGACGCTGAAGCTGTCGGCCGGGACGCCCGGCGCCGGCGAGCGCGGCCAGAAGAAGCTCAGCGCGGCTGTCCGCGCGCGTCGTTGCCGGTGCGCCCCGCCAGTCGTGGTTGGCGAAGTACGCGCCGGCCAGCCCGCGCGCCGCGCGCCGCGCCCGTGTCGGTGGCGAGCGCCGCCGCCGGCACCGCCTCGAGCGACGGCGTGTTCACGGCCACGTCGCTGCCGCGCGCGTAGACGACCTCGGTCGCGGGCGCGACCTTGGCGCGAATGCCGGCGAGCGGTGTCACCGGCTCCGCCGGCAGGCCGTTGTAGTTGCCGAGCAGGACGTCCACGTCGTCGGCGTTGGGGCCGATGACGGCGATGCGCGCCAGGCCGCGGCGGAGCGGCAGCAGGCCGCCGGCGTTCCGGAGCAGCACGATCGACTTGCGGGCCGTCTCGAGGGCGAGGGCGCGGTGGGCCGGCGAATCGTTCTCCTCGAACGGGATCCGCGCGTACGCCACCCGGTCCGGCGGATCGAACATGCCGAGCCGGAAGCGGGCCCGGAACAGGCGGCCCACCGCCGTGTCCACCTCGGCCTCGGTCGCCAGTCCGCGATGCACCGCCTCCACCAGCATCCGGAAGGCGTTCCCGCAGTTGAGGTCGTCGCCGGCCCTGAGCGCCATCGCGGCCACCACGGTGCTGTCGCTGCTCACCTTGTGGCCGGTGCGCATGTCGTCCACGGCGTCGCAGTCCGACACCACGTACCCCTGGAAGCCCCAGCGCTCGCGCAGCGTCTGCCGCAGCAGGAACGGGTTGGCGCAGGCGGGCGTGCCGTCGAGCCGGTTGTAGGCGCACATCACCGACTGCGCGCCGCCCTCGGCCACCGCGGCGCCGAACGCGGGGAGGTAGGTCTCCTCGAGGTCGCGCGCGTCCACGACGGCGTCGAAGCCGTGGCGACCGGGCTCGGGACCGCTGTGGGCCGCGAAGTGCTTCGGCGTGGCCACCACGCGGAGGTAGCGCGGGTCGTCGCCCTGCATCCCCCGCACGAACGCGACCGCGAGCCGGCCGGTGAGGAAGGGGTCCTCGCCGTAGGTCTCCATCCCGCGGCCCCAGCGCGGGTCGCGGAAGATGTTGATGTTGGGGGACCAGAACGTGAGTCCCTCGTACACGTCGCGCCGTCCCTCGCGCACCGCCTCGTGGTGCTTGGCCCGCGCCTCGGTCGAGATCACCGTGGCCACCCGGTACATCAGGGCGGTGTCCCAGGTGGCGGCGAGACCGATGGCCTGCGGGAACACGGTGGCCACGCCGGCCCGCGCCACGCCGTGCAGGCCCTCGCTCCACCAGTCGTACGCGGGAATGCCGAGCCGCGCGATGGCGGGCGCGGTGTTCATCAGCTGGCCGACCTTCTCCTCGAGCGTGAGGCGCCCGACCAGGTCGGCGACGCGCGACTCGAGCGGCAGGTCCGGGTTGCGGAACGGCAGGTCGGCCGGCGTGGGCGCGGCGACCGGCGCGACGGGCAAGACCGGCGGCGCCGCCCGGTGGCAGGCCGCGCCCGCCGCGAGCGCCAGCAGCGGGACGAGACGCGTGATGCGCGAGAGGATGGTCATGGTGGGTACACAGGAGCTACCTGCCGGCCGCCGCGCTGTCCATCCCCGGCGCGTCGGAGCCTACGCCGTCGCGGCCCGCAGCCGGCGCAGCCGCCGCATCGCGGCGATGCCGCACAGCGGTCCGGCCGCCAGCGCCACGAACGCCCAGCGCCAGCCCGCCGCGGCCACCAGGTGCGGCACCAGCTGGATCGAGCCCAAGGTGAGGAGGAAGCCCAGCGAGGTCTGGAGCGTGAGCGCCGTGCCGACCGCGTGCGGCGGCGCCAGCTCGGTCACCAGCGCGCTGAACTGCGCGGAGTCGGCGACGACGGTGAAGCCCCACACCAGCGCGATCCCGAGGACCAGCGCCGGCCACGCGGCGCCCAGCCCGACGACCACGGCGCACGCGCCGCTCGCGGTCATCGCCCAGATGGTGAGCCGCTCGCGGCCCCAGCGGTCCGCCAGGCGCCCGCCGACCACGCAGCCCACGCCGCCCACGGCGATGGCCGCGAAGCCCGCCACGTCGGCCGCGCGCGGCCGGAAGCCGGCGCCGCCCGCGAGGAACGCGGCGATCCACGTCCACATCGCGTACAGCTCCCACATGTGCCCGAGGTAGCCGCCGATGGCGAGGCGGGTGGGACGGTGGCGGAGCACGCCGCCCACCAGGCTCCACGAGAACGGGCGCCGCGCGAAGGGATAGGGGCCGTCGCGGTAGGCCGCGAGGACGAGCACGCCCGCGAGCGCCGCGGCGCCCGAGGCGCCGAGCACGACCGGGGCGGCGCCGGCGTGCTCGAGACCGTGCACCAGGAACGGCATCGCCTTCCCGACGGTGAGCGCGCCCACGATGGTGCCGATGGCGAACCCGCGCGCGTCCTGGTACCAGGTCGCGATCATCTTCATCGCCGGCGGATACACCCCCGCGAGAAAGAACCCGGTGCCGAACCGCGTCACGAGCGCCGGGGCGAAGCCGCCCGCCGCCAGCAACGCGAGGTTGCACGCGGCCGCGGCGAACGCGGCGAGCGCGAAGTAGAAGCGCAGCGGGACGATGTCGGCGAGGTTCAGCAGCGCGGCCACGGCCGTGCCCGCCACGAAGCCGAGCTGCACGGTGGCCGTCAGCCAGCCGGCCTGGGCCGGCGTGAGCGACCACGCGCGCGCCAGCTGCGGCGCCAGGGCGCTGGCCGAGAACCACACGGACATGCCGAGCAGCTCGGCCAGCGCGAGCAGCGCGAGAACGCGGTTACGTCGTGCCACGCCGGGAGGTCACTTGGGGTGGATCACGGTCGCCCCGCGATTGCCGCCTTGTCAACCCGCCGCCGGCGGCCGATTGTATGTCAGGAACCAATCGTGACCAAACCATGAATCGCATCGCGCTGGGTGGCGTGCTCGCGGCCGCGCTCGGGGTCGCCCTGCTGCCGCTCGTGCTCCACCGGCACGCGAAGCCCCGGGCGTCGGGGGCGCAGGCGGCCGCGCCGGTCCTGCGCACCGTCGCCGACGTCCCGCTGCCGGGTCCCGCCGTGCGATTCGACTACCAGAGCCTCGACATCCGCTCGGACCGGCTCTACATCGCGCACATGGGCGCGGACCAGGTCGTGGTCTTCAACGTGAAGACCCGGCGCGTCGAAGGCACGATCGACTCGCTCCCGGGGGTCACCGGCGTCTGGGCCGTACCGGCGCTGGGAGCCGTGTACGCGTCGGTCACGGGGCTCCACCAGGTCGCCGTGATCGACGCCGGCACGCTGCGGGTCACGGCCCGGGTCGGCGCGATCGGCTTCCCCGACGGCATCGCGTACGCGCCCGATCAGCAGAAGGTCTACGTCTCCGACGAGTCGGGCGGCGGCGAGCTGGTGCTCGACGGGCGCACCAACACGGTGATGCACACGATCCCGCTCGAGGGCGAGGCGGGCAACACGCTCTACGATCCGGGGTCGCGCTGCATCCTCGTGGCGGTGCAGACCAAGAACCAGGTGTGGGTCATCGATCCCGCGAGCGACCGGGTGCTCGGGCGCTTCGATCTGGCCGGCGCCGAGCGCCCGCACGGCATGGTGATCGACGCCGCCCGGCGGATCGCGTTCATCGCCAGCGAACGCGACGCCAAGCTCCAGATCGTGGACCTCCGGACGATGAAGGTCACGGGCACGGTGCCCGTCGGCGCCGACCCCGACGTGCTCGCGTTCGACCCGGACTGGCAGCGGGTGTACGTCGCCTCGGAGCCCGGCGTGGTGTCGGTCTTCACCGAGGTCGGGACGGGCCTGGCGCACGACGGCGACGTGGTCGCGCCGCACGCCCACAGCGTGGCCGTGGACCCGCGCACGCACCTCGTCTACCTGCCGCTGCAGGACGTCGAGGGACGGCCCGTCCTGCGCATCATGGCCGGCGACCCGCCGACGGGGAACTGAGCCGGCGCTACCGGCGGGCCGGCGCGCTCACCGCGCGCCGAAGGGCGCAGCCGGCAGCACCACCAGCGTGCCGTACATGAACGGCAGGTGGGCCGGAATGGAGCACGTGTACCGGTAGACGCCGGCCCGGGCCGCCACGTAGCGCGCGGTTACCGTGGACTGCGGAGGCATCCCGACCTCGAGATCGGGCAGGACGAAGGAGTGCGGATCGTCCTCGGGATTGACCAGCGTGAGCGCCAGCGTGTCGCCCTCGACCACCGTGACGGCGCTCGGCTCGAACGCGTAGACCTCCTTGCCATCGAGCACGCCGCCGGGCGCGAAGTCGCGCGCCAGGAACGGATAGATGCGCTGCATTTCCCTGGTGAGGAGCGGAACCGCCGTGATGGTCACGTCGCGCAGCCGCGGGCGGTACGCCGCCGCCCGGGACGCCGGCGCGGCGCACGAAGCCGCGAGCAGCGCGAAAGGCAGGACGGTGCCGGCGATGCCGGCGGACCGCGGCCGTGATGTGCGCACGCTCGAACTCCTGAGGAGGAATCGAGCGGGAACCTACCGGGCGCGCGGCCGAGGGACTAGAGGCGCATCCGGAACAGGGGTCGCGCCACCGGCTCGAGCCGGAAATCGGGCAGCGCCCGCACCGCCCGCACCCAGGCGTGCGCGTTCGCGACGGTCGTCGCCGCCACCCGCACGGGCCACGGCGCGGTGGTCTCCCGCGCGGAGTTGCCGCGCAGCAGCCACGCGCCGCCCGCGGCCGCGGCGGGGAGCAGCGCCAGCGCCAGCGCCGCCCGCGCCCAGCCGTCCGTGGGCGCCAGCAGCGCGAGACCGCCGAGCCCCGCCAGCACGGCCCACGACGAAACCCACGGCCCGAGCTTGTGCCCCAGCAGGATCCAGGCGAACGCGCCGTAGCGGCGCGGGTTGAGGAGGTGCGGCTTGAGGAGCAGGGTGGCCAGGTCGCGCGCCACGGTCTGCACGGTGCGCGCGTACGTGCCGGCCAGCGTGCCGGGCTGCGCGAGCAGGCACTCGGCATCGCCCGCGTACACGGCGCGGTAGCCGGCCTCGCGCGCGCTCAGCACCGGCGCGAAGTCGGGGCTGAGCGTCGCGGGCACCGGGGCCCGATACAACTCGCCGCGCACGGCATACAGCGCGCGCCGCGCGCTGACGGTTCCGAACACCCGGGTTTCGTGGTCGCGGAGCCAGCTCTCGTAGCGGCGGTACACGGACTCCTTGATGGCCGCGCCCTGGCCGGCCGGCCGGGCGGCCACCTCCCGCGCGTAGGCCACGCCCACCGTGCGGTCGCCGAACGGCATCACCAGCGCCGCCAGCGCGGACGGCCTCGGCCGCGCCGCCGGGTGCACCGCGACCACCAGGTCGGACGACACGTAGCGGCGCGCCAGGTTCTCGGCGGCCGCCGCGGAGCGCCGCTCGCGCATCACCCGCAGCAGCTCCACGCCCCGCTCGGCGTACGAGCCGGCGATCAGGTCCGTGAAGTCGTCCGACGCGTTCGACACCACCAGGATCCGCCGGCGATCGGCCGGATACGCGAGCGCCAGCAGGCTCTCCAGCAGCTCCTGCAGCCAGGCCTCCGCGTTCCGCACCACCACCACGATGGTGACCGTCGGCCAGGTGACCGGAGCCGCGGGGACCGCCCGGGGCGGCGTCGCGCGCGAGCGCAGGTGCAGCCAGAGCGGATAGCCGATCCAGGTCACGGCCAGCACGACGGCCGAGATCGCGACCAGGGACAGGGGCAGGTCACGCATGAGGTCCTCCCTCGATGCGGGTGGTGCAGCACCACTCTTGGAGAATGGGGTCCTTCGGAGAAAGACCCGAAGTCCGGCACCGAGGTAACGGGCCGGCGGTTCCGGTCCGTTACCGCCTCGCGGATCCGGCGGTCTGCTCTCCGGCAACCGTTCGACTCGGGAGGATACCATGAAAACCCTGACGATTCGCCCCGTGGCCCTGGTGTCGGTGCTGGCCGTGGCGGCCGCGTGCACCAGCGGCCGGGCCTCGAACGCCACCGCCAGCGGGGCCACCGGCGGCACGACCGCCGACGCACCGCCGTCGTCGGTGACGCTGCGCCTGGTGCCGGGCACCTCGGTAACGCTCCGGTCCAGGACCACCATCACCTCGCGCCACAATCACGCCGGTGATCCGATCGAGGCCGCGGCCGGCGCGGCCGTGGTCGGCGCGGACGGCGACACGGTGATACCGGCGGGGGCCGTCTTCTACGGCCGGGTCGGGGCGCTGGCTCCGGCTCCCCACCCCGACCAGCAGGGCGTGCTGCGGGTGTCCTTCAGCGAGGTGCGGATTCGCGGCGTGCGCTATCCGGTGCACGGCGACGTGACGTACCTCGCCACCGCCATGGCCGGCCGCGGCGTGACGGCGGGCACCGCGGCCAAAGTCGGCGCCGGCGCGCTGATCGGCGGCGTGGCCGGGCACCTGATCGGTCGGAGCGGCACGGGCACGGTGATCGGTGCGGTGGCCGGCGGGGCGGGCGGCGCCGTCGTGGCGCACGCAACCCGCACGATGGACATCGTATTGCCGGCTGGCGCCGAGATCCGATTGAAGCTGACGGAGCCGTTCGTGCGGACCGTCGCCTCACGAGGGAGCCCGGCCGCTCCACTCGTCCCCTCGCCGAGGGGTGACGCCGCGGCCGCCAGGAGCGGCGCGCCCAGCGCCTAGTCGGCGGCGACGGCCTCGGGAGGCGGCGCCGACGCCCGCCGGGTCTTGAGCAGCCAGACCAGCGGGATGGAGATCGAGGAAGAGCGCGGCCGCCAGCTCGAAGATGTGGTTGTAGGCCAGGACGACGGCCTGCCGCGTCACCCGGCCGTCGAGGATGGCGACGGCGCGCCTGCTCGCGGTCACGGGGTCGGCGCCCGCCGCCTGCATGGCCGCGGTCATGCGCTGCAGGAACAGGCGCGTGCCCTCGCCGTACAGCGTCACGTGCTCCGACAGCACGTCGTGGTAGCGGCTGGTGCCGTAGCTCAGCTGCGTCGCCGCCACGGCGATCCCGATGCTCGCGCACACCATCCGCACCACGTTGTACAGGCCCGTCGCCGCGGTCATCCGGGGCTTCGGGATGGTCGAGAGCGCCGCCGTCGCGATCGCGACGAACAGCAGGCTCGTCCCCGCCCCCGACCAGACCTGCGGCCAGAAGATGTCCCAGGCCCCCACCTGGCTCGTCAGGTGCGCCAGCTGCCAGAACGAGTAGGCGTTGAGCGCCATGCCGATGAACACCAGCACCCGCGGCCCGAGCCGGTTGTAGAACCATCCGCCGATCGGGCCGATCACGCCGGACGCCAGGCTCCGCGGCAGCATCGCGATGCCGGACTTCAGGGCGGGGAAGCCGAGCAGGTTCTGGAGGAACACCGGCAGCAGGAACAGCGTCCCGAACATGCCCAGGCCGAGCACGCCCCCGAGCGCGGTGCCGGAGGCGAACGGCACGTTCTTGAGGATCCTGAGGTCCACCGCCGGCCGCTCGGCCGTCAGCTCGCGCCAGATGAAGCCGCCCAGCCCGACGGCCGCCAGCACCGCCAGCCAGACGATGAACGAGCGAGGCGAACCAGTCCTTGTCCTGGCCCTTCTCGAGCATCAGCTGGAGGGAGCCGAGCCCCAGGGCCATCAGCCCGATCCCCGACCAGTCGATCCGCCCCTTGTGGCGCACCAGGTAGTGCGGGTCGTGGATGTACTCCTGCACCAGGAGCAGGTTCACGATCCCGATCGGCACGTTGACGTAGAAGATCCACGGCCACGAGTACTGGTCGGTGAGCCAGCCGCCCAGCGTGGGCCCGACGGCGGGAGCGACGATCACCCCGACGCCGTAGATGCTCATCGCCAGGCCCTGCTCCTCGATCGGGAACGTCTCGCGCAGGATGGCCTGCGCGACGATCATCATCGTCCCGCCCCCCACGCCCTGGATCACCCGGAACGCCACCAGCACGGGGAGGCTGCGCGCCAGGCCGCACGCCATCGAGGCGAGCGTGAAGGCGATCACGCTCGCCATGTAGAAGCGCTTCCGGCCGAAGCGCTCCGAGAGGAGCGCGACGATCGGCATGATCAGGACGTTGGAGAGGAGGTAGCCGGTGGCGACCCAGGTGATCTCTTCGACCGTCGCGCCGAGGGTGCCCATCATGTGCGGGAGCGCGACGTTCACGATGCTCGAGTCCAGCACGGCCATGAACGTGCCGGTCAGCACCGTTCCGGCGACGACCCACTTGTGCGGTGCCTGGTTACTCACCGCATGCCCTCAGGCGAGCGCGGGTTGCACGCTCACCTGAGGGGCATTTTCCGTGCCCGGTAAAGGCTAGTCAGTCGCTACGAATTGCCGTCCAGCTCACCCGGCGGGCAGGGTCCGATGTCCAGCGGCGGCGGCTCGTCCTTGACCAGGTACTCGAACTGCTCGCGGAACTCGTCGAGCGACAGTTTCGCCGTCGCCGCGAACCGCGCCAGCTCGTGCGGATCGTCGAAGTCGTCGCGCCGCAGGCGGATCATGTAGCGCCGCGCGATGGCGTAGCGGGTCGAGTGGATGTCCACCAGGCGGACGCGCGTCCGGCCGGTCTGCGGATCGAGCATGTCGGTGAACGGCGATCGGCACGAAGTGGCCGCCCTGCATCGAGATCATCATCGCCGCTGCCGCCCGAGAGCAGGTACTTGGCGGCGCAGTAGCCGAGGTCGCGCGTGTACTCCATGTCGAACGGGATCGGGTCGGCGCAGCGCAGCTCGTAGCCGATGTTCTTGGCCACGATGGTCATCTTGATGCCGAACTGCTTGAGCCGCTCCTGCACCGCGGCCTTGAGGATCTCGCCGATCGAGACCTCGGCGATGCGCAGGTTGCCGTGCGCGTCGCGCTCCACGTCCTTGAGGCCCGAGAGGTCGTTCGGGTCCAGCCCCTCGACCACGCCTTCGGCGATCACGGCCACGCCGTGCCGGCTGCCCTCGGCGATCCGCTTGATGATCGCGCCCACCAGCGTGTCGACGATCGCCTTGAACTTGCACGTTCTTGAACCCGAACTCCTCGGGGATCAGCGTCAGCGTCGCGCCGGCGGACTTGCCGATGCCCAGCGCCAGGTGCCCGGTCTTGCGGCCCATCGTGATGATGAAGTACCAGCGCGAGGTGGCGTGGGCGTCCACCATCAGGTTCTTCACGATCTCGGCGCCGTAGTGGCGCGCCGTCGGGAAGCCGAACGTGTCGATGTCGGGCGGCAGGTCGAGGTCGTTGTCGATGGTCTTGGGCACGTGCACCACCTGGATGCGGCCCGCCGGCCTTCTGCTCGAGCGCATGGCCGAGATACGCGGTGTCGTCGCCGCCGATGGTGATGAGCTGCGAGACGTTCATCCGCAGCAGCGAGGTGACCGTGTTCTCGAGCAGCTGCGGGTCCTTGGTCGGGTTCGCCCGCGCGATGCCGATGATCGAGCCGCCGCGGAAGTGGATGCGGCTCACCGCCTCGATGGTGAGCGGCACCACGTGCTCGATGTTGCCCTGCATGATCCACTCGAAGCCGTCCTGGATGCCGATGACGTCCACGCCCTCGAGGACGCCGCGGATGGTGGCCGCGCCGATGACGCTGTTGATGCCGGGGGCGGGCCCGCCGCCCACCAGGATGGCGAACTTGTGCCGCACGGTCATGTCGTTCCCTCCGTCAACGTATCGATTTCGGCGAGCTCTTCCGGCGCCATCCGCCACGCGCCCGCGGCCGCGTTGGCCTCGACCTGCGCCGGCGACGACGCCCCCGCGATCACGGAGGCCACCGCCGGCCGGCTCAGCAGCCAGGAGACGGCCAGCTCCAGCAGCGTATGCCCGCGCGCCGCGGCGAACGCGCCGAGCGCGTCGGCCACGGCCAGGTTGCGCGCCGTCAGGAACCGCCGCGCCCAGTCGGGATTGGACGCCAGGCGCGTGTCGGGCGGCGCCGCCGCGCCCGGACGGTACTTCCCGCTCAGCACCCCGCTGGCCAGCGGGTAGTACGGCAGGAACGCGAGCCCCTGCCGCCCGCACTCTTCCAATACGCCGTGCTCCGGCTCCCGGTTGAGCAGGCTGAACTCGTTCTGGACGCTCGCAAACTTCGCGCCGTGCCCGGCGGCCGCCCGCGCGGCCTGGAGCTGCTCCGCCGTGAAGTAGGAGCAGCCGATCTCGCGCACCTTGCCGCTCGCGACCAGCTCGTCTAGCACGCCCAGGGTCTCTTCGAGCGGGGTCTCGGGATCCGGCCGGTGGAGCTGGTAGAGGTCGATGCGATCGGTCTTGAGCCGCCGCAGGCTGTCCTCGACGGCGCGGCGCACGTACGCGGGCTTCGCGCCCTTCCGCCCGCCGCCCATGTCCATGCCGAACTTGGTGGCGATCACGACCCGCGCGCGGTGCGGCGCGAGCACGCTGCCCAGGAACTCCTCGCTCCGCCCGGCGCCGTAGACGTCGGCGGTGTCGAAGAAGGTGATGCCGGCCTCGAGCGCCGTCTCGACCACGGCGGCGGTGGCGAAGTAGTCCAGGCGGGTGCCGAAGTTGTTGCAGCCGAGTCCGACGGCGGAGACCTCGAGCGAGCCGATGCGGCGCGTATCCATCGTCGTGCTAGCCGAGGCGGCGCCGCTCGCGGCCCGGGCGGTCCGGGAGCCAGCTCCTTCGCCAGCGCGGCGAGGCGGTCCACCAGCTCCTGCAGCTCGCGGCCGCGCGACTGCACGGTGCGCCGGTAGATGACCCGCGCGCTCAGGTACACGCCGGCGAGCCAGAGGGGAATGGTCAGCACGACGCCCACGGGCCCAGCGAGCGCGGCCCCCGCCGGCAGGACGAGCCCCAGGCCGCCGCCGCCCACGCCACCGCCCACGCCGCCGAAGATGCCGCCGATCAGGTTCCCCAGGCTCTCCTGCGCGGTGATCCGCGTCCGGCCGGCACGCACCGACACGGCCACCTCGAGCCCGCGGGTCGGGCCGCACACCGCGCACGCTGCTCCACGAGAAGGAGCGGCCGAGCTGGCTCACCTGGCCCGGGTGGTTCAGGACCCGCCGGATCTCCTCGACCAGCGTGGGAAACTCGGATTCCGGCACCTCGCCTTCGACCACCCGCTCGAACGCCAGGCGAGTCGGGCCGCCGATCCACGGATTGGCCCTGACCGGCTCGCGCAGCACGGCCGCCCCCGGGCCAGGAAGTGCGCAGCGAGCGCGCGGCCTCGCGCACCGTCTCGGGCGCGATGCCCGACCTCGGCCGCGAGCGCCTCGACCCCGCCCACCGTCATCGCGCCGCCCGCCGTCGGGTTCGACGGCCTCGATCTCCGACGCGCGCTTGACGATCTCGCGCACCTCGTCGTCGCTGTAGCGGCGGCGCGGCGCCGTCGCGCCCGTCAGCTCCGCGATCAGCGCCTCCGGGCTCGCCGTCCGCTGCTCGTGCCGGATGGCCATCCCGCGCACCAGCGCGCCCTCCACCACCGAGCCCGCCTGCGCCAGGCGCGAGCGGTGCGCCGCCGGCGCCTCGAGGCAGCGGCCGCTCCTGACCGCTTCCTCGGTCGGCCACCGGCCCGGCACCTCGCCCACGAGCATCTCGTACACCACGACCGCCAGGCTGTACACGTCGGTGCGCTCGTCCAGGTCCGTCAGCCCCGCCGCCTGCTCCGGGCTCATGTAGCCGGGCGTGCCGAGCGGGAAGCCGGTGCGCGTCAGGTTGGTCTGCCCCGCGGTGCTGATCGCCTTGGCGATGCCGAAGTCGGCGACGATCGGGTGGCCCTGCGAAAACAGGATGTTCTCCGGCTTGATGTCCCGGTGGAACACGCCCATCCGGTGCGCGTAGCTCAGCGCCTCGGCCACCGGCGAAGCGATGGCCAGCGCGTCGGCCAGGTCCAGGCGATGCTCCACTTCGAGCCGGGCGCGCAGCGACGGACCGTCAATGAACGGCATGACGTAGAAGAGGAAGCCGGCCGCTTCGCCGGAGTCGTGCAGCGCCAGGATGTGCGGATGCGTCAGGCGCGCCGCGATCTGGATCTCCTGCAGGAAGCGCTCGGCGCCCAGCGACGCCGCGAGGTCGGGGCGCAGCACCTTGAGCGCCACCTGGCGGCGGTGCTTCCTGTCGTCGGCGAGGTAGACGGTGGCCATGCCGCCGCGGCCGAGGACGCGGCGCAGCTCGTAGCGCGCCGCGAGGGCGGTCTGGAGTTCCGGCGGGATGTCGGGCACGCGCAAGAATACTACTGCGGCGCCGGCGGTCGTCAGTACCGACGGGCCAGCGACGGCGCGCCGGGACGGTGGACGAAAGCGGGACGGCGGAGGCGGCGCTCCTATCCCCGCACGTCCAGGCCGAGCAGCGTGCGCCGGTGGAACAGGCTCTGGTCGTCGCCGATGATCATGATGCCCGGGAAGCCGCCGTGACTGATCACCACGCCGGCCGGCACGGCGCCCGCCGGGAGCCTGAACGGCTCGGTCACCAGGAACGAGTCGCCCGGGCCGAGCTCGTCCGCGAGCTCGTGCGCGCCCAGCGGCGCGCCGCAGGCCGCGTACTCCCGTCCACCGCGATCCTCGAGCAGCGCCCGCGCATCCGGCGCCCGCTGCCGGACCCGCTTGGCGTCGCTCGACACCTCGACCGTCACGACCCACACGCGCGTCCCGGCGTCCACCGCGCACGGCGCGTCGGCCGCCGGCTCGGCCCGGACGCCGGCCGCGCACCAGTCGTCGAAGCACTCCCGCTCGCCCGCGGCGCGCGAATCGCGCGGCATCGTCAGCGCCACCGCCACGAGCACGACGGCGTAGCCGGCCAGGTAGATGCCGAGGAAGCGCGCGCTTCGCCCCACCGCGCCCCACCGGCCGCGCGCCGCCTGCACCGCCAGCCGGATCACCAATACCAGCACGAGGACCACGGACCCCAGCATGACGAGGTCTCCCAGCAGGCCGAGCAGGGTCACGAGCCGCTTCTCCTGTTTGTGTTGCGGAGTACTTTATGTTGCAAAGTCACATCGCGCAAGCGGCCGCCGGCCCGCCCGGGGCGAGGCGCCGGTCCCGGTAACGCGACGGGCGGCCCGACTGCGGCCGCCCGTTCGCCTGCTTCGTGAATGCCCGGCTCAGTAGCTGCCCAGCTCCGTCGTGGCGTTGTTGGCCATCGCCACCAGGGTCTGCGTGTACATGTTGCTCTGGTAGCCGACCACCTGCTTGACGATGCCGCCCGGCACGTTGTCGGCGGTCCACCACTCGTAGGTGCCGCCGCCCATCATCGTGTAGCGGATGTGCTTGGCGCTGAAGTTCCCGGCGGGCGTCGTGACGCTTTCGGTGCCCACGGTCGCCGCCGTCAGGCTCTGCTGCGTCAGGTAGGTGGGCTCGCGCCACGCGAAGCCCGTGTTCTGCTCGACCGGGATCTCGCCGGCCTGCTGGCCGCTGGTCTTGCCGCGCATCCGCAGGACCTGGGAGCGGTCGGCGTTGAACAGCGCTTCGAAGACCACCGTGTCCGGCTTGTCCGAGAGGTTGTACCACTTCACGCGGTACCACTGCGTGCCGTCGGGCAGCTTGGTCAGGTAGGCGTGCTCCATCCGCTGCGTATTGCTGCCCTGCGTGAACTCGAAGGTCACCGACTGGCCCGGCTGCAGGTCGGTGTTGGGCAGACCGTACCCGCCCGAGTTGAAGCCGAGGGTGAACATCCAGTTGGCGTAGTAGGTCATCATCTGCGCCGACTGGGGGCCCGACATGCCGGCGCCGCCCGCTCCACCGGCCGGCGCGCCGGGCACCGACGGGCCGCGGAACTGGCCCGCGACCGCGTTCCCGGCCGCGTTCGAGACGCCGGTGTTGACGCCGCCCATCGCTCCGCCCATGGCGCTGCGGACGGTCGAGCAGCCGGCGAGCGCGAGTGCCGCGGTGCCGTACATCAAGACCTTGCCTGCGCGAATGCTCATCTCGACGGTCTCCTGTGATGGTGAGAAGCAGGGCGCAAATGTACCGCCACCGGGAGACCCGCGCGAGGAGGCGTAGCGTGCTGCGGGGATGCGCGGAGGGCGGAAGGTCTAGGGCGCCGCGAGGAGGCGGGCCGGAGCGGCGCGCGCGGCCCGCCACGCGGGAAGCAGCGCGCCCGCAGCGTCGCGGCCACCAGCAGCATGCCGTAGCCCGCCACGGCGCGCGGATCCCAGGCCGGCAGTCCGGCGACCGCGGCCGGCAGGGCGTCCCACACCATCAATCCCACCCAGATGCCGAACGCCACGCCGGCCAGCGCGCGACCGCCGCGCGCGCGCGAGCACGAAGCGCAGCACGTCGCGGCGCCGCGCGCCGATGGCGCGGCGCACGCCCAGCTCGCGCAGGAGCGAGGCCACCCACAGCCACATGACCGCGAAGGTGCCGACGACGGCGACCAGGAGCATCGCCCAGCCCTCGGCGCCGAAGAGCGCGCCGAACCAGCGGAGCGGCGCCGCCGCCGCGTCCAGGAGCCGCGCCTCGCTGAGCTGCGTGACGCGGGCCAGGTGCGGTCCCAACGCGGCGCGGAGCGCACGGCTCACGGCACCGCGCCGCCCGGCCGCGCGGCCCGCACCAGCAGCTCCACGGCGGGCGCGGGGTGCTGGAGCACGCTGAGGTACACGGCCTCCAGCGGCACACTCGAGCCGCCCAGCCCCACCGGCCGCCGGTCCGCGACCACGCCCACCACGGTGTAGTTGCCGTCCGGATCGTGCCCCAGGCGAAGCGTCCGGCCCAAGGCGCCCGTCGGCTCGAAGTGCAGGCGCTCGAGGGTCCGGCTCACCACGACCACGCGCCGGCCGCCCCAGCGATCCGCGCCGGTGAAGCCGCGGCCGCGAGAGGAGCGGAAGGCCGAGCGCGCGGAAGCTGTCGGCGCTGGCGAGAAAGTGAGCGGCGAAGAAGGTGTGGTACTCCAGCCAGCCGTTGCCCCAGCGGCATTGCCCGCAGTCGGTCTCGGTGACGTCCACCGGGCCGAGGCCCGTGATCGCGCCCGGGCTTCCCAGGCTCGCCACCGCCACCGAAGGATCGGCCGCGAGGTCCGCCAGCGCGGAGGCGTACGCGCGCGGCGCGCCGCTCCGGCGTAGTGTCGCGAGGTCGCGATCTCGAATACCTGGCCCGTCGTCGCGACCGGCCCGGATGCCGACGCAGCGCCACGGCCCAGCAGCGACCCGACCACCAGTACCGTGAGGCTGACGCCCAGTTGTATCACGGGCACGGCGAGGCCGAACGGCGCCTCCTCGGCCACCACGAGCCGGGCGCCCGGACGGGCGGCCGCCAGCGACAACAGGGCCCCGAGCACGATCCCGGCCAGCACCAGGACCACGGCCTGAATGCCCGGCCCGGCGGCCGCGGGTCCCGCCGTTCCCGGCCAGGCGCCGAGCGCCACTCGCGCGGCCACGAGTCCGGTCGCGCCGCCGATCACGAGCGCGGCGGCGGCGATCACGCCGCCCTCGAGCAGCGCCGACAGCAGCAGGTTCAGCCGCGTCGCGCCCACCGCGCGGCGGATCACGACCTCGCCGGCCCGCGCGGTCGCCCGCGCGGTCGAGAGCGACAGCGTCGTGAGCCACGTGACCGCCACCACGCCCGCGGCCACACCGAACAGGAGGTGCGACAGGCTGGTCACCGCCGACGCGCGGATGGCATCGGGCGTCCGGACGAACTCGCCCCACGCCACGCCGAGGTCGGCGCCGCCGGCCGGCGGCACGGCGAGACGCGCCGGCAGGCCGGCGCCCGGGCCCACCAGCGCGGCCGCGGGCACCAGGACCGCCAGCGCGGCGGCGCCCGCCGCGGCCAGCAGCACCGCGGTGCCCCAGTACGTCCGCAAGGATTGTCGCACGGGGACCAGGATCCGGCGCGCTTTCATGTGAGCGAAGCTACGCGGAAGGCTCCGGCCGCTCCAGGTCGAACCACCGGCCCACGCGGGCGCGGGACTCCGCGTCGCCGTCCCGGTGCGCGTACTCGTTGGTGGTGGAGGAGTAACGGTAGTCGCGTGGACCAGGCGTCCGCGTGGCGCACGATCTCCGCCACCGCGCCGAGGCAGTGGTCCACGTCAGCCATCGTCGTCGAGGGATGGAACGACAGGCGCACCCAGCCCGGCTTCTCCGACAAGTCGCCGGCGTCGATGCGGTCGGTGATGTGCTTCGACCGCGAGGGGTCCACGTTCAGCAGGTAGTGCCCGTAGGTGCCCGCGCACGAGCACCCGCCGCGCGACTGAATGCCGAACCGGTCGTTCAGCAGCCGCACCATCAGGTTGTAGTGCACGGTCTCGACGTAGAACGAGACGATCGCCTGCCGCTCGCGGCACCCGCGCGCCAGCACGTGCACGCCGGGAATCGCCTCCAGCGCGTCCATCACGCGCGGCACCACCGCCGCCTCGCGGCGCGCCATCGCCTCGACCCCCATCGCCTCCTTCAGCTCCACGGCCAGCGCCGCCTTGATCGCCTGCAGGAAGCCCGGCGTCCCGGCGTCCTCCCGCGCCTCGGGATCGTCGAGGAAGGCGTACTTCCCCCACGGGTTGGTCCAGCCACCGTCCCGCCGCCCGCGTCGTCGGGCACGCGGTTGTGGTAGAGGTCGCGGTTGAAGATCAGCACGCCGGAGGAGCCGGGGCCGCCGAGGAACTTGTGCGGCGAGAACAGCACCGCGTCGAGCTGCTCCTCGGCGTCGGCCGGATGCATGTCCAGCGCGACGTACGGCGCCGAGGCCGCCCAGTCCACGAAGGCCACGCCGCCGGCGCGGTGCATCAGCTTCGCCATCGCGTGATACGGCGTCGCGATGCCCGTGACGTTCGAGCAGGCGCTGAACGCGCCGATCTTGAGCGGGCGGTCGCGGTAGCGGTGCAGCAGCTCCTCGAGGGCCGCGAGGTCCACGATGCCGCGCGCGTCGGGCGGGACGACGACGACGTCGGCGATGGTCTCGTACCACGACGTGTGGTTGGAGTGGTGCTCCATGTGGGTGACGAACACCACCGGCCGGTCCGCCTCGGCGAGCTTGACGTGGCGCCGCAGCCCGTCGGGCACCTTGAGCCCGAGCAGCCGCTGGAACTTGTTCACCTCCCGGTCATCCCCGAGCCCGCCGTGAGGATCAGGTCGCGCGGGCCCGCATGCACGTGCGCCTTCAGGATGCGGTGCGCCTCGTGGTAGGCGAGCGTCATCGCGGAGCCCGTGGCGCTCGACTCGGAATGCGTGTTGCCGACGAACGGCCCGAACTCCTCGACCAGCCGCCGCTCGATGGGCCGGTAGAGGCGCCCGCTCGCCGTCCAGTCGGCGTACACGATCCGCTGCTCGCCGAAGGGAGAGCGGAACGTCTGGTCGTACCCGACCGTATTGGCGCGGAACGGCTCGAAGTACCGCTCGAGGGCGTCCGATGGGACCGGCGCAGGACTACGAACGCGACCCACTGGTACCGCCACGACGACTCCTTGGATGGTGCGGCTAATCAGAGCAATTTGCTCACGATTGGCGCCGGAGGCCAGTCGGACGCGGCCCCGTCGCTCGCGCGGCTTCCCAGGCCCGGTGGCGCGCGATCACCCGCCAGTACGCCGCCAGGTTCAGGGCCACGACGAAGCTGCCCAGCACGATCTGGATGCCGCGGGTGAGTCCGGCCGGGTACAGCACGGCCGTGACGTAGTGGCCGACGAAGTCGCCCGGATAGCCGCTCTCGCCGCCGAGCACGCGCAGGTGGTTCTCGAGCGGCGTGAGCGGGCAGATGATGCCGGCGAATTCGACGAAGGCGGACCAGGCCGCGCACGGCAGGTGCAGCCACGCCAGGCGCGGCCGCCGCAACACGAGCAGGCCGCCCAGCACCGCGAACGCGACGAAGGCGAGGTGGAAGACCAGGACCAGGTCGGCGACCCAGACGTAAGGCACGCGCCTACCCGACCTTCGTGGTCACACCTTCGTTCGTGGGCGTCCAGTGCACGCCGTCAACGGAGAACTCGGCGCGCCAGTGCATCTCGCCCGGACTCACCCATTGGTTGACGGTGCGCCACCGGGGGCCCGCGGCCGGCGCGTCCGGGTTCTCGTAGGTCCACGTGCTCCCGACGATGGTGACGCGCGACTGGTAGGCGGGCCTCCCGCCCGGCGTCACCGCGTAGAGCGCGAAGCGGCCGGAGTCGGCCGGCCCGTACGCGCTGATCTGCTCGATCGAGTCGCCGCCCGCGACGATCTGCATGTCGCACGCGAGGAACCGGCCGCCGGCGGACCAGCGACACTCCAAGTCGGCGGACGACCGGCCGGCCTTGGAGAACCTGGTGGCGTGCGACTCGCCCACGCTGTGCCACCGACCCAGGTACGCGCCGAGCGGCGCGAGGTCCGGGCGCTGGGCGGCGAGCGCGGCCGGGACCAGGGCGAGAGCGATGGCCGCGAGAACGCACCTCACGCGAAAGAGCATGGCGCCGCCTGTGGTTAAGGTCACGCAACCTAGAACGCCGCCGTGGCTCCGAGCAAGACGCGGGCGGCTGGTCGCCCAGCCGCCCGCGCGAGGACCCGCCGCGACGCGTGGATCCGCGCTACGGTTCCAGGACCAGCAACGCGAAGGTGCCGGGCAGCACCGGCGGACGCTGGCGCGGATGCTCGGGCGTCGGGGCCGGGGCCGGGCCGAAGTCGGCGGTGACGGTGTAGAGCCGGTGGCTCGCCTCGTCCAGTTCCATCGTGCGCGCCCCCGCCTTGGTGGTGGCGTTCGAAACCACGGTGAACCTGGTGGGCGACTCCTCGTGGATCACGGTGAGCGTGCCGTCGCCGTTCGAGGCGAAGGCGAGCGCTTCGGCGTCGAACCGGCAGGCGTCCACGCCCCGGCCGATCGGCACCGTGGTGACGAGCTTGCCCTCGCGCGCGTTCGAGACGCCCATCAGGCCGTTGCGGCAGCCGCTGAAGAGCAGGTGGTGCGCGCGGTCGATCGCCAGGCCGCTCGGCGACTGGCACGGCGCGATGGACCAGTGGCGCACGACTTTCATCGCGCGCGCGTCCACCTCGGCCACCTCGCTCTTGTCCTCGAGGTTCACGTACAGCATGCCATCGCCGGCGCTCACGCCGAATTCCGGCTTCCCGCCCAGGTCCACCGAGCCCACGCGCTGCCCCGAGACCGGATCAATGGCCGTGGCGGAGCCGGCGTCGCCGTTCATCGTGAAGATGCGGTTGGTGGCCGGGTCGTAGAGGATGCCGTCGTCGTCCACCGCGGCGACCGTCCTCCCGAGCACCGCCAGGGTCTTGAGGTCGAACATCGTCACGGTGCTGTCGGCCCCCGAGGTCGCGAAGCCGTGGCCCGCGGCGTAGGCGAACGCCACGCCGTGCGCGCGGTTCAGGCCCGGGATCTCGCGCAAGAGCGTGCCCGCCGCCGGGTCCACGACCATGATGCGGTCCTGGCGGGCGACGAACAGCCGGTGTCCTGCCGTGTCGAGGGCGAGGTAGTCCCAGCCCCCGTCGCCGCCCAGGGTGTAGGTGTGGGTGACGTGGTAGGTTTGCGCCGCGACGGGCGCCGCCACGAGGCCGAGCGCGAGGACGCCCGCGGCAAGCAGTTTCGACCGCATGTTGACCTTGCTCCTTTGAGAGTGGCATTCAAGACGTTCGAGCAGACGGTACACCCCTAAACGCCTTCGCGATCCGTGACGTCTCATCTCCAGCGCGCATCACCGGAGCGGGATTGAGCGAAACCAGCAGCCTGGAAGCGGCAGCCGCCGATCTGGTCCCGCGCGCAAGGCGCAGGGAGGCCGGAGCGCTGGACGAGCTGCTTCGGGACTGCCGCCCCACCGTGTTCCGTTGGGCGCTGGTGCACACCGGCGAGACGGCGGACGCGGAGGACGTCACGCAGGACGTCATGGTCCGGCTGCACGGCTCCCTGCACCGCTTCTCCGGCCGGTCCCGCTTCACCACCTGGCTCTACCAAGTGACGCGGAACGAGGCCTCGAACCTGCGCCGCACGCTGGGCCGGCGATTCAAGCTGGCGGTGGCGATCACCCGGGAGGCAGCCGTGGATTCGACGACGCCCGACGATCCCGCCGACCGCGTGCACGCCGCCCGGGTCGCCGAACTCGCGGAGCACCTGCTGCACGGCCTGCCCCGCCGCCAGCGCGAGGTATTCCACCTCGCGGACCTCGAGGGGTGTTCGCTCGCGGAAGTCGCCGAGCGCCTGGGAATGCAACCCGTGACGGCGCGGGTGCACCTCTTCCACGCCCGCAGAGCGATACGCGCCGGCATCCTGGAACGTTGGCCCGAGTTGGCCGCGGAGGAGACGAGATGAACTGCACCAGCGCGCGGCGCCTCATGCTCGTAGCCGACCCGGCCGACCTGACGCCGCGGACGGACACGGATCTCGGCGCGCACCTCGCCGCCTGCGCCGCCTGCCGCGGAGCCGCAGCGGAGATCCTGAGTCTCGAGAGCGGTCTCGCCACCTGGCTCGCGGCGCGCGCTCCGCGCGAGGGCGCGGGCCCGGCGCTCGCCCGGGCCGCCGCCACGGCGCGTCGGCGCGCGATGGTCCGGCGGGCCGGAGGGGCGCTGTCCCTCGCGGCGGCCGCCGTGCTCGCCGCCATCCTGTTCCTGCCGTCACGAGGGCGGTTCCCCGCTCCTCCCGCAGGACCGCCGCCCGCCGCGAGAGCGGGGTTCTCGGTGACGGCGCCGCCCGGGCACGATCTGGTCGTACTGCAGCCCGCTGATCCCAACATCGTCGTGGTGTGGTATCTCCCTTCTCGGAGGTCTTCATGAAGGCGCGTCACCTGTTCGCGCTGCTCGCCGCCGGCTCGCTTGCCGCCTGCGGACGCTCGCCGACCCGGCTCGAAACCCGGACCTTCGCCTTGCACTACATGAATCGTGGCGAGGCGCAGCAGCTCGTGGCCCCGTACGTCTACTCGGACCGCCCGGGCGCGGCTGGCGTTTCGAGCACCGGCGAGAACACGCTGACGGTTCGGGAGACTCCAGACAACCTGGATCAGATCGCGCGGGTCCTGGCGCAGTTCGATCGTCCCGCTCCAAGTGTGCGTTTGACGTTCAAGTTGATCCGGGCCGACGGCGCGGCGCGGCGCGACCCGAGCATCGCCGACGTGGAGAGCAGCCTGCGGACCTTGTTCCGGTTCGAGGGCTACACCGTGGTAGCCGAGGGCGTCGTCACCGCCGTCGCGCAGTCCGGGCTCCGCCAGTCCCTGCAGGGCGCCGGCGGTCCGTACATGCTCGAAACGGGCATTGACCGGGTCGGCGGGACAGGCGACAGCGCGGTCATCACCCTGCACGTGCACCTGATCTTCCGGAGCGGGGAGTTCAGCACGACGGTGGGCATCCCGGCCGGCAAGACGGCCGTGCTCGGCAACGTCGGGAGCAGCACGCCGAGCTCCGCTCTCATCCTCACCGTCCGGCCCGACCTCATCTCGAACTGACCGTCCCGTAGCTTCGGCAATGGCTCGGCGGGCGCGCGGGCGTTAACGTGTCAACGCCCCGCGCCGCCGAGTCGGCCGCGCGCCGGCGCCGGGAGGCGAGCCGCGATGGCGACCGATGTCCGGGCCCTGATTGACAACATCCAGTCGTGCTGCGACTTCCGCGACAAGGCCGTCATCCACGTGGGCGTGGGCGGCGGGGAGCTCGTCGCCTGCAGCGCGGCGGCGCGCAGCGTCCTGGCCGTGGACCGGGACGCCGACGCGATCCGGCGCCTGGGCGGCAAGCTGCGCGAGGCCGGCCTCCTCGGGCGCTACATCGTCTTCCGCGGCGACTTCGGCGCGGTGCGCGCCCGCGCCGACGTCGTGTTCCTGCAGTTCTGCCTGCACGCGATGGCCGATCCGGACGGCGCCCTGCGCCACGCCCGCGCGCTCGCGCCGGAGACCGTCGTCGTGGACGCGGCTCCCGGCTCCCGCTGGGCCTGGTACCGTGGCGAGGAAACGCAGGTCGAACGCGCCTGGGAAGCCGCCGGTCGCTGCACCGTCGCCCGCGACGAAACGTTCATGGGCGCCGAGCAGTTCCACGACTACCGCGAGCTGGCCGGCTCCCTGCCGCCGCGCGAGCCGACCCTGAGCCGCATCGAGGAGTTCAAGGGCCGGGAGGGCATCGCCATCCAATGCCGTACCGCATCGTCCTGCTCCGTTAGCTTTTGGGGCCCGCGCGGCGTTTCACGCTCCCCCTCGCGCGGGGTTACACCGGCAACCCAGACGATGAGGACGTGCGATGGCGGCGCTGCGCGGCAAGGCCCTGGTGGCGTACCTGCTGGTGTGCGTGTTCTGGGGCTCGACCTACCTCGCCATCCGCATCGGGGTGCACGACCTGCCGCCGTTCCTGTTCGCGGGCGGGCGGTTCCTCATCGCCGGCCTGCTGCTTCTGGGCGGCGCGCTCGCCGCCGGCGAGCGGCTCCGCGCCGGCCTCGCGACTACGCGATCCTCGCCCTCGTGGGCCTGTTCCTGCTCGGCGGTGGCAACACGATGGTGGTGTGGGCGGAGCAGTTCACGCCCTCGGGCATGGCCAGCCTGTTCGTGGTGACCGTGGCGCTGTGGATGGCGCTGTTCGACGTGCTGGTGCCCGGGGGCACCGGCCGGCTCTCGTGGCAGGTCATCACCGGGCTGGCGCTGGGACTGGTCGGCACGGCGGTGCTGGTCGAGGCGGACCCGCGCGCGCTCCTCACGGCCGATCTGCGCGGTCCCATAGCGCTCACCGGCGCCAGCGCGTCGTGGGCCTTGGGCTCGGTGCTCTACAAGCGCGAGCATCCCGAGGCCGGCCCGTACGTGGGCGCGGCGATCGAGATGATCGCGGGTGGCGTGGTCGTGGTCCTCCTCGGCTTGACGGTCGGCGAGGCCGGCCATCTCCACTTCACCGCCCGCGGGCTCGGCGCCCTGGCCTACCTCGTCGTGTTCGGTTCCATCGTGGGCTACACGGCGTACGCCTATGCCCTGCACCACGCGCCGGCCACCATCGTGGGCACGTACGCCTACGTGAACCCGCTCATCGCCGTGCTGCTCGGTTGGCTGCTGCTGAACGAGGGCGTGGGGCCGCGCACCTTCGTCGCGATGGCGCTGATTCTCGGCGCCGTGCTCTGGATCCAGGTCTCGCACGCGGCCGCGCTCAGGCAGGCGGAGCGGACGGCCAAGGCGTAGCGGCGCCGGTCGGGGCGGGCTCAGCAGTCCGGTAGGAACGTACCCCAACGAACGAGCGGCCCCGGAAGCTTCCCGGGGCCGCTCGGAGTATCGGGAACCGTGCGCTGCTACCGCCGACGATCCTGCCCGTCATCAGGCTGCCGTGCACGAGGCAGTCGTACGTGTAGGTGCCCGCGGCGGCGAACGTCACCGCGTACGTGCCGCTGGTCTGCGCCGCGGCCTGGCTGGTGAAGCTCGGCGTGCCGGTGGATTGGATGCCGTGGTCGCCGCCCGCCCACACCCAGGTCATGGTTCCACCCACCGCGATGGGTCCACCGCGGATTCGAGGTCCCGTTCCTCCGGCTGGTGAAGCTGATGCCGGAACCGACGGTCACCGAATCGGTCAGCGACGCCGTCACGACCGACGCCGTGAACTTGATCGGCGAGCCCGTGAGCCCGGTGGCCGTGGCCGTGATAGTATCGCTGCCGGCCGTGGCGCCGGCGGTGAGCAACGTCTGCGCCAGACCGGTGGCACCCGACGCGGACTTGAGCGAGGCCGGGACGGTGCGGCCCAGGACCGAGGCCCAGGTCACGGTGTCGCCTGCGACGCCGTTGCCGAACTGGTCGCTGATCTTCACCACCAGCGGTGAGCCGAAGGCCGCGCTGGTCTGCGCGCTCTGGGCGTTGCCGCTGGACACCGCGATCTGCGTGGCCGCCCCGGAGGTGGCCGTCGCCGAGAACGACACCGGCGAGCCCGTCGCGCCGCCCAGCGTGGCCGTCGCGCTCTGGCGCCGCCGTCTGGCCCAGGGTCCAGGTCGTCGTCGCGATGCCGCTGGCGTCGGTGACCGACTTGGCCGGAGCACCGAGGACCGGCGCCGCGCGGCCCACCTCACCGTATCGCCCTGCACGGGAGTGCCGCTCAGCGTCACGATCACGCGCAACGGATTGGGGAGGCGGTGCCCGCCGCCGCCGACTGCCCGTTACCGCGCCGGGGTCGCCATCCCGATCAGCGGCACCGGCGCGGCCGACGCGGTCGCCGAGAAGGTGACCGGGGATCCACTCGCCCCGGCCAGCGTCGCCGTCGCGTGCTGCGTGCCGGCGGCGCTGCCGAGCGTCCAGGTCATGGTCGCGATGCCGTTCGCGTCCGTCAACGACGTCGTCGGCGCGACCGACGCCCCGGTGGCCTGCGCCGCCCAGCTCACGGTGGTCCCCACCTGCGGCGCGCCGTTCAGCGTCACCACCACCCGCAGCGGGCTCGGGAGCGCGGTGCCGACCTGCGCGGTCTGTCCGTCGCCACTCGAGGTCGTGGTCATCGCGATCACGGGCGGGGGCCCCGTGGTATTGTCGCTGCTGCTGCTGCAGCCCTGGCCCAGCAGCGGCACCGCCGCCGCGACCGCGAGGAGAAAGACACGAAGAGACTTCGGCGCCATGGCACCCATCCTCAGCGTGGAGTGTCTCGAGAGCCTGCGATTGTGATGTTGGGGCCCCAATCTAGTGGGGACTCTGGCCCTACGACACTGGTCGGGTGCCTCGGTTCCGCGGGAAAACCGCGTCTCCGGCCGTCTCCTGAGCGGCACAACGTCACCGCGGAACGGACGAGCCGGCCGTCCACCGACACGCGCTGGCACGTGATGCACGCACCAATCGTGGTGCCGGAGATACATCGCTCCCAGCAGCGCCTCGTGTGCGCTCCGCCCGCGCTTGCGCGCCGCGCCGGGCGGCGGCAGACTAATCGCCCTTCCCGATCCACGGAGCCGCTCATGCGCAGGACCGCCGCCTCGCTGTTGATCGCCTTCGCCACGCTGGCCGGCTGCAAGGCCGCGCCCGCGCCATTGACCAACGCCGACCGCGGCGCGGCGATGCAATCGGACTCGGCCTGGTCGGCCGCCATCGCGTCCGGCGACATGGCGGGCATGACGTCCCGCTACGCGCCCGACGCGATGCTGATGCCGCCCAACATGCAGACGTTCCAGGGGGCCCAGCAGATCCACCAGTTCTACCAGGGCATGACCGGCGTAAAGGTCAGCCTGCAGCTCACGCAGCAGACCGCCGACGGCGCCGGCGACTTCATGTACACCACCGGCAAGTACCACTACCAGCAGCTGCCGGCCGAGACGGGTCCGTCGGAGGACGGCAAGTACCTCGAGGTGTGGCGCCGCGGCCCCGACGGCAAGTGGATGCTCGCCGCCCAGAGCTGGAGCGCGAACACGCCGCCCGCGCCCATGCCGGCCCCTGCGCCCGCCAAGCCGGCCGCGCGGCGCGGCGCGCGGTAGCGAATCGGCGCAACGCGAGGGGCGCCTGGCGGAAGCCGGGCGCCCCTCGTGCGTGCGGGAGATGAGCCTGCGGGGCCTACGACCCTACGTTGAGCACCTGGATGGTGACGGTCGGCTGGGCCAGAGGACGCTCGACCCGCCCGACCCGTACCGCCTCGCCGGGGCCCGTCTGCACGTCGACCAATCCAACGCCCTCGATCCGGATGCGCCGCGTCGCCGGCGGCACGACCGCGCGCGCCGCGGACCCCGAGTCGGGCCGCACGACCGCCGCGAGCACGGAGGTGCTCACATAGGCCGAAGCGCGGATCGCCACCGGCTGCTGCGCGCTCAGCCGCGGCGCGAGCAACGGGAGCGCGGCGAGGAGCGCAGTGAGCGCCGCCACCCGCAGCCACCGAGCGAGTCGGGAAACCGCGGCCGGTGCGCCGGCGAGCCGTGGAAGCGAGGTCGTTGCCATCGAGATCGAAGATCGGTCTCGGCGGCGGGCGGTAACATCGGAACGGCGGGAAGTTACGTGCGAGGCTGCGCCGGCGGTCTGTAGGGGATGCCCTACGCGCCGGCGCCGGGCTCAGATCAGGTGGCGCTCCAGGGCGTAGCGGACGAGGTCGGCGTTGGTCTTGAGGTCCATCTTCTGCAGGACCCGCGCGCGGAAGCTGCTCACGGTCTTGGGGCTCACGTCCAATCGCGCCGCGATCTCCTTGAGGCTCAGGCCGCCGGCCAGGAGCCGCAGCACTTCGAACTCGCGGTTGGAGAGCAGCTCGTGCGGCGGCTTCGGCGCCTCGTCCACGACGCCGAGCGCCAGCCGCTCCGCGAGGGCCGCAGTCACGTAGCGGCGGCCCGCGCCCACGCGCCGCACCGCGTCGACGAGGTCGGGCGGTGCGTACCCCTTGGTGAGATAGCCGGTGGCGCCGCTCTTCAGGGCCCGCACGGCGTACTCCTCCTCCGGCTGCGCGCTCAAGATCAGCGTGCGGGTGCCGGCGCACGCCGCGGGGACCGCCGCCAGCACCTCCACGTAGCTCGGCCCGGGCATCCCGATGTCGAGGATGAGCACGTCGGGCTTGAGCGCGCGCACCGCCTCCACCACCTCGTCCGCGCGACCGACCTCGCCCACCACCTCGACTTCGGCCGCGCCGGGCAGGATGCGCCGCACGCCTTCCCGCACGACCGGATGATCGTCGGCGACGAGGACGCGCGTCATCGTGCCCCGGCCGCGAGAGGGAGCGTGACCCGGATGCTCGTCCCGGCGCCCGGCGCCGACTCCGCCGTGATCGAGCCGCCGCTCCGCGTGACGGTGTTGTAGAGCGTGGGCAGCCGCATCCCGCCGTCGTGGGCCAGGTCGAACACGAAGGGCTCGAAGAACCGCGCCGCGCGGTCGGGGTCCAGGCCCGGGCCGTCGTCGCGGACCGCCAGGAGCGCGGCGGGCGCGCCGCCGGCTCCGGGCGCTCTCTCCGTTGCGACCGAGAGCCGGCCTCCGACGGGCAGCGCGCGGCTCAGCGCGCCCACCAGCTCGAGGGCCAGCGCCGCCAGGCGCGGGGTGTCCGCCGCGACGATCAACGCGTCCTGCGACAGCTCGAGCGCCAGCGTCCGGCCCGGCGACAGGAGCGAGCGCAGCGCGGCCTCGGAGCCCCGCAGCGCGGCGTTGAGGTCGGAGGGGCCGGCGCCGAGCAGCGGGGCGTGGGCGAAAGCGCGCAGCGCCTCCACCAGTTGCGTCGCGCCGTCCACCGTGCGCGCGACGACCCCGAGGTCCTCGGCCGCCTTGGGGTCCGGGCCCAGCTCGTCGCCCAGCAGATACAGCATCGTCCGCATCGTGCCGAGATGGTTGGCGATCTCATGCGCCAGCACCCGGGCCGTCTGCGAGGCGGCATCCATCCGCGCCGCGCGGATCGCGTCGGACGTCGCGGGATCGGTCACCGCGTGCCGGAGCCTGCCGCGCCGCCCCGACGTTCTTCGCCGTGCGTCCAGTTCTCATCCACCGCGCACTGGGGCGCCCGGGGCCGGGGCGCGCGCATCGTCTGCCACGCATCGGTACGGGGTGCATCCGAGTCCCGAGGCCGGACTGCAATGCGCAGCGGCATGTCGAACCCCGGAACCACGTTCGCCCAGTGGTATGACAGCATCGCGCCGTCCGTCCTGTATTCGAACCTCGGGATCATCGTCGTGCGCAGGTATTGCGTGAAGACCTTGCCGAGGTCTGTGCCCGACTCCTTGCTGATGTAATCCTCGAGTTGGCTCCCCATGATCGTCTGGTGACGGAACGTCTTCTGCGCACCGCGCAGGATCCCGCGCCACCTCTCGTCATTGTCCACGATCTGGCGGATCGTGTGCAGCATGTTGCCGCCCTTGTAGTACTTGTCGTTCGATCCCTCGTCGTTCACGCCGTAGTGGCCGACGATCGGAACATGCGTTCTTCACGAGGTGGCGCGTGCCGATCACGTACTCGGCTCCCGCCTGCTTTCCCTCCTGACACTCCGTATAGAGGTTCTCCGCGTAATTCGCGAAGCTTTCGTGGATCCACATGTCCGCGGCATCGCTGTCGGTGATGCTGTTGCCCCACCACTCGTGCGCGCTCTCGTGGACGATGATGAAGTCCCACTTCAACCCGTGCCCCGTGCCCGAGAGATCCCTGCCGAGATAGCCGTTCTTGTAGTGGTTGCCGTAAGCGATCGCGCTCTGATGCTCCATGCCGAGGTGCGGCGCCTCGACCAGCTTGTACCCGTCCTCGTACCACGGGAACGGGCCGAACCAATGTTCGAAACAGGCCATCATGGACTTCGCCTGCTTGAACTGTGTGGCCGCTGCCTCGCGATGATACGCGAGCGGCCAGTAGTCCATCGTGAGGTTCCCGGCTTCGCCGTTGAAGGTCTCGGCGATGTGCGCATACGTGCCCGCGTTGACGGACACGCTGTAATTGTTGATCGGGTTCACGACGAACCATTCAAAGGTCGTGGTGCCATCTGCGTTGTGCGTCGTGCTGCGCAGGCGCCCGTTCGATACGTCGACCATTGGATCCGGAACGGTGATCGCGATGCGCTGGCTGTCCGGCTCTTCCGACGGAATGTCCTTGTTCGGCCACCAGATACTGGCACCGACCCCTTCGTTCGCCGTCGCGACCCAGCGGTTGCCGAGGCTGTCGCGGCGCCAGATGAATCCGCCGTCCCACGGCGGATTTCTTGCCGCGACCGGCTTTCCGTGGTAGTACACGACGATCTCGTTCGCGTCGCCGGTGTGCTGCGGCTTGGTGAGAGACACGAAGAACGCGTTTCCGTCGCGGCGATACGAAACGTGCTGCGCGTCCTGCACCATGCTGTCGACCACGAGCGGCGGCTGAAGGTCGATCTGCATTTCCTGACTCGCGCCGAGTACGCGATACACGATGCCGTTGTATCCGGCAATGCTGCTGTCGGCCGGGTTCACGCGCACGTGCAGGTCGTAGAACGTCGTCTTCCACCACGCGCGGGCGGGCCCGTTGGAGCCACGAAGCGTATCGGCGTGGGTGTACGGTCCTGCGCCGCGGCGGCCAGGGGCCACGCGGTCAGCAGACCCAGCAACGCGATGCGTCGCACGACGTCGCTCCTAGTGCCCGGGCTGCGGCGCGTCGGCTGCTCCGACGTTCTTCGCCGTGACGTACCAGTTCTCGTCCACCACCAGCTGCCCCGCCTCGGGGTCCGGCGCGGCCAGCGTCTGCCACGCTTCCGTGGGGCGCAGCAACCGCGTGCCCAGGCCCGGCACCTGCACCCGCAGCGGCATCGCGAAGCCCGGCACCACGTTCGACCAGCGGTACGACAGGGTTCCGCCATCCACCTTGTAGTCGAACTCCGGGATCTGCGTCGTCCGCAGGTACTGGTCGAACACCTTGCCAAGGTCCATCCCCGCCTGGCGGCTGATGTAGTCCTCGATCTGCTTCGTCGTCACCGTCTGGTGCCAGAACGTGTGATTGAGTCCGCGCAGGATGTCGCGCCACCGCGCGTCGTCGTCCACGAGCTGCCGGATCGTGTGCAGCAGGTTGGCGCCCTTGGGATACATGTCGCCGGAGCCGTCGCGGTTGACGCCGTACGTCCCGATGATGGTCGCGGTGTTGCGGATGATCCTCCGCTCGCCGATCAGGTACGCCGCACCCGCCGCCCTCCCCAACTGGCACTCCGAGTAGAGACCCTCGGCGTAGGCGGCGAATCCCTCGTGGACCCACATGTCCGCCGCGTCCTGCACCGTGATGTTGTTGCCGAACCACTCGTGCGCACTCTCGTGCACGATGATGAAATCCCACTGCAGGCCGATGCCGGTGCGCGACAGGTCGAAGCCCAGGTAGCCGTTCCGGAAGTGGTTGCCGTAGGCGACGGCGCTCTGGTGCTCCATCCCCAGGTGCGGCGCCTCCACGAGCTTGTAGCCGTCGGCGTACCAGGGATACGGACCGAACCAGTGCTCGTAGCATTGGAGCATCGGCGTGGCCTGCTGCCACTCCCGCTTCGCCACGTCGAGATGATAGGCGAGCGGCCAGAAGTCGCGCGTGAGCTTGCCCGCCTCGCCGTCGAGCGTGTCGGCGAAGTGGGCGTAGCGTCCCTGCGTTGACGGCGACGTCGTAGCTGTTGATCGGGTCGGCGACGAACCACTCGAAGGTGGTGGTGCCGTCGGCGTTGTGCGTCGTGCTGCGGAGGCGCCCGTTCGACACGTCGGTCATCGAGTCGGGCACGGTGATGGCGATGCGCTGGCTGTCCGGCTCGTCGCCGAGCCAGTCCTTGAGGGGCCACCACACGCTGGCGCCGAGCCCTTCGCACGTGGTCGCGATCCACGCGTGGCCGAGGCTGTCCGTGGCCCACGTGAAGCCGCCGTCCCACGGCGGCCGCTTCGCGACGCGCGGCTTGCCGTGGTAGTAGACGGTGACCGTCCTCACGTCGCCGGCGCGCTGCTTCGTCTTGAGCGTGACGAAGAACGCGTTGCTGTCGCGGCGGAAGCCGAGCACGCGGCGGTCCTGCACCACGCTGTCGATCTCCAGCGGCACCTGGAGATCGATCTGCATCTCCTGCGCGGGCTGGACGACGCGATACGTGATGCCGTTCCAGCCGCGGATGCTGCTGTCGGCCGGGTTCACGCGCACGTGCAGGTCGTAGAACGCCGCGTCCCACCAGGCGCGCGCCGGTCCATTCGAGCCGCGCAACGTGTCGGCGTGAGTGAAGTGCGCGGTGTCGGGCGTCTGCGCGACGGCATTCGCCAGCGGACAGACGACGAGGGCGGCAAGCAAGGCGAAGGGGCGCATGGGCAGGACGGGTCGTGGGTTGTAGGTGGTAGGTGGTGGTGTGCGCACGCAGATATGGAGGTAGGGGCCCTCGTGGGCAAGTGCGGGAGCCAAACCCGAGGCCGCGCACGGCCTTTCTCCGCGGCTCGTCCTTGACGCGGGCGGCGTGGGGACCATGCTCCATTCATGGAACACCAGCCGTCGCGCCAGCTGACGCTGCCCGCCCTGTTCGAGGACTCCGTCGCGCGGTTCGCGGCCAACACGCTGGTGCTGGAGAAGCGGGACGGCGCCTGGCAAGCCACCAGCTATGCCGAGATGCGGGCGCTGGTGCACCGCTGCGCGGCGGGGTTCCTCTCCCTGGGGCTCCGGAAGGGCGATCGGGTCGCCTTGATTGCCGAAGGGCGGCGCGAGTGGCCGGTGAGCGAGTTGGGCATCCTCTACGCCGGCGGCGTCGACGTTCCCATCTCGGTCAAGATCGAGGAGCTGCCGGAGCTGCGCTTCCGCCTCGCCCACTCCGGCTGCCGGATGGTCGTGGCGTCGGGCGGCCAGGCGCGCAAGGTGCTGAGCCTGCGCGCGGACCTGCCCGACCTCGAGACGGTCGTGCTGCTCGACGACCCCGGAACGCCGGCGGCGGACACGGTGCCGTTCGCCGGCCTGCTCGCGCGCGGCGACGCTTATCTCGCGGCGTGCCCGGACGGCGTGACGCGGTCCTGGCAGTCGCTCGAGGGCCGCGACCCGGCGAACATCTGCTACACGTCCGGCACGACCGCCGACCCCAAGGGCATCGTCCTCACCCATCGCAACTACACGGCCAACATCGCGCAGGGTGTGGCGCTCTATCCCCTGCCCCCCAGCTCGGTGCTGCTGCTCATCCTCCCGTGGGACCACGCCTTCGCCCACACCTGCGGCATCTACGCCCTCAGCGCCACCGGCGGCGCGTTCGCCAGCGTGCCCGCCGGCAAGACGCCGTTGGAGACGATCCGGAACATCCCGGCGAGCATCCGGGAGACGCGGCCGACGCTGCTGTTGAGCGTGCCCGCGCTGGCGAAGACGTTCAAGAAGGGGATCGAGAAAGGCGTGCGCGACAAGGGCGTCGTCGCCTGGATGCTGTTCCGCGCCGGCATCGCCACGGCGTCGGCCTGCAACGGCCTCGGCTTCGATCGCGGGCGCGGCGTGCGGGCGCTCCTCAGGCCGTTGGTCGCGCTGTTCGACGCCGTGCTGTTCCGGAAGATCCGCGCCAACTTCGGGGGGCGGCTCGAGTATTTCGTGGGTGGCGGCGCGCTCCTGGACCTCGAGCTGCAGCGCTTCTTCTACGCCGTCGGCATCCCGATGTACCAGGGCTACGGCCTCACCGAGGCGGCGCCGGTCATCTCCTCCAATACGCCCCGCAAGCACAAGCTCGGCTCGTCCGGGCCGCTCGTGCCCGACCTCGAGGTCCGGATCCGTGACGACGCCGGGCGCGACCTCCCGGCCGGCGCCCAAGGCGAGATCGTCGTGAAGGGCGAGAACGTGATGGCGGGCTACTGGAAGAACGAGAAGGCGACGGGCGAGGCGCTGCGCGACGGCTGGCTGCACACCGGTGACCTCGGCTACCTCGACGCCGACGGCTTCCTCTACGTGCTGGGCCGCGAGAAGAGCCTGCTGATCGGGCACGACGGCGAGAAGTACAGTCCCGAGGGCATCGAGGAGGCTCTGGTCGAGCAGTCGCGCTTCGTCGAGCAGGTGATGCTGCACAACAACCAGTCGCCGGCCACCGTGGCCTTGATCGTGCCGGGCCGCGACGCGCTCGGCGGGTGGATGCGTCACCATGGACTGAGCGCCGACACGGCCGAGGGCCAGGACGCGGCGCTGCACCTGCTCGAGGCCGAGATCGCCGCCTACCGCAGGGGTGGGAAGCACGCGGGGGCGTTCCCGGAGCGCTGGCTGCCGTCCACGTTCGCGGTGCTGGAGGAGCCCTTCACCGAGCAGAACCGTTTCCTCAACAGCTCGCTCAAGATGGTGCGCGGCCGGATCGCCGAGCACTACCGGGACCGCATCGCGGCGCTGCACCGCGCCGAGGGCTCGGACGTGTGCAATCCGCGCAACCGGGAAGCAATCGGCAGGCTGTTGCAGTAGAATTCGGGCCATGAAAATCGGCCTGGTGGGCTTCGCGGGCTCCGGCAAGACCACGGTCTTCAATACGCTGACCGGCCTCAACGTGCCGGTCGGCTTCGGCGGCGACCTGCACCTCGGCACGGTGAAGGTGCCCGACCGGCGGATCGACACGCTGAGCGGGCTCTTCAAGCCCAAGAAGACCGTCTACGCCGAGATCGTCTTCAGCGACATCCCCGGCGAGCACGGCGCCGAGAAGAAGGGGCTCTCCCAGAAGTCGCTGCAGCAGATCCGCGACCAGGACGTGCTCTGCCTGGTGCTGCGCGCTTTCCCCAATCCCGCGCTGGAGTCCGCGCCCGATCCCCAGGGCGAGCTGGACGCCTTCGTGACCGAGTGCCTGCTCGCCGACCTCAAGCTGGTCGAGCGGCGATTGGACCGCGCCAAGAAGGACAAGCCCGACGCGATGGAGATGGCGGCGTTCGAGCTGATGCAGCAGACCCTGGAGCAGGAGCTGCCGCTGCGCTCGCTGTCGGCGCAGGTCCTGGACCGCTCGAAGCTCACCGGCTACGGGTTCCTCACCGATCGGCCGCTGATGGTGGTGATGAACCGGAGCGAGGACGAGGCGGCGGCGCCGCTGCCCGAGGCGATGGCGAAGCGCCTGCCCCAGATCCATGCGGCGGGGCTCGTGCTCTCGGCCAGCGTGGAGGCGGAGATCGCGAAGATGGACGCGGCCGACCAGGCGGCGTTCCTCGAGGACCTCGGCCTCAAGGAATCGGCCATCGCCCGGTTCATCCACACGGCGTACGGGCTGCTCGACCTCATCGCGTTCTTCACCGTCGGGCCCGACGAGGTGCGGGCCTGGCCGATCCGGCGCGGCAGCAACGCGAAGCAGGCGGCGGGCCGGATCCACACCGACCTCGAGCGCGGTTTCATCCGCGCGGAAGTGATGCCGTACGAGATCTTCATGAAATTCGGCTCGGAGCAGGCGCTGCGCGACGCCGGCAAGCTCGCCGTCGAAGGCAAAGACTACACGGTCGCCGACGGCGACATCCTGAACATCCGCTTCAACGTCTAGCAAGAGCTTGTCCTCAAGCGGGTTACGGCGGAAACCGGCCCTCTGGCCCGCGGTATGCACTGTCCTCGCGATGGAGAACCAGTCGTAGGGGTGCAGTCGCCAGATCTCGGTCAGTAGCCGCCGGTGCCGCGCTGTCGCCTCCCACGACCAGGAGGTGCAGCGGCGTGAGAATCGAAGCTCCTCGCCCTTACGTGGTCCAGAATCTCAAGTACGCGTTGAATCCCTCGTCCGTCGCCGTCGTCGGTGCCTCCCGCAATCCCAACAAGGTCGGCTACAAGGTCATCGAAGGCCTGCTCAAGTGGGGGTACCGCGGCACCATCTACCCGGTGAACCCCTCGGCCGAGAGCATCCAGGGCCTGACGACCTACAAGAGCCTCGCCGACGTGCCGGGCCCGGTGGACCTGGTGTTCGTGGCCGTGCCCGCGCGCGCGGTCCCCGAGGTGATCGAGATGGCGGCCGCGAAGACCGTGAAGGTCGTCGCGGTCTCGAGCAGCGACTTCAAGGAGACCGGTCGAGGCGACGTCCAGGACCAGCTCACGCGGTTCTGTCGAGAGCACGAGCTGCCGCTCATCGGGCCGAACTTCCTGGGCATGGGCAGCCCGTACTTCCGCTTCAACTGCGGCTTCATTCCCTACCTGCCCGTGCCGGGGCCGGTGGGGATGATCTCGCAGTCGGGCGCGAACCTGCTCGGCGCGCTCGGCGCGTCGCTGCTGCGCCACTTCGGCATGAGCTTCTTCGTAGGGCTCGGGCAACAAGGCCGACGTGGACTTCTCCGAGTTCATCGCCTACGGCGGCAACGACCCGAATACCCATTGCCTCGCCGTGTACATCGAGGGCCTCGATTCGCCCGAGGCGTTCATCGAGGCGTGCCGCGCGGTCGTCCCCATCAAGCCCGTGGTCGTCATCAAGGTCGGCTCCTCCGGCAGCGCCAGGAAGGCCGCGATGGCCCACACGGCGTCGGAGAACGAAGGGCTCGGCGACGACTACTTCGACACGGTGTTCCGCGAGGCGGGCGTCATCCGGGCCACGCAGTGGCAGGAGTTCCTGGACGTCGCGATCGGCCTGGCGATGCAGCCGCCCCTGAAGAGCGGCAACGTGGTGATGATCACCAACGGCGGCGGCTCGGGGCTGCTCTCGTGCGAGCACTTCGAGCGCCTCGGGTTGCCGATGCGCCCGCTCGACGAGATCTCGCCCGACCTGGCCATGCGGCTGCGCGCCGACATGCCGGGCTTCGGCTCCGTCTTGAATCCCGTGGACATCGCGGGCACCGCGACGCCGTCGGTGTACGAGCGCACGCTCACCGCCGCGTTCGAGGACCCGATGGTGGACGGCGTGTACGCGTCGGTCTGCCCATCGGCCATCACCAACGTGCCGGCCATCGCCGACGTGGCGCTGAAGGTCCACGAGCTGCACCGGCACCTCGGCAAGCCGTTCGTGATGGAGTGCCAGGGCGGGCCGGAGTGCAACGCCGCCCTGACCCGGCTCCGGGACTTCGGGATTCCGTCGTACCCGACGCCCGAGCAGGCGGTGGGCGCCATCGTGGCGCTGCGGAAGTACGCGCAGATCCGTGGACAGCTGCGGGCCGACGTGCCCGCCAAGAGTGTTCGAGTCGCCTGACAGTGACGCTTACGGAGGTGTGAGATGTCGGAGGAACGGCGGTATCTGGTCGACGTGGGGCTGCAGGATCTCCCGTACCCGGTGCGGGTCGCCTCGCGGGCGCACCCCGAGGGTCAGCACACGATCGCCAGCATTTCCATATCGGCGCGGATCAACCACTCGTTCGAGGCGGGCTGGATCGGGAAGCTGATCCAGATCCTCCACAGTCACCGGGACGTGATCGCAACCAGCACGCTGAAGAAGAACGTGCAGGACTATCTCGACGGCCTGAGCGCGACCGACGTCAGCGCCACCTTCACCTATCCGTTCTTCATGGAGAAGCTGACCCCGGTGTCGAAGGAGAAGTGCCTGGTGCGGTACCTCTGCTCCTACACCGCCAAGGCCTCGTCCTTCAAGCCGCGCGTGGCGTTCAAGATCCAGGTGCCCTGCCTCACCACGTATCCCAACGAGCCGGCCGGCGGCCTGTTCGGCGCAGCTCAGCTCGATGACCATCGAGACGCAGTCGGACGGCGACATCTTCCCCGAGGACCTGGTGGACGTGGTGGACGCCAAGGCACTGGCGCCGATCTACTCGTACCTCACCGATCCGGACGAGGCCGCGATCATCGCCAAGGTGCATTCGGAACGGCGCACCAGCGTGCAGGTGATCGACGACATCGAGAAGGCGCTGTGCGAGCGCAAGGACATCGCCTGGTTCTCGATCCGCTGCGCCAACTTCGGGATGCTGCACTCGTACACCACGCTGCTCGGCAGCGAGAAGAGCGTGTGGAGCCCGCCGGAAGACTGGGAATCCATGGGCCGCGCCGACCTCGGCATTTAGCACAACGCACCACATCGAACGCAAACGGCGCCCGGTTCCTGCCGGGCGCCGTTCTTGTTAGAGGCCGCCTTGCGGCCGCAGCCCAATCGCCCGACTGTTAGCTCCGTGGGCACCTCTTCGGCCGGCGCTCCCGTGCCGGCATGGCGCAGCAGTGCCGGCGCCGCGCTGAGCGGCCTGCGCGCGTACCGGGGCACCGCGCTGCTCGCCGCCCTGACCGGTGCGCTGGCCCTGGCAGCCGCGCTCCCGGTCGCGCGCCTCGCCGTTCCGGGCGGGGCCGGCTCGCGGCTCCGGGTGCCCGGACCCATTCCCTTCGACGCCGGCGTTCTCTGGATCAACGCCCCGCTGGGCCCCGCCGAGCTGCGGCAGGCCGCGGTGGCTCTGCTGTTCAAGCTGCTGCTCGGCGTCGCTTCCGGACTCGTCGCGGTGGCGCTCCTGACGCTGCTCGCGCTGTTCCTCGCGCGGGCGTCGGCGCGCGGCCCCGAGATCGCGATCCGCCGCGCCGTGGGCGCCTCGAGCCGGAGCCTGCTGCTCGCTCACGTGATGGAAGGGGCGGCGGTCGGCGGCGCGAGCCTGGTCGCCGGTGGGGCGCTGGGCCTCGCCGCCGCACGGATCCTGGCCGCGGCCTGGCCCGGGAACGTCGCGCCCGGCGCGGGACACCTGAGCGTGGCGGTGGCCGTGGTCGTGACCGCGACGATCCTGCTCGGGGCGCTCCTGCCGGTGGCCGTCGTGCGCCGTCCCGCGCGCAGCAGCACGGTCGATCCGACGCCGCTGGCGCTGGTCGTTCCGGCCGTACAGCTCGGGCTCAGCCTCACGGTCCTCGGCGCCGCCTCGATGCTGCGCCTCGGCGCCGGGCGCGTCGCGCCGGCCGTGGCCGTGGGCGGCGACGACGTAGTGTACCGCGTGAGCACCGACTCCCTGCCCGCGCCCCTCCGAGCCGGCGCCTACGCCAACCTGCTGCACACGCTCGCGGCCGATCACTCGGTGGCGCTCGCCGGGTTGTCGAGCACCGGCGCGCTCGTCGGGCTCGGCCACGTGGGGATGGCGGTGCGCGAGAGCGCCTTCTACGCCGTGCATCACGTGCTCTCGGCCGACAGCTTCCAGTTGCTCAGGCTGCACGTCGTGGCGGGCCGCGCGCTGACCGATGCGGACGATTGGCGCGCGCCGCGCGTCGTCGTCGTCAACCGGACGCTCGCCATGCGGCTCGCGCCGCTGGGAAGCACCATCTCGCTCGGGTACGGCCCCGATGGAGAGCACACGGTGGTCGGCGTCGTGGACGACGTGGCGCCGCCGGGGCTCGGCGGGACCCTCGAGCCACGTTACGTGGTCTACGCCAGCATCCTCCAGCATCCGGTGTCCACCGCGAGCTGGTGGTGCGCGGGGCCGGTGGCGGGCCCCCTGCCGGCGTGCCCGGCGCCGTGCGCGCCGCGCTCGGCCCCGGCGCGGCCGCATCCGGGCCGCTGAGTGAGGCGTCCGTGCTCGCCGCCGAGGCGGCGCCGCTGCGGTGGTTCGCGCGCGCCTTCGCCGGCGAGGGCTTCGCGATGCTCGGCGTCGCGGGCCTCGGCACCTTCGCGGTGATGTGGCTCTGGGTGACGTCGCTCTTCGGCGAGCTGGGGCTGCGCCGCGCCAGCGGCGCGCGCCGGCGGCAGGTCGCGCGCTACGTGCTCGCGCGCGCGGGCGCGGTGGCCGCCTGGGGCATCGCGTTCGGCGCTTGGGTCGGCCTGATGGTATGGGACGCAGTGCACGGCCTGTCCGCGGTCCTGCCGGCCTGGGATCCGGCGGGCGTCGGCTGGTCGGCCTTGCTGCTCGGAGGCGCCGCCCTGGCCGGCGCCGCCGTTCCGGCCTGGCGGGCGGCCCATACGCCACCGGCCACCCTGATCTCCGCCGGGGCCACTTAGCGCGGCGGCCGGCCGCGCGCGAACGGCACCAGCATCGGCACGCGTCGCGCGTAGGCGTCGTACTCAGGGTTCATCTGCTCGCGCAGGAAGCCTTCCTCCAGCCGCGCCTTGAGGTACATGCCGAACGACAGCAGGATGCCGCCCGCGAGCCCGAGCGCCTCTCCGCGAACCGCGCCCGTGGCGAGCGCCGCGAGGATCAGGCCCGTGTAGATGGGGTGCCGCACCAAGCCGTAGGGCCCGGTGTCCACGATGCGATGGTCCGCCTTGCGCGTCACGCTGCTCGACCACAGCCGTCCCAGGTGCAGGCGCGCCCACCAGGTGAACAGCAGTCCGAGCGCGACAAGTGCGAGCAAGGCCCAGCGGGCCGCCAGGCCGATGCGCCATGACGTCCACGCGGGCCAGCCGCTGTCCCCCTGGCCGCTGAACAGCAGCACGGCACCCGCGACGATCACCAGGAAGTAAGGGAGTTGCCGGGCCAAGCCCGGCCGCGCCGCGGCGCGGTCGCTCCACAACCGGGCCACGGTCCAGGACACGATCCAGGCCAGCCACAGCATTCCGGCAGCCCGCGCCGAGTTGATCATGTCCCCTCCCCACGGAGCCCATGCGCGGTCCACGTCCCGGCATGCATGGCCGGATGGCTAGCCGTACGCGGCGGTCCCCGCAAGCTCGTTCCTGCCTTGCCTGAGAGGTTGTTTTGAGGTACATAGAGATACCTATGAACACCATGAACGCGGCAGAGGCGGCAGCCGTGCTGCACCTCAGCGTCAAGCGCGTGCAGCGGCTCTCCCGCGCGGGCAAGCTCCCCGCGGTGCGGGTCGGGCGGAAGTGGCTGTTCCGGCGCGAAGCGCTGGACCGGCTGCTGGGCGCGGGCGAAGCGGAGCTGGCGAGCGCGCCGGTGGAGCTGAGCGCCCGCAACCAGCTGCACGGCCGCATCACGTCGCTCAAGCTCGACGGCGTCATGGCCGAGGTGCGCGTGAAGATCGGCGATCAGGAGCTGGTCTCGATCATCACCAGCGGCTCGGCCCGGCGGTTACGGCTGCGCCGGGGCGACGACGTGTTCGCGGTGATCAAGTCCACCGAAGTGATGATCGGAAAGGGCTGACGGATGACGGGTGGATGGAAGTCGCGGTCGCTGCTCGGCGCCTGTGCGTGCTTCACGATGCCGATGCCCGGACGCCCGGCGAGCCCGCCCGCGACGCTGACGGTCTACGCCGCGGCCTCGCTGACCAAGGCGTTCGCCGACCTCGGCGACACGCTGAAGAGCCGGTCCCCCGATTTCGCGGTCACGTTCAACTTCGCGGGCTCGCAGCAGCTCGCGCTCCAGATCGAGGCCGGCGCGCCCGCCGACGTCTTCGCGTCGGCCGACCGGCGCTGGATGAGCCAGCTCGTGGACAGCGGGTTGGTGGAAGGGACGCCGACGGTCTTCGCCCACAACCGCCTCGTCGTGATCACACCGCGGACGGCGACCGTACGAAGCCTCCAGGACCTCGCGCGGCCCGGCCTCAAGCTGGTGCTGGCCGCTGACGCGGTCCCCGTCGGCCGTTACGCGCGCCAGGCGCTGGCGAACCTCTCGCGGATGGACGGATTCCCGGCCGACTTCGGCCGCCGCGTGCTGGCCAACCTGGTGTCCGACGAAGAGAACGTGAAGGCGGTCGTCGCCAAGGTGCAGCTCGGCGAGGCCGACGCCGGCATCGTCTACGTCTCCGACATCACGCCGGACGTCGCGCCGCAGGTGGCGCGGATCGAGATCCCGGACGCCGCCAACGTGATCGCCGACTATCCCGTCGCGGTGCTGCGCCGTGCCCCCAACCCGGCGGCCGCCCGTTCGTTCGTCGCGCTGCTCCTCTCGCCGGTCGGGCAGCGCGTGCTGCGGGCGAACGGCCTCGTGCCCGCGGCGGGCCGCTGACGCCCCCGTCCCGGCGCCGCTGATGCGCGGGCGCGGCCTCGGCGCACTGGCGTGGCAGGATGTTCGTGCTGGCGGCCGTCGGCGTCTGGCTGGCCTTCCTCGGCCTGCCGCTCGTGAGCCTCCTGGTGCGCGTTCCCCCGCGCGAGCTGTGGGCGCGGCTGCTGGCGCCCGCCTCGCTCGCCGCGCTGCGCCTCAGCCTGGTGACCAGCGTGCTCGCCACGCTCACCGTGATCGTGCTGGGGCTGCCGGCGTCGTACGTCCTCGCGACGCGGCGGTTTCCGGGCAAGCGCGTGCTCGAGGCCCTGGTCGAGCTGCCGATGGTCCTGCCGCCCACCGTGGCGGGCGTCGGACTGCTGCTCGCGTTCGGCCGGGCGGGATCTGGCGGGCCGAGTCCTGGGCGCGCTCGGCCTCTCGATCCCCTTCACGACCCTCGCGGTGGTGATGGCGCAGGTGTTCGTCGCCTCCCCGTTCTTCGTGTCGGCCGCGACCGCGGGCCTCAGGGCGGTGGACGCGCGGTACACCGACGCCGCCGCGACGCTGCGCGCCACGCCCGGCTACACGTTCCGCCGCGTGCTCCTGCCCCTGGCCCTCCCCTCGGTGGTGGCCGGCGCCGCCATGAGCTGGGCACGCGCGCTAGGCGAGTTCGGGGCGACCATCATGTTCGCGGGCAATCTGCCGGGGAAGACGCAGACGCTGCCTCTCGCCGTCTACATCGGCCTGCAGACCGATCTCCAGTCGGCCGTGGCGCTCTCGGTGATCCTGCTGATCCTCTCGTTCACCATCCTGCTCGGATTGCGGTTCGCGCACCGGCTTCCACTCACGCCCTGGGTCCCTCGTGTTGCAGGCGACGGTCGCTAGGCGCCGCGGCGCGTTCCGGCTCGACGTCGGCATCACGGCGGCGCCGGGCGCCACGCTCGTCGTGGTGGGCGAGAGCGGCGCCGGCAAGACGACGCTGCTCAGGCTCCTCGCCGGCCTGGACCTGCCGGACTCCGGCCGCATCGTGGTCGGAGACCGGACGTACTTCGACGGCGCGGCGGGCGTCGCGGTGCCGGCCTGGGAGCGCGACGTCGGCTACGTCGCGCAGGACTACGCGCTGTTCCCGCACCTCACGGTGCGCGAGAACGTCGCCTTCGGCCTCCGGGCGCAGGGCGTGCCGGGGCGCGCCGCTGCGGCCGCGGGCGGACGCGGCCCTCGAGCAGATGGACCTCGTCCCCTTCGCGCTGCGGCGCCCCTCCGAGCTGTCGGGTGGGCAGCAGCAGCGCGTCGCGCTCGCCCGGGCCCTCGCGCCCGAGCCGCGGCTGCTGCTCCTCGACGAGCCGCTGTCCGCCCTCGACCTCGGCACGCGCCAGGCGGTGCGCGGCGAGCTGCGGGCCCTGCTGGCGCGCCTGGCATGCGCCACGGTGCTCGTCACGCACAGTCCGCTCGACGCCATGGTGTTCGGCGATGCCATCGCGGTCATCGAGGACGGCGCGCTCACGCAGGTCGGCGTCCGGGACGAGCTGCTGCGCCACCCGCGCTCGCCCTACGTCGCCACGCTGCTGGGCGTGAACCTGTTCCAGGGCACGGTGGCGGGGCGCGAGCCCGGCGGCGTCGCGCACGTGCGCACGGCCGACGGCGCGCTGGCCGTGGCCGATCCCGGCGCGGATGGCCAGGTCTTCGTGGTGGTGAATCCGCAGGAGATCATCCTGTCGCTCGAGCCGCCGGCCGGCAGCGCCCAGAACGTGTTCCGCGGCGCGGTGATCGAGATCGTTCCCGAGCCCCCGGCGGGCGACCGGGTGCGCGTCGCGCTCGGAACCAACCCGCCGCTGGTGGCGGAGGTGACGAGTCACGTCCGTGGCCGCGCTTGGCCTGCGGCAGGGGCTCGAGGTGTACGCGAGCTTCAAGGCCACGGGCGTGAAGGCCTACCAGTAAGGGAGAACGGCGCCCGCAACGCGGGTCGCAGCGCAGTCCCCGCCGGAACTGAGTTTCGTTCGCCATACCCGAATCCGGCACCGCCTTGATCGAGGCTGGTGCCGACCGCATCTTTCCCCTCAGAACCTGAGGGGAGGGCGCGGGTGCGGGAAGACCTTGACTTGGTGCGCGGCACGCTCGACGTGCTGGTCCTGAAGGCGCTGACCTGGGGGCCGCGACACGGTTACGCGGTCACCGCCTGGATACGCGAGACCACCCGCGAGGAGCTGAGGGTCGAGGACGCGGCGCTGTACGCGTCCCTGCACCGTCTGGCCGCGCGGCGCTGGGTGGACGCCGAGTGGGGCGTGTCGGAGAACGGGCGGAAGGCGAAGTACTACAGCCTCACCGCGGCGGGGCGCGCACAGCTGCGCGCGCAGAGCGCGACCTGGGCGCGCTACGCGAGCGCGGTCGGCCGGGTGCTCGGCACGGCCTGACATGCTGCCCGACGGGATCCGCCGGCTGTTCCGCCTCTATCGCGGCCACCGCGACGTCGAGGACGACCTCGCCGCCGAGATCGCGTTTCACCTCGATGCGAAGGCCGACACGCTGGTCGCCTCGGGGATGAGCCCGGACGCGGCGCGGGACGAGGCGCTGCGGCAGTTCGGCGACGTGCGGCGCGCCCGGCGTGAGCTGGCCGCCATCGACCATCCGGCCACGGAGCGCCGGCTCAGGACGGAGTGGCTCGAGGCAGCCTGGAGCGACGTGCGGTTTGCCGCTCGCAGCCTGGCGCGCGTGCCGGGCTTCACGGCGGTCGTAGTGCTGACGCTGGCGCTGGGTCTCGGCGCCACCGCGGCGATGTTCGGCGTCTTGGACCGCCTGCTGCTGCGCGCGCCGATCGGCATCGGCGACCCGGAGCAGGTCGTGCGGCTGTACGCGAGGGGGACGGAGCCCGACACCAAGGGCGCCAACCTGCGCGCGAGCTATCTCTTCCAGGAGCTCGGCGTGTTTGACGGCGCCAGCTCGGTTACGGCGGTGGGGTTCGCCGACCGCGGTAACTCGGTCACCCTGAGCGATTCCATCGGGTCGCTGGACGCGTGGGCGGCGCTGGTGTCCGGCGGCTTCTTCGGCGTCCTCCGACGTGCGCCCAGCGCTCGGCCGGGCGCTGATGCCGAGCGACGACTCGGCGGGCGCACCGCCGGCTGCAGTCGTGAGCTTCGCGCTGTGGCGTGGGCGGTACGGAGGCCAAGGCTCGGCGATCGGCCGCGTCGTCCACGTGAAAGGACGAGCCTACACGATCGTCGGCGTGGCGCCACGCGGGTTCTCCGGCCTATCGCCGCGGGCCGTCGATGTGTGGCTCCCGGCCCGTCTCGCGGCCGACGACGTGCTGGGGCCGATTCTGCACAACCCGCACGTCCGCATGTACGCCTTCGACGCCGTGGCGCGCGTCGGATCCGGCGTGACGAGGGAGCGCGCCGCCGCCGACCTGACGCTCGCACTCCGCCGGGGCGAGACACAGTTGCCGCCCAGCCCCTTTGCGCTCGCCGGCGGGACCGAAACGATCGTCTTCGGCTCGATCATCCCGGGCCGAAGCCGCATCGAGCGTGGACGGGTGGACGAACCGCTCAGCCTCTCCGTGCTGGCAGGCGCGATCGCGCTGATCGTCTGCCTCGTCGCGATGGCCAACGTCGCGAACCTGCTGCTGCTGCGCGCGCTCGGCCGCCGGCGCGAGACCGGCATCCGTCTCGCGCTTGGCGTGAGTCGCTGGCGCCTCGTGCGCTCGGTTCTCGCCGAGAGCCTACTGTTGGCGGCCGTGGCTGGAGTCCTGGCCGCGTGGGTCGCATCGTCCGGCGGGGAGCTGCTCCGCAAGATGCTCGTGCAGGAGGCCTGGGCCGCACCGCTGCTCGACTTCCGCGTACTCGCGTTCGTGACGGCCACGGCCTTCGTGATCGGCACGCTGACGGGCCTCGTGCCGTCCCTCCTTGGCGGGCGTCCCGACGTGCTCTCCGCGCTGCGGTCAGGCGTGCGCCTCTCGGCATGGCGACGCTCGCGCGCCCGCGCGGCGCTGATGATCGGTCAAGTTGCCCTCACCGTCGTGCTTCTGGCGGGATTCGGCGTGTTCCTGCGGAGTCTCGAGCGCGCCGAGCGCGTGGATTTCGGCGTCGACGCCTCCCACCTGGTGTGGGCCAGGACGGATCATCCGAGCGCGAACGGACAGCGGGTCGACGTCGAGGCCCTGCTCGCGCGGGTGCGTCGCCTGCCAGGCGTGCGCGCCGCCGCTGCTGCCGAGTACTCGCTGCCGTTCTTCTCTTTCACCGTCGGTTACCTCCGGGCCGAAGGCGTCGCCGACTTGCCGAATAGCTCGAGCGGGGGCGGGCCTTTCTACGCGCTGATCGGCGCGGGTTATCTCGAAGCCACCGGCCTCCGGCTGCTTCGCGGGCGGGCGTTTCTGCCCGGGGAGTTCGCGGCTCCTGCGTCAGTCGCGCTGGTGAGCGACGCGATGGCGCGCCGGTTCTGGCCCGGCGGCGAGGCGCTCGGCAAGTGTCTGTACCTCCAGACGATCGGAACCAAGCCTCCCTGCAGCGTCATCGTCGGGATCGTGAGCAACGTGCGACAGGACGTGTCAGAGCCGCCTTTGGTGCAGTACTACATGCCCCTGGGATCGGACGCGCGATACCCGAATTCGGATCCGGACGTCATCGTGCGCAGCACCGGAGACCCCGCGTCGCTGTACCAGCCGTTGGCCACAGTCCTCAAGACCTTTCTGCCAGGCGTTCCTGATGGCGCAGTCATGACCGTTCCCGACCGCCTCGAACTCCAATTCCACGCCTGGCGCCTCGGCACGGAGCTGTTCGCCATGTTCGCGGGCCTGGCCCTGCTGGTCTCGCTGGTCGGCATCTACAGCGTGGTCGCCTTCGACGGCGCGCAGCGCACGCACGAGTTCGGCATCCGCGTGGCGCTGGGCGCCCGCGGCTGGGACGTCGCGCGTCTGCTGCTCGGACAGGGTCTGCGCTACGGCGCGGCAGGGCTCGTGCTGGGGCTCGTCCTCGTCGGTGATCATCGGCCGGCTCCTGGCTCCGCAGCTCTTCCACACTTCGCCGCGGGATCCCCTGGTCCTTGGCGCGGTAGGCCTCCTGCTCCTGGGGGCCATCGTGGCGGCATGTCTGATCCCCGCCCGGTCCGCCGTTCGCGTGGATCCCCGCACGTCCCTGCAAGCCGACTGAGCGACGGCCCAGGGTCGTGCCGGGGCTCCCTCGCCGCCGGCCGTGCCGCCGTTACCAAACGGTGACGCCGCCCGCGGCGGCCGCCTGGTTATGATGTGGCATGCGCGTCCGGCGACCGCCGGACGGGCCCATACCATCGAGGAGTTCCGCCATGAAGACGCCGCCCGCGGCGCCGCTGCTCGGCATCATGCTGCTGCTCACGGCCTGCGGCCGCCGGGAAGCGCCACCCGATGCGCTCGCCACGGCGACCCCGATCAAGCATCTCGTCGTGATCTTCGACGAGAACATCTCGTTCGACCACTACTTCGGCACCTACCCGGTGGCCTCGAACCCGGCCGGCGAGCCCGCCTTCACGGCCGCCGCGGGCACCCCGGCCGTGAACGGCCTCTCGGGCGCGCTGCTCACCAAGAACCCCAACTTCACCAACCGCGACAACGGCGAGATGGCGAGCAACCCGATGCGGCTGGACCGGACCCAGGCCGCGACCGCCGACCAGTCGCACGACTATACCGAGGAGCAGCTGGCCTACGACGGCGGCGCCGCCGACTTGTTCCCCAGGTACACGGGCGCTGGTCTGGGCGGCGGCACCACGGCGTTCTTCACGCCCGCGGTCGTGATGGGCTACTACGACGGCAACACCGTGACCGCGCTGTGGAACTACGCGCAGCACTTCGCCATGAGCGACAACGCGTACAGCGACGTCTACGGCCCTTCGACGCCCGGCGCCCTCAGCCTGGTCTCGGGCCAGACCAACGGCTGGGTCGAGACCAAGAGCGTGGACTCGACGTCTCGCGTGCACGACGGCCAGGGAGGACTGACGCTCATCAGCGACGCCGGCCCCGCGCTCGACATCTGCTCCGACTCCCTGTTCTACCTCAACCAGGGCACCATGAGCGGCCGGAACGTCGGCGACCTGCTGACGCAGGCCGGCGTGAGCTGGGGCTGGTTCCAGGGTGGTTTCGATCTGACCGTGGGGTCGGCCGGCAAGGGCTGCTTCCGCTCCACGCAGTCCCGCGTCGCGCTCAAGACCTCGTCCGACTACATCCCGCATCACGAGCCGTTCCAGTACTACCGCTCCACGGCGAATCCGACGCACGCGCGCCCGTCGTCAACCGCCGCCATCGGGCACTCGGGTGATCCGGCCAACCATCAGTACGACATCCGCGACTTCTTCGCCGCCGTACGGGCCGGCGATTTCCCGGCGGTGGCCTTCCTCAAGCCGCCCGCGTTCCAGGACGGGCACGCCGGCTACTCCGACCCGCTGGACGAGCAGACCTTCCTGGCCGAGGTGGTCAACTTCATCGAGGAATCGCCGGAGTGGCCGAGCACGGCCATCGTCATCCTGTACGACGATTCGGACGGCTGGTACGACCACCAGACCGCGCCCGTTCAGAACGCGTCGTTCGCCGTCCGTGACCGGCTGAACGGGAACGGCGAGTGCGGCGTGAAGGGCAAGACGGCGCAGCTCGGCGGCGTCAAGGGCACCGGCCCGGTCGAGGGCCGCTGCGGGCCCGGGCCCCGGCAGCCGTTCCTGGTCATCTCGCCGTGGGCGCGACCGAACTACGTGGACCACACGCTGATCACGCAGTCCTCGGTGCTCCGCTTCATCGAGGACAACTGGCTCGGACCGCGCGCGGCTCGGCGGCGGCTCGTTCGACGCGACCGCCGGCTCCATCGAGGGCCTGTTCGACTTCACGGGCCCGGGCAAGACGCCGCGGCTGTTCCTCGACGAGAGCCTCGGCACGCCCGTGGCCGCGCCTGCCAATCGCCTGCCGGGCTGAGCGCGCAGGAATGACGCGCGCCGCATCGCTCGGTCATTGCGGGCGTCTCGGGCGTTCGCCGGCCGCGGCGCGCCTGGCTGGTCGCCGGCGCTGCCATGCTGGTCGGCTGCTGCATCGGGCGGGACGGTCTCCCGCGTCGAGCCGGGCCAACCCGCGGCCGGTCCGACTCGCGCGCCCCGCGAGCCGGCCGCTGTCGGAGATGGCGCGCATCGGCCGCGACCTGTTCTTCGACCCGCGACTCTCGCGCTCGGGCGCCGAGTCGTGCGCCGGGTGCCACAGCCCCGCGCACGCGTACGGACCGCCGGACGCGCGCTCGACGGCCGCTGGGCGGCCCCACGGGCCGTGACCAGGGCCAGCGTGCCGTGCCGAGCCTCCGCTACGTGGACCGCATTCCGCCGTTCGGCATCGGACCCGACGTCGGCGTCGAGGGCGCGGCGACGGCGCCGCCGCCTGCCGCACCCGTCGCACGGCCGCCGAAGGTCGCGGGCTCGAGCGCCGGCGCCGCGGCGCTGGTGCCGGCCGGCGGCCTGTTCTGGGACGGGCGCGCCGGCACGCTGCAGGATCAGGCGATGGGCCCGCTGTTCAATCCGGCGGAGATGGCCAACCGCGACACCGCGCGGCTGGCGCGTGCGCCTGCGGCGCGTCTACGGCGCGCGGCTCGCGGCGCTGGTGGGGCCCGGGGCCGTGGCGAACCCGCGGCAGCTCGTGTACGAAGCGATGTACGCCGTGGTCCGATTCGAGATCGAGGACCCGTCGTTCCATCCCTACAGCAGCAAGTACGACGCGTACCTCGAGGGCCGGGCCCGCCTCAGCGCCGAGGAGGCGAGGGGACTGGCGGCATTCGAGAACCCGGCGCGCGGCAACTGCGCCGGATGCCATCCCGACCGGCCCGCCGGCGGCCGGCCGCCGATGTTCACCGACTTCCAGTACGAGGCGCTGGGCGTGCCGCGCAACGCGGCGCTGGCGCGCCACGCGGGACCCGCAACAGCCTACGACCTGGGGCTGTGCGGCCCGACGCGGCGCGACCTCGCGAGCCAGACGGGCACCTGCGGGATGTTCCGGACGCCGTCACTGCGGAACGTGGCGACGCGCCGGGTGTTCTTCCACAACGGGGTCTACCACCGGCTCGAGGACGTGCTCGCGTTCTACGCCCTGCGCGACACGCGTCCGGAGGCCGTCTACCCGCGCGACGCGCACGGACGGGTCGAGCGCTTCGACGATCTGCCAGCGGCCGACCGCGGGAACGTGGACGTGACGGACGCGCCCTTCGGGCGCAGGCCCGGCGAGGCGAGCCCGCTGACCGCGCAGGATCGGCGCGACATCATCGCGTTCCTGCGGACGCTCACGGACGGGTACCTGGAGGCACGATGACCGACTCGCCGCCACGGTGGGCCTCGGCCGCCGCGCGCCCCCTCAGGGAACCAGAACGATCTTGCCCCGCGCGCCGGGTTCCATGACTTGGCGGTGTGCTTCGGCAGCCGAGCCGAGGGGCAACTCCGACGCGACGACCGGACGCAGCGTGCCGTTCTGCAATCCGGCCTGAAGCGCGGCGTGGATCTCCAGCGCCTGCGCCTCCGGGGTGCGCCACAGCAGCACGCCCATCACCGCCGCTTCCCGGGTCATGATCTCCCGTGGATTGATCTCGATCGGTCCCCTGGATCCGATGACGACCACCCGCCCGCCGTAGGCGAGCATCTCCAGGTCGCGGGCCAGGTTGACGTTGGCCAGCATTTCCAGGATGACGTTCACGCCGGCGCCGCCCGTGAGCGCGAGGATCTCCTTCTGGGCATCGGGGCCGCCGTGGCGGACCGCCTGCGCGCCCTCCTCCCGCACCAGCCGGAGCCCCTCGTCGCTGCCCGCCGTCCCGATCGCCTCGAGCCCCGCCGCGCGCGCGAACTGCAGCGCGGCCAGCCCGACGCCGCCGCTGGCGCCGTGCACGAGCAGCGTCTCGCCGGGCCGCGCGCGGGCCAGCTGGAACAAGGCGCGATACGCGGTGCCGTAGGGCACCCAGATGCCCGCGCCCTGCGCCTCGCTCACGCGGGCGGGCAGCGGGTGCACCTGGGAGACCGCGCACAACGCCAGCTCCGCGTAGGCGCCGGTCATCGTGCCGGTAGTGTAGACGCGCTGCCCCCGCGCGAGCTTCACGTCGGCGCCCACGGCCTCGACCACGCCGGCGGCGTCGGAGCCGGGTGTGTACGGCAAGGCGGGATTCCGGGCGCCGTACGTGCCGGCCCGCATGTACGCGTCGTACGGGTTGACCCCGGCCGCTTTCACCCGCACCAGGACCTCGCCGGCCTGGGGCGACCGGGGGTCGGGGACGTCCTGGAGCCTCAGCACCTCGGGGCCGCCGAACGCGCTCACGCGGATCGCTTTCATCGTTGCACCGTCCTCTCATCGCGGGCCGGCGACGCCGCGCGCCGCTGGACCGTCGTCGCTCGAACGACGTGGCCGCCCCGGTCGGACGAAGGGCCGCCGGCGTTCGCGAAGTAACGCTCCCGGATCGCCGCCGGGCCGAGATCCTCGACCTCGCGAAACCCGAGGTCCATCAATCTGGCGCGGAGCGCGTCCGTCTCAAAATGGCAGCGGAAGGCCTCGCCCACGGATGCGACCCGCGCGGCGAGCCGCCGGTGGGCCGCGGCATGCGCGTCGCGCTTCGCACCCGACGCCGGAGGATTGCCGTAGTCGAACACGACGTGCGCGCCTCCCGGCAGGCCGGCGATGAAGCCCAGCGTGGCGAAGACGGCCTGCTCGGTCAGATACGGCACGACGCCGAGCCAGGTGAAGAAGGTCTCTTGTCGCGGATCGAAGCCCGGCGGCCGCCAGGCCGTCCGCCAACGTCTCCCGCTCGAAGTCCACCGGCGCGAAGGTGAGCGTGCGGGGCACTTCGATCGCCGCCTCGGCGAGCCGTTGGCGCTTCCAGGCCTGGGTGGACGGATGATCCACCTCGAACATGCGCAGGCGGTCCGCCAGGGTCGTGCGGTAGGCGTAGGTGTCGAGGCCGGCGCCGAGCACCACCAGCTGGGTCACTCCGCGCGCGGCGGCGGCGGCCAGGGCGTCTTCGGCGAACCGCGTTCTCACGGCGATGAACTGGCGCAAGCCTCTACGGGCCGGGGTGTCGTCCTTGTCGCGGACGGCCGTCTCGGCGTCCGGGCCCAGGATGCGGCCGGCCAGCGGATCGGAGAAGATGGACCCCCGCTCCAGCACCTGGTGGGCGGCGCGGTGGCGGGCCGCGCCGAGGGCGGTCCGGCTGGGTTGTCCGTGCTGCATGAGCAATGTGTAGCCGGCGAGACCGGCTCCGGCAACGCGGCCCGGGTTCTAGGACGTGTGCCGCCGCGCTCTCGCCGGGCTGACCCCGGGTCCGCGGGAGCGCGCCACGAACACCCGCGTCGGCGAGCCCGGGATCACCCACACCACGTCGTCGCGGCCGTCGCCGTTCACGTCGCCCACCATCGCGGGAAGCGCGGCGCTCCAGTTGGTGGAGACGCTGCTGACCTGCAGCGGCGACACGCCCGGGTCCATGAATCCGGTCGTCGTCCCGCGCAGCACGCCGATGGTATTGGTGCTGCTCGTGAGACTGTTGATGACGAGGTCGGCCCGGCCGTCGCCGTCCACGTCGCCGATCATGCCGGTGGACGGGATGGGCCCCACGGCGCCCGTCAGGTCCTGGCGGTTCAGGAAGCTGAGCGGGCCGGTGCTGGTACCCAGCGCGACCGACAGAAAGGTCCCCGGGGACGCCGTGCTTCCGCCGTACCACACCATGTCGGGAACCTGGTCGCCCGTGACGTCCGCGACCATCGTCTGGTACCAGCTCCAGCAGCACGATACCGGGTGCTCGTACCACCCGTTGAGCGTGCCGAACGATCCGTTCCCGAGCGAGAATGAGCTGTACGTGTCGTTCGCCAGCGTGCCGGACATTCTGTTCCAGATCAGATCGGCGCGGCCGTCGCGATTGATGTCCGCTACCGCTGTGCGGTACACGCTCCATCCGCCGCACCCGCCGGTCTGGCACAGTTGCTGGATGTTGATGCTGCCGAGCGCGAAGGTGCCGTCGCCGTTCGAGAGGCCGGTGAACACGTAGTTGTTCCCCGTGCTGACCTGGTTGAAGATCAGGTCGGACTTGCCGTCCGCGTTCAGGTCGCCCGTGAAGACGTTGAACCCGGTAAAGCCCGGCGCGGGGAGGCTCACGTTGAGTTGCTGCGGCGCGAGGAACGTCCACCCTCCCGATCCGTCCGCCAGCCCGACGTACAAGCTCACGTAGTTCCCGTTGAGGTAGCTCCACAGCAGGTCCGTCTTGCCGTCGCCGTTGAAGTCGCCCGTCGCGAGCGTGTAGTTCGACGTGCCGGGAGCCGTCACCGCCGCCCCCGGCGTCCCGAACGAGCCGTCCGCCGAGGCGAGGGCCACGGCCACCGTGCTGCCGGTGGCGTCGCGGTGGTTGTAGACCAGGTCCGCCCGGCCGTCGCCGTTCACGTCCACGAGCCGCGTTTCGAACGGTGTCGCCACGGGCGGCGTGAACGACTGCGTCGGCAGGAAGTCGAACTGCCCCGCCGTGGCCGGCGAGCAGGTGGTCACGTTGTAGCTCGTCGCCTCGGTCACCTGCGCGAGCGTGTTGTCCGCCAAATTGTAAAAGCCGTACGACAGCGGCTCGGCCGTCGAGAGCGACGCCGAGGAGGTGAAGTACTCCGCCCAGTTGCCGCTCTGGATCATCGCGATCGTGGCCGAGTCGTTCCCTCCGACCGAGGCCATGTCGATCGTCGCGGTCTGCAGGATCTTCTTCTGCTCCGCCGTCAGGCTCGCCGAGCCCCCGCCCACCAGGCCGTTGTACGAGGCGCTGATCGAGGCCTGGATGTCGCTCGCGCTGGCCGTCGAGGTGACGGAGAACATCATCATCCGTCCGTACACGATCTCCCCGATGTACACCGGGAGATTGCTCGGGCCGATGTTCCCGAGGTCCACCTGCTGTTGCAGGTCCGCCGCCGTGAAGTCGCCGCGGAACCACCCCGCCGGCGTGGAGGGCGGCGCGACGACGACCGTGAACATCTTCTCGTAGAAGTGCGCCACCACCGTGTTCTGCGACGAGTTGGTCTGGACGCTCCCACCCACCGAGGCGCTGAATCCGAGATAGTGGCCCGACGCGTTGAACGACAGCGCGAACTGGTTCTCCGAGTAGTACGTGTCCATGTGCCAGTAGATGCTGCTCGAGGCCTGCAGGTTGTTCGCGACCGCGCTGCCGATGATGCTCCCGACCGCGGAGGCGACGTGCGCCTGGTCCACGATGTCGACGGTCCGGTAGTTGGTACCGGTCTGGATCGCCGGGATGGAGACGTTGATCGGCGCCCGCTGGGCGAAGTTGAGCGGCAAGAGCGAGCCGATGCCGCCCTTGTACGACTTGCCCTGGATGAACGCGCCGGGATAGAGGATCGCCGCGTTGGGGCTGTACATCACGATGTCCTGCGGCGTCTTCTGCATGCTGTAGGGCGTCGCCTCGCACACGTACGGCACGGCCGAGTCGGTCTTCGTGTTTCCGAGGGTGTCGATGTGCATGACGTTCTTGACGGTATCGAAAGCGAGGGTCGGCGCGGCGCCCGTCGGGCCCGCGTCCTGATCCGGCAGGAGCGGAGAGTACTCCGCCCAGGTCGGCAGGCCCTGGAGGTACGTATTGACCTGGGTGACGTTCTGGTTGACGCCGGTGCTCTTGTCGCTGCTGCAGCCGGCGATCAGGACGATCAGGAAGGCGACGCCGATCTTCGTGTTCATATCTGCCCCCGTGGGTGCCGATGGCGACGGGGGTCTCAGAGGGCCAAACACAACTGGCGCCTTAGTGCCGGCGCTCCAAAAACACTCCCCGCCGCCGACTCGCTCGAGTGCTGCAAGCGAGATGTTCGGACAGCGCAGAATCAGAGTCTATTGATGGCTAACTACGCATTCCCGCGTGGCGAGAAACAGACCCAACTCGAGTCGTGATTGGGGAAGCGCTATGTCGCGGGCCTGCGAGCGACGGTCCGGCCCGCTCATCCGTCGCCCTTGCGACTCGGGCACTCGAGCACTATATGCGGCTGAGCAAGAATGGTTGCGTACCCAACTTTCCAGGGAGGCCCGGGTGAGACTCTCGGTGAAAGGCCTGGCGTGGACAGGCGCGGTGCTGTGGGGCGGATGCCTGCTGCTCACGGGAATCCTGAATCTGATGTTTCCGACCTACGGCGTCGCGATGCTCGACGTGGTGCGGTCCGTCTATCCGGGCTACGCGAGCCTGTCGGGATTTGAGGGCGTGATCGTCGGAACGCTGTATGCATTGGTGGACGGCGCGATCTGCGGGGCCCTCCTCGCGTGGCTGTACAACATCTTCGCCAAGCCGGGCGCGTCGCCCTCGGCGTAGGGGCGGTTCATTGACACATCGGCGGAAATCAGACGCCCCGCCTGAGGGCCAGAGCCTCAAGCGGGGCGTGGATTTGCTCTTAGTGCGCCGCCCGTGAATCGAACACGGAACCTACTGATTAAGAGTCAGTTGCTCTGCCAGTTGAGCTAGCGGCGCGCGGGGTCAAAACTCGCCAGGCCCCACGCGTTGCGCAAGCGCCGCCCCGCGCAGACTGCCGCCCCCATCAACCGCGCCGATGAACGACCGGACCGGTTCAGCCGCCTGCCTTGCGCCGGTACCAGCCGTCGAACCCCGCCACCCAACTCCGCCCGCCGTCTGTAGAGGTGCTCCACGCCTGGCGCACCCGCCCGTCGCTTTCCGGAGTCCAGACGATGCGGTTGCGGATCGCGGCGCCGGCGGGCGAGAGTCCGTCGCCCTCCAGCACCATGCTGCCGCCGTCGAAACGGCCCACCAGGTGCAGCACGTTGCCCGTGCTCGCAACCCACACCTGCTCCCACTGCCCCCGCTGACCATCGAAGAAGTTGAAGCTCTGACCGGTGGCGCCGCGCACGCTGCGCCAATGCTCATGCACGAGACAACCGCTCTCCTCGCTCGTCACCAGGTTCGTCCCGTAGGGCACGCCGCCCGCACTGTCGGTGACCGTCCATTCACCCAGCCAGAAGTCGAACTGCCGGTGCTCCGGGCCGGCGCAGCCGGAGGGAGCCTGTGGCGCGGCGACGCCGAGCAGCACGACGCCGATGAGGGCGACGAACGCACGGGTCATTGCGGGGCTCTCCGGTGCTCGACCGTCGGCTTGCCTGTCGCCGCTCCATTGAAGAACACGCTCGAATCGGCCGCCTCCCGGAGGATCGCGTCGGTACCCGTCGCGCCGCCCCGGGTGTCGGCCCGGCGCTGCAGCTCCACCATGTACGCCTTGTCGAGCACGACGCTCGCCGGAATGGGATCGTTCAACAGCGTGGCGCCCGGCCCCAGGTATAGATAGCCGTCCACCCTATCCGATATCCGGCCGCCGCTCTCGTCCGGGAAGAAGTAGCCGTACGCGAGATCGTCCAGCCACGTGCCCTTGAGGCCGACCAGCGACGGCACCGGCCACGAGGCCATCCGCTGCTCCAGCTCGCCGCTGTACCGGGCGAGCGGCGTGCCGTTGCCGAACCCGTTGTGCGCGATGACGACGTAGGTGACGTTCGGATGACCGTCGGCCTCGTACCTGCCCACGGCGCCCCGGCTGCCGTGCATGAGGTGCAGCGCCCCGAAGATCATCAGCGCCTTGCGGTGCTTCGCCAGCACCTCCTTCTCCATCACCGACGCGATGCTCGCGTCCCGGTCCATGAACGGCCGCCCGTCCTCGAACGTGCGCACCTTGCTCCAGTCCACCGGCGGGTCACCCGCCAGCACGCGCAGCCGCTTCTCGGCCGGGAGCGACTGGTTCACGCGCCGCACCAGCGGAAACAGCTCCTCGTAGAACGTGTTCACGCCGCAGAAGGGCTGCGTGGTGTTGCGCCACACCGGCTGGACCTCGGCGAGCGGCACGTCCTCGCCCGCGATGTAGCGGTCCAGCACCGGCTGGTAGAGCGCGTTGCCGCATTCGACCTCGATGTCGTTCACCTTGCCGGGAAGGGCGGGATTGCGGATCAGCGAGAGGATGAAGTCGTCGAAATCCTGGTTGGCGTACGACAGGATCCCGAGCCCCACCACCTCGTACTTGTCGAACGCGGCCAGCAGGGCCCGCTGCGCGTCCTCGGGCCTTGGATCGCTTCCCTGCGGATGCGGCGGACCCGTGTCGTCGGCCGGGGCGGCCCGCGCCGCCTGGGCCGATGAGCTGGTCCTGGTCGCCGTGAACGGGACGCTCATCCCCTCCTGGGTGTTGGACACGGTGCCGGTCATCCGGTCGCCGGCGACCGTGACGGCGAAGGCGAACGTCGAGGTGCTGCCGTCGGGGCGGTGAAGGCTGATCTCGAACGAGACACTGTCGCCCGCGATACGCCCCTGCTCGACGGCCGGCGCCGCTTCCAGCCGCCCCGGGCCGGCGACCGTGCCCGTCAGCGTGTCGCCTCGCGCCCGCAGGCGGAGCGTGAGGACGGACGAGCCGCCGCGCGGGTCGGTGGCGTGGCCGGTCCAGGTCCCGGTCACGCCGCCGGGCGACGCCGAGCATGCGGCCAGACCAACGAGCAGCAGGGGAAGCGTCGTCGTAAGGCGGTTCATGGGCGGCCCTGGGCTGGAGATTCGCCATCCCTACGGACGGAACGTACGCCGGTTTCCGGCCGCCGGGAGGCGCTGGTGCGCCGGTGGTTACATGTATAGACTACATGTAACGCAAGGAGGTCGTGAATGAGCAACCGCGCGCGCAGGGACCGCGTCCGCGAGCCGGTGCAGGTCTATCTCGACGGGGCCGATCGTGACCTCCTCGAGGACTTGGCCCGGCGCACCGGCCTGCCCCGTGCCGAGCTGCTGCGCCGCGGGCTCCGCCGCCTGGCGCAGACCGAGCTCGTCGAGCGCGAGCCCGGATGGTCGCTCGACGTCCTGATCGGCGCGATGGGGGACGACCCCCGCTTGCCGGCCGACCTGTCGGTCCGGCACGACGAATACCTCTACGGTGGCGGTTATGACCGTCTCTCTGGCGCTCGTGGACACCGGCGCCCTCCTCGCCCTCGCTAGCCCGCGGGACCAGTACCACACCCGTGCGGTCGAGACCGCGCGCCGCTTCCTCTCCGCCGGCGGCCGCTTCGTCGGCAGCTCCCTGGTGCTGGTGGAGACGCACAACCACGTCCTGTACGCGATGGGGCCGGACCGCGCCCGCGCCGTGACGTCCGCCCTGCTCGGCGACCCGTCCTACGAGTGGCTGGACGTGAGCGTGGCGCTCATCCGGGAGGCGGTCTCCCGCTGGCTGGAGCGGTTCGAGGACCAGCGGTTCTCGCTCACCGATGCCGTCAGCTTCGAGGTGATGCGCCGCGAGCGGCTCACCGCCGCCTTCGCCTTCGACGACCACTTCCTGACGGCGGGCTTCACGCTGCTGCGCTGAGCCAGCCAACCTTCCGGCCACTCCGCCTGTCCAATTCGATGGCGGAGCCCCGCGCCGCGGCGCCCGCAGGCAGGGTGCCACCCACCTCAAGACCAGGTCGCCGATGCGCCACGTGAGGCTCGCCTTCCGCACGCTGTTCCGGACCCCGTTCGTCACGGCGGTCGCGGTGCTCTCCCTCGCGCTCGGCATCGGCGCCAACGCGGCCATCTTCTCCCTCACCGACCAGATCCTGCTCCGCCCGCTGCCCGTCCCGGATCCCGGACGGCTCGTCGATCTCACCGCCCCGGGCCCCAATCCGGGCTCGCAGTCGTGCAATACGTCCGGCGGCTGCGACGAGGTCTTCAGCTACCCGATGTTCCGCGACCTCGAGCGCGGGCAGAACGTGCTCGACGGGCTCGCGGCGTTCCGGACCTTCGGGGCCAACTTCGCCATCAACGGCGAGCCCCTGACGGGCGAGGCCGCCCTCGTCTCGGGCTCGTACTTCCACACCCTGCGCCTCACCCCGGCGCTCGGCCGCCTCCTCGGCCCCGACGACGACGCCACCATCGGATCCGAGTTCGTCGCCGTCCTGAGCTACGACTTCTGGGCCGGCCGCCTCGGCGCCGACCGCTCGGTCGTCGGCAAGAGCATCGTCGTGAACGGCCAGACCCTGACCGTCGTCGGCGTGGCGCCGCGCGACTTCCAGGGCACGACGTTCGGGGCCCATCCCATCGTCTTCGTGCCGCTGGTGATGGGCGCGAAGCTCGGGACCTGGGGCCGCTACGAGGAACGGCGCGCGTACTACCTCTATCTGTTCGGCCGCCTCAAGCCCGGCGTCACGATCGCCCAGGCCAAGAGCGCGCTCAACGGCATCTACCTCCCGATCCTCAACGACGTCGAGGCGGCCCTCCAGACCGGCATGAGCCCGGCCACGATGGCGAAGTTCAAATCCAAGCACGTCGGGGTGCTCCCGGGCTACCGCGGACAGAGCCAGATGTACAGCCACGCCACGACGCCGCTCACCATGCTGTTCGGCGTCACCGGCGTAGTGCTGCTCATCGCCTGCGCCAACATCGCCAACCTGCTGCTGGCGCGCGGCGCGGGGCGGGCGAAAGAGATGGGCGTGCGCCTCGCCATCGGCGCGGGCCGCCGCCACCTGGTGGCGCAGCTCCTGACCGAGTCGGTGATCCTCGCGCTGATGGGCGGCGTGGCGAGCCTGGTGGTCGCCGTGCTGACCCTCAAGCTCCTGGCGTCGCTGATGCCGGCGGCAACCACGAACTTCATGCAGTTCACCCTGCAGCCGGCGGTACTGGCGTTCACCGGGCTCCTGGCCCTCGGCACCGGCCTCCTGTTCGGCCTGTTCCCCGCCCTGCACAACACCCGCTCCAACCTGGTAGACGCGATCCGCGCCAACGCCGGCCAGATCACGGGCCACCGCGGCGCCGCGCGGTTCCGCTCCGCCCTGGTCACGGTGCAGATCGCGCTGGCGACCGGCCTGCTGATCTGCGCGGGGCTCTTCCTCAAGAGCCTGGTGAACGTCTCGCGCGTGGACCTGGGCATGCGCGTGGACGACGTCATCACGTTCTCGATCTCGCCGACGCGGAGCGGCTACGACTCGACGCGCTGCGCGCTGTTGTTCCAGCAGGTCGAGGAGGAGCTGGCGCGCCTGCCCGGCGTCACCGGCGTCACCTCGGACATGGTGGGGCTCCTCCAGGACAACAACTGGGGCACCGACGTGTACGTGGAAGGCTTCGCCACCGGGCCCGACGTCGACAACAACAGCCGGTTCAACGAGGTCGGCCCCGGCTACTTCCGCACCCTCGGCGTCCCGGTGCTCGCGGGACGCGAGTTCACGCCCTCGGACTTCAAGGGCACGCCCCGGGTGGCCGTGGTGAACCAGGCCTTCGCCAGGAAGTTCCACCTCGGCGGGGACGTGCTTCACAAGTTCATGTCGGACCGGCAGGCGGATTCCCTCAACATCGAGATCGTCGGCCTGGTGCGGAACGCGAAGTACAGCGAAGTGAAGGACTCGACGCCGCCGCTCTTCTTCACTCCCTGGCGCCAGGACACCTACGTCGGGACGCTCAACTTCTACGTCCGCAGCGCGGTGCCGGCAGCGCAGCAGCTCCACGCCATCCCCGCCCTCCTCAAGCGGTTGGCGCCCACGGTCCCGCTCAACGACATCAAGACGATGCCGCAGCAGATCCGCGACAACGTGTTCCTCGACCGGCTGATCAGCATCCTGTCGGCGGTCTTCGCCGGCCTCGCGACCGTGCTCGCCGCGGTGGGGCTCTACGGCGTGCTCGCGTACACCGTGCAGCAGCGCACGCGCGAGATCGGCGTCCGCATGGCCCTCGGGGCCGACACGTGGAAGGTGCAGGCGCTGGTGGTGCGGCAGGTGGGCGTCATGGCCGCGATCGGCGGGGTGATCGGCGTCGGCTTCGCGCTGGGCCTGGGCCGCGTGCTGCGGTCGCTGCTCTACGGGCTCGCCGGCACCGATCCCGTGGTGTTCGGCATGTCGCTGGTGGTGCTCGCCGCGGTGGCGCTCGCCGCGAGTTACGTACCCGTGGTCCGCGCGAGCCGCGTGGATCCGGTGGAGGCGCTGAGGTACGAATGAGACAGGGTGTAGGGGGTAGGGTGTAGGGGGTGACGGCGTCGCGCGAACCTACACCCCTACACCCCACACCCTCAACCCGCTTCACTGAATCGAATCCGTCCTCGCGGTATGCGCGTTCGTCGAGTCCTGCGCCTGGAGCGCGCGCGTGATCCCGCTCGCCCCCGGAATGCGCGAAGCCCCGATCACGCTGTCCCGCTGCCGCGTGGTCAGGGTGTCGCCCGGCGCCCTCGCCGGCTTGCCCTTCCCGCAGGCGACCGCCGCGAGGCACAACACCATCATCGCATAGCGCATCGTTCCCACCTCCCGCCTGAAGACTAGGGACGCCGGCCCGGCGGGGGCAAGAACCGCGCCGCCGCGCGGGCCGCCGGACGCCGATATGTGACGCAATCTCTGGCGGTTTCGGCGCCGGCTCCCATATTGTGCCCACCGTGTCCAAAGCCGCCGCACCCACGCCGAGCCGGGTCCCCCGCACCTCGGGGGAACCGCATCGCTTCCAGAGCCTGCGCGATCCCGACACGCTGCGCGAGCTGGTCGGCAACCTGCGCGAGGGCGTGTACATCTCGACGCTCGAGGGCAAGATCCTCGACGCGAACCCGGCGTTCCTCGACATCGTCGGCGTGCCCAGCGTCGAAGCGCTGGGCCGCTACACCGTGTACGACCTGCTGGTGGACCCCGCCCAGCGCGCCTCCGAGCTGGAGCTGCTGACCCGCGACGGCGCGGTGCGCGAGTTCGAGTTCCAGATCCGCCGTCCCGACGGCCAGGTGCGCACGGTCCTCGACGCGTGTCACTCGGTGGCCGATCCGGGGACCGGCGAGCGGCTGTTCCACGGCATCCTCGTGGACATCACCGACCGCAAGGCGGACGAGGGGCGGCTGGAGCGCTGGTTCTCTCTGCTCCGCGCGACGTTCGAGTCCACGGCCGACGGCCTGCTGGTGGTGGACCACGGCGGCAAGATCGTCAGCTTCAACCGCAAGTTCGTCGAGATGTGGCGCGTCCCCAGCGAGCTGCTCGGCGTCCGGCGACGACCGCCAGGTGCTGCGGCCACGTGCAGAGCCAGCTCAGGCACCCGCTCGCCTTCATGCAGAAGGTGGAGCGAGCTGTACGCCGATCCCGAGGCCACCAGCTTCGACGCGGTGGAGTTCAAGGACGGCCGCGTGTTCGAGCGGTTCTCGCAGCCGCAGCGCATCGGCGGCCAGAGCGTGGGGCGGGTGTGGAGCTTCCGCGACGTCACGGAGCGCGAGCGCGCCACCGCCGCGCTGCGCGAGAGCGAGGAGCGCTACGCCCTCGCCGCGCGCGGCGCCAACGACGGGCTGTGGGACTGGAACCTCGCCACCAACGAGGTCTACTACTCGCCGCGCTGGAAGAGCATGCTGGGCTGGACGGACACCGAGGTGGGCGCCACGCCCGACGACTGGCTCGGCCGCATCCATCCCGACGACGTCGAGCGGGTGCGGGCCGACATCGCCGGGCACGTGGCGGGCTACGCGCCGCACCTCGAGACCGAGCACCGGATCCGCCACCGCGACGGCCACTTCGTGTGGGTGCTGTGCCGGGGCGTGGCGGTGCGCGACGCGACCGGGAAGCCGTACCGCATGGCCGGCTCGCAGACCGACGTCACCGAGCGCAAGAACACCGAGGAGCAGCTGCTCCACGACGCCTTCCACGACGCGCTGACCAACCTCCCCAACCGCGCCCTGTTCACCGACCTGCTTGACCCGGTCGCTGGGCCGCGCGCGGCGCCGCGCCGATTACCGGTTCGCCGTCCTGTTCATCGACCTCGACCGCTTCAAGGTCGTCAACGACAGCCTCGGCCACTCCATCGGCGACGACCTGCTCAAGGCCATCACGCGCCGCATCGAGCGCTGCGTCCGGCCGGGCGACACGGTGGCGCGCCAGGGCGGCGACGAGTTCACCATCCTGGTGGACGACATCGGCGACGCGAGCGACGCCACCCGCGTGGCCGACCGGATCCAGCACGAGCTGGCGCAGCCGTTCAACCTGGGCGGGCACGAGGTGTTCACCACCGCCAGCATCGGCATCGCGCTCTCGGCCAGCGGCTACCAGGCGGCCGACGACCTGCTGCGCGACGCCGACATCGCGATGTACCGCGCCAAGGCCCTGGGCAAGGCGCGCTACGAGGTGTTCGACACCCAGATGCACGCCCGGGCCCGCGCGCTGCTGGAGCTGGAGACCGACCTCAGGCGCGCGGCGGAGCGCGGCGAGTTCCAGCTGCACTACCAGCCGCTGGTCACGCTCGAGACGGGACGCATCACCGGCTTCGAGGCGGTGGTGCGCTGGCAGCACCCGGTGCACGGGCTCATCGGCCCCGCGGCCTTCATCCCCATCGCCGAGGAGACCGGGCTCATCATCCCGATCGGCCGCTGGGTGCTGCGGGAGGCCTGCCGGCAGATGCGCGTCTGGCAGGACCGCTACCCGGCGCTCGACCTCACGGTCAGCGTCAACCTGTCGGGCAAGCAGTTCGCGCAGCCCGGCCTGGTGGACGAGATCGACCAGGCGCTCGAGGAGACCGGCCTCGAGCCGCGGCGCCTGCGCATCGAGATCACCGAGAGCGTGGTCATGGAGAACGCCGCTCCGCCATGGCGATGATCGACCAGCTGCGCGCGCTCAAGGTGAAGATCGACGTGGACGACTTCGGCACCGGCTACTCGTCGCTGAGCTACCTGCAGCGCTTCTCGCTCGACCACCTGAAGATCGACCGCTCGTTCGTGAGCAACATCGGCACCGACGGCGGCGAGAACGCGGAGATCGTCCGCACCATCGTGACCCTCGCCCACCACCTCGGCATGGACGCGGTGGCCGAGGGCGTGGAGACGGCCGACCAGCTCGCCTTGCTGCGCGAGGTGGGCTGCCAGCTGGTGCAGGGATATCTGTTCGCGAAACCGCTGGACGACGTGGAAGCGGACCGGCTGCTGGCGGCGGGACGGGCCTGGTAAGAAGCTGGTTGCGAGTTGCCAGACGCCACGACCAAGACAGTTGCGAGACGCCGAGTTGCGAGCCCTACACCCTACCCCCTAAACCCTACACCCCGCTTTCAAGGTAGCCCTAAGGGGAATCGAACCCCTATTCCCACCTTGAAAGGGTGGTGTCCTAGCCGTTAGACGATAGGGCCGAGTAGCGGTAACGGGATTCGAACCCGTGTCTTAGCCTTGAGAGGGCTATGTCCTAGACCCCTAGACGATACCGCCCAAGGGACTGGATGCAGGTTGTGGGTGGTGAGTTCCGGCTGCGGCTTCCCGCTGCCGACAGCAACTCGGAACCACTGGCAACTCGCGTCTTGCAACTGAACCTACAACTCCCACTCACCTACTGACCATCTTCAAGCAGGCCCGGAGGGACTTGAACCCCCAACCCCCGGTTTTGGAGACCGGTGCTCTACCAATTGAGCTACGGACCTAGACAAAGCCGAGTTGCCGAGACGCCGAGTTCCAGTTGCCAGACCGCCCATCCCTGCCCCCGCAACGCTCACGACTGGTAACCACTCGCAACTTGGCGTCTGTGCAACTGGCAACGTTCTTCGGCGTCTCGCAACTGTCAACTTGGTCGTAGGGTGGCTGAGGGGAATTGAACCCCCAACCTCTGGAGCCACAGTCCAGCGCTCTGACCAATTGAGCTACAGCCACCGCGTGCCCGGACCAGCATTGAAAGCTAGTCGGCGGTCGGTTGTGCGGTCAACGTCGCGGGCGGGAAAGTGTTGGTGGGTGGTGGGTTGTAGGTGGTAGAGCCCCACACCACCACAACCTACAACCTACCACCCGCCAACCGCTTCCTCAGCGCCCGGTATCGCGTGTACCACCCACTCGTCTTGCGCCAGAATCCCCACCCGTCCGTGCCCGGAAACACCTGCACCCGCCGGATCTCGAGCAGGTCCTCCCCGAAGCCGCAGGGGCCCGCTGTCGGAGGCGACGCCGAAGACGTAGCCCGCCCGCTCCGTGGCCTCCTTCACCGCCGCGTTCACCGCGCCGTACGGATAGCAGAGCGAGTCCACCGGACGGCCGAGGCGCTCTTCCAGGGCTCGCCGCGAGCCTTCCAGCTCGCCGGCCAGGGCGTCCGGCGCCAGGGCGGTGAGCCGCGCGTGGCTCAGCGTGTGCGAGCCGAACTCGATGCCGTAGTCGCCCATCTCCCGGATCTGGTCGCTCGCCAGAAGCGGCACCTGCGGCTCGCCGCCCGCCGCGTCCCACAGGTTGGTCGTGACGTTCCGGTCGGCGACGAGGAAGACCACGGCGGTCATTCCGTGCGAGCGGAGCAGCGGCAAGGCGACGTCGTAGTTGTCGGCGTAGCCGTCGTCGAACGTCAGGACGACCGGCCGCCGGGGCAGCGCCCGCGCGCCGTCCAGGTACGCGGCGTAGTCCCGGAACGTGATCGTCGTGAAGCCGCGCCGCGCCAGGCTATCCAGCTGCGCGGCGAACCGCTCGCGGGTGACCCAGGTGCCGTGCCGGCTCCCGGCGGGCGGCGCTTCCACGATCCGGTGATACATCACCACCGGGATGCGGCAGGCCGGCCTTGAGGGCCCGCGCCCGCCGGTAGATCGCCCTGGTGCGCCGCCAGGTGTCCTTCACGTCGTAATGCCGCTCCACGAACGCGCGGCCCCACCCGGCGAGCCGGCACTGGCGCTCGAGGTCTCGGAGCAGACCGATCGCGTCCGCCGCCATGGCGTCGGGATCCGTCGCCCGCCGCACGCCCGTGTCGCCGAAGTTGGTCCGGCGGCATTCCTCGGCCGTCTCCTCGGTCACCACGCCCACGTAACTCGTCTCGCCGAGCGCGAGCACCGGCCGGCCCACGGCCAGCGCATTCATCGCGCTCCGCCCCGCGCCGATCACCACGTCCGCCGCCTCCAGCGCCTGGCGGACGTCGTCCTGGTGGCCGAGGTGGCGCACCCACTCGCCGCCGAGGCGCTCGTTGGTGGCGGCGACCACGGCGGGGAAGTCCTCGCCGCCCGCGCATGCCGCCCACCACGACGAGACGCGCGCCGGGCACGGCGGCGTGCACGCGCGGGAAGACCTCGGCGACCACGAACCGGGCCACGGGCCCGCGCGGCCCCGAAAGCCGGCCCACCAGCGCGATCAGCGGGCCGTCCGACGGCAGGCCGAGGGCGCGCCGCGCGTCGGCCGGCGGCACGCCGCGGCCGGAAGCGATCCAGGTCGGTGCCGTTCGCCACCAGGTGCACGCGCTCGCGCGGCAGGCCCATGTCACGGACCGCGTTCTCCTCCACGCTGGGGGAGACCGCCGTGACCTCCTCGCCGTAGACGCTGAACAGGCGCACCGAGCGGTGCATGCGGCTGGAGCGGCGTGCAGCGTGGACACCAGCGGAACCCGCGAAAAGCGGGTGGCGAAGAACGCGACCCAGGCGGCGGCCCGCGAGTGCGCGTGCACCACGTGGATGTCGCGCGCGCGGATCAGGCGCCGCAGCGCGAGCACGTTGCGCAGGCGCTGGGGCATGTCGCGCTTCCCGATCGGCATCGGCAGGTACTCGGCTTCGACGGGCGTGTGCAGCGTGTCGGAGACCACGACGACCCGGTGCCCGTCGCGCGCCTGCTCGCGGATCAGCGACGAGCCGTACCGCTCGGCGCCCGTGACTTCGTGCTGGGAGAGAACGTGGAGGATGTTCACCGCGCCGTGCCGGTTTGCCTCCGCGAAGGGTTATCGTTGCTGCCGACAATGGTCACCCTCTCTACACCGTTCACGCAACACGTGCGGCATCGAGGTGCCGCTGATCTGCGGCGCGATGTACCCGTGCCACCAACCCGGAGCTGGTGGCCGCGGTCTCGGAGGCCGGCGGCATCGGCGTCGTGCAGCCGCTCTCGATGGTGTACGTCCACGGCCACGACCTGCGCGATGGGCTGCGGCTGATCCGCCGCCTCACCGCCAAGCCGATCGGGATGAACGTCCTGATCGAGCGCTCGTCCCGGACCTACCTGGAGCGGATGCGGCGCTGGCTCGACGTGGCGCTCGAGGAGGGCGTGCGCTTCTTCGTCACCTCGCTGGGGAAGCCGCGCTGGGTGGTCGAGCGCGTGGCGCCGGCCGGCGGCGTGGTCTACCACGACGTCACCGAGCGCAAGTGGGCCGACCGCGCGCTGGAGAGCGGCGTGCACGGGCTCATCGCCGTGAACGACCGCGCCGGCGGGCACGCGGGCCCCAGGAGCGCCGAGGCGCTGATCGACGAGCTGGGCGGCCTCGGCAGGCCGGTGATCTGCGCCGGCGGCGTGGGCGACGAGCGGGCGTTCGTGGCCGCCCTCCGCCTCGGCTACGCCGGCGTCCAGATGGGCACGCGATTCATCGCCACCGACGAGTGCCGCGTGCATCCGGACTACAAGCGCCGCATCGTCGAGGCCGGGGAAGACGACATCGTGCTGACCGAGCGGGTGACCGGCGTGCCGCTGGCCGTGATCCGGACGCCGTACGTGGAGCGGGTGGGGACGCGGGCGGGTCCGGTGGCGCGCTGGATGCTGCGCGGCCGGCGCACCAAGTACCTGATGCGGACCATCTACGCGATGCGCTACGTGTGGAAGCTGAAGCGCGCCGTGCTGGACGGCGGCGGCTCCCGCGACTACTGGCAGGCCGGCAAGAGCGTGGCAGGCGTCACGGCCGTCGAGCCGGCCGGCGTCATCGTGCGGCGCTGCGCCGAGGCGGCGCGGGCGGCGCGCTCACCCGAGACGGTGGTGCGAACGGACCCGTCGGCCTAGGTCGGCCTTGCGCCTAGGGCCGGCCCGCCGCCCGCCCGTAGGTGGTGTTCTTCACCATCGAGTCGGCCTCGGCCAGGAGCTTCATCGCTTCCTGCCCGCTGCGTCTGGAAGAGCATCGCGCCCAGGGACTGGTAGATGAAGGCGTACGTGGCCGGGATGTTCTCGGACGGCACGTCGATCCAGCCCAACGGGCGATAGCGCGCGGCGGTGTGCGCGTGGTACACGTGCTCCAGCAGTTCACGCGAGCGCGGCACGTTCACCAGGCCCAGCTCGGGCGACTGCTGGATGGTGTCGTTGACCGCGACCGGCGAGGGCTCGAGCACGCGGACCATGCCCTGCCCCACGAGGTTGGTCGTGAGGCCGAAGCGGTCGGGGTAGCCGGCCACGGTGCGCGCGAAGACGATGGGCCGCCTGCCGAACTGGTCCTGGATGGCGCGCAGCACCATCACGTCGGCGCGCTCCAGCCAGGGATGGCCGAGCCGCTGCGGATCCAGGATGATGTTGAACCCGGCGATGTTGATGGCGCGCCGGTCCTGCAGCTCGTAGTACGGCGGGATCGAGTCGAGCGCCGGCGATGCTCATGTTCCACACCGGGCCCGTCGGCTTGGGATACGAGTGCGTGCGCCAGATGGCGGGCGCGCGTCGCCGAGTCGAAGGTCGCGAGCGGCCGCCGCTCGAGCTGCCGGTCGTACCAGTCCGTGTTCGCCAGCGACAGGTTGAGGACGGTGACGTCCTGGCGGATGTGCTCGACTTCCTGCGCGTACCACAGCGGGAAGGTGTCGTTGTCGCCCGCGGTGACCAGGATGCCGTAGGGATCCACCGACTGCAGCATGTCGTACGCGAAGTCGCGGGCCATCCATTCGCCCGCGCGCGAGGCGGCGAGATGGTTGCCGAACAGCGGCACCAGGGCCACCAGGAGCACGGGGCGTGGCGAAGCGCCCAGCGCCGGCCCGCGTCGCTCACGCGCGCGCTCAGCGCGGACTGCACCCACTCCATCACCGTCGCCAGGCCCATCGCCGCCCACAGGCCCCACACCGCGAAGGAGCAGATGAAGAAGTAGTCGCGCTCCCTGACCTCCGCGGGGCTGCGAGTCCTGGATGAGCGAGAAGCGGTACTTGAAGTTCAGGTAGAAGATCAGCAGCGGGATCAGGGTGAAGAGCAGCGCCGTCATCGCCATGGCGGAGCGCTGGTCGGCCTTCCAGTGGCGCCACGCGCCCAGGAGGCCCAGCACGCCGAACAGCGCCGCCAGCGCGCTCTGGACGCCGCCCGCCCAGTCGCGGCCCCACTGCCAGCGGAAGTAGTCCCACCACATGCCCATCTGCGCGAGGAAGTCGGCCTGCCGCTGCGGTCACGGGCGGCTTGGCGTACTGGGTGCGGTTCAGCACCGAGTCGAGGGCCGCCCAGCTGGTGGGCTCGCCCTCGTTGATGGGCGGGAAGTGCGGCGCCCGGAGCAGCAGGAACAGCCACAGGCTCACGCCCAGTCCCACCGCCACCGCGGCCCACGCCAGGAACTTCGGGCTGAGGAAGACCTTGGGGTCGGTGTAGAGCACGTACACGACCACCGCCGGCGCCACCAGCAGCCCCATCAGGTGGTTGGTGGCCGTGAGCGCGAGCAGGTAGACGATCACCAGCAGGTGATGGTCCCGGCCGCTGCCGCTCTTCTGGTCGCCCCAGCGCACCGCGAGCCAGAGCACCATGGCGATGGAGAGCAGGCTCACCGTGTAGACCTTCTCGTTCACCACCGACTGGTTCCACACGGTGAAGGCCGTCGCGGCCAGCACGGCGCCCGCCAGGGCGGTCGCGCCGGCGCGGCCAGCGCGCCGGCACGATCGGCCGCAGCCAGCGCTCGCCGATCAGGAACCAGAAGCCGGCGGTGAAGGCGCTCATCACGGCCGACATCAGGTTGATGCGCGCCGCGTAATGCTGCATCCAGGGGATCATGCCCCAGACGTGGGCCAGGATGACGAACAGCGGGTTCCCCGGCGGATGCGGGATGCCCAGCACGTAGGCCGCGGCGATGTACTCGGGGGTGTCCCAGAACTGCGCGGTCGGCGCCAGGGTGGCCACGTAGAGCACCAAGGTGGCCAGCGCGACGACGCCCGCCAGCAGGTAGGGCGGCCGCTCGTCGGTGAAATCCAGCTCGGTAGAGGTCATCCGCTCCTCGCGAAGGCCCGGAACATATCGCGGCGCCCCCCGGAGGCCAAGCGGGAACCCCGCGCCTTGTCTTGGTTATACTTAGGGCTTCATGCGCGGCGCCCGATCCACCCGCTTCCTCGCCGCCCTCGTCGCCCTGACTGTTCTTCGCGGGCGAGGCGGGCACGTCCGGGCTCGACGCCTTGCTGTTCCACGGGCGCGGCACGGTGCCGGATCCCGTCGTGACCCACGTCGAACAGGGGAACGGCGCCGGCCATCACGCCGACCAGTGCCTGCTGGCGCTGCGGCTGGCCAGCGGCAGCGCATCGCCTTCCCTGGGCGTCGGGATCCGCTTCGAGGGCATCCCGAGCCGCAACCTGGCCGTTCGCCTTCCCGCCGAACCGCACCACTTCTACACCGGCCTCCACCAGCAGTCCCGCGCCCCACCCGCCTGAGCATCCGCGTTCCCGGCAGCTGAGTGGCCCGGCTGCGCGCTGCGCGCGCCGGACGCGAAGTCGGCTCGGTATACGGAGGCCCAAGGTGCACTGGGGTGCGATCATCATGGCCCTGGGCGTGGCAGGCGCGGCGGCTCTCCCCGCGACGCTGCCCGCCCAGAGCACGAGCGAACCGCTCAGACTCACGCGGCGACAGGCGGTCGACACGGCGCTGGCGAGAAATCCCCAGCTCCAGGTGGCGCGCGAGCAGGTGGACGAGGCGCGCGCCCAGCTGGTGCAACAGGTCGCCTTCCCCGATCTGACGCTGAGCGGCGACGTCATCGGCGAGACGAGCCTGGCCCGGCCGGGCAGCGCCACCGGCCACGACCTGGGTCTCGGGATCTCGGTGCCCTTCCCCTCCAAGTTCCACTACCGCGGCGTGATGGGGCGGGCCGGCGTGTCGCAGAGCGAGTTCGCGCTGGTCCAGCTCGAGCAGCAGACCGCGTCGCAGACGGCGCAGGCGTACGACGACGCTGCTGGTCGCGCTCCAGCATCACGCCGACCTGGTGGAAGGGCGGCGGCTCGCGCAGGAGTTCCTCGACAAGACGCAGGCGCGCTACGGCGCCGGCACGGTGGCCGGCCTCGACGTGCTCAAGGCGCGGGTGGACCTGGCCCAGTCGGACAACGACCTCATCGCCAACGAGCGCGACGTGGCCAACGCCCGCGCGGCGCTGAACCGCTTCATGGGCCGCCTGCTGGGCGCGCCGGTGGAGGCCGTGGATTCGCTCGCGGTCCCGGCGCCGCTGCCCGACCTGGCGGCGCTGGAGGACACGGCGCGCGCGGAGCGGCCCGAGCTCAAGAGCCTCGCGAGCCAGCAGCACGGGGCCTCGGCCGCCACCTCGCTGGCGCGCTCCTTCTGGCTGCCCGACCTCAGCGTGGGCGTGGCGCAGAACGCGGTCGTGGGCACGACGTCCACCTACACCACCAGCGTCGGCTTCTCGCTGCCGCTGTTCTTCTGGAACCACACGCGCGGCGAAGTGGCCGAGGCGCAGCATCACGAGCTGGAGCTGTCGGCCTCCTATCGCGACCTGGAGGCGGCGGTGGACCAGGACGTCCGCACCACCTACGCGGCGGCGGAGACCGCCCTGCGCCAGGCGCTGTGGCTCCGCGATCAGCTGCTGCCCGAAGCGCGGCGGGCCTACGACGTGTCGGTCGTGAGCTACGGCCTGGGCGGCGCGTCGGCGCTGGACGTGCTCGACGCCCGCCGCACCCTGCTCGACGCCGAAAGCCAATACGCCGACGCCCTCGGCGCGGCGAACGACGCGCGCGCCGACCTCGAGCGCGCCATCGGCCGCCCGCTGGGCGCCGCTTCCGGAGGCACCGGTGACCACTAGACGCTACGCCCTCGCCGCCGCCGTCCTGGCGGCCGCCGCCGCCGGCTGCGGCGGCAGCGCCGACGCCAAGGGGAACGCCGCCCACGCCGTCGCGTTCGGGCTGACGCCGGAGCAGCGGGCGCGGATCCACGTGGCCGCGGTGGCGGCGGACTCGTTCTCGCCCACGGTCGAGGTCACCGGCACCGTCGCGTTCGACGGCAACCACAGCACGCAGGTGCTGGCGCCCATCTCGGGCCCGGTGGTGCGGCTGCTGGTCGAGCTGGGCGCCCACGTGACGGAAGGCCAGGGCCTGGCCACGGTGTCCTCGCCCGACTTCGCGGCCGACGTCGCGCAGTACCGCAAGGCGCTCGCCGCGGCGGTCAACACGCGCCGCATCGCCGACCAGGACGAGCAGTTGTGGAAGAACGACGCCATCGCGCGCCGCGACCTCGAGCAGGCGCAGACCGACGCCGCGCAGGCGGCGGCCGACCGCGACGCCGCGCTCACCCAGCTCAGGTCCATCGGCGTGGATTCGGCCAGCGCCGTCGCCGTGCGCAGAGGGCCAGCCGGTCGAGGCGCCGCCAGGGCCTGATCCGCTCGCCCATCGCCGGCGTGGTGGTGGAGCGGCTGGTCACGCCGGGCCAGCTGCTCCAGGCCGGCACCACGCCGGGCTTCACCGTCGCCGACCTCTCGACGGTGTGGGTGATGGCGAACGTGTTCGAGTCGGACCTGCCCGACGTGGTCGTGGGCGACCCGGCCGTGGTGCAGCCCACCGTCGGGGACGAGCGGTTCGACGGGCACGGTGGACTACGTGGGCGCGATGGTGGACCCGCAGACGCGAGCCACCACCGTGCGGATCGTGGCGCGACAACCGCGGCGACTTCCTCAAGCGGGACATGTACGTGCGGGTCCTGATCCACTCGCGCCGCCCGCGCCGCGGCCTGCTGGTGCCGGTCTCGGCCGTGCTGCGCGACGCCCAGAACCTGCCCTTCGTCTTCGTGGCCGACGCCCGACAGCTCGTTCGCCCGCCGCCAGGTCACCCTCGGCTCGCGGGTGGCCGACCGCTTCGAGATCGCGTCCGGCCTCACCGCCGGGGAGCACATCATCGTGGACGGCGGCCTGTTCCTCCAGTTCGCCGAGAGCCAGTGAGCGACGCGCCCGCGGGTCCGGACGCGCCCGCCGCCGGCGAGGCCGCCGGCTCCTCGTTCGTCCACCGCGTCGTCCAGGCGGCGCTGCGGCAGCGGTTCCTCGTCTTCCTCTTCTCGGCGCTGCTGGTGGGCGTCGGCATCTGGTCGTTCTCGCGGCTGCCGGTGGACGCCTATCCCGACCTCTCGCCGCCGATGGTGGAGATCATCACCCAGTGGCCGGGCCACGCCGCGGAGGAGGTCGAGCGGCTGATCACGGTGCCGCTCGAAGTGGAGATGAACGGGCTGCCGCGGCTCCGGATCATCCGCTCGATCTCGCTGTACGGCCTGTCCGACATCCGGCTCACCTTCACCGACGGCACGGACGACTACTTCGCCCGCGAGCAGGCGTTCGAGCGGCTGCGGCGACGCGCACGCTGCCGAGCGGCGTCACGCCCGGCCTGGCGCCGCTGTTCTCGCCGTCGGGCCTCGTCTACCGGTACGTGATGGACAGCCCGGACCGCAGCGCCGACCGACCTCAAGATCCTCAACGACTGGGTCGTGAGCCGCGAGTTCAAGTCGGTGCCGGGCGTGGCCGACGATCGCCGCCCTGGGCGGCGAGACGATGCAGTACCAGGTGCTGCTCGACCCGACCCGGCTCGCGGGCGACGGCCTGGCCGTGACCGACGTCCAGAACGCGCTCGCCGCGAACAACGGCAACGCGGGCGGCGGCTTCTACTCCGAGGGCGGGCAGTTCTACTACGTGCGCGGCCTGGGCCGGCGTCGCCACGCCGGAGGACATCGGCAACATCGTCGTCGCGGTGCGGAACGGCACGCCGATCCTGGTGAAGGACGTGGGCGAGGTGGTGATCGGCCACGCCCCGCGCCTCGGGCAGTTCGGCTTCAACGACCGGGACGAGGCGGTCGAGGGCGTCATCCTGATGCGCACGGGCGACCAGGCGCAGGTCGGTGCTCAAGGGCGTCGAGGCGAAGACCCGCGAGCTGAACAGCGACCATCCTGCCCAAGGACGTCAAGGTCCACACCGTACTACGACCGCAGCGACCTCGTCTCGCTCACCACCCGCACGGTCGAGGACAACCTGCTGCGCGGCATCGTGCTGGTCATCGCCGTGCTGATCTTCTTCCTCTACGACGTGCGCAGCGGGCCTCATCGTGGCCGTCACCATCCCGCTGTCGCTGCTGTTCGCCTTCATCTGCCTCGACCTGCGCCACATCCCGGCGAACCTGCTCTCGATCGGCGCGATCGACTTCGGGATCCTGGTGGACGGCGCGGTGGTGATGGTGGAGAACATCCACCGCCAGCTGGCGCTGCGGCACGGCACCGCCTACCGGATCCGCGAGGTGATCGCCGCGGCGGCGGCGGAGGTGGACCGGCCGATCTTCTACGCCGTCGCGGTGATCGTGGCGGGCTTCCTGCCCATCTACGTGCTGAGCGGGCCCGTCGGGCAAGCTGTTCAAGCCGATGGCCGACACGATGATCTGCGCGCTGGTCGGGCGCGCTGGTCCTCACCCTCACGCTGCTGCCCGTCCTGCGCGTCGGTCGTGCTGCGGGGCGGCGTGCGCGAGCGGCGCAACGCGGTGTTCGAGCGGCTCAAGGCGCTGTACGGCCGGCACCTCGACTGGTGCCTGGCGCGGCCGCGGCCCACGGTCTGGGCCTCGGCGGCGGTCTTCGGCGTCTCGCTCCTCGCTGGTGCCGGTCATCGGCGCCGAGTTCATGCCGCACCTCGACGAGGGCGCGCTGTGGGTCCGCGCCACGATGCCGTACACCATCTCGTTCGAGGAGGCGTCGAAGCTCTCGCCCGCAGGTGCGCGCGATCCTCCGCATCGTTTCCCGAAGTGACCGACGTGGCCAACGAGCACGGCCGCGACGACGGCGGCACCGATCCCACCGGCTTCTTCAACGACGAGTTCTACGTCGGGCTCAAGCCGTACGGCGAGTGGCACGGGGCCACCGCACCAAGGCGCAGCTCATCGCCGACATCGACAAGAAGCTGCGGGCGTTCCCCGGCATCATCTTCAACTACACGCAGCCCGCCGAGGACGCGGTGGACGAGGCGGAGACGGGCCTCAAGAGCGCGCTCGACGTCAAGGTGTTCGGCCCCGACCTCGACACGCTCCAGACGCAGCGGCCTCGAGATCAAGCACGTGCTCGAGAAGGTGCGCGGCATCACCGAGGTCACGCTGGTGCAGGAGCTGGGCCAGCCGAGCCTGACCGTCACGCCCGACCGCGCGAAGATCGCGCGCTACGGCATCAACGTCGCCGACGTCAACAACCTCATCGAGGCCGCGGTGGGCGGCAGCGCCGCCACGCAGGTCGTGCAGGGCGAGCGGCTGTTCGACCTCGTCGTGCGCCTCGAGCCGCAGTACCGGCAGACGCCCGAGGCCGATCGGCCGAACATCCTGGTGGCGACGCCGGGCGGGCAGCAGGTGCCGCTGAAGGACCTGGCCGGCGATCTCGGTGGCCAACGGCGCGTCGTTCATCTACCGCCAGAACAACGAGCGCTTCATCGGCATCCAGTACTCCGTCGAGGGCCGCGACCTGGCGAGCGCGGTGCACGACGCCCAGCGGCAGGTGGCCGCGGCGGTGCGGCTCCCCCAGGGCTACCGCGCGGTGTGGGGCGGCGAATACCAGGAGTACACGGCGTCGCGGCAGCAGCTGCGGCTCGTCGCTGCCGCTCACCCTGTTCCTGATCTTCCTGCTGCTGTTCGCGCTGTACAGCAACTTCAAGTTCCCGGTCATCACCGTGGTCGGCGTCCTGCTGTCGGCGCCGGTCGGCGGCCTGGTGGCGCTCGCGCTGACGGGGACGCCCGTTCTCGGTCTCCTCGGGCATCGGGTTCCTCGCCCTGTTCGGCGTCTCGGTGCAGACCGCCGTCGTCTACATCTCGTACGCCAACGAGCTGCGCGCGGCCGGGATGGGGATCGCCGAGGCGACGCGCGAGGCGGCGCTGCTCCGCCTGCGGCCCATCATGATGACGGCGCTGGTGGCGGCGCTGGGCCTCCTGCCGGCGGCGCTCTCGAGCGGCGTCGGCTCGGATTCGCAGAAGCCGTTCGCGCTGGTCATCGTGGGCGGGATGTTCTCCCGGCTGCTGATCAGCGTGCTGCTGATGCCGGTGCTCTACGAGCTGGTGGCGCGCCCCGGCGACCGGCTCGAGGTCTGAGGTACGAGGCGCCACCGCACCGACGCTCGCCCGCCGGCTCCACGGCTCGCGGCCGCGGTGGCGCCGCCTGGCGCCGCTCGCGGGCTGCGCCGTCGCGCTCGCCGCGTGCGAGAAGAGCTCCACGGCGGCCCGTCGTCGAGCGGCGGCTTCGATCCGGCCGCCGTCAACGCCGCGCTGGCCGTGGTGAACGGCGTCTTCGGGACGCCCGCGATGCAGAGCCTGGCGGCCCTCAGCCCGCTGCTCAAGGTGGCGGGCGCTCCGCCCGTGGAGGCGCCGCCGGCGCGAGGCATCGCGTGCGCGCCCGCCGTGCCCCGAACCGGCGTCGCCGCGGGCCCGCTCGCGCCACGGGCGACCGGCCTGATCGCCGGACTCCCTGTTCCGGCACGTGTTCGTGTGGGACACGGCCGCGAACGCCTACCGCTGCCGGCACCGACACGAGCGGCCCCGCGGGTGGGATCCGGTTCGTGCTCTACGACGTGAGCAGCTACGGACTGCCGACGGTACCGCTCGCCTCCGACGGATGGCTCGACCTCACGGACCAGAGCACCGGCGCGGCGCTCCGGCTCCGGGCGCAGGTCAATAACGGCACTTCAGGCGTCGCGGACTACCTGGTCGGCCTGTCAGGGACGCAGGCGGCCGACACGGCGCAGCTCAGCGGCACCGTCACTGACGGGACGCGCACGCTCAACTTCCGCGACTCCACGGCCGGCAGCGGGGTCGCCGGCACCGTCGCCTCCCTGGTGACGGTCTCCGCGACCGTGTCCGATTCGATCGACGGGCTCAGCGTGGTCATGGTGGCCTCGCGCACCACCTTCGATCCGTTCGATTACACCGACAACCTGGACTTCACGGTCACCGGTGCCGCGCAGACCGTCCGGATGCAGGGGACCATCCGCGTCTACTGCCTGGTGCCGTCGACCGGCCTCACGGTCTCGGTGAACGACTCCGCGTACGCGACGATCACCAATGGCACCTCGGCGCCGAACGTCACCCTCGTCAGCGGTCAACCGGCCACTGCGTCCGAGGCGCAGGCGTTGCTCGGCATGAAGGACGCGCAGCACCAGCTGTTCCAGTGGCTCGGCGAGCTGTTCGCCCCGGCGAAGGCGCTCCTGCCGTGAGGCCGGGCCCCCTCGGCGGACGAGCCGCCCGCTCACCGTCCCGGTCGCTGCTCGCCGTCGCGGCCTTGGTCGCCCTGCCCGGACCGCTCGCCGCGCAGGTGACGTTCGGCGCCGCCATCACGCCCGTCGTGACGCGCGCCGACCCCGCGCCGGGCGGGTCCTCGCTCACCGAGCTGCGCTTCACGGCCCCGCTCCTCTACGGCACGGCGGACCTGCTCGGCGGGCGCGTGCGCTTTCGCGTGACGCTCGACGGCGAGGGCCTGACCATGCCCCACGGCGTGCTCGCGACCGGCGACTTCGGCGAGGGGTGGGAGGACCGCCGGCACCCTCACACGTGGGCCCACGAGCTGCTCGCCTCGGCGAGCGACCTCGCTCCCCTGCCGGGCGGCGTGCACTGGTCGCTCACCGCGGGCAAGGGCTTCGCCCCGTACGGCACGGACGATCCGATGATGCGGCCGGCGCTCAGTCTACCCGGTGAACCACCACTGGTCGCAGATCCTGGAGCGGGCCGTCGCGATCCTCGGCCTGCGGCGGGGACCGGTCACCCTGGAGGGTGCGGTCTTCAACGGCGACGAGCCCGAGCGCTGGGACGAGTGGCCCAACTGGAGCCGGTTCGGCGATTCCTGGTCGGTGCGCGCGCTGGTGCAGGCGTCGCGCGGCCGTCGAGCTGCAGGCGTCGTACGCGCACGTGAAATCGCCGGAGAACCGCGCCGGCGCCGGGCCCGACCAGGACAAGGTCAGCGTTTCCGCGCGGCTCGAGCGGCCGCTGGGCGCGGGCCGGATCTACGGTCTCGCGGAATGGGCGTACAACTCCGAGGCGGCAGGCTTCTTCAAGTTCTACTCGGGCGCTCGCGGAGGCGCAGTGGTCGCGCGGCGCCGCATCGCGTCTATCTGCGCCTCGAGCGCACCGACCGTCCCGAGGACGAGCGGGTGTTCGGGAATCCCTTCCGGACGGTCCGGCCGCTGCTCGAAAGCTCGATCATCGGCATCACCCGGTGGTTCGTCGTGACGGGAGGCTACGGCCGCCGCCTCACGCCCGAATCGCTGCCCGTCCACGTCGAGGGCATCGCCGAGGTGGAATCCGCCCACGTCACCAGGCTCACCGGCCTGTTCGATCCGGCGGCGTTCTACGGCCGGAACGATCTGTGGATGTTCAGCGTAGCACTGCGGTTCACCGCCGGGGCGCCCATGCACCGCATGGGGCGCTACGGAGTCGCCGCGGCCGGCGGCCACGACATGATGATGATGGCGCCCAATGCGATGGACTGACCGGATCGCCGTCCGCCGCGCGGCGGGCTGCGCGCTGGCGGCCGCCCTCGCCGGGTGCGGCGGCCACGGCACGACCGGCCCCGGGATGACCTCCGGGGTCACGCTCGTGGCCACCGTCCCCGTCCCGGCCAACTACGGCCAGCACGACGAGTTCGTGCGGGCCGGGCTGGCCTTCCTGTGCTCGTGGAACACCGGGCTCCAGATCTACGACGTCGGCGACGGCCGGGCGGGCGGCAGCCCACAGAACCCGCAGTTCATCTCGCGCGTCGTCACGGCGGGCGGCGAAGTGCATAACGCCTGGTGGTACTGGGCGCCGGACGGGCAGAAGCGCTACGTGTTCGTGGGCCAGGAAGGGCCCGGGGCGATCGGCAGCAGCTCGAGCGGCGACATCCACGTCGTGGACGTCTCGAACCTGAGCGCGCCGGTGGAGGTCGCCTCCTTCCACATGGCCGGCGCCGGCACGCACAACTTCTGGGTGGACGAGACGAATCAGATCCTCTACGCCGCGTACTACAACGGCGGCGTGGTGGCGCTCGACATCTCGGGCACGCTGAGCGGGGACTTGTCGAGCCGGGTGATCTCGCAGATCCAGCCCGGCGGCCCGGCGGACACGTACGTGTGGGGCGTGATGCTCTCCAACGGGTCGCTCTACGCGTCGGACATGCTGAGCGGGTTCTGGCAGCTCGCGTTGGTGAAGGACACGCTGCGCGTGCTGAGCCGGCGGCAACAACGTGCCGGAGCGGTACGGCTCCGACCTGTGGGTCGCCAACGGCTACGGCTACTACGGGCACCTGGGGGACGCGCGGCGCCGTGCTGGGCAACGCGGTCAAGATCTGGAAGCTCGACTCCACGGGCGCGCCGGTGCTTCACGACTCGATCGTGACGGCGGGATTCACCACGGTGAGCGACGTGCGGATGAGCGCCGACGACCGGATGCTGGTCTTCAGCGCCGAGTACGGCCCGAACGCGGGCATCTATTTCTACAGCCTGGTGGCGGACCCCGGCCATCCCGCGTTCATCGCGTACTGGCCGATGGTCACCAACAACCAGAACGGCATCCACACGGTCACGATCAGCGACATCGGCGGCAAGCGATACGTGTTCGCCGCCGAGGACCCGCCGACCCCCGCGATGCTGGTGCTGGACGTGACGGCGATCAGCCCGTGACAGGCCCCGGCGGGGCGGGCGCCGCCGGTGCCGGACTGGAACCCCGGGACGTGGACCGGTTATGATTGTGCCTTCGATGCCACGGCCAGCGTTCCGCGCCACAGCGCTCCTCGTCGCCGCCCTGTTCTTCGGCGGCGTCGAAGGTGCCTCGGATCTCGATGCCCTGCTGTTCCACGGGCCGGGAGCGCCGGGCGCCGCGGCCCCGCACTTCGAGTCGGCCGGCACGACCAACCACCACGCCGACGAGTGCCTCCTCACCCTTCGCCTGGCCAGCAGCCGCGGGGCGGCTCCGCTCGGGCCGCCGGTCCGTTTCGACGGTATCCCGCAGCACGCCGTCGCCCCGCTACCCATGGCCGCGCCGCCGAGTTTCCGTCCCGGCCTCCACCAGGATTCCCGCGCCCCACCCGCCGTACTCGCCTAAGTCAGCGGTTGTCACGTCCCCCGTCCGGGTCCGCGTTCGGCGCGCCCGGGCGACCGACCATGCGCGGCCTCCGCCGCGCACCGACTGAACGCGAGGATGCTCAAGATGCTCGAAACCACCTTCGGCCGCGCCTGTGGCGCGCTGGCCTTGATCGTCGGAGCCATCACGTCCCACGCGGCGGCGCAGGAGCTCGGTGACCGCGCCGCGGCCCCTGCCGCCGTCCGGGCCGACACCAACCCCACCGCCGACGTGCTCGGCACCGTCACGGACACCTCCAGCGGCGGGCCCCTGGCCAGCGCCGAGATCCAGATCCTGCGCAACGGGCAGGTCATCGCCCAGACGCAGACCGACCGCCTGGGCGCCTACCGCATCCACGAGGTCCGCCGCGGGGCGTACGTCATCGAGGCGCGGCTCGTGGGATTCAAGCCCGTGTCCATGCCGACTCACCATCGGCAGGACCGACATCGTGCAGGTGCCGTTCGTCATGGTGTCGGCCCCCATCGTGACCTCGGCGATCGAGGTCACGGCCGCCCCCGAGGCGGTGGACACGCGCACCGGCGACCAGGTCTTCAAGCAGGACGAGTTCCAGGGGAGCCCGGCGCTCACTACCATCGCAGATCGTCCAGCAGGCCATCGCCGGCGCCGCGCGCGCGCCCACCGGCGAGGTGCACATCCGGGGGCAGCACGCCGAGTACACGTACTACATCGACGGCGTGCCGGTGCCACCGGGCATCTCCGGCAGCCTGAACGAGCTGTTCGATCCCACGATCGCGGACCAGATCGACTTCCAGACCGGCAGCTGGGACGCCGAATACGGCGGCCGCAACGTCGCCGTGATCAACGTGACGACCAAGATTCCCTCCGGCGGCTTCCACATGAGCGCCTCGACCTACGCCGGCAACTACGCCGCCGACGGCCAGACGCTGACGGCCAGCACCAACAGCGGCAAGTGGGGCGTGTTCGTTTCCGGGACCCGCACCGAGACCGACCTGCGGCGCGAACCGGTCGTCATCCTCGGTGACACGGACGCCACCGGCGCGGTCACCAAAGTCACGGGCTTCAAGAACTACAGCAACTACGGCCAGGACGCGTACACCTTCGGGAAGGTCCAGTACACGCCCACCGGCCACGACATCCTGAGCCTCGACGCCAACTGGTCCCGGAGCCATTTCCAGACCCCGTTCGACTCCACTGCCGGCGTCATCAACGACTGGGAGCAGGACATCAACGACTTCGTGAACCTCGGCTGGCAGCACTCGGCCATGAGCAGCCCCGGACCGGGGCACGGAGCTGTTCGCGTCGGCGTTCTACCGCCACGGGAGCCTCGGCTATGTGCCGGGGCTGAGCGACCAACCCAGCTTCACCTTCGCGCCCGACACCACGCTGTACAACATCAGCGAGGACCGGAGCTTCGACATCTACGGCGTGAAGCTGGACTACACGATCCATCTTTCGGAGCCGTTGACGTTCAAGTTCGGCACCCTGTCGTCGCTGACGCGCGGGAACGAGAACTTCCACGCGTTCAACGCGACCAACCCGAACGGGCCCACGTCCGCCTCGCCGCTCGACGGCAGCGACCTCGGCGTGTACGCGGAGACCCAGATCCAGCCGGTGGACCAGTGGCAGATCCGGGCGGGGATCCGGTACGACTCGCACTACTACCCGACGTCCGCGACCGCCCACGCCACGGCCGACCAGCTGAGCCCGCGGATCCGTCTGGCCTGGCTCCCCAACCCCGGCACCTCGGTGTGGGTGTACTACGGCCGCCAGTTCATCCCCACCAACATCGAGGACCTGCGCGCCATCACCAGCGCCTCGCAGGGTGGCGTCGTGAGCGCGCCCACGTTGCCGGAGCGCGACGACTTCTACGAGGTCGGCCTCACGCACCGGTTCCCCGTAGGCGTGGTCCTGAAGCTCTCGGGCTATCACAAGAAGAGCAGTCCAGGGACGGACGACACCCAGGTTCCAGGGACGGCCATCACCACCGACGTCAACATCGAGCAGATCCGGGTGACCGGCATCGAGGGCGTCGTGGAGGTGAGGCCGGCCGGCCCGTTGAGCGGCTTCCTGAACGTCGCGCTCGCCCATGCCTACGGTTACGGCGCGGTGACGGGCGGCTTCTTCACCGCGGCCCCCCCGGGGCAGCCCTTCGACCTCGACCACGACCAGCGCCTGTCGAGCACGGTGGGCGTCACCTACTCGGCCAAGGGCCTGCTGCTCACGGCCACGGGCATCTACGGCTCGGGGCTCAACGGCGGCTTGGTGCCCAACAGCCCCACCCTGCCCAACTACGACTCCACCCTGGCGAAGACCCCGCCCTTGGGTACAGGACTGTTCAATTTCGATACGCCCTTCCACGTGAAGCCGAGCTTCATCGTGAACGCGACGGCGGGCTACACCTTCCTCCTCGGCAACGTCGAGGTCAGGCCCCAGTTCTTCGTGGACAACCTCTTCGACCTGAAGTACACGCTGAAGGGCGCGTTCTTCGCCGGTGCCCAGGTCGGCAAGCCCCGGACGTTCCAGTTCAAGGTCAACCTGGGAGTGTAGTCCTGCCGGGCCAGAGACCGGGCGTCGCGCGAGTCGCCCGAGTCTTCGCGGCGAGCATCAATCGGAGCGGCGCGTCGAGGGAAACCCCGGCGCGCCGCCGCTGCGATGGGAAACTCACACGCGCCCGCCGGTCGGCTGCGCGAACCTCCGGGAGCGAAGGCCCTCCACACCGCCCACCCTACCGCCCAGCCGAACGCCGCGCCGAACGTCACGTCACTGAGGTAGTGTGCTTGGGCGAGGACCCGGGTCGCCGCGCACCCCGCGGCGAGGGCGTAGAGCAACCACCTGAGGCGCGGAAAGAGGCGCGCCGCCACCGTCGCCGTCGCGAACGCGACCATCGTGTGACTGCTCGGCGTGCAGAGCCCTGCGGTCGAGAAGGTGTGTTCGCTCCACGCCCGGAATACCCAATGCCCTGCGTCCACGTACGGCCGCTCGCGCCGAATCAGGAGCTTCAGCACCTCGCACAGGAGGCCGCTCGCGACCACCGATCCGGCCAGCAGGAGCGCCTGTCGCCGGGCGAGCGCCGGGTCGGAAGCGCGCCGCTGCAGCCAGACGGCGAGGGCCGCGAGGGCCCACGTGGGCCACCATCCCATGAGACGCAGCAGCCGGGCCCAGTCGAGATCGTAGAGGTTGGGGTGATGCACATGCGTGAACGTCCAGTGGTCGAGCGGCGAAGGCACGATCAGGCAGGCGAGCATCGCCGCGGTCGCGATCGCCGCGCGGACGGCGAGCGGGGCCGTGGCGTACCCCCGCCACGAGGGGCGGCTCACGGGTGCGCCGCGGCCGGCGCGCCGCCCACGAAGGCGAACCCGGAACATCAGGGGCCAGAACTTCCCCGTCAGCAGCAGCTCGCCGCTGTCGGCCGTCGCGATGCCGTTCATCACCTCGGCCGTCGCCGGCCGCAATCGCTGCGGGTACAGGTCGGTGAAGTCGAGCAGCTCGCGCACGACACCCGTCTCGGGGTTGATGCGCAGCACCCAGTCCGTCTGATACACGTTCGCGAACAGGTCGCCGTTGACGTACTCCAGCTCGTTCAACCGGTGGAGGGGAGCCCCCTGGTACCGCACGTGCACGACCCGCAGCACGCGGAAGGTGGCCGGATCGAGGACGCGCAGGGAATCGGATCCGTCGCTCATGATCAGCGACCCGCCGTCGGTCGCGAGGCCCCATCCCTCGCCGGGATAGCGGAGGGAATCCAGGAGGGCGAGGGTCCCCGCGTCGTACACGTAGGCCACGCCTTCCTTCCAGGTCAGCTGGTAGAGTCGCCCGCCGAGCAGCGCCAGGCCCTCGCCAAACCGGTCGGGCGCGAGCCGGACGGCTGCGAGGACGCGTCCCGACACCGGATCCACGCGCCGCAGCTCCGAGTGGCCGTAGAGGCCCGTGCTCTCGAACAGCACGCCACCCGAGGCGACCAGGCCCTGCGTGTACGCCGCCGGGTCGTGAGGGTAGCGGGCCACGATCTCGAACGGCTCCCGCGGCGGCCGGCCGCAGGACGCCGCCAATACGGTTGCGGCAAGGCAACAGCGGATCTTCATCCCACCTTCCTTCCCGCTTGACGGCGTCTGGGTCAGGTGATACGGTAGAATACCTCGAACCGCCCCCCTCTGCCGACGCCCCCGTCGCGCCGGACCGTCGTCTCAAGCCCCGGAGCTTGGATGCCCAAACGCCGTTGGACGGTCTTGTTCGTGCCGCACGGCTCCACGGCAACCCGGTCCCTCTCGGTGTCCGGGACCGCCGTCGCGCTCGTCGCGGGGGCCGTGGCCGTGGCGGCGCTCGGGGTGATCGTGGCGGCGATCGGGGTCGTGTCGCATTCCGTGGAGCTGGCTCGCGGCGCCCAGGTGGAACGCGCCCACCAGGCCCTCGCCATCGAGGTTGGGCGCCTGGCGAGCCGCGCCGATCTGCTCGCGGACAGCCTCGCCGCCCTGTCGCGGCACGACGACGAGGCGCGCCTCGTGGCGGGGCTCGATCCGCTGAGCCCGGACGTCAAGCGCGCCGGCATCGGCGGGCCCGTCGGCTCCTGGCCCGATCGCGACCGGCTGTTGACCGACGGGGGGACGCTCGGCCGTCAGGCATTCGGCGTCCACACCGATCTCGACGCCCTGATTCGCCGGGCCAACATCCTCGCGACCTCCTTCAGGGAGGCCGGCGACACCCTCGCGGCGCGGGTGCGGGCTCTGGCCGCGACCCCGTCCATCATGCCGACGCCGGGCTTCATCAGCAGCAAGTTCGCGTCCATCCGCTACCATCCGATCCTGCACGAGAATCTCCCGCACGAGGGCATAGACATCTCGGCCGCCTTCGGCACCCGGATTCTGGCGCCGGCTTCCGGGCGGGTCATCAAGGTCGGCTGGGAGGGCGGCTACGGACTCATGGTCGTGATCGACCACGGGTCCGGCCTCGAGACGCGCTACGCCCACATGTCGCGCACCGCCGCGCTGGTCGGACAGGACGTCAAGCGCGGCGACTTGCTCGGCTTCGTCGGCTCCACCGGCTTGTCCACGGGACCTCACCTGCATTACGAGGTGCGGGTCAATGGGCGCGCAGTGGACCCGCTGAAGTACATCCTGCCCAGCGACTTCGCGGACTGAGACGAAAGAGCGAGACCATCCGGGCCGGCCCCCGCTCGAGGCCGATCATCTCAGCCGGACACCACCCTCCCGCGCGGCCAGTACGGCGCGCGGTTTCCGCATTCGGCGCACCGCGACGTTTTGAAATGCTCCGCCGCCTCGCCGCCCGCGTTACGCGGGAGGCCGCCGGACGGCCTTTCTATCGCCGAACGCCGGCCGGCCGCTCGAGCACGATCGCGGGCAAACCTGAACAAATCACCGCGCCGAGCGTCCAATGGTGCTTGCGATGATGCGAGCGCAGGGCACGTCGCTCGGCGGAACGGAGACCAGAGGAGCGAGACATGGATCGCAGGACGCTGCTGATGGGGGTGCTCGCTGTGCTGGCGACCGGCTGCAGCGGGGCCGAGAAGGCGGTGACCCACGGCCCGCTGCCGCCGTGCGCGAGCACCGCATCCACCGTGACGCTCGGCGTCGGCGCCTACACGGCCTACGACATCACCGCCGACTCCGGCTGCGCCGTCTTCCCGGCCAACGCGTCCACCACGGACTCCGCCGAATACCTCCTCGTGGTGCAGTCGGCCGGCGGCTCGCCCGGCGATTCCGCCGCCTACCAGGTGGAGGCCGACCGCTCGGCCCTGCCCGCGCTGCGCGCACGGGCGGCGGCGGCGCCCCTGGGACGGCTCGGGCACAACGCGCAGGCCGCGTTCGACCGGATGCTGCACCAGCGCACGAGGCGGCTCGAACTGTCCGCACGCGCGGCCGCTCCCACCGTCGGCCACGTCACGGGCGTCGCGAAGGTCATCACCCCGCCGGCGCTCGGCAGCCTGCGCACCTTCTCGGTGTGCGCGACGGACGACTGCAGCGTGTACCAGCCCGTCGTCGGACGCGCGTTGATCGTCGGCCAGCACGTGGCGATCTACGAGGACACCCTCGCCCCGCCGGGCGGCCTGGGCACGACGGACATCGACTCCCTGGAGGCGGTGTTCGACGGCCGCATCTACGCCCTCGACACGCTCGCGTTCGGCCGCGAGTCCGACGACGACAGCAACGGCGTCGTGATCGTGCTGCTCACCAACGTCGTCAACAAGCTGGTCACCGCCTCGTCGTGCCAAGCGAACGGCTACGTGACGGGCTTCTTCGATTCGGCCGATCTCGACCCCCTGACGGCGGGCCAGCACAACGACGGCGAGGTGTTTTACGGCCTGGTGCCGGACCCGGCCGGCGCGCTGAGCTGTTCGCACAGCGTGGCGGAGGTGGACGCCGAGCTGCCGACCACCTTCGCGCACGAGTTCGAGCACATGATCAACTTCGTGCAGCACGTCCTGGTGCGCGGCGGGAACGAGGAGGACGACTGGCTGGACGAGTCGCTGGCCAAGTACGCCGAGGAGCTCACCGCCAACAGCTACCTGCCGTCCGACTCGAGCAGCTGGCTCAACGACATGCTGGAGAACTGGTACAACGCGTATCAGTACCTGCTGGCGCCGGACCAGCACTTCCTGTTGACGACCAGCGACCAGAATCTGGCCGACGTCGGCGCCGGCTGGCTGTACGTGCGCTGGCTGGTGGACCAGAACGGCATCGGCATCACGCGCCGGCTGGTGCAGACCTCGCTGACGGGCACCGCCAACGTGGCGTCGGTGGTGGGCCTGCCGTTCGCGACCACCGACGCGCGCTGGGCCCTGGCCAATTACGTGTCGGACCTCTCGACCTTCAACGCGCCGGGCGAGCTGCGGTTCAGCTCGTGGTCGTTCCGCTTCATCTACGGGCAGCTCACCCAGCTGGACCCCGCGGACTTTCCGCTCGCCTTCCCGCTGGTCCCGACCCTCGTGAGCCCGGGCTCCACGGACCTGACCGGCTCGCTGCGGGCGGGGTCCGGCATCTACCTGCTCGTCCAGCAGCGCCCCGGCGGCGGCGCCGACACGGTGCACGTCAACGCCGGCGGCGCGCCGTTCCCATCGACGCTGGTGCCCCAATTCGCGGTGATCCGGATCCGGTGAGCGGGCGCCGGTGACGGCCGTCACGGCCGCTCCGGTACCCCGGCCCTGTGCCTCGCCGGGGTACTGTAGCCATACTGCAGCACGATGAAGCGCGCGCCCATTCTCCCCCTCGCCGCCGCGGCCCTGCTGGCGGCCGCGACGCTCGCGCCCGGCACGCTCGCGGCTCAGAACCAGCCCGTGCGCAACTGGGAGCCGAAGGGCTTCGACTTCTCGCCGAACGGCGTATGGAGGAGGAAGGCGAAGCTGGTGATCCAGGCGCGCGCGGCCGCGATGGCCCGGGCCGACTTCCTCTCCCTCAACCGGCCGCTCAGCCTGGCCGGTCCCGCGCCCACGAGCCTGGCCGTCACCGGCGTACTCAAGATCCCCGTGCTGCTGGTCCGCTTCAAGGACACCGACACCACCACGCTGAGCGCGCCCGGCGCGTATGACAGCGTCCTGCTCGGCACGACCCCGCCCGCCGGCCGACCGTACACCGTGTACACGTTCTACCAGGAGATCTCCGGCGGACTGCTGAAGGTCGAGGGGGTGGTGATCGGCTGGATCACCCTCGACTCGGCCAACGCCTGGTACGCGGGTCCCGGCACGTGCGACGGACTCAGCACCTGCGGCCACGTGGCGCAACTCATCCGCGAAGCGGTGATGTACGCCGACTCGACGCAGCACCTGGACTGGGGGCAGTTCGACAACGACGGGCCCGACGGCCAGCCGAATTCCGGCGACGACGACGGCGAGGTGGACCTGGTCTGGCTGATCCACCCCAAGCCCGGCGCCGAGTGCCGGGTGGACGGCGACATCTGGTCGCACCGCTACTACTACAGCGGGTGGACGGGCTCGCCGCTCGTGACCAGCACGCCAGCCCACAACGGCGGCAAGATCGTGGTGGACAACTACACGATCCAGAGCGGCGTTGGGGGCGTCACGGGCTGCGACCCGACGCAGATCATGGCCCCGGGCACTATCGGCCACGAGACGGGCCACGGGCTGTTCCTGCCGGACCTCTACGACACGAGCCTGGAGACCGAGGGCATCGGCGAGTGGGGCCTGATGGGCTCGGGCAACTGGTCGCGGCCCTTCAGTCCTTCGCACATGGAGGTGTTCTCGCTCGCCCGGCTGGGCTGGGTGACGGTGCGCCAGCTGACGGCGTCGGGCTCGTACCATCTCGGCCCCATCGAGCAGGGCGACACGACCTACCTGGTCCGGCCGACCGCGCCGAACCCTCGTGGCGAGTACTTCATGCTCGAGAACCGCCAGGCCCTGCTCGCCGACACCGCGCTGATCGCGAAGCACGGCGGCGGCGGCCTCCTGATCTGGCACGTGGATTCCGCGCAGTACGCGCAGGCCACGCTGCCCTACAACTATGTCAACGTGGGCTCCATCCACGGCGTGGCGCTGGAGCAGGCCGACGGCCTGGGCAACCTCGACTGCACCTATCCGGCGGCGTGCGACAACCGCGGCGACGCGGGCGATCCGTACCCCGGCGACAGCGACCGCACGGCGTTCGGCCCGCGGACGAACCCGGCGCCCCGGATGAACAGCGACGGCAGCTTCCCCGGTTTCGTGATCGACTCAATCCGGCAGGTGGTCCCGAACGGGGACGTGGCCTTCCGCCTCCGCTTCGGCGCCCTGTCCACCATCCGCGGCAGCGACACCGCGGTGTACGTCCGGGTGCGGGGCACGGCGTACCGCAGCTATCAGGATCTGTTCGGCGACGGCGACACGCTCACGGTGTCGGTGGATTCGGTGCAGCAGGCCATGAGCGGCAGGGCCTCGTTCCTGTTCCGGTCGTGGTCGGACGGCGGCGCGCGCACGCACGTCGCGATGGGCTCCTCGGCGGGCGGCACGCTCACAGCCCTGATGGCGGCGGCCTACCTGGTGAAGGACTCGGTGGCCGGCGGCGGCACGATCACGGCCTCGATCGCGCTCGCCGCGTCCGGGAGCATGGTGGCGAGCGGCGACAGCGTGACGCTGACGGCCGTGCCGGCGTCGGGGCAGGCGTTCGTCGGCTGGACCGGCGACACGACCGCCGGCGCCGCGGTCCTGCTGCTCCACGTGGCCAGGCCGTACGCGGTCACCGCCAACTTCGCCGCCACCAACGACGTGGTAAACCAACTGCTCACGGGCACCAGCGCCCTGACGGCGCCGCAACTGCAGACGCTGGATGCGCTGGGCAACAACAACGGGCGGTTCGACCTGGGGGACTTCGTCGCGTGGCTGGACCGGAATCCCGGCGCGCTGAGCGCCGCGGTCGTGGCCCGCGTGCTGGCGGGCGCGCCGCGATGAGGCGCTTCATCGCGGGGCTGGCGCTGGCGGCCACGGCGTGCAGCGGCGAGGCCGGCCCGGTGGCCGGAGAGCTGGCCGTCCGCGTGGCCACCCCTCGTTCGACCGACCGTGCCCTGATGTTCGTGCTGACCGGGCAGCAGACCGGCGTGACGGCCGCGCCGGGCTCGGGCTACCGGGTGTTCGTCGCGGCGGCCGGAGGCGACAGCACGCGCATCGTGGTGGCGGCGCCCGCCGGCCGCGGCATCGCTGCCGGCGAAGTGGCGCGCATCGCCGTCGCCGACACGCGCAAGGCCGCCTCCTACTCCGTCCTGCTCCGCGACGCGGCGGCCGCCAACTACGCCGTCGGCGATACCGCCGGGATCAGCCTCAGCGTCGTCAAGCCCTAGGTCCCGGTCCCCCGTGGCGCCTCAGGCGGCGCCCGGGAATCAGTGCACCCCCACCACCCTGCCCAGCGGATCGATCACGTAGATCCGGTTGTGGCGGATGTCGTCGCCCATGAACAGGCGCGCGCCGCCAACGGCCGGCGCCGTGAACGTGTGGACGTACGGGTCGGCCGCGTCGTAGTTCACCGCGTAGCCGAGGTCCCCCTGCGACGCCACGCTGATCGCACTGAGCGGGTTGGAACCGGAGTTGATGTACCCGGTCATCAGCTCGTTCCCGAGGGCTGGCTCGCGCCAGTGTGAATTGATCGTTCCCACACCGCATCCGGCCGGCGAGGACGCGCCACAGTTCTCCACCGGGACCTTGTTGCCGCCCGGCGGCGAGAGGCTCGCACCCGTGTACGACGTGCCGCCGAGCGAGTCGAACTCGGCCCGCGCCTGAGGGCAGTTGAAGTAGGTGTCGACGTGGTTGACCGAATCCGACGGCAGCGAAAGGCAGCTGTTACCGCCGAAATTCCACAGCGTGCCGAAGCCGATCACGTGTCCCATCTCGTGCAGCATGACTTCGTTGAGCTGGCCGCTCGAGATGAGGTTGGCCACGTCGGCGGTGTCGAACTCCATCTCGCCGAGCGCGCTCAGGCCGTCGGAGTTCCGGATCAGGCACGGTCCCGCCTGCCCGAGGATCTTCCCAGGCCCGTCGATCGAGTCGAACTTGGCCAGGATCACCAGCCCGGTCGTGGTGACGTTGAGGGCGGGCGTGGTCGTGTCGCCGCACGCCTGCTTGGCCGCCAGGTTGAGCGTGACGGACGTCAGGCCGCGGTAGATGAGCCGCTGCCACTTCGCCACGGCGGAATCCATCGCCGCAATCACCGCCGCCGAGGGCGTCGGGCCGAAGAACTGCACGATGATGGGGTAGCTCGCCGCCACGGACGTGTCGGTGAAGGTCACCGGGTTCCCGGCGATGCCGGAGCCGGTGACGGTGGCGGTGACGGTGTTGACCCCCGCCGAACCGCCGAGCGTCCACTTGCCCACCTGCGCGATCCCGGCCGCGTTGGTCGTGGCGGTTCCGCCCGTCACGCTGCCGCCGCCGCCCGTCACCGCGAACGTGACGGTGGCGTTCGGCACCGGGGCGGCCGAGGCGTCCGTGACCAGCACCGCCGCTCGGACGTTGACGCCGTACCCTTCGAGACCGGGCTGGTTGTTGCCCACGAAGACGGCGACGTTCGCGGCCGCCCCCACCGCCGTGGCGGTCGCCGTGAACGCGACCGGATTGCCCGCGATGCCGCTGCCCGTCACCGTCGCCACGAGCGAGTCCGTGCCGACCGTGCCCAGGATCCAGCTGCCGACCGTGGCGATGCCGCCGGCGTTGGTGACCTGGCTCCCGCCCGTGACCGAGCTGCCATTCTTCCCGGCGAACGTGACGGTGACGCCCGGCACCGGGTTGTTGAACGTGTCTTGGACCAGCACCGCCGGCGCGACGGCGACCGAGACGCCGCTGCTCCGGGTCTGGCCGTCACCCGCCTGTTTGCTGACGCTCTTGGGCGCGCCCGCCGTGGCCGTAGCGGTGAAAACCGCGGGGGTGGCCCCGCCGCCCACGCTGGCCGAGACGCCCTGGTTGCCCGCCGCCGGTCCCAGCGTCCAGGTCGTCTGGGCCTGGCCGTTGGCTCCGGTCGCCGGGGTCGGCGTGCCCAGGCCCCCCGCGCCGGCCGTCACCGCGAACGTGACGGTGGCTCCGGCGATGGGCGTCCCCATGGAGTCCACCACCTTGACCAGCAGCGGCTGTGTCAGCGCCTTGCCCACGGTGTTGGTCTGCGCGTCACCCGACACCTTGGTGACCTGCGCCGCGACCTGGATGACGGTGACCGCGGCCGTCTTGTTGGCGACGCCGGAGGTGGCGGTGATCTGCGCGGAGCCGAGGGCCACCGCGGTCGCCAGTCCCGTGCCGCTCCCCACCTTCACCACCGTCGTGTCGCTCGAGGTCCAGGCCACCACCGCGGTCGTGATCGGCCTGCCCGTTCTGGTCGTTCACGACGGCCGAGAACTGCTGGGTCCGGCCGATGGCCCTGAGCGTGTCGGCCCCGGGCGTGATGACGATCGCGGTCGCCGTGGTGGACGGCTCCGAGCTGCTCTTGCAGGTCACGACCAGCAACGGGAGCGCGAGGGCCACGAGCGCGAGACCCGCCGGACGCTTCAGCGTGTTCATGGATGCTCCACGGGAAGGTGGATGGGATGCCGCAATCGTAGTCATGCCCACGGCCACCAGCAAGGCCGCCGGGCGCCGTCGCGCGGCATGGGGTTCCCGGCGCTCAGCGCCGCAGGGTCCGCACCACCCGGCCGGCCTCGTCCACCACGGCGATCGGCCCGCGACGAATGTCGTCGCCCAGGTACAGCGGGGCCGCGCCGCCCGCGGCCCGCGCGTTGAACGTGTGCGTGTACGCGTCAGCGGCGGCGTAGTTCACCGTGTACCCCAGGTCCTCCTGCGCCGCCACCGTCATGATGCTGAGCGGGTTGGGGCCGTTGTTGATGTAGCCCGTCATCAGCTCGTTGGTGAACACCGGCTCCCGCCAATGCCCGTTCACCGTGCCTTGGCCGCATCCGGCCGGCGACGACGTCCCACAATTCTCCACGGGCACCTTGTTGCCGCCCGGCGGGAAGCTCGCGCCCGTGTACGCCGTGCCGCCCAGGGAATCGAACGCGGCCCGGGCCATGGGACCGCTGAAGTACGTGTCGAGGATCGTGCCGGGTGGATTGCTCGGCAGCTGCAGGAACGCGTTGGGCGGATTGTCCCACAAGGTGCCGAAGCCGATCACGTGCCCCATCTCGTGCAGCATGACCGAATTGAGGGACCCGTTCGCGATCATGTTCGCCACGTCGGCGGTGTCGAACTCCATCATGCCCACGACGGTGAGCCCGTCCGTGTTCCGAACGGCGCACGGCCCCGCCTGGCCGAGGACCTTTCCGGGCCCGTCGATCGAGTCGAACTTGGCGAGGATCACCAGGCCCGTCGTGGTGACGTTCAGGGCGGGCTCGGTACTGTCGCCGCACGCCCCGCCGATCCCGGCGGGAACGTTGATATTGATGGACGGCAGCGGCCGGTAGATCAGCTGCTGCCATCGTGTCACCGCCGCGTTCATCGCCGACTGCACGGCGGCCGACGGCGACGGACCGAAGTACTTGACCTGGATGGTGTAGCCGGCCGCCACGGCCGTATCGGCGAACGTCAGCGGGCTGCCCCGCACGCCCGCGCTCGCCACCGTGGCCGTGAGCGTGTTGACGCCGGCCGAGCCGCCGAGCGTCCACTTGCCGACCTGGGCGACACCGGCCGCGTTGGTCGTGGCCGTCCCGCCCGTCACGCTGCCGCCTCCGGTCGCCACCGCGAACGTCACGGTCGCGTTCGCCACGGGCGCGTTGTTCACGTCGGTCACGACCACCGCCGGCCGCCGGTTGACGCCCCAGCCCATGAGGCCGGGCTGGTTGTTCCCCGAGAGCACGACCACGTTGGCCGGTCCGGACGCCGGCTGCGCCCAACCCGTGAACGTCGCGGGCACCGCCCCCTTCGCGCTCGCCGTCACCGTTTCAGTGCCGACGCTGCCGCCGAGGGTCCAGGTCGTCTGCGCCTGGCCGTTACCGCCCGTCACCGCCACCAGCACCCCGAGACTGCCGCCACCGCTCGCCACCGCGAAGATCACCGTGTCGCCGCTCACGGTGCCGCCGCCCACCGCGTTGACCTGGACGACGAGCGGCTGCGCCAGCGTTTGCCCCGGCAGCGCACCCTGGCCGTCGCCCGATACCTTGCTGAGCGAGGCGGTGGCCTTGGGCTCCGTGCCGCCGCTGCAGGCGTGCAGCAGCAACGGCGCGGCGAGCGCCGCGAGAGCCAGCGTCACTCGGCGCGATCGGGCGAACCCCAGCATGTGAACTCCTCGGAGTGTGCGAAGCCGGCGAATCGTAGGCCGCCCGCCGGTCAACTGCCTGTGATACCCGTCACCGGTCGGCGGGTGCGCGTTTCCGCGCAGGTCCGGCGGCGCCCGCCGCTCCCCGCTCGGCGCGTGGCCGCACGAGGACGCGCTCGGCCAGCGCCGTGCCGACCACCCGCTGCGCGCGACCGATCGCGAGCGTGATGGGACCGCCGAACGGGGCGCGATCCACGACGCGCACCGTGCTGCCGAGCCTGATGGCCAGGTCGTCGAGGTAGCGGAGCAGCGAGGGATCGTCGTCGGAGACCTGCATCACGTCGGCGCTCGCGCCGGCGGCCAGCTCGGCCAGGGGCCGGTAGGCGGCCTCCGCGACCGTCCCCTCGCGGCTCGGGATCGGCGCGCCGTGCGGATCCACCGTCGGCTCGCCGATGGCCCGCGCCATCCGGTCCACCACCGCGTCCGACGCCGCGTGCTCGAGCCGCTCCGCCTCCGCGTCCACCTCGTCCCACCGGTAGCCGAGCGCGCGCACGAGGTACGCCTCGATCACGCGATGGCGCCGGATGGTGCGCAGCGCCGCCTGGCGGCCGGGCGCCGTGAGCCGGACGCCGCGGTAGCGCCGGTGGGTCAGGAGGCCCTGCCCCGCGAGCCGGCGCACCATGCCGGTCACCGACGCGGGCGCCACCCGGAGCCGCTCGGCGAGGTCCGTGGTCGCCGCCGGCTCTCCGGCCCGTTCCAGCTCGTAGACGGCCTTGAGGTAGTCCTCGACCGGCGCGGTCAGGTCCCGTCCCGCCGGAGCCTTCTCGCGCGCGCCCTTCATTTCGACCCGACGGCGTGGGTGCGGACGAGCAGCACCGGCACGAAGGTGCGGTGCCGCACCTCGTTGGCCACGCTGCCGCGCACCAGGTCGTTGAGCAGGCGGTGCCCGTGGGTGGCCATCGCGATCAGGTCGGCCCCTTCCCGCTCCGCCGCGGCGACGATCTCCTCCGAGGGGTTACCGGACGCCAGCACCGCCTCGGCCTTGACCCCGTCCCGCTCCAGGTCCGCGCCGGCACTGCTCGATGTACTCGCGGTCGCCCTTGATCTCGTCCGACTCGCGCAGTGTCAGCGCGTTCACGTTGCGCGCCGCCCACCCGTCGGCCACGTGGATCAGGACCACCGAGGCACCGCAGTGCTTGGCCAGCGGGCGCACGTGGGTCAAGATGGCGGCGTCCGACTTGGTGTGCTCGAGCGTGACGAGAATGCGGCGATACATGGGGTCCCCGCAGGGCTCAGCCGCGAAAGATCTGGATCAGGAGCCAAACATTGAGCGCGGCGATGAAGTATGCAACCGCCCAGGACAGCCACTTCAGCCACCGGGCGTTGACGAACTCGCCCATCTTGGCCTTCTCGGAGGTGAACTTCACCAGCGGGAAGACGGCGAAGGAGAGCTGCATGCTCAGCACGACCTGGCTGAGGATCAGGAGTTTCGCCGTCCCGCTCTCGCCGTAGAGGAACACCACGATCACCGCCGGCATGATCGCCAACGCCCGCGTGATCAGCCGCCGCAGCCACGGCCGCAGCCGGATGTCGAGGAAGCCCTCCATCACGATCTGGCCCGCCAGCGTGCCGGTCAGCGTGGAGTTCTGGCCCGAGGCCAGCAGCGCCAGGGCGAACACGGTGCTCGCGCCCCCCACGCCCAGGAGCGGCGTCAGGAGCTTGTAGGCCTGCTGGATCTCCGCGACGTCGTGGCGGCCGGCGCGATAGAAGACGGCGCGCCGCCACCACCAGGATCGCCCCGTTGATGAACAGCGCGCACCATCAGGGCCACGGTCGAGTCGAGGGTGGCGTAGCGGATGGCCTCGCGCTTGCCCGCGCTGGTCTCCTCGTAGCGGCGCGTCTGGACGATCGAGGAGTGGAGATAGAGGTTGTGCGGCATCACCGTCGCTCCGAGGATGCCGATCGCGATGTAGAGCATCTCCCGGTTGGTGGCCAGCTCGGACGAGGGGATGAAGCCCACCAGCACGGCGTGCATGTCGGGCCGCGACAAGATGATCTCGAACAGGAAGCCGGCGCCCATCGTCGCGATGAGGGTGACCACCAGCGCCTCCACCATCCGGAAGCCGCGGTGCTGCAGGAACAGGACGATCAGGACGTCGAGGCCGGTCAGCAGCACGCCGAGCGCCATCGGGATGCCGAACAGCAGCTTCAGGGCGATGGCCGAGCCGATCACCTCCGCCAGATCGCAGGCGGCGATGGCGATCTCGCAGATGACCCAGTGGAAGATGACGGCGCGCGGCGAGTAGTGGTCGCGCACCGCCTGCGCGAGGTCCCGGCCAGTGGCGATCCCGAGCTTGGCGGCGAGGGCCTGGAACAGGATCGCCACCAGGTTCGAGATCATGATCACGCTGAGCAGCGAATACCCGTACGCCGAGCCGCCGGCGATGCTGGTGGCCCAGTTCCCGGGGTCCATGTACCCGACGGCCACCAGGTAGCCGGGCCCCGCGAACGCCAGCGCCTTGCGCCACCAGCCCCGGCCCGCGACCGGGATGGAGCGGTAAACCTCGGCGAGGCTCGGGGCGAGGCGCGCGCGCCGCCAGCCGGACCCCGGTGTTCCCGGCGCCGCGCCGCCGCCGTTCTGCCGCACCGCCGGCTCCGCCATGGCCGGAGATATAGTTTAGTGGAGACGAAAACGCAAGATCACGCTTGCTAAATCTCTTTCGGTGGGTACACTACAGACCCCATGCGCCCCGCCCTGCTGGCCGTCCTCGTCCTGTCCGGCACGCTGGTCCCCGCCGCCGTGGCGGCCCAGGAACCGCCGCGCGACCCGCACGCCGTGCAGCCCGAGCGGCCCACCGTGGCGACCCACGCCTACACCGTCGCTCCGGGTTGGGTCGAGATCGAGGCGGGCGTGGAATTCGACCGCTACGATGACGCCGCACGCGGCACCGCGGCGCCGGTGGTGGTGAAGATCGGGCTCGCGCGCGGCCTGCAGCTCGACCTCGACGGCGCGGTGCAGCATCCGCCTTCGGGGAGCGCGACGGGGATCGGCGACCTGGCGGTCGGCCTCAAGTGGCGGGTCCTGTACCACGCGCCGGTGCTGGGCAACGTCTCCCTGCAGCCGAGCCTCAAGCTGCCCACCGCGCCGACGGCGTCGGGCCTCGGTACCGGCACGACCGACGTCGGGCTGCTGGTGATCTCCAGCCACGACCTCGGTCCGGTCTCGATGGACCTCAACGTGGGCTACACACGGCGCAGCGGATCGGGAGCGCTGGCGCCGCGCAGCGCCACGCTGTGGACCGCCTCGTTCGGCGGGCCGGTCGCCGGCCCGCTCGGGTGGACCGCCGAGGTGTACGGATACCCGGGCACGTCGGGGCCAGCCGGCCAGGCTCCGATCGTGGCCCTGCTCGCCGGACCGACGTTCTGGCCCGGATCTGGCTGGCGTTCGACGCGGGCTTCATCCTCCCGATCCGCGGCCCACAGCCCCGCGCCTTGTATGCGGGCGGCGTCTGGAACGTCGGCCGACTGTAAGTAGTTGCCGTACAAGGTATTCCCGACTATTGTATTCCCCGGTAGTTCCCCCATTCACATGGACGCGCATACCATGGCCCGGAAGCCGCATCGGGGGCGCCCTCGCGTTGCCGGCGTGACCGCGCGCCGCCAGTCGGCGCTGCTGCGCCTCAGCGCCCAGATCGCGGCCGCCGAGGACGAGGACGACGTCTGCCGGTCGGTGGTGAACGGCCTGCACGACGAGGCGCTGGGCTACGACTTCCTCGGCGTCTTCCTGGTGGACCCGGCCACCGGCGACCGCGTGCTCCGCGCCAGCGTGGGCTGGCCCGGCGTGCCGGAGAGCCTCAGGATCCCGCCCGGCCACGGCATCAGCGAGCGCCCGCTGCTGGACGGGCAGCTGCACTACACGGCCGAGGTGACCCGCGACGCCCATTACCTCCCCGCCCTGAACAGCGGCTCGGAGGTGGACCTGCCGCTGCTGATCGACGGGAAGCCCATCGGCGTGCTGGCGGTCGAGAGCACGGAGCCGAAGGCGTTCGGGACGCACGACTTCGAGATCCTGACCGCGGCCGCCGAACAGGCGAGCATCGCCATCGCGCGCGCCCGGCTGCTGGTGAGCCAGGCGCGGCTGCTCGAGGCCGAGCGGCGGCGCGCCGACGAGCAGCAGGCGCTGCTCGACACCTTGACCGACCTCTCGGCCGAGCTGGAGCTGTCGAAGCTGTTCCAGGCGGTGCTGGAGCGCGCGGCCGTGCTGCTCGGCGTCTCGGGCGGCGAGCTGGCCATCTTCGACGACGCGAAGCAGGAGCTGGTGATCATCGCCAACCACAACACCGGCACGTCTCGACCGGCACGCGGCTCAAGGTGGGCGAGGGCGCGATGGGTCACGTCGCGCGCACGCTGGAGCCCCTGATCATTCCGGACTACCACTCCTGGGCCGGGCGCTCGGCGCAGTACGCCCAGGTGGACGCGCACGCGGTGGCGGTGGTGCCGCTCTTGATCCGGGGCCGCCTGGTGGGGGCGCTCAGCGTATGGCACGCCGACCCGCGCCGGCAGTTCGGCGCCGGCGACCTCAGGCTCATCAACCTGTTCGCGCCGCAGGCGGCCATCGCCATCGAGAACGCGCGCCTGTTCTCCTCCGCGCAGCACCAGAAGCAGTACTTCGAGGAGCTGGTCAAGAACAGCCCGGTGGCGGTCGTGGCGCTCGACGTCGACGACAACATCGTCTCCTGCAATCCGATGTTCGAGAAGCTGTTCGGCTACGCCGAGGCCGAGGTGGTGGGCCAGAACCTCGACGCGCTCATCACCACCGAGGAGATGCGCCGCGAGGCGGTGGCGTACACGCGGCAGGCCGCCGATCACCACGCCGTGAAGGCGGTGCGGCAGCGGCTGCGCCGGGACGGCACGCTGGTGGACGTCGAGGTGCTCGCGGTGCCGGTGACGGTCGGCGGCGAGCGCGTCGGCGTGATGGGGCTCTACCACGACATCACCGAGCTGCTGCTCGCGCGCCGCGAGGCCGAGGCCGCCAACAGCGCCAAGAGCCAGTTCCTGGCGAGCATGAGCCACGAGCTGCGCACGCCGCTGAACGCGATCATCGGCTACAGCGAGATGCTGCGAGGAGGAAGCGCAGGACACGGGCCAGGCCGGCTTCGTCCCCGACCTCCAGAAGATCCGCGCGGCGGGGCGGCACCTGCTGTCGCTGATCAACGACATCCTCGACCTCTCGAAGATCGAGGCGGGCAAGCTCGAGCTGTTCCTCGAGCCGTTCGACGTGCGCACCACGATCACGCGACGTGGCCACGACCGTGGCGCCGCTGGTGGAGAAGAACGGCAACCGGCTGGAGGTGCGCTGCGCCGGCGACATCGGCGTCGATGCACTCCGACCTGACGCGGACCCGGCAGATCCTGCTCAACCTCCTCTCCAACGCCTGCAAGTTCACCCAGCGCGGCACCATCGGCCTCGCGGCCGAGCGGGAGCGGGCGGCCGACGGCGACGAGTGGGTGGTGTTCCGGGTCTCCGATTCGGGGATCGGCATGACGCCCGAGCAGATGACCAAGCTGTTCGAGGCGTTCTCGCAGGCCGACGCGTCCACCTCGCGCCACTACGGCGGCACGGGGCTCGGGCTCGCCATCACGCGGCGGTTCAGCCGGATGATGGGCGGCGACGTCACGGTGGAGAGCGCGGCGGGCCGGGGCTCGACGTTCACCGTGCGCCTCCCCGCCACCGTGGGCGACGCCGCGGGCGGCGGTCCCCGCGCCGGCTGCCCCCGCCCCGGCCGCGACGGGCGCCGCCTCCGGCACGCTGCTGGTGATCGACGACGATCCCGAGGCGCGCGCCCTGATGCGGCGCTTCCTCGGCAAGGAAGGCTTCCGCATCGAGGAGGCCGCGGACGGCGAGACCGGCATCCGGCTGGCCCGCGAGATCCGGCCCGACGTCATCACGCTCGACGTCCTCATGCCCGGCATGGACGGGTGGGCGGTGCTGGGCGCCCTCAAGGGCGATCCCGAGCTGGCGGGCATCCCGGTGATCCTGGCCACCATCGTGGACGAGGAGCACCTCGGTTTCGCGCTCGGCGCGTCGGAGTACCTGACCAAGCCGATCGACCGCGAACGGCTGATCGCGGTGCTCGAGAAGTACAAGAGCCCGGAGGCGCTGGTGAAGGAAGTGCGGGAGCTGGTGGTCGCGCGGGGACAGGACTCGTGAGCGCGCCGCGCCGCCGCGCGCCGGCACCGGCCAAGAAGGCCAAGGCCCGGCGCCAGCCCGCGGGCGACCAGGGGCGCCGCCAGGCCGCGCTGCTGCGGCTCAGCACCGAGATCGCCGCCGCGGAGGGCGAGGTCGAGATCTGCCGCGCGGTGGCGAGCGGACTCCACGACGAGGCCCTCGGCTACGACTTCGTCGCGCTGCTGCTGGTGGACGAGCTGACGGGCGACCGCGTGCTGGTGGCGACGTCGGGCGCCGCCGAGCTGCCCCCCGACCTCCGGGTGCGGCCGGGCGAGGGCCTCAGCGAGCGGCCCCTGCTCGACGGCCGGCTGCACTACACCGCCGAGGTCACGCGCGACACGCGCTACCTCCCGACCCGGAACACCGGCTCGGAAGTGGACGTGCCGCTCCAGATCAACCGCAAGCTGGTCGGCGTGCTGGTGGTGGAGAGCAACCGCGCCAACGCGTTCGGCCCCGACGACCTGGAGATCCTGACCGCGGCGGCCAACCAGGCGGGCATCGCGATGGGCCGCGCCCGGCTGCTCTCGGCCGAGCGGCAGCGGGCCGACGAGCAGGAGGCCCTGCGCGCCACCATCGCCGACCTCTCGGCGCAGCTCGAGCTGTCCACGCTGCTGCAGGCCGTGCTGGAGCGCGCGGTGGCGCTGCTCGGCGTGAGCCACGGCGAGCTGGCGAGCTACGACGCCGCGCGCGAGGAGCTGGAGATCGTCGCCAGCCACAACGTGGGCAAGCGCGACACCACCGGCACGCGGATGAAGCCGGGCGAGGGCGCGATGGGCCACGTGGCGCGCACCCTCGAGCCGCTCAACATCGACGACTACCGCCGCTGGTCCGGCCAGTCGCGCCAGTACGCGGCCGTGGAGTTCCACGCCGTGATGGTGGTGCCGCTGTTGATCGGCGGCCGGCTGCTCGGCGCCCTCGCCATCATGGACAAGAACCCCGCGCGGCGGTTCGGCGCCACCGAGCTGCGCCTGCTGCAGCTGTTCGCGTCGCAGGCGGCGGTGGCGATCGACAACGCGCGGCTGTTCACCACCGCCCAGCACCAGAAGCAGTACTTCGAGGACCTGGTCAAGAACAACCCGGTGGCGATCGTCACGCTCGACGTGGACCACAACGTGGTCGCGTGCAACCCCGCCTTCGAGCAGCTGTACGGCTACACGCAGCCGGAGGTCCTCGGGCGCAACCTCGACGAGCTGATCACCACCGAGGCGAACCGCTCGGAGGCGGTGGGCTACACGGCCCAGGCGCTCGAGCAGCGGCCGGTGAAGGTGATGAGCCAGCGGCGCCGCAAGGACGGGCGCCTGGTGGACGTCGAGGTGCTCGGCGTCCCGGTGATCGTGGCCGGCAAGCGGGTCGGGCTGATGGCGCTCTACCACGACATCACCGAGCTGCTGGCCGCGCGGCGCCAGGCCGAGGCCGCGAGCACGGCCAAGAGCCACTTCCTCGCCAGCATGAGCCACGAGCTGCGCACGCCCTTGAACGCCATCATCGGCTACAGCGAGATGCTGCAGGAGGAGGTGGCCGACCTGGGGCAGACGGCGCTGGCCCCCGACCTCGAGAAGATCCACACGGCCGGCCGGCACCTGCTGGCGCTCATCAACGACATCCTCGACCTGTCGAAGATCGAGGCCGGGAAGACGGAGCTGTACCTCGAGACCTTCGAGGTGCGGCAGATGCTGGACGACGTGACCACGACGGTGCGGCCCCTGGTCGAGAAGAACGCGAACACGCTCGTGGTGGAGGGGGCGGACCTGGGGGCGATGCACGGCGACCTGACCAAGATGCGGCAGGTGCTCCTCAACCTGCTCTCCAACGCGTGCAAGTTCACCGAGCACGGCACGGTCACGCTGGCCGCGAGCCGCGAGCGGCGCGACGGCGCCGGCGAGTGGGTGGTGTTCCGGGTGACCGACTCGGGGATCGGGATGACGCCGGCGCAGATGACGCGGCTGTTCGAGGCGTTCGCGCAGGCGGAGGCGTCCACCACGCGCCGCTACGGCGGCACCGGGCTCGGCCTCGCCATCTCGCGGCGCTTCTGCCAGATGATGGGGGGCGACATCACCGTCGCCAGCGAGCCGGGCCGCGGATCCACCTTCACGGTGCGCGTCCCGGCCACCGTGGCCGTCGCGCCGCCCGAAGCGGCGACCGGGGCAGCCGAAAGCGTCGCGTCCGGGTCGGGCGTCTCCGGCACCGTGCTGGTGGTCGACGACGATCCGGCGGCGCGCAACCTGATCGTCCGGTTCCTGAGCCGCGAAGGCTTCCGGGTGGAGGAAGCGCCGGACGGCGACACGGCCCTGCGCCGCGCCCGCACCGCGCGGCCCGACGTGATCACCCTGGACGTGCTGATGCCGGGCATGGACGGCTGGGCGGTGCTCACGGCGCTGAAGGCGGACCCCGAGCTGTCGGGGATCCCGGTCGTGATGCTGAGCGTGGTGGACGAGAAGCACATCGGCTTCGCCCTGGGCGCTTCCGACTTCCTCACCAAGCCCATCGAGCGCGAGCGCCTGGTCGCGGTCCTCAAGAAGTTCCGCACGCCCGACGCCCTGGTGAGCGAAGTGCGCCAGCTGGCCGCGGCGCGGACGCCGGCGTGACGCCCGCCCGGGGCCGCACCGCGACGCGACGCGCGCCGCCGCCGCGCGCCACGGCGAAGGACGACCTCGCCCGCCGGCTCGGCGCGCTGCTGCGCCTCAGCGTGGACATCGGCACCGCGCCGGACGAACCGGCCATCTGCCGCAGCGTGGTGCGCGGCCTCCACGAAGGCCTCGGCTACGACTTCCTCGGCCTGTTCCTGGTGGACCCGGCCACGGGCGACCGCGTCCTGACGGCCAGCGTGGGCTGGCCCGACGCGCCGGCGGACTTCCGGCTCCCGCCGGGCGAGGGCCTGAGCGAGCTGCCGCTCCAGAACGGCGAGCTGCACTACACGCCGCGCGTGAAGGGCCTGGCCCGGTACGTGCCGAGCCCGAACCGCGGGTCGGAGGTGGACGTCCCCATCCTCGTGGACGGGCGGACGATGGGCGTGCTGGTGATCGAGAGCGGGACGCCCGACGCCTTCGACCAGGACGACTTCGAGATCCTGACGGCCGCCGCCAACCAGGCCGGCCTCGCGCTGGCGCGCGCGCGCCTCCTGGCGGACGAGCGCCGGCGCGCCGACGAGCACGAGGCGCTGCTGGCCACGATGGCCGACCTGTCGGCCGAGCTGGAGCTTTCCAAGCTGCTGCAGGCCACGCTGCAGCGCGCGGTCACGCTGCTCGGCGTCACGGGCGGCGAGCTGGCCATCTACGACGAGACGCGCGAGCAGCTGGAGGTCGTCGCCAGCCACAACATCGGCAAGGACTCGACGGGCACGCGGCTCGCGCTCGGCGAGGGCGCCATGGGCCGCGTGGCCCAGACGCACGAGCCGCTGCTGATCCCCGAGTACGCCGAGTGGCTGGGCCGCTCGGGCCAGTACTCCGACGTCACCGTGCATTCGGTGATGGTCGCGCCGCTGCTGGTGGGCAGCCGGCTGGTGGGCGCCATCGCGGCGGTGCACGCCGATCCGGCCCGGAAATTCGGCGCGGCGGACCTGCGCCTGCTCAACATGTTCGCGCCGCAGGCCGCCGTCGCCATCGCCCGCGCGCGCCTGCTCGAAGCGGAGCGCCGCCGCGCCGACGAGCAGCAGGCGCTGCTCGACACGATGGCCGACCTCTCCGGCCAGCTGGAGCTGTCCACGCTGCTCCAGGCCATGCTGCGCCGCGCCGTCACCCTGCTCGGCGTCACCGGCGGCGAGCTGGCCATCTACGACGAGGCGGCGCGCGAGCTGGTGGTGGTCGCGAGCCTCAACATCGGCATCGATTCGACCGGCACGCGCATGGCGCTCGGCGAAGGCGCGATGGGCCGCGTGGCGCAGACCCACCAGCCGCTCATCATCCCGAGCTACGGCGCCTGGGACGGGCGCTCGGCCCAGTACACGGGCGCGACCGACTACGCGGTGATGGCCGCGCCGCTGCTGATCGGCCAGCGGCTGGTGGGCGCCATGGCGAGCGTGCACTCCGACCCCACGCGCCGCTTCGGGCCGGACGACCTGCGGCGGCTCAACATCTTCGCGCCCCAGGCCGCCGTCGCCATCGAGAACGCGCGCCTCTACACGGCCGCGCAGCGGCAGAAGCAGTATTTCGAGGACCTGGTCTCCAACAGCCCCGTCGCCATCGTGGTGCTGGACCGCGACCACCGCATCATCTCGTGCAACCCGGCGTTCGAGACGCTGTTCGGCTACCCGCAGGGCGAAGCCGTGGGCCGGGACCTCGACGCGCTGATCAGCACCGAGGCCACGCGCGCCGAGGCGGTGGGCTACACCCAGCACGTGCTCGACCAGGGGCCGGTGCACGCGATGGGCCGCCGCTGCCGCAAGGACGGCAGCCTGGTGGACGTCGAGGTGCTCGGCGTGCCGGTGGTGGTGGACGGCGAGCTGGTCGGCCTGATGGGCCTCTACCACGACATCTCGGAGCTGCTCCGCGCGCGCCAGGAGGCGGAGGCGGCGAACAGCGCCAAGAGCCAGTTCCTGGCGCACATGAGCCACGAGCTGCGGACGCCGCTGAACGCCATCATCGGCTACAGCGAGATGCTCGAGGAGGAGGTGACCGACGTCGGCCATCCCGAGCTGGCGCCGGACCTCCAGAAGATCCGCACCGCGGGCCGGCACCTGCTGGGCCTGATCAACGACATCCTCGACCTGTCCAAGATCGAGGCGGGCAAGATGGAGCTGTACGTCGAGCCGTTCGACGTGCGCGAGACGATCCGCGACGTGCACGACGACGATCCGGCCGCTGGTGGAGAAGAACGCGCAACCGGCTCGAGGTCCGCTGCGCCGAGACCCTGCGGCACGATGCGCTCCGACCTCGTGCAAGGTGCGGCAGGTGCTGTTCAACCTGCTGTCCAACGCCTGCAAGTTCACCGAGCACGGGACCATCACGCTGACCGCCGACCGCGAGCGGAACGGCACCGCCGCGGAGTGGCTCGTGTTCCGCGATCGCCGACACCGGCATCGGCATGACCCCGGAGCAGCTGGCGAAGCTGTTCGAGGCGTTCACGCAGGCGGACGCCTCGACCGCCCGGCGCTACGGCGGCACCGGCCTCGGCCTCGCCATCACGCGGCGGTTCTGCCAGATGATGGGCGGCGACGTGCGTGGTGGCGAGCGAGCCGGGCAAGGGCTCGACGTTCACCGTCCGGCTGCCCGCCGCGCTGGAAGCCAGGGCTGACGCACAGGCGCACGACGACGCACGGACGCACTGAGGACGAGGAGAACCGATGGCGCACGATTCTGCTGGTCGAAGACAACGAGATGAACCGCGACATGCTGTCGCGGCGCCTGCAGCGCAAGGGCTTCGAGGTGGCGATGGCCACCGACGGCCGCCAGGGCGTGGAGATGGCGGCCGCCGGCAGCTACGATCTCATCCTGATGGACATGAGCCTGCCCGAGATCGACGGCTGGGAGGCCACGCGGCTGCTGCGCGCGGCGCCGGCGACCAAGACCGTGCCGATCATCGCCCTCACCGCGCACGCCATGGCGGGCGACCGCGAGAAGGCCATCGAGGCCGGCTGCGACGACTACGACACCAAGCCCATCGAGCTCGAGCGCCTGCTCGGCAAGATGCAGGCGCTGCTGGACCGGAACGACGGCGCGTGACCGATCGGCCGGGCCACCCTCACCGTCCAGGCGCTGTCGGAGCTGCGCCACGAGCTGCGCACGCCCATCAACCAGATCATCGGCTACTGCGAGATGCTGCTGGAGGACGCGACGCGGCGACGACGCAGGCCGCGCGGCGGGCCGCGCTCGAGGAAGCGCTCGCCGCGGTGCGCGACGCGCTCACCACCATCGACCGCGGCCTGCCCTCGGGCCGCGCCGACGTCCGGCCCGCGGAGGCGGAAGGCGCTGAGCGACACGCTGCGCCTGCCGCGCGAGAAGATCCTGCGCGGCGACTGAGCCGCTGCTCGAGTCGACGCCGAGCGCGCCTTCGTCGCCGACATCCGCAAGATCCGCAGCGCGGCCGAGCGGCTGGGGTGCTCGGCACGCCGGCGGCGACGCCGACGCGCGGCACCCCGGCGCCGGAATCCCTACCGCCCACAACCTACAACCTACAAGCGCTCCGGCCTCCGAGCCTGCCCTCGCACCGGCCCGCATCCTCGTCGTGGACGACAACGAGGACAACCGCGCCGTGCTCCAGCGCCGGCTCGAGCGGCAGGGCTACGCCGTTGCCTGCGCGGCCGAGCGGCGGCGCTGCGCTCGAGATGCTCGGCAGCGTCGCCGTTCGACCTGGTGCTGCTCGACGTGCATGATGCCGGAGCTGGACGGCTTCGCCGTGCTCGAGCGCATCAAGGCGGCGCCCGAGACCGCGCGACATGCCGGTGATCATGATCTCGGCCTTGGACGACATGGCCAGCGTGGTGCGCTGCATCGAGCGCGGGCGCCGAGGACTACCTGCCGAAGCCGTTCGACCCGGTGCTGCTCCAGGCGCGCATCGGCGCGTGCCTGGAGAAGAAGCGGCTGCGCGACCGCGAGCTGGCCTACCTCAAGGAGGTCGAGCGCGTGATCGGCGCGGCGCGCGCCGTGGAGAGCGGCGCACGTACCGGCCGGCGCGCTGGCCGACATCACCACGCGGGGCGACGAGCTGGGCCGGCTCGCGCGGGTGTTCGACGGCATGGCCGCGGAGATCAGGGCCCGGGAGGAGCGGCTGCACGGCCAGCTCGAGGAGCTGCGGCGGGAGATCGCCGGAGGCCCAGCCGTCGGGTCGACGCGGAGGCGGGCGCGGGCACCAGCACGCTGGAACCGGCGGCAGGTGTTCGCCGGGCCGCTACGAGATCCAGCGCATGGTCGGGACGCGGCGGGATGGGCGTCGTCTACCGCGCGCGCGACCGCGAGCTGGGCGAGGACGTGGCGCATCAAGATGATGCACCCCGAGCTTCGTCCACGCCGACGAGACGGCGGTCAGCGGCTCAAGGCCGAGACGCGGCTGGCGCGGCGCATCACCCACCGCAACGTCGTCCGCACCCACGACTTCGGCGTGTGCGACGGCGCGTGCTACGTGACGATGGAGTTCGTCGAGGGCATGACGCGTGCGGCGAGCTGCTCGACACGCGCGGCCGGCTCGGCGTGGCGGCGGCGCTCGCCATCGGCGCCGCAGCTCGCCGACGCGCTGACGTCGCGCACGGCCAGGGCGTGATCCACCGCGACATCAAGCCGCAGAACCTGCTGCTCGACGCGCGAAGGCGTGCTGAAGGTGATGGACTTCGGCATCGCGCGCCTGGTCGAGCACACGCACGGTGCTGACCCAGGCGGGCATGGTGGTGGGGACGCCGGCCTACATGTCGCCCGAGCAGCTGCTGGCCGGAGGACGGTGGACGGCGCGGAGCGATCTGTACGCGGCGGGCGTGGTGCTCTACGAGTGCCTGACGGGCCGGCTGCCGCTTCGACTCCCGGTCGCCGATCTCGCTCATCGCCAAGATCCTGCACGATGAGCCGGAGCCGCCGGTACGCATCAATCCGGCCATTCCGCCGGCGCCTGTCGGCCCTCATCGTCCAGCTGCTGGCCAAGCAGGCCGCGACGGCGCGCGACTGTCCAGCTGATCGCGCAGCTGGCGAAGCTGCCCGGCCGCCGCGGCGCCGCTCAGCGCCGGGGCCCGGCCGCCGCCGCGCCGGGGAGACTGACTCAGCGCGGCTTCTGCGCGCCGTGCAGTCCGCCGGCGCGGCCCACCGCCCAGCGCCTTGTAGAGCTGCACCGCGGCGGTGAGCTGCTGCAGCTGGGCCTGGCTGGCCGCCAGCTCCGCGTCGAACAGGCTCCGCTCCGCGTCGAGCACCTCGAGATAGTTCGACACGCCCGTGCTGTAGCGCAGCTGCGCCAGCTCCAGGGCGCGCCGCAGCGCCGTGGCCTGCGTCTGCCTCGGCCGCCGCCTCGTCGCGCGCCGCCCGCACGCCGCCAGCGCGTCGCCCGCCTCGCCAGCGCGACCAGCACCGTCTGCTCGTACTGCGCCCGCGCCTGCTCCGCCCGGGCGCGCGCGGCCCGCGCCTCGTCCACCAGCCGGCCGCCGGTGAAGATGGGGATCGAGACGCCGCCCAGCAGCTGGTACACCCGGTTCGGGCTCGCGAACATGCCGCCGAGCGTCGGCGCCTGGGTGCCCCACGACGCGGTGATGGCGAAGACCGGCAGGCGCGCCGCGTCGGCGAGCCCGATGCGCGCGGTGGCCGCCGCGTACGCGCGCTCCGCCGCCTCGACGTCGGGCCGCCGCGCGAGCAGGGTGGACGGATACGGAGTCCGGCACCGCGCACCGCGCGCGCGGCCGCGGCCAGGGTACCGCCGCGCGGAATCGGCCGCCGGCCCCTCGCCCAGCAGCACGTCGAGCGCGTGCTCCGGCTCGGCGACTGCAGCTGCGCCACCTGCGCCAGCCGCGCGGCGGGCACCGCCACCTGCGCCTCGAACTGCCGCACGTCCAGCTCCGAGATCAGGCCGCGGCTGTACCGCTGGCGCGCCAGGTCGAGCGTCGCCTTGCGCGAGGCGAGCGTCTGCTCGGCCGATCGCCCGCTCCTGGTCCAGCTCCAGCAGCTGGAGGTACGCGGTCGCGACGTCGCTCACCAGCGAGAGCACGGTGGCGCGCTCGGCCGCCACCTGCGACGCCAGGTCGGCGTTGGACGGCCGCGATGCCGCTGCCGGGTCCCCCAGAACGACAGCTCCCACGCCAGGTCGGCCGTCGCCCGCCAGGCGGTGTACGGCGGGATCAGGGTGGAGCCGAACGCCACCTTGTTCCGCGACGCGCTCCCGTTCAGGGTCAGGCTCGGGAAGAAGTAGGAGCGGGCCTCGCCGGCATCGGCCCGGTACTCCTCGATCCGGGCGCGCGCGCTCACGACGTCGCGGTTCTGCTGCAGCGCGATCCCCACCAGGCGCGGTGAGCGTCGTGTCCTTCAGCACGTCCACCCAGGCGAGATCGGCGACCGAATCCGCCGTCAGCCGCCGCGGCGGCAGGAACCGCGCGGTCGGGCGGGCGCGTGTCGGCCGCCCGCGCCGCCGCCAGCGAGTCGAAGAACGCCCGCGTCGAGTCGGCCAGCGCGCACGTCCCGACCTCGGTGGCGGCGGGCACGACCGGCGCCGGGCGGTAGGCCGGGCCGACGGCGCAGCCGGCGAGCAGGGCGGCCGTCGCGACCTTCAGGATGCGCGCGTTCATTGCTGCTCCCGGTACGCGCGGCGCCGGCGGCGGCGCGCCGCCGCTCGGCGAAGCCGCGGATCACCTTGAAGAAGAGCGGGATGAAGATGATCGCGATCGCCGTCGCGACCAGCATCCCGAAGAACACCGTGGTGCCGATCGAGTGGCGGCTCATGGCGCCGGCGCCGCCCGCCACCAGCAGCGGCGAGACGCCGAAGATGAACGCCAGCGACGTCATCAGGATCGGCCGCAGCCGGTCGCGCGCCGCGCGTCGACCGCCGCCTGGATGAGCGGCACGCCCTGCTCGCGCAGCGAGTTGGCGAACTCGACGATGAGGATCGCGTTCTTGGCCGACAGACCCACCACCGTGATGAGCCCGACCTGCACGTAGATGTCGCTCGGCTGGCCCCGCAGCCAGACGCCGAAGTAGGCGCCCAGCACGCCGAACGGCACGCCGAGCAGCACGGCGAACGGCAGCGACCAGCTCTCGTACTGCGCCGCCAGCACCAGGAAGACGATGATCAGGCCCAGCACCATCACCACGCCGGCCGCGCCGCTCGAGGCCCGCTCCTGGTACGACTGGCCCGAGTAGGCGAGCGCCAGGCCCTCGTTGCCGAAGCGCGTGGTCACCAGGCTGTCCAGCTCCGCCATCATCTCGCCGCTGCTGCGCCCGGGCTTCGGCGCGCCGGTCAAGCAGCGCCGAGGTGAAGCCGTTGAAGCGGCTCACCAGGGTCGGGCGCCGACCGGAACTCCGTGCTGGTCAGGGCCGACAGCGGGATCATCGCGCCGTTCGGCGCCGCGCACGTAGAGCCGGCCGATGTCGGCCGGCGTCTGGCGGAACGGCGCCTCCGCCTCGGCCTGCACGCGGTAGGTCTTCCCGTACAGGTTGAAGTCGTTGATGTAGAGGGTGGAGAGCAGCGCCTGCAGCGTGCCGAACAGGTCGCTGAGCTGGACGCCCCGGGCCTTGGCCGCGGCGCGGTCCACGTTGACGAACAGCTGCGGGACGTTGGCGCGGAAGTTGACCTGCACGGCCGGCCACCGCCGGCAGCTGGTTCGCCGCCTGCACGAACTGCTGCACCTCGCCGGCGAAGTCGCTCACCGGCCGGCCGATGCGGTCCTGCAGGTTGGTCTCGACCCCGGCCGTCGCGCCGAGGCCCGGGATCTCCGGCAGGTTGAAGGCGAAGCCGATGGCGTCCTTCATCCCGAACAGCCGGAACGACAGCCGCTGGGTGATGGCGTCGAGCGCGTCCTTCTTCCCGCGCTCGTCCCACGGCGCCACGTTGACGAAGATGACGGCGCTGTTGGTCTGGCTGCGAGCGGCTCAGGATGTCGAGGCCGGCGAGCGCGACGATGTTCCGCACGGCCTTCTCCTGCCGCAGGAAGCCCTCGACCCGCTGGACCACCGCCTCGGTGCGCTGCAGCGACGAGCCGTCGGGCAGCTGCAGCGCGACCGCGAAGTAGCCCTTGTCCTCGGTCGGGATGAACGACGACGGCACGTGCCGCCAGAAGAAGCACGGCCAGGGCGATCACCACCGCGAACGCCGCGAAGCCGGCCCGCGGCCGCCGCAGCACCCGTTCCACGTTGACGACGTAGTTGTGCCGCGCCCCGGTCGAACAGCCGGTTGAAGGCGCCGAACGGGCCGGTGGTGTGCGCCTCGCTCGCCTCCTTGAGCAGGAAGGCGCAGAGCGCCGGCGTCAGGGTCAGGGCCACCACGCCCGAGAGCACCACCGCGATGGCGATGGTGATGGCGAACTGCCGGAACAGGGCGCCCGTGACGCCGCCGGTGAACGCCACCGGCACGAACACGGCCGTCAGCGACAGCACGATGGCCACCAGGGCGGGCGCCACCTGCTGGATGCCCCGGTCCGCGGCGAGCCGCGCCGGCAGCCCCTCGGTGGCCATGATGCGTTCGACGTTCTCGATCACCACGATGGCGTCGTCCACCACGATGCCGATGGCGAGCACCAGCGCGAACAGGGTCAGCACGTTGATCGAGAGCCCCAGCGCCTCGAGGCCGAGGAAGGTGCCGATCACGCTCACCGGCACCGCCAGCATCGGGATCAGCGTCGCGCGCCAGCTCTGCAGGAAGACGAACACCACCAGCGCCACCAGCAGCAGCGCCTCGACCAGCGTGACCACCACCTCGTGGATGGACACGGTGACGAACGGCGTCGTGTCGAACGGGATGCTGATGTTCACGCCCGCCGGGAGGTTCTTCTGCAGCTCGCCGAGGCGCTTGACGATCGCCTCGCGCGTCCGGAGCGCGTTGGCGCCCGGCCGGAGGTACAGCAGGCACAGCGCCGTGGGCCGCCCGTTCAGGCGACCCTCGAAGTCGTAGTTCTGCGAGCCCAGGACCGCGCGCCCGATGTCGCGGATCCGGATCTCCGAGCCGTCGGGCAGCGCCCGCACCACGATGTCGTTGAACTGGTCGGGCGTCTGCAGCCGGCCGATCGTCGTGACCGGGATGGTCAGCTCGGTGCCGGGCGGCGCGGGCTCGCCGCCGAGCCGGCCGGCGGGGTTGGTGGCGTTCTGCTCGCGCACCGCGTCCGCGACGTCGTTCACCGTGACGCCGAGCTGCGCCATCTTGTCGGGGTCGAGCTGGATCAGCATCGAGAACTGCAGCCCGCCGAAGGTGGTCGCGTTGCCGACCCCCTGCACGCCCTTCAGCTCGTCCTCGACGTACAGCTTCATGTAGTTGGTGAGGTACGGCCGCGTCGTAGCGCGGATCGCTGGAGCTCAACCCCACGACGCCGAGGATGTCGGAGTTGGCCTTGACGATCGAGATGCCGAGCTGGCGCACCGCGGCCGGCAGCTGCGGCGAGGCGAGCTGCACCGCGTTCTGCACGTCCACCGCCGCGAGGTCCTGGTCGCGGTTGACGTCGAAGTAGATGGAGAGGCTCATCGTCCCGTCGCTCGCGTTGGCCGACGTGTAGTAGAGCATCCCCTGCAGCCCCGAGAGCTGCTGCTCGATCGGCGCCGCGACGGCCTCCGCCACGTCCTGGGCCGTGGCGCCGGGATAGACGGCCACCACCTGGATGGCGGGCGGCGAGATCTGCGGGTAGCGCGCCACCGGCAGCGAGCCGGATCGCGAGCACGCCCATCAGCGTGATGATCATCGAGATCACGCCGGCCAGGACCGGCCGGCGGATGAAGTAGTACTTGATCTCCTGGCCGCCCTCGGACGAACCGGTCATCGCCGCGCCCCCGCCGCCTTGGGCGCCGCAGCCGCCTTGGGCGTTCCCGCCGCCGGCCGCGCGGCCGTGCTGTCGCCCAGCTCGACCGGCTTCACCGGCCGGCCCGGCGCGACCTTCTGGATCCCGTCCACGATCACCCGGTCGCCGGGCACGAGACCGCGATCGATGATCCAGCGGTCGCCGGCCCAGGGACCCGTCTGGACGTCGCGCGTCTGGACGGTGTCGCCCTTGCCCGCCACGTAGACGAACTGGCGCCCGAGGCCGGTCTGCACCGCGCGCTCCGGGACGGCGAGCGCGCTGTCGCGCACGAAGCCCACCAGCCGCACCCGCACGAACTGGCCGGGCATCAGCAGCCGGTCCGGGTTCTGGAACGTGGCGCGGAACTCCTCCGTGCCGGTGGCGGCGTCGAGCGAGGGCGCGACGAAGTCGAGCCGCCCGGTCCGCGGCAGCACCGTGCCGTCCGGCAGGACCACCTGCACCACCAGCCGGCTCCCCGCCTCGACCAGCGACCGCCAGCGGGGATTCTCGCGCCATTCGAGCAGCTGCTGCGACGACGGCTGGAAGGTGACGTACACGGGATCGAGGCGGTCGATGGTCGTCAGCAGGTCGGCGGGGCCCGTGACGCGCGCCCCCACCTCCATGAGTGTGCGCCCCACCCGGCCCGCGATCTCCGCCCTCACGTCGGTGTCGTCCAGGTCCTTCTTCGCCTGGTCGAAGGCGCCCTGGGCCGCCGCCAGCTCGGCGCGGGCGTTGTCCACGTCCTGCTGCGCCACGGCGTGCTGGGCCAGGAGCGGCTCCACCCGCTCGAAGGTCTGGCGCGCGTTCTGGAGCCGGGCCTGCGCGCTCTGGAACGCGGCCTGGTACCGGACCTTGTCGAGCCGGTAGAGCAGCTCGCCCGGCTGGACGATGGCCCCTTCGGTGAACGGCCGCTCCTCGATGATGCCCTCCACCCGCGAGCGCACCTCCACCCGCCGGTACGGCAGGACCTCACCGGGAAACTCGAACGTCTCCGGCACCGGGCGCGGCCTCACCGTGACGACCGAGACTTCGGCCGGCGGGAAGCCGCCGAAACCCGCCTTGGCGCCCTTGCAGCCCGCGCCCACCAGGAAACCGAGGATCCCCACCGCGACCGCGACGGGACGGACACCAGAGCGAACCCGGAACCGCTGACTCACGAACACCTCCATACAGGACCGCGACTCTCCTACTGGCGACGAACCACGGGGGCCGGAATCGACACCGACCGGACATACCATCGAGGAGCGGGGTTCAGCCGTGCGGTCTACCGACGACGCCGACGCTTGTTCCCGGGGGCCGGCGTCGCCCGCCCGAGACGGGCCGGCCTCGGCCGACCCGGCCCTCAGCCGGGCCGGCAGCAGCGCGCTCACCTCGTCCAGCAGCCGCGGTTGACCGAGATGAAGTGGTGTTGCCCGTCGTGGCGCACGGTCAGTACGCCGGCCTCGCCCAGCAGTTTCAGGTGGTGCGAGATCGTCGGCTGCGAGACGGCGAAGCAGCGTCCGAGGTCGCCGCAGCACAGCTCGCCCCCCTGGGCGAGCTGCTGCACCATCCGAAAGCGCTTGGGGTCGGCCAGGGCCTTCAGCACCCGGACCAGGCGGTCGTCGTCCATCCGTTTCCGCGTGATTTATGTATTGATGAACGTCTAACTATGCGCGGCCCGCCGGGCAAGGGGGTGCCGGGAAACGCGGCCGTATCGGGAACGTAACGGCGCGGGGCCTCGCCGCCTCAGCTCACGCTCTCGGCGCTGTAGCGCGCCACGAGCCCGGTGCGCACCGCGTAGCGGTGGACGCCCCGGAACACCAGGCAGGCCAGCACGATGTCGAGCGCGGCGAGCGCGGCGCCCACGGCCAGCGGCGCGAGCGGCGCGGCGTGCCCCGCCACGACTGCGCGCATACCCTCGAACACGTAGGCGGGCGGCAGGAGGCGGGCGAGCGGACGCATCCAGGCCGGCAGCGTCGCGAGCGGGTAGAACACGCAGGCGAACGGCGAGAGCACGGCCGGAATCGGCCAGATGAACCACTCGGCGGAGGGGCCGAGGCGCAGCACCACGGCCGCGCCGGTGATGCCGAGCGCGATGCCGAACAGGAACAGCACCAGCAGGAAGGGGACGAGCAGCGCCCCGTACGCGGCGAACGACAGGCCGAACGCCGCGGTGGCGACCAGCAGCATCACGACCAGGCCCACCGCGCTGGTCGCGATGCTCGAGAGCACCAGGCCCGCCAGGTACTCGGCCACCCGGAGCGGCGAGGCGAAGAAGTTGAGGAAGTTGCGCGCCCAGACGTCCTCGAAGAACGCCATCGTCACGCCCTGCATGACGCGGGCCTGGAAGTCCCACAGCAGCACGGCGCCGAGCAGGGCGGTCACCAGGCTGAACCGGAAGGTCGTCCCCGTCGCGAGGTAGCGGGTGATGAAGCCCCACAGCACCATGTCGATGGCGACCCACACGAACAGCGGGAAGACGCGCGACAGGCTGCCGCGCACCAGGTAGAAGTGGCGCAGCACGATGGCCGCGATCCGGCGCGGGCGCAGCGGCGCTCACGCGCTCTCCAGCGACAGCGGCTCGCGCGCCACGGTGATGAACAGCTCCTCGAGACTCGCCTTGCCGTGATCGCCGGGCAGCGTCCGCGGGTCGCCTTCCAGCAGGATCTTCCCCCGCGAGAGGAACAGCACGCGGTCGCAGACCTCGACCACCTCGTGCATGTTGTGCGACGTCCACAGCACGCCGCCGCCGCGCTCGGCGAAGGTCCGGATCCGCGCCCGCATGTCGCGCGCGGTGGCGGGGTCCAGCGAGGCCGTGGGCTCGTCGAGCAGGAGGAGGTGGGGCTGGTTGAGCATGGCCTTGGCGAGCGACAGCCGCGTCTGCTCGCCCGAGGACAGCACGCCGCTCTTCGCGTCGCGGAACCGCCCGAGGTCGTACTCCCCGAGCAGCGCCTCGATGCGCCCCGAGAGCGCGCGCACGCCGTAGATCATGCCGAACACCCGGAGGTTCTGGACCACCGTCAGGTTGCCGGGCAGGGGCGAGTACACGGCGGCGAAATTGGTCCGCTCCAGGATCTCGGAGCGACGGGCCTGGAGATCGAGGCCCTCGATCCGGACGGACCCGGTGTCCGGCGCGAGCACCCCGAGGACCATGTTGATCGTCGTGGTCTTGCCCGCGCCGTTGGGCCCGAGCAGGCCGACGATCTCGCCCGGCGCGACGTCGAAGGAGATCCCGTCCACCGCGACGAGGCTGCCGTACGCCTTGCGGAGCCCGGTGACGGAGAGGGCGGGCGGCGGGGCGGGGGCGCTCACGACGGCGGCGTTCGGGGTGCGGCTGCGGGTCGGCACGGCGTTTCTCCCGGGTGCGGACGGCCCCGGCGTCGCGTTGGCGCGGGCGCCGCGGGCCTGTATTATGTCCAGGCGCGCGCACCGTGTCATCGGCTCGCGCGCTGGTGCAAACCGGAGGCCGCGTGGCGGAGAAGAAGACCGCGAAGGAGAAGAAGCCGGCGGCCCGCCGGCGGAAGAAGGCGGAGGCGGCGTCGCGCGGACTCGACGCCGGCGAGCTGGCGGCTGGCGCTCCCGGGCCGGCCGCCACCGCGCTCGCCGCCGCCATCACGAAGGACGGCGGCACCGTGCTCGCCGTCTTCCGCGACCCGCTCGGCGGGCACTGGCAGGTGCTCGCCGGCCTGCCGGTCGCGAAGGTGGAGCCCACCCCGTACCAGCGCGACCTGTCCGACACGCACGTGGCGCGCCTGGCGAGCGCCATCGACCGGCTCGGCCGCTACCTCGATCCCATCATCGCCGTGCCGTCCGCCTCCGGCGGATACTGGACGCCGAACGGGCATCACCGGCTCGCCGCGCTGCGCCAGCTCGGCGCGCGCTCCGTCACGGCCCTGGTCGTGCCCGAGGCGGAGGTGGCGCGCCGCATCCTCGCGCTCAACACGGAGAAGGCGCACAACCTCCGCGAGAAGGCGCTCGAGGTGAGCCGCCTGGCGGAGGCGCTGGTCGCGCTCGACGACCGGCCCGAGCGCGACTTCGAGGTGGAGTTCGAGGAGCCGGCGCTGCTCACGCTGGGCCTGTGCTACCGGCAGAACGGCCGCTTCGCCGGCGGGACCTATCACTCGGTCGTGAAGCGGGTGGAGGGTTTCCTCTCCCAGCCGCTCTCCAAGGCCATGGCGGTGCGCACCGGGCGCGCCGACCTGCTGATCAAGCTGGACGAGGCCGTCGGCGAGGCCGTGAAGGGCCTCAAGGCCCGCGGCCTCGAGAGCCCGTACCTCAAGGCGTTCGTCGTGGCGCGCATCAACCCGCTGCGCTTCCAGCGCGGGGCGAAGGCGGAGTTCGACGCGACGGTGGAGAAGATGCTCGCCGCCGCGCTGAAGTTCGACGTCGGGAAGATCAAGGCCGACCAGCTGGCCAGCGCCGGCGGTCCGGCGGAGGACTGACTCGCAGCATCGGGGGAGACGTGGTGAAGACCAGTCATGTCGTCGCACTCGTGTCGGCCGGCCTGCTCGCCGCCGCCTGTCAGAAGCCCAAGCCGGAGGCCGCGGCCGCCGCAGCCGCCGCAGTCCAGCCGGGCGAGAACGACTCGCTGCCGGTAGTGGTGCTCGAGACGACCAAGGGGCGCATCGTGATGCAGCTCGATCGCAAGGCCGCGCCCCGGACCGTGGAGAACATCGTCGGGCACGTCAACTCGCACTTCTACGACGGCCTGGTGTTCCACCGCGTCGAGCGCGGCTTCGTGATCCAGGCCGGCATCCTGACCGCGGCGGGCATGGAAAAGCACTCGAGCGCCCCGCCCGTGCCCAACGAGGCCGAGAACGGGCTCAAGAACGTGCGCGGCTCGGTCGGCCTCGCGCGCGAGCCCGACCCGCAGAGCGGCGGCGTCCAGTTCTACATCAACCTCCAGGACAACTCCGCCACCCTCGACTTCAGGGCGAAGACCGCCAAGGACTGGGGCTACGCCGTGTTCGGGCGCGTGATCCAGGGGATGGACGTGGTGGACAAGATCGCCGCGGTCCCGGTCATGCTGCACGGCAACTACGATCGGCTGCCGGTGGAGCCGGTGATCATCACGCGGGCGTATGTTGATACAGGAGCAAAGTGAGGAGTGAGTAGTGAGACGTGAGAAGGATAAGTGAGAAGTGAGAGGTCGAAAAGCGTGAGAGGGTGGGGCCCTCCTTCTCACGCTTCGTCCTCTCACTTCTCACTTATCCTTCTCACGTCTCACCCCTCACCTCTCACTTCTCACCTTGTCTTGTCCCGATCAATCACCGAAACGCTGCGCTGCGCGGCGGGCACCACCACCATATCCAGCACGTTCACGTGCTCGGGCAGATTCACCACGTAGGCCACCGCATCGGCCACGTCGTCGGGCGATAGCGGCCGGAAGCCGTCGTACACCTGCTTCGCCCGCGCCGCGTCGCCGGCGAAGCGGACCAGCGCGAACTCCGTCTCCACGTGCCCCGGATCCACGCTCGAGATCCGGACCCGCGTGCCCGCCACGTCGAGATTCATCCCCTCGGTCAAGGCCCGCACCCCGAACTTCGTGGCGTTGTAGACGTTGCCGCCCTGGTAGACCTGGTGGCCCGCCGTGCTCCCGATGTTCACGACGTGCCCGGTGCCGCGCTTGACCATGAGCGGCAGCAGCGCCCGCGACACGTTGAGCAGGCCCTTCAGGTTGGTGTCGATCATCCGGTCCCAGTCGTCCGGGTCGCCCTCCTGCAGCTTCGCGAACCCGGCCGCGAGCCCGGCGTTGTTGAGCAGGATGTCGGGCACCGCCTGCTCGACCTCGAGCGCTGCGACCGCCGCGTTGACCGCCGCGCGGTCGCGCACGTCCACCGCGGCCACCCGCACCGCCACGTGGTGCGCCTTCTGCACCTCGGCCGCGACGGCGTCGAGGCGGTCGCGCCGGCGCGCCCACAGGACGAGGTTCGCGCCGTCCGCGGCGAAGCGGCGGGCGCACGAGAGGCCGATGCCCGAGCTGGCACCGGTCACGAGGGCGAGCTTTCCGTGGATGCGGGTCATGCGCTGAATGGTAGCCACACGCGGCGGCGGCCGGAACGCCGGCGCCTCCGCACGGTACCACCCCTTGCCTCCGTTCCGGTTCACCCAGTCGCCGTGTCTGTGAAGGGGCACCCCGCGCCCGTCGGAGAGGCTTCCCGTCGCCGCAGGAGGGAGCATGACCACGACCGCACAGCCGCAGGCGGCGTCGGCGTCCCAGCCGGCGCCCGACCGGCCCCTGGTGGTGGTGAGCAATCGCCTGCCCTTCCAGGTCGAGCGCGAAGGCAGCCAGAGCCGGCTGCTGCGCTCCCCGGGAGGCCTCGTGGCCGCGCTCGAGCCCGTGCTGCGCCAGCGCGGCGGCACCTGGGTGGGGTGGACCGGCGTGCCGCAGGAGGACGGCCGGCCGAGCGGCTACGCGCTGCCCGCGTCGGACGGCATCACCTACCGCTCCGTGCCCCTCACCGCCGGCGAGGTCGCGCAGTACTACGGCGGCTTCGCGAACCGCACCCTCTGGCCGCTGTTCCACTACTTCCTCGGCCGGACGCAAATCGATGCCGGAACCTGGGCCGCGTACGAGCGGGTCAACGAGCGCTTCGCGCGGGCGGCAGCGGCCGTGCAGGGTGACGGCGCCCTGGTCTGGATTCACGACTACCAGCTGCTGCGGGTGCCGCACTACCTGCGGCGCCTCGCGCCCGACTGCCGCATCGCGTTCTTCCTGCACATCCCCTTCCCGGCGACCGAGGTCTTCCGCGTGCTGCCGTGGTCGCGCCCGCTGCTGCGCGGCGTACTCGCCTGCGACCTGGTCGGCCTGCACGTGCCGTCGTACGTGAGCCACTTCCTCACCTCCGCCGAGCGCCTGCTCGGCTGCGAGGTGGATCGCGCGGCTGGCGTGGTGCGCTTCGAGGGACGCACCGTCTCGGTGCAGGCTCACCCGATCGGCATCGACGTCGCCCTCGTCGAATCCCTCGCGCGGCGCACGGACCCCGAGCCCCGGCAGCGGTCCGACGACCGGGTGGCCGAGATCCTCGGCGTGGACCGGCTCGACTACACCAAGGGCATCCCCGAGCGGCTGCAGGCCGTGGAACGCCTGCTCGAGCGCCATCCTGCGTACCGCCGCCGCGTGCGCTTCACGCAGCTGATGGTGCCCAGCCGCGAGCGGGTCGCCGAGTACGCCGAGCTCAAGCGCGGGATCGACGAGACCGTGGGGCGGATCAACGGCCGGTTCTCCGAGCCCGGCTGGAGCCCGGTGCGCTACCTGGTGCGCTCCCTGCCGCCGGAGGAGCTGGTGCCGCTCTACCGGCGCGCCGACGTGGCGCTGCTGACGCCGCTGCGGGACGGCATGAACCTGGTGGCGAAGGAATACGTCGCCGCGCAGCTGGAGAACGACGGCGTGCTGATCCTGTCGGAGATGGCGGGCGCGGCCGACGAGCTGCAGGAGGCGCTGCTCGTCAATCCGTTCGACATCGACGCCGTCGCGGACGCGCTGCATCGCGCCCTGGCCATGTCCGAGGACGAGCGGCGGGCCCGCATGTCGGCGCTGCGCGACCGGGTGCGCGGCAACGACGTGCACGGCTGGGTGAGCCGCTTCGTGGCCGCGGCGGAGGGCGCGGCCGACCGCTCGCGCGCCACCGTGGCGTCGCCCGCCGAGGCGGTCGAGCGCCGCCTGGCGCCCTGGCTCGCCGGCCGCCCGGCGGTCGCGCTGTTCCTGGATTACGACGGCACGCTCACCCCGTTCACCGCGCGCCCCGAGGACGCCCAGCTGTCGGACGCGGCCCGCGAGACCCTGGCGGAGGCGGCCCGCACGCCGAACCTCGACATCGTGATCGTGTCGGGGCGCTCGCTCGACGACATCAAGGCGCGCGTCGGCATCCCGGGCTTCACCTACGTGGGCAACCACGGCTTCGAGATGGAGGGGCCCGGCATCGCGTTCCGGCACGAGCGCACCGACCGCAGCCTGGAGAGCATGCGCCAGGCGGCCGCGGCCCTCGAGGCGCTCGCCATCGCCGGGGCGCGGGTCGAACCCAAGGGCATCACGCTGACCTTCCACCTGCGCGGCGTGCCCGCCGAGCTGCGCTCCGAGGCCGAGCGGCAGGCGGAGGCCGTGCTGCGGCGCCGGCGCCTCCGCGTCACCTTCGGGCACGAGATCATCGAGGCGCGGCCCTCCCTCGACTGGCACAAGGGCCGCGCGGTGCTGCACGTGCTGGTGCACCGGCACGGGGTCGACTGGCCCTCGCGCGTCCGCGCGCTGTACATCGGCGACGACATGACCGACGAGGACGCGTTCCGCTCGCTCCGGGGCATCGGCCGCTCGATCTGCGTGGCGTCCAACCACGTCCCGATCGCCACCGCGTCCGACCTCGACCTGCCCGACCCCGACGCGGTGCTCCAGCTGCTGCGCTGGCTGGCCGCCGGCGGCTTCGCGCACGCCACCGCATGAGCGGAACGCCGCCCGCGAACGCGTACCCGCCCATCGGAGACCACGGCATCATCGGCGACCTGCACACCGCGGCGCTCGTGGGCCGAAACGGCGCGATCGACTGGTGGTGCGCGCCGCGCTTCGACTCCCCGAGCATCTTCGGCGCGCTGCTCGACGCCGGGCGCGGCGGCGCCTGGACCATCGCGCCGCGCGGCCCCTGGACCAGCGAGCAGCGCTACCTCCCCGCCACCAACGTCCTGGTGACGACGTTCCACACCGACAGCGGCGGCGTGGCGGCCCTCACGGACTTCATGCCGGTCCAGCCGGCGAAAGGTGTCGGCAGCGAGATCCACCGCCGGGTGACCTGCCCGCGCGGCGCCGTGGAGGTCGAGGTGGCCTTCGCGCCCCGGTTCAACTACGGCACCAGCGCGCCGGAGCTGGTGCTGCGCCGCAACGGCGTGCTCGCCACCGACGTCGAGGACGACGTCGCCACCCTCGCCGCGCCGCCGGACACCACCTGGCAGATCGAGGACGGCCGCGCCGTCGCGCACGTGGCGCTGCAGGCCGGCGAGACGGTGTGGTTCGTGCTGCGGCACGACGACGACGAGGTCCACCCCGTCGCCTACTACGCCTCCGAGGAGAAGCTCGACGCCACGGCGCGCTGGTGGGACGGCTGGCTCGCCCAGCTCGCCTACCGCGGCCCGTACCGGCAGGAGGTCGAGCGCAGCGCCCTGGTCCTCAAGCTCTGCTGCTACGATCCGAGCGGCGCGATCATCGGGGCGCCCACGACCTCGCTGCCCGAGAGCGCCGGCGGCGACCGCAACTGGGACTACCGGTTCGTGTGGCTCCGCGATGCCGCCTTCGTCCTCTACGGCCTCGAGCGCCTCGGCTTCGGCACCGAGGTGGACGGCTTCCTGGGGTTCCTCAAGCGCGTCTCGCGGCGCTCCGACGGCCGGCACCTGCAGATCATGTACGGCGTGGACGGCCGCCGCGACCTGCCGGAGGAAGTGCTCGCGCACCTCGAGGGGTACCGCGGCGCCCGGCCCGTGCGGATCGGCAACGGCGCCGCGCGCCAGTTCCAGCTCGACATCTACGGCGAGTTGCTGGAGACCGTCGCCCTGTGGTACCGCCGCGGCCACGTCACCGAAGGCCTGTGGAAGGTGCTGCGCCAGCTGGTGGACTGGACCGCGGCGCACTGGCGCGAGCCCGACTACAGCATCTGGGAGGCGCGCCAGGAGCCGAAGCACTACGTGTTCAGCAAGGTCATGGCGTGGGCGGCCCTCGACCGCGGCGCGCGCATCGCCGAGCGCCTGCAGCTCACGGCCGACGTGGACACCTGGCGCCGCGAGGCGCGGGCGGTGCACGCGGAAGTGCTGGAACGGGGCTGGGACCGGGAGCGCGGGACGTTCGTGCAGGTCTACGGCGAGCCGCAGCTCGACGCCGCGGTGCTCCTCATCTGCAACATCGGCTTCCTCAGGCGCGACGATCCGCGGGTGCGCAGCACCCTGGCGGCGGTGCGCCACGAGCTGGCGTCGCCCTGCGAGGACCTGATCTACCGCTACCGCTCGCCCGACGGCCTCGGCGGGCACGAGGGCGCCTTCCTCGCCTGCAGCTTCTGGATGGTGCAGAACCTCGCCCTGATCGGCGAGTTCGCGGAGGCCGAGCGGCTGTTCAAGAACCTGCTGCGGCGGGCGAATCCGCTGGGCCTCCTGGCGGAGGAGATCGACCCGAACTCCGGCGAGCAGCTCGGCAACTTCCCGCAGGCGCTCTCGCATGCGGCGCTGCTGGGCACGGCGTTCATCCTGGAGCGGATGAGGCCGGGGGAGCCGACGCCGGAATCCGGCGCGCCGTGAGCGTTGGTGGGTGGTGGGTTGTAGGTGGTGGATTGTCCCACCACAACCCACAACCTACAACCCACTAACTGTCCGCCTCACTCCGTGCGGATGTGGATCGGTACCACCATCTCTCCCCAGTGCAGCCGGAGGATCGCCGAGTCCGGTGCCACCACGGGGAAGTAGTACGCCAGCACTTCCATGTGGCTTCCCGTCTCCGGCTTGACCTCGACGCGCAGCGCGTCCATCGCCTGGCCCGGATAGGGAATGTGGAACACGTGGACGGCCCGGCTGAAGATGATGGTCCACGTGTCGGGCCGCGGGATCGTCCACAGCGTGTACTGGCCGGCCTTGAGCGTCTGCCCCTCCACCAGCACGTCGCGGCTCAGCGTGATGGTCGTGGCCGAATCCGCGCCGGGATGCCAGATCGCGCCCCAGCGCACCACGCCGTGGTCGCCGAACAGGGTGCGGCCGCGCGCCACCGGCCGGTTGTACTCGATGGAGATGTCGGTGAAGCCGACCCGCTGGCTCACCGATCCGTGCTGGCTGAACGGAATGCCCTGGGCGCGCGCCTGGGGCGCGGCGGCGAGCATGGAGACGACCACGACCACCGAACTCGCGGCGGCGGTGCTTCTCCCACGACCTGCAACCCACAACCCACCAACCTGTCTCATAAGCCCCCGAACCACGGATAGCCCTGATCCTCCCAGTAGCCGCCCGGCTTCGCGCGCGGTGAACTCCACCGCCAGCAGGTACTTCGTGTTCTTGTAGCCCAGTTTGGTGGGCGAATACAGTCGCAGCGGCGCGCCGTGGTCGGGCATCAGCGGGCGGTCGTTGTACGCGTAGGCGAGGATCGTCTGCGGGTGCATGGCCGAGGGCAGGTCCCAGCCGTTGCTGTAGCCGCTGTCGAACGAGCGGAAGTTCACGTACCGCGCCGCGGGCAGCGGCTCCACCAGGTCGGCGACCGCGCGGAACGGCACGCCCGCCCAGGTGGCGATCGCCGTCCACCCTTCCACGCAGTGGTGCTTGACCGTGTACGAGACGCGCGGCATCGCGATCAGCCGGTCGAGCGGCAGGGTGACCGGCTTCCGGACCAATCCGCCCACCTGGAGCCGCCACGCCGCGGGGTCGGCCAGGGCCGGCAGGTTGTCGCTGACGTAGTACGCCGGAAAGTCGGCGTCCGCCGTGCGGCGGCTCAGCGCGTACTGCCGCGCGAGATGCGTCGTGGAAAACAGGCGCGCGCTCACCCAGTCGTTGACGCTCGACCAGGCCATCAGCTTGGGCCGCAGCGTCCGGCCGCCGTCCCAGCCGCACGCGGCGCCCAGCGCCGAGGCGCCCGCGGCCGCGGCCCCGAGCAGGAAGCGCCGCCGGTCGAGTTCAGTCATGGCTCGGAAACCTCCCCCGGTACCAGCCCGTGAGCATCGCGCGCAACGACGCCGGATCCACCGCGAACACCAGCACGACGTGCACGACGATGAACGCGGCGAACAGCCACACCGCGACGAAGTGCCAGTAGCGCGCCAGCTCGTAGCCGCCGAACAGCGCGGTGAGCCACGAGAGCTGGACCGGCTTCCACAGCGACAGGCCGCGTCAGCACCGAGAGCACGCCGAGCAGGACGATGAAGCTGTACGCGCCCTTCTGCAGCGCGTTGTGCTTGCCCTGCGCCGGGTGGTCCCGCCTGAGGTGCAGGTAGTACTTCTGCATCTCGATGGCGGGCCCGACGTCGCGCGGGCGGAAGAGCAGCGGCCGCCATTCGCCCGCGAACAGCAGGTAGCCCAGGTAGAGCAGCCCGTTCAGCACCAGCGGCCACATGAGGAAGAAGTGCCAGTTGAGGCCGCCGGCGAGCCAGCCGCCCAGGCGCGCCCAGTGAGGCGCCGGGTGCATGTCCAGCGGGTTGGGCAACGGCAGCCGCGTGCCGCGGATGCCGAAGCGCTCGTAGGCGCCGTAGATCTGCAGGCCGCTGGCCATCATGCCCACGAGCACGACCGCGTTGACCCAGTGGGTGAGGCGCACGATCCAGTGGTGGCGGTGGACGAAGGGTCGCGGGACGCGCCGCCTGGCCCGCCGGCACGGGCGACTCCGCCGTTTCCGGCACCAGCGCTTCCGGCACCACGCGCCCCGCCTCCTCGACCGGCACGGCGGTTTCGGCGGTCTCCGGCACGATTCGCTCGGCTGGAGCCGCGGGCGCTTCGGCCACCGGGAGGGCGCCCGGCGTCATGATCAGCGTCGGCGCGGTGGCGGACACCGGAGCGGACGGAGACGGCGGAGCGGGTGTACCCGGATCCGGCGCCGGCGCCCGAGTGCCCGGAGCCTGGGCGACGTCTTCCGGTTCCGGGGTGGGGCCCGCGGCCTGCGCCGGGTCGGGCACGAGCTTCTCGTCTGGCATGGGTTGCCCGTTAGATAAGGCCGGGCGTGGCGGAACTCAAGACAGCCCCCGCGCGGTCGGCGCCGCGCTTGCGCCCGTCGGGCATCGGGGCGAACATCGGAGCTTCCAAGGGGATCCGGATGCCGCGTCTGACCTCCCTCGCACCGCTCGTCCTCATTCCCGTGCTCGCGGCCTCGCTGCCGGCCGAGACCGGAAGCGGCGTGGCCCACCTCGTGCTCGCGCTGGCCGCCATTCTCACCGCCGCCAAGCTCGGCGGCGACCTCGCCGTCCGGGTCGGCCAGCCCGCCGTGCTGGGCGAGTTGGTCGCGGGCGTGCTGCTCGGCAATCTCGATCTCGCGGGCCTCGGCTGGTTCCGGTCCCTCACCGGCGACGCCTCCATCGGGATGCTCGCCCAGCTCGGCGTGCTCATCCTGCTCTTCGAGGTGGGCCTCGAATCCACCGTCCGCGAGATGCTGAAGGTGGGAGCGAGCGCGACGCTGGTGGCCGTGCTCGGGGTGGTCACGCCGTTCGCGCTGGGGTGGGGCGTCGGTGCGCTGCTCCTGCCCGGCCACAGCGCCTACGCGCACGCCTTCCTCGGTGCCACGCTGACCGCCACCAGCGTGGGCATCACCGCGCGGGTGCTGAAGGACCTCGGGAAGTCGCGCCTCGCGGAGGCGCGCATCATCCTCGGCGCCGCCGTGATCGACGACGTGCTGGGCCTCGTGATCCTCGCGGTCGTCGCCGGCGTCATCGAGTCCGCCGACCGGGGCACGACACTCTCCTACGCCTCCACCGCCCTGGTCGTCGCCAAGGCGGCGGTGTTCCTGGTCGGCGCCCTCGCCCTCGGCGTCGCGCTCTCGCCGCGCGTGTTCGCCACGGCGGCTCGCCTGCGCGGCAACGGCGTCCTCCTCGCTACCGCGCTGGTCCTGTGCTTCGTCCTGGCGTGGCTCGCGTCGGCCGTGGGCCTGGCGCCCATCGTCGGCGCCTACGCGGCCGGCTTGATCCTCGAGGACGTGCACTGGAAGGAGTTCACCAGCCGCGGCGAGCGCAGCGTGGGCGAGCTGGTGCAGCCCGTCGCGTCGTTCCTGGTGCCCGTGTTCTTCGTGCTGATGGGGATGCGCGTACAGCTGCCGGCGTTCTTCCATCCGGCTGGCCTCGGGCTCGCGCTGCTGCTGACCGTGGCGGCCATCGCCGGCAAGCAGGCCTGCGCCCTCGGCGCGCTCGGCCGCGGCGTGGACCGCCTCTCGGTCGGCCTCGGCATGATCCCGCGCGGCGAGGTGGGACTGATCTTCGCCAGCATCGGCCTCGGCCTCACGGTGCACGGCGAACGCATCGTGGACGAGGGCATCTACTCGGCGGTGGTGATCATGGTGATCGTCACGACGCTGGTCACGCCGCCGGCGCTCAAGTGGAGCCTCGAGCGCGGGGTTCGCCGGGCGTCGGGCGCGGCGCAGCGGAACGACTGACGGCGGTTCGCAGGTCCGGGGCGCGTGCTCCACACGCGACCCCGGGGTCTACCAGCTCTCCACGTGCTCCTTCAGCTTCTCGAGGCCCGCCGGCGTCGTCACCACGATCAGCCGGTCCCCCGCTTCCAGCGGCGTTTCCGCCCGCACCCCGATCATGTGGTCGCCGCGGATGATGCCGATCACGCGCGATTCCCCGCCCAGCGCGGCGATCTGGCTCACCGCCTGGTGCACCAGCGGGCTGCCGGCCTTGAGCACGCCCACGGTCAGGCGCCGGTCGTCGGGCAACTCGACGGGCGTGCCGGACCTGAGCAGCGTCAGCAGGTCGAGCCGGCCGGCCAGCGGCCGGGACAGCTGGCCATGCTCCAAGATGCGCAGCGCGATCTCGAGGTGCTCGGTGTGGTGCACCGGTGAGTCGGTGCGCCGCGGAACCTGCGCCTCGTAGAGGCTCCGGTACTTGAGGCCGCGGGAGCCCCGCACCTGGATCAGGTAGCTGAGCATCACCGCGAGCGCCGCCGGCACCAGCAGGTCGTAGCCGCCCGTCATCTCGGTCACCATCATCAGCGCCGCCAGGGGCACCCGCGCCGAGCCCGCGAATACGGCGGCCATCCCCACGACCACGAACGGCGCCGGCGGCAGGTGGACGAGCGCCGCGAGGAACCCGCCCAGCATCGCGCCGATGAACAGGCTCGGCGCGAACACGCCGCCCGAGCCGCCGGAGGAGATGCTGAGGCTCATGGCGGCCATCTGCGCGAACACCAGGAGCAGCAGCGGTCCAGAGCCCCAGCTGGCCGTCGATCGCGGCCTGCATGTACCCGTAGCCGCCCGCGATGACCTGCGGCGTGACGAGCGCGATGAGCCCCACGATGAGCCCGCCCAGCGCCGGCTTGAGGAAGTCCGGCATCTGCAAGCGGTGGAACAGGTCGCGCACGCCGTAGAACACCATCGGCTCGAGCACCGCCACGAGCCCCGCGGCGACGCCGAGGACGACGAACCACCCGTGGTCGAGCACGCTGGGGAGCGAGAGGCCCGCAGGAACCCGGAACAGCGGCTGCCAGCCGACGAACAGCCCGTTCACCGCGTAGGCGACCACCGACGAAAGGATCGTGTAGAGCAGCGCGTCCGACTCGAACTCGAGATCGGAATACAGGACCTCGACGGCGAACAGGGCCGTGCCGATGGGCGAGCGGAAGATGGCCGACAGGCCGGCCGCCATGCCGATCAGCATGAGGAGCCGGCGCTCCCGCTCCCCGCGCCCGACGAGCGACGAGTACATCGACGCGATGCCGGAGGCGATGAGCGCCACCGGACCCTCGCGCCCCGCGGCCCCGCCCGAGCCGATGGTGATGGCCGAGGCCACCGCCTTGATGGGCGCGACTCGCGCGCGGAGCGCGCCGCCGGCGCGATGGAACGCCCGCACGGCGGCGTCCGTGCCATGCCCCTCGGCCTCGGGCGCGTAGCGCGTCACCATCCACCCCACGATCACTCCGCCCAGGGTGGTGGACACCGGCACGAGCCACAGCCCGTGGGGGCCGACGACCGGCAGCGGATTGCCGCCCTCGTTGGGGAGCCCCGGCGGGCGATAGCCCGCGATCTGTCCGAGGAAGAACCAGTTGGCCGCCCGGAGCAGGACGTTGAATACCTGCGCCGCGGCCGCCCCGCCGACGCCGAGCAGCAGCGTCTCGAGGATCAGTCGCCGCTGGGCGGGCTCGGCGGCATCTCTCGCGAGGCTAGTCATGGCGGGGTGTCATGGGGTGCACGCGAACATAGTTGGGAGGCCAACCACACGCCAGTCGCGGGCGCGAACACACGGAAGCCCCGCGGCCGGCGTTCCGGCCGCGGGGCTTCACGTCGCGGGGCGCGGACGTCGCGCTCCCGCCAGGCCAGGCTACTGCACCGACCGGGTCACCACGAAGTCGTCCCGGCGGTTCTTCGCCCAGGCGCTCTCGTCGTGGCCGGCGTCCAGCGGCCGCTCCTTGCCGTACGAGATGATCGTGATGCGGCTGTCGGCGATCCCGTGCGCGGTCAGCCAGCGCTTCGCCGACGCGGCACGCCGCTCGCCCAGCGCCATGTTGTACTCGTCCGAGCCACGCTCGTCGCAGTTGCCCGCCACCTGCACCGCCAGCTGGGGGTGCGCCTGCAGGATGGCCAGCTTCTGCTCCAGCAGGTGGAGGTCGGTCGACTGCAGGTCCGCCTTGTTGTAGTCGAAGTGCACCCGCTCGGCCATCAGGGCGGCATCCGACATGTCGAGGCCCGTGTTGGTCACGTCCTTGGCCGAGTCCACGGTCTCGCGCATCACCTCGGAGCGCACCGAGTCCGCGTGGGTCTCCGCCTGCTGCGCCTTCGCGATCGAGTCCGCCCGCGCCATCGCCAGCAACGAATCCCGATGCATCTGGGCCTTGAGCACCGAGTCCGCGCTCGGCGGCGCCGGCTGGGCCATCGCCACCGGCTTGGGATTCCGGCTGCACGCCGCCACCAGCGCCAGCACCGCGACGCCCGCCGCCCCCGCGATCCTTCCGTTCATCTACTTCCTCCTGAGATGGGATGACACCCTAGTACCCCGCTTCGCGCGGGAGTGCCCCTGGCCGTTGCGTCGCACCAGCTCGTCCTCGAACAGCATCAACGGTTCCAGCGACGCCACGCCCAGCTCGTCGGTGAAACGCTCGAACAGGCTGGCGAAGCTGACCAGCTGCGTGGGCGGGAAACGCCGCAAGGCCTTCAGCATGCGGTTCTGCGCCGAGTCCGGAGCCCGCTCCAGGGCCCGCCGGCCCGCCGGCGTCAGGGTTAGCACGACACTCCGCCCGTCGGCGGAGGAGCGCCGGCGCCGCACGAAGCCGCGGCTCACCAGCCGACTCACCACCACGGAAACCGAGCTCTTGTGCGTCAGGGTGCGGGCCGCCAGGTCGTTCAGCGAGAGCGCCGGCGCGTCGGCCAGCTTCTGCAGGACGAAGTGCTGCGCCCCGCTCACGCCCAGGACCTCCTCGGCCGCCTGCGCCGCCGCGCGGAACGCGCGCACGGTGCGGCGCAGCGAGTTCACGACGGACTTGGCGTACAGCGCCTGGTCGCCGGACACGGATCTCGGCCTCCCCATGGCTCCCTCTACCCGCTGCGGGTTGGACGCCATATTTAGTTGGGATGTTAACTACACGCAAGGCGCCCCGGGGTTCCGGGACGGTTCGCCGGGCCGGGGTTACTCGGTCTTGAGGCGGTAGCCGACGCCCGGCTCGGTGAGCAGGTACCGCGGCCGGGCGGGTCGCGCTCCAGCTTGTGCCGGAGCTGCGTCATGTAGACGCGCAGGTAGTGGGTGTGCTCGACCGCGTTGGGCCCCCACACCTCCTTGAGCAGCTGGCGGTGGGTCACCACCCTGCCGGCGTGGCGCACGAGCGTGGTGAGCAGCTTGTACTCGATGGGCGTGAGGTGGACCTCCGCGCTCGCCGCGGAACACGAGCCGCGTCGCCAGGTCCACCTCGAGGTCGCCCACGCGTGAAGACCGGCTCGCCCTCGGCGTCCGCCGGCGACGCGCGGCGCAGCGCGACGCGCAGCCGGGCCAGCAGCTCGCCCATGCCGAAGGGCTTGGTGAGGTAGTCGTCGGCGCCCGCGTCGAGCGCCGCGATCTTGTCCTGCTCCCGGCCCCGCGCGGAAATGACGATGATCGGCGACGCGCGTCCACTCGCGCAGCCGCCGGGTCACCTCGATGCCGTCGATGTCGGGCAGCCCGAGGTCGAGCAGGATGACGTCGGGGTTGCGCCCGCTGGCCTGCGCCATGCCTTCGCGGGCGGTGACCGCCTCCACCAGGCGGTAGCGTGGCTCTCGAGCGACGCCTGGAGGAACCGCCGCATCTGCGGCTCGTCCTCGATCACCAGCACCGTCGGCGCGACGTCGCTCATCGCAGGTCGCGCCCGGAAGGTGGACGCACGCTAGCTCGCCTCGGCGGCCTCGGCGGGCACGCTCGCGGGCTGGCCCGCCAGCGGCAGGGTGAAGCGGAAGACCGCGCCGCCGCCGGGCCGGTTCTCGGCCCAGATGCGCCCGCCGTGCGCCGTCACGATGCCGCGGCAGATGGTGAGGCCGAGGCCCACCCCGGCCACCGTCGTGGCGCCGGCGATGCGGTAGAACTTGTCGAACACCTTCGCGTCCTCGCCGGGCGGGAAGCCCGGCCCGCGGTCCGCGACGTCCACCACGACCGCGCCCTCCGCCGCGCTGGCCGCGATCTCGATGGGCGTGCCCGCCGGCGTGTACTTGATGGCGTTCTCCAGCAGGTTGATGAACACCTGCTCGATCAGCAGCCCGTCCATCAGCGAGCAGCGGCAGGTCGGCCGGGAGCCGCACGGTCACCGGGTGCTCCCGGAGCCGGGACTCGAGGCGGATCGAGCGCGACGCCGACCACCTCCTCCAGCGGCTGCCAGTCCTTCTGCACCTTGAGGGCGCCGCTCTCGACGCGGATCATGTCGAGCAGGTTGCCGATCAGGCGGTTCATCCGCGTGGACTCCTCGAGGATGGTCTGGATCAGGTCCCGGCGCGCCGCCTCGCTCAGGGCGCCCGCGTCCTCGAGCAGGCTGCTCGCCGCGCCCGTGATGGCGCCGAGCGGCGTGCGCATGTCGTGCGAGAGCGAGCTCAGGAGCGAGGTGCGCAGCCGCTCGGCCTCGGCCTCCACCTGCTCGGTCTGCGCCTGCTCGGCGAGCAGGGCGCGCTCGAGCGCGACCGCGGCCTGCGCCGCGAACGTCTCGAGCAGGCGCTGCAGGGCCGGGTCCTGGAAGCGGCGGGGATCGGCGGGGCGCACGCCCAGGACGCCGATCATGCCCGCCGAGCCCTCCAGCGGCACGTAGAGCGCCTGCGCCGCGGGCAGCGTGTCGGTGCCGACGCCGGCGGCCTGCCGGTGGTCGAACGACCCACTGCGCGACGCTGCGCTCCTTCTCGTCCACCGGGTAGGCCGGCTGCGCGCCCACCGGGATCTCGACCCGGCCCGCCTCGTTGGGCAGCAGCACCTGGACGGCCGCGGCGAACGCGCTCGCCAGGTGCCGCTCCGTCACCGCCACCAGATCGCCGCGGCCCCGCGTGGCGGCGAGCTCGCGGCTCATCGCGTACAGCGTCGCCGTGCGCCGCTCGCGGGCGCGCGCCGTTTCCGCCTGCGCGCGGATGCGGTGGGTGAGCGCGCTGATCACCAGCGCGATCACGAGCATCACGACGAACGTCAGCACGTACCGCACGTCGGAGACGGCGAAGGTGTAGTACGGCGGGACGAAGAAGAAGTCGAACAGGCCGATGCTGAGCACGGCCGCCGTGAGGGACGGCCCGCGGCCGTAGCGAGACGCCACGAGCACGACCCCGAGCAGATACACCATCGCCACGTCGGCCACCGAGAGGAACCGGAACACCAGGGCCGCCAGCGCGGTGGCGACCGCGACGGTGAGGCCGGCCCACAGGTACTCCGACGCCGGGGAACGCGCGGCCGCCGCCCGCCCGCCGCCGGGGCCGCGCCGCGATGTCGCCGCTGATGGCGTAGACGTCCACGTCGCCGCTGCCCCGCACCAGCTGGTCGAGCGTGGAACCGAACAGCTTGTCGCGCCAGCGCGGGTGGGTGGGCTTGCCGATGACGATCTTGGTGACGTTGTGCTCGCGCGCGTACGCGAGGATGGCTTCCGCCGCGCTCTGGCCGCTCAGCGCCGCCGTCACGGCGCCCAGCGACTCGGCCAGCTGGAGGTTGGCGTGGAGGGCCTCGCGCTCGCCGGGCGAGACGCGCTCGCCCGCGCGGTCCACGTGGACCACCCGCCACTCGCACTTGAGCCCGGTGGCCATGCGCTTGCCGGCGCGCACCAGCCGCGCGCCGTCGGGATTCGGGCCGATGCACACCAGCAGCCGGTCGCCCGCCGGCCACAGTCGACTGGATGCCGGCCTCCCGCATGTAGCCGCGCATCTGCGCGTCGACGCGCTCGGCCGTGCGCCGCAGCGCCAGCTCGCGCAGCGCGATCAGGTTGCCCTTGCGGAAGAACCGCTCGATGGCCGCCGCGGCCTGCTCCGGCACGTAGACCTTGCCCTCGCCGCAGCCGCTCCAGCAGGTCGTCGGCCGACAGGTCCGCCAGCTCGATCTCGTCGGCCTGGTCGAACACGGAGTCCGGCACCGTCTCGCGCACCGTGACCCCGGTGATCTGGGCCACGACGTCGTTGAGGCTCTCGAGGTGCTGGACGTTGAGCGTGGTGTAGACGTTGATGCCCGCCGCGAGCAGCTCCTCGACGTCCTGCCAGCGCTTGGGGTGCCGCGAGCCCGGCGCGTTGGTGTGCGCCAGCTCGTCCACGAGGAGGATGCCGGGGTGCCGGGCCAGCGCCGCGTCGAGGTCGAACTCCTGGAGGGCGATGCCGCGGTACTCCGAGCTGCGGCTTGCGGCAGCATCGGGAGACCCTCGAGCAGGGCGGCCGTTTCGGGGCGGCCGTGGGTCTCGACCACGCCGACCACCACGTCCACGCCGTCGCGGACCTGGGCGCGCGCCGCCTCGAGCATCGCGTACGTCTTGCCGACGCCGGGCGCGGCGCCGAAGAAGATCTTCAGGCGCCCGCGGCCCGCCTGCCGCTCCTCCTCGCGGATCCGCGCGAGCAGGGCTTCGGGGTCGGGGCGGCGGTCCGGGTGCGTCACGCGTCTAACCTAGCACGCGCGGCCGGGGCCGGTGAGGCCGCGCCCCGGGGTGGCGCGGGACGCGCCGAGACCGGCCGACCCACGCCGTTGGGACCCCAGTGCACGGTGGCCGGACGCCCCGGCGCGCGCTCAGCGCGCGGCGATCGCGTAGATCAGGATCGCGACCGCGAGAAGGTCCGGGCCCCGCACGAGTTGCGTGAACAGATCGACGGGAAAGAGGCCGACGGGCGTCTCCACGAGCGCGCCACCGTAGGTCATCGGCGGGCGCGTGGACGCACGGTACGACGCGGCCAGCACGACCGGGATCAGCAGCAGGTCGAGCCCGCCGACGTGCGCTCCGCCGGCCGGCCAGGTGAGGGCCCACCACGCGGCCAGCCCGATGCCCGGCACGACCAGGTGGGTCAGGCGCACCCGCACCTCCTCACCGCCGATCGCCCGGCGCAGCCCGGGCGAGCGGGCCAGCGAGCGCAGCCCACCCGTCAACCGGTTCGTCGCCAGGTATGCCGCGATCACGTGGACGATGCCCGCCGCGGACGGTGCGACCACGGCCACAGCGTACTGGGCGAGCGCCAGCGCGCCCCAGGCTCCCAGCGCCGCGGCGCGCCGCGGTTGTCGTCTCAGGTCCGCCTGGAGGAGCGCCGACGTGCGCCCGGCCATGATGGCGCGGAACGGCCGGCCGTGCACTTCCCGCAGGCTCCGCCACCGCCGCTGCTCGAGCACGCCGGACAGCAGCGAGATGTCCAGGCCGATCGCGGCGGTGGCCGCCGCCGCCGCCACCGGGGCTCCCGCACCCAGGCGGACCGCGTCGATGCGCGGCAGCGTGCGGACGGCCCGCACGAGCGCGAGGGCCGCGAGCACCGCGCCCACGGTCACGAGCGGTGCCGCGGCGGGCACCAGGGGACGGAGGACCTGCCAGCCGTCGTAGTGCGCCGCCACGACCAGGGCCGCGATCACGACGCCGAGGCCGGTCAGGACCTCGCCGGCAACCCGCGGCCATCGCCGGCGGTCCGCGACCCCCTGCGCCGTGACGCACCAGGCCGCGCCGGCGAGCCCCCACAGCGCCCCGCCGAGGGCGGCCGAGCCGAGCGCCCGGCTGTGCAGCCCGAGCAGCGCCACCGCCATGGCGACGAGCGCGGCCGCGACGCCGCTGCCCAGCAGGATCCAGAGGAAGCGCGGGAGGAGCCACCCACGCCGGTCCAGCGGCGTCGACACGCCCCATGCCAGCTCGGCCGGCGTCGCAAGCAACGGACCCACGGCCCGCGCTCCCTGCCAGGCCAGACCGGCGCCGGCCAGGAGCACGGCCACGCCGATCCAGGACCGCTCGGCCGACGCCGCCAGGAGCCCGGAGGGACTCTGCAGGTGCCTCTGGATCGACGCGGCGAGCACGCCTCCATACACGACGACGAGCCAGAGGAGCATGTACAGATCGGTGAGCACGTCGCCCAGGGAGCGCCGGTGATGCGACCGGCGCGCGCGCCGCACGCTGGCCCGCCACCGACGTGCCGGGGGGGCCAGGCCGACGGAGACGGCTGTCATCGACCGAGCTCGATGCGTGTGTCCGCGACCCGCTCGACCAGCTCAGGATCGTGCGAGGCGATGAGCACCGCGGTGCCGGCCTCCTTCTCCCGGCGGAGCTGCTCGGCCAGCCATACGCGACCGGGGACGTCGAGGCGCTGCTCGGGCTCGTCCAGCACCAGCAGGCGGCGGGGCCGCACGAAGCAGGAGGCGAGCGCCAGGCGGCGGCGCTGCCCGCTGGAGAGGGTCGCCGGAAGCTGGTCGCGCGCCCCCTGCAGGCCGAGCTGCGCGACGATGCCCTCGACAGGCGCGCCGTCGCCGCCGTGCGCGAACGCGAGCAGCTCCAAGTGCTCGACCACCGAGAGGTCGGGAAAGAAATCCATGTCGTCGAGCGCGACGGCCAGCGCCGCCCGCACCGCGGGGTCGGTCTCGTCCAGCGGGCGCCCATCCAGCAGCACCTCGCCCGCGTCGGGTTGGTCGGCGCCGACGACACAGCGCAGCAGCGTCGTCTTGCCCGCGCCGTTCGGCCCCAGCAGCACGGTCAGGTGCCCGGCCGGGACCGAGAAGCTCACCTGGTCGAGCACGACGTGCGATCCGAACTTCCGGACCAGGCCGCGTACCGTCAGCGTATCCATGATGCGGTCGAGCATGGATCCGGATAATAAGCGGACCCGTGGCTTCGGGCGCTCCGCGCAGCCGACGGTTGACGGCCGAGCCCGGGAGGCCGCCCGCCCTCCCCCCTGGCGACCTGCGCGCGGGCGCTTCTACAACTTGACCAGCAGCGCCGCGTTGATCCGGTTCTCGCTCGTTCCTCAGGTCCGGCGTCCAGTTGGTGACGGCGGAACCCGGCGCGCCCTGGTTGCCGTTCGGGGGCGTGACGCCGCCGGGCCCGGCGAAGTACGGCACGCTGGCGTGGCGGTAGTCGTACTCGATCCGGAACGTCACGAACTGGTCGGGCATGTAGTCGAAGGTGACCGAGGCGTCCCACGCCGAGAACTGGTCACCCGGGTTCTCGGTGAAGTACGGCGTGCCGGAGAACGCGGTCGCGCCGTTGATGGGCGGCATCAGCACCAGGTAGCGGCCCGGGTTGGTCATGGCGCCGCCGCCCAGCGTCACCGCGTACAGGTCCTTGTCGAACCAGAGGCGGTTGTAGAGCATGAACCCGAGGAACGCCTGCTTGGGGCCGAGCTTCGTGCCGGTGCAGCTCACGCCGCCGCCGTTCTCGCATCCCGCGTCCACCGTCAGCGAGAACGCCGCCTTGTCCGGGAAGCTCCGCGGGCTGTCGTAGTACTTGAGCTGGACGCTGTTGTCGGTGTGCACCCGGGCGCGGTTCGGTATGCCGAGCCAGTCGTGGCCGTAGTAGTTGTTCGAGAGCACCGACACGGCGCCGGTGGGCCGCCACAGGATCTGCATCCCCAAGCCCGGGCGTCTCGTTGAACATGCCGTACGACTGCCAGCCGTTGATGAGCCACGGCTCGATCTTGAGCTTGTCGCTCGGGAAGATCTGGACCCGCATGCCGTTGAAGAACCAGGGCGTGTTGCTCGACACGTACGAGGGCTGGTAGGCCCAGTTGTCGAAGTTGTAGTAGCCGAACAGCCCCACGTACGACATGAAGATGCCGGCCTCGAAGTTGATCCCGTTCCACTTGTTCCAGTGGTAGCCGCCGTACGCCTCCGAGATGTAGCGGTACGCGTCGGCGAGGTCCCACTGGCCGCGCGCCGGGCTGGCGTCGTTGCGCGGCGTCATCGTGGAGTACATGCCGAACTGCGTCATCAGCCGGCCGATGGCGTGGTCGGCGTGGAAGTCGCCGCCGATGCCGAGCTGCTGCACCTGCACTTCGCTGGTGCGCCCGCTCTCGCTGGTCCCGACCAGCGTGTGGTCCGACGGGTGGTTGAAGTCGCCGATGTACGAGGCATCGAGCCGGAACTCGCCCGTGAAGTACTTGGAGTCGAGCACCGACACGTTCTGGCGCGGGTTCCCCTGCAGCCAGGTGAAGTCGGCGAAGGCGAACGGCGCGGGGGCTGCGCGGCGCCGTGTCGGCCGCGGGGGCGGCATGCGTGGTGTCCTGCGCGGCCAGCAGGCCGGGCAGGAGGAGCAACCCGATGGCCAGGCGCGCGATCACTTCCGACCTCCGAGACTGTCGAGTGCAAGGTTGAGGAGCAGCACGTTGACCCGTGGCTCGCCGAAGAAGCCGAACTGCCGTCGCTCGGTGTGGCGCGCCACCAGCGCGCGCACCGCGTCGGCGCGAGAGACCCCGCGCCGCCGCCACCCGCGCCACCTGCAGCTCGGCGCTGGCCGGCGAGATGTCGGGATCGAGCCCCGAGCCCGACGACGTCACGAGGTCGGCCGGCACCCGTCCCTTCACCGCGTGGTCGAGCTTGACCTCGCTGTCCACCGCCGCCGCGATCAGCGTGTCGGCGAGCTTGGCGCTCGTGGGCCCGAGGTTGGTGCCGCTCGAGAGCGTGTCGTCGTAGCCGTTGCCGGCCGCCGACGGGCGCGCGTGGAAGTAGTCGGCGCGCGCGAACGCCTGCCCGATCAGCCCGCTGCCCACCACCTGCCCGTTCGCTACCACGAGCGAGCCGTTGGCCTGGTGCGGAAACAGGAGCTGGGCGACGGCGGTCACCAGGCCGGGGTACGCGAGGCCGGTGATCACCATCAGGACCAGGGTGACGACGATGGCTGGGCGGAGCTGGTTCTTGAGCACGGTCATACCAGGTGAAGGGCCGCGACGAGCACGTCGATGATCTTGATGCCGGCGAACGGGATCAGGATGCCCGCCCACGCCGTAGATCCACAGGTTGCGGCGCAGGATCGCCGCCGCCGGCGCGGGCCGCCACCGCACGCCGCGCAGGGCGAGCGGGATCAGCGCGATGATGATGAGCGCGTTGAACACGACGGCCGACAGGATGGCCGACTGCGCCGAGTGCAGGCGCATGATGTTGAGCGCCTGCAGCGCGGGGTACGTCACCATGAACATCGCCGGGATGATCGCGAAGTACTTCGCCACGTCGTTGGCGATCGAGAACGTGGTGAGCGCGCCGCGCGTGATCAGCAGCTGCTTCCCGATCTCGACCACCTCGATGAGCTTGGTCGGGTTGGAGTCGAGGTCGATGAGGTTCCCCGCCTCCTTCGCCGCCTGCGTGCCCGTGTTCATCGCCACGGCCACGTCGGCCTGGGCCAGCGCCGGCGCGTCGTTGGTGCCGTCGCCCGTCATCGCCACCAGCCGGCCGCCGGCCTGCTCGCGCCGGATCAGCGCCATCTTGTCCTCGGGCTTGGCCTGGGCGAGGAAGTCGTCCACGCCCGCCTCGGCGGCCACCGCGGCGGCCGTGAGCGGATTGTCGCCGGTGATCATCACCGTCTTGATGCCCATCCGCCGCAGCTCGGCGAAGCGCTCCTTGATGCCGCCCTTGACGATGTCCTTGAGGTGGATGACGCCCAGCGTGCGGTGGCCGTCCGCGACCACCAAGGGCGTGCCGCCGCCCCGGGCGATCGCCTCCACGCTGGCCCGCACGCTGTCGGGCGCGGTGCCGCCGTGCTCGGCCACGAACGCCTCGATGGCCTCCGAGGCGCCCTTGCGGATCTGGCGGCCGTCGAAGTTGACGCCGCTCAGGCGCGTCTGCGCGCTGAAGGGGATGAACGTCGCGCCCATGCCCTGGATGTCGCGCTCCCGGAGCCCGTAGCTGGTCTTGGCGAGCACCACGATGCTGCGGCCCTCCGGCGTCTCGTCGGCCAGCGACGCGAGCTGGGCGGCGTCGGCGAGCGCCTGGCCCGACACGCCTTCGGCGGGCACGAAGGCCACCGCCTGCCGGTTGCCGAGCGTGATGGTGCCGGTCTTGTCCAGCAGCAGCGTGTCCACGTCGCCCGCGGCCTCCACCGCCCGCCCGCTCATCGCGATCACGTTGTGCTGGATCATCCGGTCCATGCCCGCGATGCCGATGGCCGAAAGGAGGCCGCCGATGGTGGTCGGGATGAGGCACACCAGCAGCGCCACCAGGATCGGGATGGACACCGCGCCGCCGGAGTAGATGGCGAAGGGCTGCAGCGTCACCACGGCCAGCAGGAAGACGATCGTGAGCCCCGAGAGCAGGATGATCAGCGCGATCTCGTTGGGCGTCTTCTGCCGCTTGGCGCCCTCCACCAGGCCGATCATCCGGTCGAGGAACGTCTCGCCCGGGTTGGCGGTGATGCGGACGACCAGGTAGTCGGACAGCACCTTGGTGCCGCCCGTGACGGCGGAGCGGTCGCCGCCCGACTCGCGGATCACGGGCGCCGACTCGCCGGTGATCGCCGACTCGTCCACCGACGCGACGCCCTCGATGACCTCGCCGTCGCCGGGGATCAGGTCGCCCGGCTGGCACAGCACCACCTCGCCGCGCCGCAGCCGCTCGGCCGACACCTCCTCGACCGAGGCACGGTCGTGCGGATCGGTGAGCCGCTTCGCCGTCGTGAGGGTCCGCGAGCGCCGCAGCGTCTCGGCCTGCGCCTTGCCACGGCCCTCGGCCATGGCCTCGGCGAAGTTCGCGAACACCACCGTGAACCACAGCCACAACGCGATCTGCAGGGTGAACCCGATGGCGGTGCGGCCCAGGGCCATGTCGCGGACCAGGACGAGCGTGGTGAGCACGCTCCCCACCAGCACCACGAACATGACCGGGTTCCGCACCATGTGCCGCGGATTCAGTTTCGCGAACGAGTCCCGGATGGCCCGGCGGACGATGGGCGGATCGAACAGGGGTCGCGTCAGGGTCGCCATCTAGAAGAGCCTCCCGGCGCCCATCAGCAGGTGCTCCACGACGGGACCGAGCGAGAGCGCGGGGAAGAAGGTGAGCGCGCCGACGATCAGGATGACGCCGATCAGCAGCGCGACGAACAGCGGCGACGTCACCGGGAACGTCCCGGCCGAGGCCGGCACGATCCGCCGCTCCGCGAGGAAGCCGGCCAGGGCGAGCGCCGGCACCATCATCGCGAACCGCCCGAACAGCGTGCCGAGCCCCAGCAGCGTGTTGTAGTAGTAGGTGGTGCCCGTCAGGCCGGCGAACGCGCTCCCGTTGTTGCCGGTCACGGAGCTGAAGGCGTACAGGATCTCGCTCAGCCCGTGCGGCCCGCTGTTGTTGAGGCCCTTGAGTCCCGCGGGCAGCACGGCCGAGGCCGCGGTGAACAGGAGGATCACCGCCGGGAAGATCAGCACGTACAGCATCGCCATCCGCACTTCGCGGCTCTGGATTTTCTTGCCCAGGTACTCCGGCGTGCGGCCCACCATGAGGCCGGCGATGAACACGGTCAGGATCGCCATGACCAGCATGCCGTAGAGCCCGGACCCGACGCCGCCGAAGATCAGCTCGCCGAGCTGGATGTTCACGAGCGGCACCATGCCGCCCAGCGGCGTGAAGGAGTCGTGCATGCTGTTGACGGCGCCGCACGAGGCGTCGGTGGTCACGGTGGCGTAGAGGGCGGAGTTGGCGATGCCGAACCGCACCTCCTTGCCCTCCATGTTGCCGCCGGGGTTCGTGGCCGAGGCCACGATGTCCACGCCGCGCGGCGGCGTGGATCGGGTTGCCGCGCGCCTCCGCCCAGTAGGCCGTCGTCACGCCCGCGGCGAACAGCACGAACATCGCCGCCCACAGCGCCCAGCCGTGCTTCTGGTTCTTCACCATCCGGCCGAACATGTAGGTGAGCCCGGCGGGCACGACGAAGATGGCGAGCATCGAGAGGAAGTTGGTCCACGGCGTCGGGTTCTCGAACGGGTGCGCCGCGTTGGCGTTGAAGAACCCGCCCCCGTTGGTCCCGAGCTGCTTGATCGCCTCCTGGCTCGCCACCGGCCCCATGGCCAGGACCTGCTTCGCGCCCTCGAGCGTGGTGGCGGTGACGTACGGATGGAGGTTCTGGATCACGCCGGCCTGCACGAACAGCAGCGCCAGGACGAACGACAGCGGCAGGAACAGGTACAGCGTCCCGCGCACCAGGTCCACCCAGAAGTTGCCGATCCTGCCCGCCGAGCGTCGGGCGATGCCGCGCGCCAGCGCCACCGCGGCGGCGACGCCGCACGCCGCCGACATGAAGTTGTGGAAGGCGAGCTGCATCATCTGCGAGAGGTAGCTCATCACCGTCTCGCCGGAATACGACTGCCAGTTGGTGTTGGTCGTGAACGAGGCGGCCGTCTCGAACGCCTGGCGGTCGGTCACCGCCACCCGGTGGAACGGATTCAACGGCAGGTGTCCCTGCAGGCGCAGCGCGACGTAGGTGGCCAGCATCGAGACCGCGCTGAACAGCAGCAGCCCCGCCGCGTAGCGCGTCCAGTGCTGGTCCTCCTCGGGATCCACCCCGCACAGCCGGTAGATGACGCGCTCGACCGGCGCGAGCCAGCGCAGCGACCCGTCGTACACGCGCAGCAGGTAGAGCCCGACGGGCTTCGTGATCAGAAGCACCGCCACCGAGAACACCAGGATCTGCAACCAGCCGTTGACGGTCATGCCGCCCCCGGACCAGGTCGACCGTCGCGCGCACGGTCAGAACTTCTCCGGCTTGAGGAGCGTGTAGACCAGGTAGACGAGCAGCAGAGCCGAGACGAGGCCGCCGATCAGCGTTTCGGCGCTCACGGCCGGTCCTCCTCGCCCGTGCCGTCCCGGCCCAGGTGCTCGCAGCCGAGGACGTACGCGATCATCAGGCCGAAGAAGGCCAGCGTGACGGCGATGTAGACGATGTCGAGCATGCGGAGATTGTAGACGGGCCAGCATCAAGACGGGGTCAGGAAACCCCGGCGGGGCATCAAGAAAGCATCAAGACCTGCGGATTACCGCTCCCACCACAGCGCCGGATCGCGGAACCGGTGGGTCGGGGCCGGGAGCGAGAGCGTGATCGTCGCCCCTTCGCCCGCCACGGAGCTGATGGTCAGCGTGCCGCCGAAGGCGTTCTCGACGATGCGGCGCGCGTCGGCCACGGCGCTCTGCCCGTCGGCCACGTCGGCTCCGGGCGCCAGCACCAGCAGGCGCACCACCGGCCCGACGTTCTCGAGCGACACGGTCACCGTGCCCACCCGCCCGGCCAGGCCCCGCACCGCCAGCCGGATCATCGAAGCGACCGCGAGGCGCAGGCTGTCGGCGCTGCCGGGCACCGACACCACGTACGCCAGCGTCTTGAGCTCGATGGAGGCGCCGCGCAGCGCGGCCTGGGGGCGCTCGGCGTCCACGCACGACCACACCACCTGCACCACGTCGAACTCGCCGCCGTGCTCCAAGACCGCCCGGGCCCGGTCGTGCACCGTGCGCACCAGCGAGACGGCCTGCTCGAGCGCGCGCCCGGCGGCCTTGAGGTCCTCGATCAGCTTCGCGCGGCCGGCCTCGTCGGGCGGCACCGCTTCGGCCAGCACCGCGCCGCTGCGCACCACGGCGGTGCGCGCCACGGCCAGCGGCCCGCCGATGTCCTGCGCGAAGCTGCCCAGCTGCTCCATGAACCGTTCGAACAGGTCGAGGTCGGCCGGCATGCCGTTGCCGGCCACGCGGCTGCTCAGCCCGAGGCACAGCCCGGCCAGCTCCAGGGCGAGGCGCTCGCGGCTGCGGCGCTCCTGGGTGGCCACGGGCGGCGGGTCCGGCACGCTGTCGCGGACCGGGGCCACGCACCACTGCGCGTCGGCCATGCGGCCCGCCACCCACCGGCTCCCCGGCGGCGCCGGCATCGCCAGATGCGACACGGCGACCCGCACCTCGGGCGTGACCTCCCAGGCCTGCGCCTCGGTGCCGTTGCTGGCGAGCGGCTTGAGCGTGCCCGAATCCTCGACCACCCACACGCCGACCATCCGCCCGTTCAGGGCGGCGCCGGCCCGGCGCAGGACTTCGACGGTCCACCGGGATTGCTGCTCGGTCGTTCCCGGATCGGTCATGAGGTGGACTCCCGTGGCTCTCGGCCGCCCTTGGCGACCTCCGCTCGACTGCTCCGACGGCTGAGGGGGAACCGCACCTGAGGGGTGGCACAATATCCGACCATTACCGCAGGGCAGCAAGACCCATCGAAAACTGGAGCGCGCAGGTCGTGTTTGGGTAGTTATCCTTACCATCATGGAGCACAGGCCCGACGGGACCGACCGGCTGCCGTCCATCTTCCTGGCGCACGGCTCGCCTTTCCTGCTCGACGACGCCGAGTGGGTGGCGCAGCTCGGCCAATGGGCCGGCGCCCTCCCGCGGCCTCGGGCGGTGCTCATGCTGTCGGCCCACTGGGAAGAGAAGCCGGTCACCCTGGGCGCGACCCGACCCGTCCCGCTGGTCTACGACTTCTACGGCTTCCCGGAGAAGTACTACCGGGTGCGGTACCCCGCGCCGCCGGCGCCGGACCTGGCCGCGCGGGTGCGCGAGCTGCTCGGCCGCACCCAGCCCGTCATCGAATCCGACCGCGGGCTCGACCACGGCGCCTACGTTCCGCTCATCGCGATGTATCCGAAGGCCGACGTGCCGGTGCTGCAGGTCTCGCTGCCGAACCTCGAGCCCACCACGCTGTTCGAGCTGGGGCGCGCGTTCGCGCCGCTCCGGCGGGAGGGCGTGCTCATCGTGGGCAGCGGCTTCCTCACCCACAATCTGCGGGCCATGGACATGTCGCCCGGGGCCGCGACGCCCGCGTGGGCCGCGGATTTCGACGCCTGGGCCGCGGACGTGCTCGCGCGCCGCGACATGGACACGTTGCTCGATTACCGCAGCCGCGCGCCCGGCGTGCGCCTGGCCCTGCCGACCCACGAGCATTTCGTTCCCGTGATCGCGGCGGCGGCGAGCGCGGCGGACGAGCCGGGGCCGGTCACGTTCCCCATCACCGGCTACAACTTCGGCTCGCTCACCAAGCGCTCGGTGCAGTTCGGCTGACCGCTCAGCGGTCCGGAAGCCGGCCCGCGAGATCCGCCATTTCCTGAAGCTGCGCCACGATCGCGTCCACCTGCGGGTCCAGGGCCGCCGCCAGCTCGGGGTGCACCCGGCCGTACGCCTTCAAGTGGCGCGCCTTCACGTCTTCCATGCTGCTCGCCCAGACCTCCGCGATGGCCTGCACCCGCCGCCTCAGCGGCGGCGCCTCGTGCGCCGGGAGCGCCAGGGCGTCGGTGGTTGACGCCACCACCTCGCGGAGGCGCGCGATGACGGCGCGCAGGGCGTCGTACGGCTCGCCCGGCCGGCGCAGCTCCCGCCACCCGGCCACGTCCTCGAGGTCCTCGCCGAGCAGGCGCAGATGGGTGCCCACGCGGCGCTGCTGGTTGGCGTTCAAGAGGGATCGGTCCACGGTCCTCCCCGGTGGCGCCGGAAGATACGCCGGGCCGGCGGCCGCGCGTTATCTTGGGACGCGATGACCACCTCCGCGTCCCTCTGGTCGCGCCCCGACGACGCCACGCGCCGGACTCAGCTCGACGCGATGCGGCGCCGCGCCACCGGCCTGCTCGCGTTCGCCGCGGCCGTCTTTCTCGTCGCCCGCACGCTCGAAGGCCGGTATCCGTGGCTCGGCTTCGTGCGCGCCACGGCCGAGGCGTCGCTGGTGGGCGGGCTGGCCGACTGGTTCGCCGTGACGGCCCTGTTCCGCCATCCGCTCGGCATCCCGATCCCGCACACCGCGATCGTCGCCACCCGCAAGGAGCGGATCGGCCGGGTCCTCGGCGATTTCGTGCAGAACCACTTCCTCACCCGCGAGGTGATCGCCGCCAAGCTCCGGGTCGTGCGGCCCGCCGAGCGCGCCGCGCACTGGCTGAGCCGGATCGAAAACGCCCGGCGCATCGCGCACCAGGTGGCGGGCGGCGTCGCGCGCACCCTCGACGCCCTGCCCGACCAGGAGATGCGCGCCCTGGTGCAGCAGGCCCTGATCGCGCAGCTCCGCGCCACCCGCGCCGCCCCCGCGCTCGGCAAGACGCTGTCGCTGGTGCTGGCCGGCAACCGGCACCAGGAGCTGCTTGAACGAGGCGGTGCGCCTCGCGGCGCAGGCGGTGCACGACAACCGCGAGCTGATCCGCGAGCAGGTCAAGTCCGAGAGCCCGTGGTGGGTGCCCGGGGTGGTGGACGACCTGCTCTACCAGCGCATCGTGGCGGCGTTCGAGAAGATGCTGCAGGGCATCGGCACCGACCCGCAGCACCCGCTGCGCGCGGCGTTCGACACGGCGCTGCGCGATTTCATCGACCGGCTGCAGCACTCGCCCGAGGCCATCGCCCGCGCCGAGGCGCTCAAGGAGGAGTGGCTCGCCGACCCGTCGGTGACCGAGCTGACCGGCCGGCTGTGGGAGACGACCCGCGGCGCCGTGACCCGGTTCGCCACGCGGGCCGACGGCACGGAGCCCGGGCCGCTCGAGCGCGGCATCAGCGAGTTCGGCGCGGCGCTGGTCGCCAACGAGCCGATGCTGGACGAGATCAACGACATGGTCATCGACCTCACCGCGTCGGTGGTGGAGCAGTACCGGCAGGAGATCGGCGACTTCATCGCCCAGACCGTCGCGGCCTGGGACCCGGCGGCCACCGCCTACCGCTTCGAGCTGGCGGTCGGCCGCGACCTCCAGTTCGTCCGCATCAACGGCACCCTGGTGGGCGGGCTGGTCGGCCTGGGGATCTACGCGATTTCGCGGCTCTGGCACTGACCGGACCGGCGTGAACGCACGAAGCCCCGCCCGGCGCCTGGCCGGACGGGGCTTCGGACACTCCCGGATGGCGCCGCCTACGACTTGACGGGCATCGAGAACGTGAACCGGTACGCCTGCGCGGTGCTGTCGTACTGCGCCTCGAACGTACCCGGCAGCATCACGCCGGTCGGGCTCGCCCGCCACACCCGGCACGGGGAGCGTGAAGTTGCGCCGCGCCAGCAGCGTCGCCCGCGTGATCATCGGCTCGATGAAGACGGGCGACCGGTGGTAGTAGCCGACGAGCATCGTCTTCTCGAACAGCGCCGTCGGAGCGCAGCTCGGCGCCGGGCAGCGAGTGCATGCCCATCCCCGGCACGCAGATGCCGACCAGCGTACCCAGCTGCGGTATGGCCACGTCGGGCAGCTCGTAGCCCGCGGGCAGGATGGACGGCTTCGTCGAGTCCGCGCAGTCGATCCTGGCGATGTCCGCCGCGGAGATGTTGTTGAAGTGGAAATCGAAATGCGGCGTCAGGTACGGGCCCGGCGGATGGCCGTGCGGTTCCCAGAAGATGGTGAGGTTCTTGAAGCCCACCGCCGAATCCACCGAGCCGGGAAGGGCGAGCACCAGGTCCGCCTTGGGCGGCCACACCATCGGCACTTCGCTGGGCGCGTTCTCGACGGACTTGACCGGCACCGTCGCGCCGAACGCCACCAGCGTGTTGCCCGACATCCGGCCCCAGGTGCAGACGTCGGCACCGTTGTACGACTTGCATTCGCCGGCCACGAGCCGCTCGCGCGTGCAGGCCGCCGTGCCGGCCAGCAGCCCCCCGAGCACTGTGCCCGCGAGGATGCGGGCGTACACTTGTGAGCCCAACGACATCGCTCCCCCAGTCGGTGGTGGTTGGAACCTGCCAATGGTGGTTGGATCGAGCGGCGAGGATACCGGAGAATCCCTTACAACGCAATAGGGATTCGAACGAGGTGGGAAAGTGACTGACGCTCACATCACCGTCATGGGCATCTTCGTCGCCGACCTGGCGTTCCGGACGGATCAGCTGCCGGCCTGGGGCCAGACCGTGCTGGGCTCGGAGTATCGGCTTGGTCCGGGCGGCAAGGGCTCGAACCAGGCGGTGGCGGCCGCGCGGCTCGGCGGCCGGGTCAGCTTCATCTGCAAGGTGGGCCGCGACGCCTTCGGCAGCCTGGCCCGCGACACCTGGCGCGCGGACGGGATCGACACCGCGTTCTGCTTCGACGCGCCCGGCGCGACGACCGGCGCGGCCGCCATCGAGGTGCACCCGGTCACGGGTGAGAACGCCATCGTGGTCGTGCCGGGCGCCAGCTCGCTGCTCACGGAGCGCGACGTGGACCGCGCCGCCGCGCGCATCGCCGACTCGTCCGTCTTCGTGACCCAGCTCGAGGTGCCGGTGCCGGTGGCCGTGCACGGCCTGCGCCTCGCGCACGAGGCCGGCGTGCCGACCATCCTCAACGCCGCGCCCGCGCTCCCCGTGCCGCGGGGGATCTACGGCTACTGCGACTACGTCACGCCCAACGAGGTCGAGGCGGCGGCCCTGACCGGCCGGCCGGTGGCGGGCCCGGCCGACGCGGCGCTTGCGGCCGACGAGCTCCTCGCCCGCGGCTGCCGCAACGTCGTCATCACGCTGGGGAAGGACGGCGCGCTGGCGAAGAACGCGAACGTGACGGCGCACGTGCCCGCCTTGGGCGCGGGCCCCGTCGTCGAGACGACCGGAGCGGGCGACGCGTTCACGGGCGCGCTGGCCGTCGCCCTCGCCGCGGGTCTGGACCTCGTCGCCGCCACCCGCTTCGGCTGCGCGGCGGCCGGGATCTCGGTCACGCGGCACGGCACGGCCCGCGCGATGCCGACCCGGGCCGAAGTGGACGCCCTGCTCGCCCGCTCGCGATGAAACTTCCCCTGCGCGGGCGGCGTACAGAACTCCGTTCCCGAACGGCCGACGACCACCCGGGGTGCCCGCGCACCGCGGCGGGCCGTTATCGGCCGCTCGGCACATTCCACCACCAGCCCGGAGCCCCGATGCACCTTGTCACCCGTATGGTGTTGCTGGCCGGCCTCGTGCCGAGCGCCCTGGCCGCCCAGATGGCGCAGCCCCTGCCCCTGAAACACACGCCCCAGCCGACGGTGGCGGCCATCACGGCCGCCGACCTGATGACGCGGCTCTACATCTATGCCGACGACTCGATGATGGGCCGGCGCGCGGGCACGCCCGACAACATCCGCTCGACCGCGTACATCGAGTCCGAGGTCCGCAAGATGGGCCTGGTGCCGGCGGGCGACAGCGGCGGCTACTTCCAGAACGTGCCGCTGGTCAAGGAGACGATCGACAGCACGTCCACGATCGTGGCGGGCGGGACCACGCCTGAAGGTGTTCGACGACTTCCTGCCGCGCCGCCTCGGCGCCGGCACGCCGCGCTCGCTGGACGGCGTCCAGGCGATCTACGGCGGCTCGCTCGAGCACGCGGACTCCTTCCCGGTCGACCAGGCCGCGGGCCGCCTGGTGATCTTCACCTTCCCCACCTCGCCCGCCGCCCGCGTCAACTTCGGCGCGGTCATCGCGCACCTGCACGGAGCCGCCGGCCTCGGGATTCCGGGCCTCGAGCGCGTCCCGCCCCAGTTCAAGCGCTTGCTGCGCCAGCCCAACGTCACGCTCGCCGCGAGCGGGCGACAACGGCGCCGCGCCCTCGCTCCTCCAGATGACGACCGCCGCGGCCGGCGTCCTCCTCGGCACGCCGCTGGACAGCGCGAAGGTCGGCGTCCCCGGCCCGGCCATCCAGGCGCACGTCACCATGACCTCGGAGAGCGCGCCGGCGCGGAACGTCGTGGCCATCGTGCGCGGCAGCGATCCCAAGTTGCGCGGCGAGTACGTCGCCGTCGGCGCGCACAACGACCACATCGGCCTCACGCTGCCGCCGGTGGATCACGACTCGATGCGCATCTTCAACCACGTGGTGCGCCCCGAGGGCGCGGAGCAGACGGGCAAGCAGGCCACGCCCGCCGAGCAGGCCGAGGTGGACAGCCTGCTGGCCGTCTGGCGCGCCGCGCACCCCGGCACCAGCCGCGCCGACTCGATCGACAACGGCGCCGACGACGACGGCTCGGGCACCGTGTCGGTGCTGGAGATCGCCCAGCGGATCTCGACCCAGCGCGTGAAGCCGAAGCGCTCGATCATCTTCGTCTGGCACACCGGCGAGGAGCTGGGGCTGTTCGGCTCCACCTGGTTCACCGATCACCCGACCGTGCCGCGCGACTCGATCGTCGCCCAGCTCAACATCGACATGATCGGCCGCGGCGACTCGGCCGACGAGACGGGCCGCACCAAGGAAGGGGCCGCCATCCACGGCAACCCGAATTACCTCCAGCTGGTGGGCTCGCGCCGGCTCTCGACCGAGCTGGGCGACCTGGTCGAGAAGGTGAACAGCCGAGGACCACCACGGCCTGGTGTTCGACTATTCGCTCGACGCCAACGGCCACCCGCAGAACATCTACTGCCGCAGCGACCACTACTCGTACGCGCGCTACGGCATCCCGGTCGTGTTCTTCACCACCGGCGGACACTCGGACTACCACCAGGTCACGGACGAGCCGGAGTACATCGACTACGATCACATGGCCCGCGTGGCCAACCTCATCGAGGACGTCGCGATGCACGTGGCCGACCTCGACCACCGCGTCGTGGTGGATCACCCCAAGCCGGATCCACACGGCCAGTGCCAGCAGTAGCCGCGTAGGTCCCGACGCACGAAGCCCCGCCGGGTCGCGAGACCTGGCGGGGCTTCGGCGTTCAGGGCGGGCCGCTCAGCGGTGCTTGATGAACGTCCCGTCGTTGAGCTCGGCGTACGCCTGCTCGAGCTGCGCCTCGGTGTTCATCACGATCGGCCCGTACCACGCCACCGGCTCCTTGATCGGCTCCCCCGAGACCAGCAGGAAGCGGATCCCGGCGTCGCCCGCCTGCACCGTCACCTCGTCGCCGCGGTCGAACAGCACCAGCGACCGGTTGCCGGCTTGCTCGCGCACCACCGTCGCGGCCGGATCGAGCTGCTCGGTCAGCACGCCGGTCGGCGCCGAGGCGCCACGGAAGTCGCCGCTGCCCTCGAACACGTAGGCGAACGCGTTGCGCGTGGTCTCCACCGGCAGCGTCTTGCGCCGGCCCGCCGGCACGAACACGTCGAGGTAGCGGGGGTCCGCGGCCACGCCGTCCACGGGGCCCTTCTTGCCCCAGAAGCTGCCGCACACGACGCGCACCCGCGTGCCGTCGTCGTCGGTCACCTCGGGGATCGCGCCGGCCGGCACGTCCTGGTAGCGCGGCGCCGTCATCTTGAGCGCGCTGGGCAGGTTGGCCCACAGCTGGAAGCCGTGCATCCGTCCGTGAGGATCGCCCTTCGGCATCTCCTGGTGCAGGATCCCGCTGCCGGCCGTCATCCACTGCACGTCGCCGGCGCCCATCGTGCCCGTATTGCCCAGGCTGTCGCCGTGGCTCACCGAGCCGGCGAGCACGTAGGTGATGGTCTCGATGCCGCGATGCGGGTGCCACGGGAACCCCGCCAGGTAGTCCTCGGGCCTCTCGTTGCGGAAATCGTCCAGCAGCAGGAACGGATCGAAATCCTCGGTGTTTCCGAAGCCGAACGCGCGGCGCAGCTTGACGCCCGCGCCCTCCAGCGTCGGCTTCGATTCGATGATGCGCTTCACGGGTCGGATGCTCACGGTCGCTCCTGGCTCGGCACCTTGGGTAACCGGCGTTGAGACACATCCGGCGCGCCCCGGTTCCCCTACTTGGGGAGACGGGACGCGGCCTCATTCGGCCTGGCGGATGAACGCCGGGAATATTGCAAGGTAATCCGGCTGGCAAGGGGCGTTGGATCGCCGCCCCGCGGGACCCGACGGACGAAGACGTGGCCGCGGCGGCGCGACGCCGCTGGTGGCTCAGATGCTCGGGGGATGGGCGGCGAACGCAACCAGGGCGATGATCGGCGCCGCCAGCGTGACGACGAACCCCGCGAGGCCCCCCAGCTCGACGCCTGCGGTCGTGCCGAACGCCGATCGCCGCACGGCGACACCGAACCACGATGCCGGGCTGTACTTCACCATGCCGAACAGCGAATGGCCCGACAGATGGTTGCCGGACAGCGTGATTTCGCCGAAGGCCAGGTCCACCGCGCCCCGCTCGCCGAGCCACCGGCGATAGCGGACGGCGGGGCCCGCCTCGAACGCCGCGTCCATGTCCACCGAGGCGGCGTACGACAGGCCGACCGCGTCGCGGTGACTGACGTTCACCATCAGGCCCCAATCCGCGAGCAGGCGCCTCGGCGCGCCGCTGCCGCTGCCCAGGCGCGTGTACGGCCCGAAGCTCGTCACCACGAACGCGCGGCACGCGGGCGCCGGCCGCGCCACCCAGCACGCGGAAGGCCCGTCCTGCGTTTTCGCGGAGGATGCGCCGAGGCTGAGCGCGGCGACGACGATCAGCGATACGTGGCTGCCGGTCATGGAAGGCTCCCGTCTTAGTGGCGACGTAAGCCTTGCCCGAGGCCGTCAAGCGGGAGTCAAGCAGCCCCCCGAAACGGCGAAGGCCCCGCGCCTGGCGGGGCCCTCTTCGACTTGCTCGTGGCTTCGGCTGGCGGCCGGTGGCCGCGCCGTTCAGGGCTTTCCCGGAGGAGCCGCCCGCACGCCCGGCTTGCCCGGGCGGCCGAAGTGCTGGCGCGGCGCCGCGGGCTGCGCCCGGGCCCACAGGCGATGCTCGTAGTACGCCACGATGCGGCTCTTGATGGACTGCTGGGTGTCACCCGAGACCGCTTCGAACGGCGCATAGCGGTTCGAGTCGCTCGACACCGTGAACCACCACCACGTACCCAGGGGCGGCGTCTTCCGCTTTTCAATGCTGCACGAGTACGTCCGACCGCCGTGCTCGAAGGTGAAAGCTCCGATCACAGGTACCCCTGGCTGAGTGTGGTTGCCATCGCGCGCCGGCCGACCGGCCGAGGCGTAACTCCATGTCGGACCATCAAATACAAACGGGCCGCCGCGAACAGGGAGGCCCGGTATGTGAGAGCCAGCGGGCGCCCCGGGCGCCGCTGCGTGACTAGGATGATAACCAGGCGGGGGCCGGATTGCGACGGGCGGCCTTGGAACCGCGCCGCCTACTCGTCGAGCGCGTCGACCGTTACGCTGGCCTGGCCTTCGTCGTCGAAGTGCACGCTCACGCGCCAGGGCCGGCAGCACACCTGGCAATCCTCCACGTACTCCTGCGTCGCGCCGCCGCCCGGATCGAGGCCGATCTCCACCGGCTCGCCGCAGTACGGGCAATGCACGGTCGCCTCCGTCTCCGCGGTGCCATCGCCCAGCGGAAACTCGAGATCCAGGTCGTCGTCGTCGTCGGCTAGACGCATACGTCGGTCGCGGAAGAGGTACCGACCTTACGGAGGCGGACCGTCGCCGGTGTCGTTCGTGTTCACCGCGAGGGCCGGACACGACCCGCCGGCGACAGATGTACGCCGGCACCGCCCCTCGCCGCAAGCACGCCGGGTGGCGCCCGCCCACCGGTCCGGGCGACTATTATCCGGCATCCACTCTCCGCTCGACGAGGGCTTATGCGACGCTTCCCGCGGTGTGCGCCGGTCGTGCTGTGGTCGCTGTTGGCCGCGGTCCCCGCGGTCCGGGCGCAGAGCGCGCCGGCCACGGGCATGGACCTGCTGCGGCGGATGCGCGACGCGTATCACGGGCAGTGGTACGCCACGCTCATCTTCACGCAGACCACCACGCGGCACCGCGCCGACGGCTCCGACACCGTCTCGACCTGGTACGAGACCGTGCGCCAGAACGACACGGCGGGCACCCAGCTGCGCATCGACATCGGCGATCCCGCCGCGGGCAACGGCGTGCTGTACACGGCCGACTCGCTGTGGGTGCTGCGCGGCGGCCACCTGGCGGTCGCCCGAGCGGGCGGCAACGCGTTGTTGCCGCTCATCGAGGGCGTGTACCTCCAGCCGGTCGCGCGCACCGCGGCGGCGCTGAGCCCCACGGCGGTGGACCTGGCGCGTCCGGTCGTCGGCGGGCGGTGGAACGGCCGGCCGGTGTGGATCGCGGGCGCGGCATCGCCGGCGGACACGACCTCCCCGCAGTTCTGGGTGGACGTCGAGCGCCAGGTCGTGGTCCGCGCCATCCTCGTCCCGGCGCCGTCGGCGCCGCTGATGGACGTGCGGCTCGACAGCCTGGTCCCGTTGGCCGGCGGCTGGCTGGCCACGCGGTGCGAGTTCTACGTCGCGGGCAAGCTCGTCCAGCGCGAGGAGTACCACGACTGGGCCGCGAACGTGGCCCTGGCGCCGGGCCTGTTCGACGTCGCCAGCTGGACGACGGCCCCGCACTGGGCGCACAAGTCGCCCGGCGGCTGAGCCGCCCGGCCGAACCGGACGTCTGCCCATGAGTGAACCACGCACACCCGGCGAGCGCCTTCCGGCGCGGGCCGTCGATCCGGCGGCGGTCGAGCGCGTGGTGGACGCGCTGACCCGCCACTACGCCGACGACCGGATCACGGCCGAGGAGCTGGAGGCCCGGCTGGAGCGCGCGTACCGCGCCACCACCGATGCCCAGCTCGAGGCCCTCGTCGCGGACCTGCCCGCGTCGGTGGCCGTGGTCCCGGCCGCGGGCGCGTCGCCGAGGAGGGTCGCCGCGCTGCTCTCGGCGCAAGAGCAGCGGGTGACGGGCGTCGTGCCCCGGCAACTCGAGCTGCGCGCCCGCATGGGCTACGTGGAGATGGACCTCACGCGGGCCACCTTCGAGCCCGGCGTCACCGAGATCGACGTCCGCGCGGTGATGGGCTACGTCCAGATCCGGCTGCCGGCCGGTGTCCACGTGGAATGCCTGGGCCGCGCGGTGATGGGCTTCTTCGCGCTCAAGGGCGGAGCGGAGGCGGGCGGAGCCGACGCACCAGCCGTCGTGCGGATCACGGGCCGCGCGATGATGGGCTTCGCCGAAGTGCACGTCAAGCGCGGCGGCCCTCCCCGCCTGCCTCCCGCGCCGGACCAGGAGTGACGGCGATCCCCTCCCGCCTCTCGTGACGGCCTCCATCGACGCCGGCGTCCGTCCCCCGGCGTGGAAGACGCTGGCGGCGTTCGCGACCATCTACCTGGTCTGGGGATCCACGTTCTACGCCATCCGCATCGGCGTGCGCGAGGCGCCGCCGTTCCTGCTCGCGGCGATCCGGTTCCTGGTCGCCGGGATCGTCCTCTACGGTTGGTTGTTCGTGAGGGGCGAGCGGTCACCGGGGGCGCGCCAATGGGCGTCGGTGTTCCTGCTCGCCCTGCTCATCTTCGTCGGGGACTACGGCCTCGTGTTCTGGGCCGAGCAGCGCGTGCCGTCGGGCCTGACGGCGGTCATGCTGGCGACGATCCCGGGCTTCATGGCGCTGTCGGAGATCGTCATCCTGGGAACGCAGCGGCTCACCGTGCGGCTGGCGGTGGTGCTGCTGATCGGCCTCGGCGGCGTGGCGGTGCTCGTCAGTCCTTCGCTCGGCCTGGGCGGCGCGCCGATCGACCGCGCGGGCGCCACGGCCCTCGTCGTCGGGGCGCTGAGCTGGTCCGTGGCGTCGGCGCTCACGCGCAAGCTGCCACTGCCGCCCTCCAAGGTCATGAGCGCCGGAGCGCAGATGCTCGCCGGCGGCGTCCTGCTGGCGCTGGTGGCCGCCGTGCGGGGGGAACTCCGCGACTTCCACCCGGCGGCGGTCTCGACCGGGGCGTGGCTCGCCTTGCTCTACCTGATCGTCGCCGGCTCCATCCTCGCGTTCACGGCCTACGTGTGGCTGCTCCACCACGAGTCGCCGACGCGCGTCGGCACCTACGCCTACGTCAATCCGGTCGTGGCCGTCCTGATCGGGTACTTCCTGGGCGGCGAGGCCCTCGGCCCGCGCACGATCGTGGGCACGGCGCTCGTCCTGATCAGCGTCGTCGTCATCACCACGACGCCGGCAAGGAAGGCCGCCCTCAATTGAAGAAAGAGAAGCCGACCCGCGCCCCCAGCGCGAAGACTCCCTGCCCGAAGGCGGAACCCTGCTTCGGCGTGTACCCCAGGAACAGTTCGGCCCGTACCGCGGCCTTGCCCATCGGACGCCGCAGCCCGAGGCCGCCGTTGAACGAATAGACCGTGCTGCCGGTCACCCCTGAACCGCCTGAGATGGCAAGGTCCACCCCGACGGTCGAGTAACCGCCGTCGTTGTAGGCGCCGCCTGGCAGGGCCACCAGGAAGTTGAGTCCTGGATCCACCGTGTAGATGCTGGTGCCGCTCTGGGACAGGTACTGCGCGGTGAATCGCGGCTCGACGGCGATGCTGCCTGCCGTGTGAAACGCGATCCGGACATCCACCGGCGTCCGGAGCTGGAACAGCGCGCTTCCCCCTCCCGGCGCCTTCATCCAGCTGAATCCCAGGTCCACGCCGAATTCGGTCGCCTGCTGGGCCAGGGCCGGGCGCGCGAAGACGGCGCTCGCGAGTGCGAGGCCTGCGAGAGTCCTGTTCATGATCGCTCTCCTCCCCGCCGCCGGGCGGGATTGGGCCGAAGCCAGTGTTCGCGGGTGGAAGATGCTCGGGAGGCGTCACGTGAGCGTCACGCGGCCGACGCGGTTGACACGACCTGGCAACCTACTTCACTTATCGCACATCCAATCTCGGAGAGTCGCCATGCTTCGCCTGTCTGCCGCCGCAGCCGCGCTTCTGGCCTTCGCCGCCTCGACCGTCGCGGCCCAGAACGCGCAGTACCACGTCGTGAAGCGGATGCCCCTCGGCCGGATCCGGGCCGACTACATCATCGTCGATCCGGCGGGGCGGCGCCTCTACGGGTTCGGCGAGAACGTCATCAACGTGGACGCGGACACGGTCGTCGGCACCGTGGCCGGCGGCGGCGGCGGCTTCGCGATCGCCGCGGACCAGAATCGCGGGCTCGTCCGCAACGGCGTGGTGTTCGACCTCACGACGCTGGCCGTCACCGGGCACGTGGACGTCAACGGCGACGGGATTCGCTACGATCCGGTCGACCCATCGCGCGTTCACCTGGGAAGGCTCGAACGGGTGGGTCGTGGACATGACGACCGGCACGCTCGTGACGAAGACCGACATCGGCGACGGGCTCGAATCCGGCGTGGCCGACGGGCGAGGCAAGCTCTTCCTCAACGTCGAGGACTCGGGGTTCATCGAGCGCTACGACGCGCGGGCGCTCAAGATCGAGGCCACCTACCGGATCCCGGGCTGCGGGCGGGCGCAGGGCCTCGCGATGGACACCCGTCAGCCGCCGGCTGTTCATGGCGTGCGATACGGAGATGGTGGTGGTGAACGCCGACAACGGGGCCGTCGTCGCCCGCATCCGCGTGCCGAGCCGCGCCGACCAGAACTGCTTCGACCCGGTGACCAAGCTCGTCTTCAATCCCAATCGGGTCGACAGCACCATGACCGTCATCCACGAGGACTCGCCGGACGCGTTCTCGGTGGTCGCGAAGGTCCCCACGGGCGGCGCCGCGCGGACCTGCGCGGTGGACGAGCGGACCCACAAGGTCTACGTCTTCTATCGCGAGGGGGCGACTCGAGAGAACTTCCAGGCTCATCCTGGCCGTGCTCGCGCCGTGACCTCGAGCCGATAGACCGGCGCGACGATCAATGCCCTGTCCGGGGTCGTCTCCTCGGGCAGGGCGTCGCGTTTCAACCTGTGAGCATGGCGCGATTCGGATCAGGTCGGCGCATCCGAGAGCAGCCAGTCGAGGGCCGCCGTGTAGTCGAAGAACACGCGGTCGGTGGCTTCGGACTCCGAGAGCATCTCGTACTGCCGTGCCAAGCCGTAGTTGTGGGGAGAGTTGACGAGCACCGCCGTCTTCCACCGCCGCCCCACCAGCCGGGGAGCCCCTTCGGCGTGGCCGATGGCGTCCAGCTCGGCTCCGCTCAGCAGGACGTTCGCCTGCCTCAGGTCGGTCAGGGACCTTCCGGCGCTGAGGGCGTCCGGGTCCTCGAGCATCGTCCGCAGGTGCGCCCGGTAGTCGTCCCCGGCCACGTCGCCCTGCCACGTCACCCAGACGATGTTCCGCTCCTTGTCCACCGTGTAGGTAATGGGCATCGCTCTATGCTAGCGCCGCGGGAGTGTGATGGCCAGGCACGCGCGCGGGCGGCCGGTCCGGCGCGGGCACGCCATCGCGACACAAACCCGCACGGACTCGCGTATCATATCGGCATGAGTTTGCAGGCGAGCGAGATGCCGCGCACCACCCCCGTCGAGACCGGCCGCCCGCACCACCGGGTCGGCGGCTACCACGAGTACGCCCCGCCGCCCGACCTCGCCGACGCCGTCGAAGCGCTGTGGACCCACGGGACGGTCGGCATCCGGTTGGCCGTGCACCGCGTGGTGCCCGACGCCGCGGTGAGCCTGTGCTTCATGGGTACGCGCGCGCCGGACGGCACGGCTGGCCCGTCCCGGCTCCGCCTGATCGGCCCGATCGCCGCGCCCAAGCTGTTCGCTCCGCCGCCCGGCCACGCCATGGCGGCGGTGCGCGTCAAATTGGAGTGGTGCCGGCCGCTCCTGGGCGTGGCGCCCGGGGAGCACGTGGGCGGCGAGCCGTGCTACGCCGACGTCCGGCCGGACCTCGCCGCGCCGCTGGAAGAGCGACTGATGCGGACCAGGGAGCCCGCCGACGCCTTGCGGTTGCTGGTGGCGTTCCTGCGCGAGCGGCGCGCCGCCCGCCTGGGGATCGGGACGGCGGCAGGGGCCGTCGTGCTGCTGCGCTTCGGCATGGACTCGCTGCGCCGCGGGGCGAGCGCGCCGCGCGTGGCGACGCTGGCGCGGCAGCTGGGCGTGAGCGACCGGCACTTGCGGCGCCTGATGGTGGACGAAGCCGGGATCGCGCCGCGCCACTTCGCGCGCATCCAGCGGTTCCACGCGCTGCTGCGCTCCACGGACCTCACGCCGCGCCCGTCGTGGGCCGCGCTCGCCGCGCACCACGGCTACGCCGACCAGTCGCACCTGATCCGCGAGGTGCAGCGCCTGGCCGGCGTGACGCCCACCCGGCTCCACGAGGAGCGGGGCGCCGAGTAAGCGGCCTAGGGGCCGACCGCGATGCCGTCGCGGTCGGGCAGGTCGGCCGTGATCGCCCACCCGCCGAACGTCTCGCTCACCGCGAACCACAGCTCGTTGGGCCCGCGCTTCAGCGGCAGGGCCAGCTCGTCGAACAGCCCCACGATGCCCAGGAACTCGGGGTCGTGGGTGCCGAAGCCGTCGTTGCCGGCGTAGAGCATCCGGCCGTTGAGATAGACGCGCACGCGGTCGCTGAAGCCGAACCGGACCGGCACGGTGCGCGCCCGGTCGGACGTGATGGTGACGGCCGCGACGACGGTGTTGCGGCCGTCCCCGTTCCCCGCGAGCCGCGCCAGGTTGGCGATGCCGCGCTCCTCGATGCCGAGCGTGGCCCAGCGTCGCGGGCCGCCGGCACCGCCGCCAGGTCCGCCACGCCGGTCAACAGCGACTCGGCGAACGGCGCGGAGACGCGCCAGGTGCGCACGATCGGACGCCGGCGTGGAGTCCCGGACCGCGGGCGGCGTGCCGGCGATGGGCGCGCCCTCCGGCCGCACGACGAAATTGGCGAACCGCGCGGCCCCGGGTCCCACGAGCGACGCCCACCTCACCGGCGCCCTCCGGGCCGCGCAGCCGCGGGACGACCTGCACCGCGCTGTCGCCGTCCACGTACAGCTCGGCGCGCGTGTCCGGACACCACGAGCTTGACGTGCATCCAGCGGTCGTAGGTCCACCGCGCCGTGGCCTCCCACGCGGGGCCGGCGTAGATCTGCCAGGCGTACAGGCCGTGGAGCACCGGCGTGTACTGGGTGGCGTGCGGCTGGCCGCTCAGGTTCTGCCCGCAGGTAGAACAGCTCGTAGTCGGCGTGCGTGGCGGCGCGGAACGCGATGCCCGGGAAGCCCATCACGTCGCTGAAGGCGATGTCGAACTCGATGGTGCCGTTCTGGAAGCGGCTGCCGCGGAGCCACGCGGCGCCGTTGCGCAGCAGCAGGGCGCTGCGCCCGCGATACGGCTCGACGCGCCATTCGGCGGCGCTGATGTTCCACGCGGAGGTGTCGAACGGCTGCTGGGCGCGCGCGGTGGCGGCGAGCGCCAGGGCGGCCAGCGGGACGAGCGCGCCGAGGCGCGCGAGGCGGGTGGCGTTGGGGTTCATGTCCACAATGCTAACGCCCCTCGTGCCGACGCGATTGGACGTTTCGGACGTGGCCAGAGGTCGAGCTTATGCGGCGGAGCTGTTGCCAGTCAACCGCGCGGATGAACGGCGGAGTTCGAAGATCCTCCTCCACCACGGTCCCCGTTCCGACAGCATGCGCTCCCTCTCGTACAGGGCAAGGAACACGAGCAGGATCAACACCGGGTACGCGGCGGTGAGATAGAGCGGATCGATGGCAGCAAACGAGGTGATGTCGATGTAGGAGAGCATCACCAGGCGTGCCAGCAGCGCCCCCAGAAGGCCGGCTTGAATCACCCAGATTCCCGGGACTGCGCGCCTGCGGATCGCCGCGACGATCTGGACGACGAAGGAATACAAGGCCAGAACCGCCAGGATGGGCATGACGACCTGATAGACCCCCAACGCTCGATCGAGCAGCCTCACCTTCTCGGCGGCGCGCGGCGCTAAGACGTCCAGATGCAGCGGCGCGATCCGGTCGTGCGGCAGCTCACGATACAGCGCTTGCGTGCTGTCATTGCCTACGCTCGGAGCCGGGTCGGCCGCCATGCCGTCGAAGCCGGCCGTGAACAGCGCCGCCTTGGCGTAGCTCTTCAGCATGGCCTTGCCGTACCCAGGCGCCCAGGGAGGTATCATCGACGCCCGCGCAGGCAGACAGTCCAGCGTTCCCGCCCTGCACGCGCCGTCCACCTCGCTCGCGAGTTGGCGGTAGAATGCCATCGCCTTCCTGCCGGTGGCGTAGTAGCCGGCGCGTGCGGCCGCCTGTCGGAACGCCCACACGAACCAACCACCCCCGATTTCGCCCGCCTTGAGGTCGGGCCATTGCTGGCGCGGGCCTGCGCCCCAGGCGTTGGCGGCCGGCCCGGCGAACTGAGCCTCGAGGGTCGCGAAGGCCGGGCTCACCCGATAGATGAGCTCGCGCGTCTCTTGGCTGACCATCACGTGCGGCACAACCTGCTTCGGTTTGACCCGGGTCAGCGCGCCGTAGGCGGCCAGGAAATCGTGCGACTTCAACTCGACCGTCACCGCGATCCCATAGTGTGCCTGGTTGATGAGCGCGACGATGCCGTCACTGCACGGGATCGCGAGCAGCGGCATCACACACCAGAGCACCAGGGCCCACCCCCCGGGAGCTCGGATTGACCATTGCCTGGCAGCGACGAACGCCGCCGCCACCGCCAGGAATGGCAGGAGCCACAGCGCCCTCCTCGCGCGTCTGCCAGAAGGCGGCCAACGCAAACGCGGCAAGCAGCGACCAGGGCACCAGGGCGCGCCACGCTCCAACTCGCGCGCGAAGCAGGGTGCCGACGAAACCGGCAATCACCAGCAACGTCAGCGCCGGATAAATCCCTTCCCGCACGACCCGCAGCACCTGGGCGGTGTAGGTGCCCGGATCGAACCACAGCAACGCGCCCAGGAGGAGCAGCCGCCACGGCCCGTACCCCAAGGGTCGAAGCGCGCCGATCACGGCGAGAACCGCCAGCAGGTAGAGGAGATGCTGGGACAGCAGCAGGGGGATTCCCATTCGAACAACGAGCGCTATCCAGATGGGATAGAAGCACCCCTTGGCCAGGGTGAGCTCGTTGAACGGGCCGAGCCAGGTGCCGTCGAGCAGGCCGTGAGCCAGATGCAGGAACAGCCGGTCGTCGAGTGTAGCCCAACCCATGGCGATGATGGGCTGTGCAGAGACCAGCCACAGTTTCAACAGGACCATGCCGGCCGCCGCGGCGAAGACCACCGTGGACGAACGGCTCGTCCCCACAACTCGCACCTTCTCGATCGCACCGGGCATCACCGGCCCCGACTCTCCAGGAGCGGCCATCCGCCCGCCTACGACCGTCCGAGATGCGCGATGAAGTGCAGCTTTCGGTCAAACAGCCACGTCGCGGGCCAGGGATAGAGGCCCAGCCGATCCTGCCAATGCCGAACCTGCAGCCCGAGCCGCCCGATGTCTTCCTGCCACTGCGCCAGCGTCCAGAAGTTGTTCGGCAGCGCAACGCCATGGTGGGCGTTGCCGAACCAATCCATGAATGCCAGGGTCTGGTAGGCCAGGAGGCCCTCTAGGGTGTGATCCTTGATCAGCACCGAGCTCCGGGTGACTCGCGTGGCTTCTGCCAGCAAATGCGCCGGGTCCTGGCTGTGGTGGAGCACGTCCACGAACATGACCACGTCGAAGCTCGCGTCGGGATGCGGGATCGTGGCGCCGTCGAACCGGGTCACCGGGATGTGGGTGTGCGGACGCAGGAGCACGTCGATGCCCTGGATCGCGACGTCGGGACGCAAGCGTGTGATGAGTGAATCGATCATGCCGTCGCCGCACCCGACGTCCAGAATCCGGGCGTTGTCGGGCAGTTGGACCGACAGCTTCTCAGCCAGCAGACGCGTGCGCCGGCCGTACACCAGGCCGTCGTGCAGAGCCTTCACCACATGCATCGATGCTGCACTCCAAGAACGCCGTGGAGGAACCCGTCACTGCGGCGAACAGACCAATGGTGCCCAGAACATGTACCGACCTCGCCCGACTCCTGAAAGCCAAGAACCTCACCGACGCGGAAGTCGGTGAGGTTCTACGGCTTATCCCATGGGCCTGGGTAGAGTTGAACTACCGACCTCACGCTTATCAGGCGTGCGCTCTAACCACCTGAGCTACAGGCCCTTCTCCGGCTGACGCTCACTGTTCCCATTCCCGCCGCGGGCGGCCGCCGCCCCCGCGACGCGGGACCGCGTCGTCGTCGTCGTACTCCTCGTCCAGCTCCTCGAAGTCGTCGAATTCCTCTTCGTCCTCTTCCAGCTCCTCGTCCAGGTCCTCCTCGTCGAGGTCCTCGTCTTCGAATTCCTTGTCCTCATCGAACTCGTCGAGGTCCTCGAACTCCTTCTCCTCGTCGTCTTCGCCGCGACGCCCGCGCATCTCGACCCGCGGTTCCGACGCCCTGCGCGCGTTCATCCTGCCCTCCCGAAAAGGTACGAGGCGGCCTTCGGACTCCAGGACATTCAATCCACCACCGCCCGGGCGACCCGGGCAAGTTTCTTCCGCTCGTTCTGGCCGAGGGCGCGCTTCCTGAGCCGGACCGCGCCGGGGGTCACCTCGATCAGCTCGTCGTCCTCGATGTACTCGAGCGCGAGTTCGAGGGTAATGTCCCGGGGCGGTTCCAGCAAGACGGCCTCGTCCGACCCCGACTGACGCATGTTGCTCATCCGCTTGCCCTTGGCCGGATTCACGTCCAGGTCCCCCGGCCGGCAGTGTTCCCCGATGACCATCCCCTCGTACACCGGCTCCGTCGGACGCACGAACAGCACCCCCCGTTCCTGCAGATTGAACAGCGCGAAGGCCACCGCGGTTCCCTGGATCATGCTCACCATGACCCCGCGGTTGCGGCCCGCCAGGGGGCCGGCCCACTGCCCGTACTCGAGGAAGCGGTGGTGCATCACGCCGTTGCCCCGCGTGTCGGTCAGGAACTCCGAGCGGTAGCCGAACAGGCCGCGCGCCGGGATCCGGAACGCCATGCGCACCGTCCCGTGCCCGGGGTTCCGCATGTCCACCAGCTCGGCGCGCCGCGGCCCCAGCTTCTCCATCACCGTGCCGACGAACGGCTCCGACACGTCGATCATCAGCTCTTCATACGGCTCGTGCTGCTCGCCGTTGGGGCCCTCGCGCGTGATGACCCGGGGGCGCGAGACCAGGAACTCGTACCCCTCGCGCCGCATCGTCTCCATCAGGATGCCGAGGTGCAGCTCGCCCCGGCCCGCCACCCGGAAGGTGTCGGGCGAGTCGGTCTCGTCCACCCGCAGCGCCACGTTCCGTTCCACCTCGCGGAACAGCCGCTCGCGCAGCTGCCGGCTGGTGACGTACCGGCCGTCGCGCCCCGCGAACGGCCCGGTGTTGACCGAGAAATCCACCGTGATGGTGGGCTCCTCGACCGCGATGCCCGACAGCCGCTCCGGCGTCTCGGGATCGGTCACCGTCTGCCCGATCTCGATGCCCTCGAGCCCGCTCAAGGCCACGATCTCGCCCGCCGACGCCTCGTCCACCTCGACCCGCGCCAGCCCCTCGAAGCCGTGCAGCTGCGCGACCTTCGCCCGCGTGAACGTCCCTTCCGGCACCAGGCCGGGCTCGCCCCAGGGCAGCAGCGCCACCGTCTGGCCCGCCCGCACGCGCCCGCGCTCGATCTTCCCGATCGCGATCCGCCCCACGTACGGCGAGTGGTCGAGCGTGGAGACCAGCATCTGGAACGGACCGTCGAGCGCCAGCGGCGCGCGGCACGTAGTCCAGGATGGACTGGAACAGCGGCCGGAGGTCGCCACGGAGCCAGTCGGGGGTCCCCGGGATGACGAACGGGTGGAGGGGGTCGGCGCCGTCCGCGTCTTCGCTCTCCGCTCCCATCACCGCGCAGCTCGTCGCCCTTGCGGGGCAGCTCGGTAAACGCCACGCCGAACCGGCTCGACGCGTACAGGAACGGCGCGTCGATCTGCGCGCTCGACGCCTCGAGGTCCATGAACAGCTCGAGGCACTCGTCGTGCACCCGCAGCGGCTCGGCGTCGGACCGGTCGATCTTGTTGATCACCACGATGGGCTTGAGGCCCAGCGCCAGCGCCTTGCGCGTCACGAACCGGGTCTGCGGCATCGGCCCCTCGGCCGCATCCACCAGCAGCAGCACCCCGTCCACCATCTTGAGGATGCGCTCGACCTCGCCGCCGAAGTCCGCGTGCCCCGGCGTGTCCACGATGTTGATCTTGGTGTCGCCCCAGCGCACCGCGGTGTTCTTGGAGAGGATCGTGATGCCCCGCTCCCGCTCCAGCGGATTGGAATCCAGCACGCGCTCCATCACCTGCTGGCCGGCGCGGAAGACGCCCGCCTGGCGCAGCATCATGTCCACGAGAGTGGTCTTCCCGTGGTCGACATGGGCGATGATGGCGATGTTGCGGATGTGCACAGGAACCGCGCTGGCTGGGAACCTAGATGTCGCGTCTCATATGGTGGCGGGCGGCAAGCTAGTAGGGGCTCGGGTGGCGCACAAGGGCCGGGCCTGGGGTCGGTGAGAGGTGAGGCGTGAGGGGTGAGAAGGGTAGGTGAGAGGTGAGAAGACGAGGTGAGAAGGCGCATCCCACCCTCTCACGCCCTTCGACCTCTCACCTCTCACCCAACCTCCTCACCTCTCACTTCTCACCCCTCTCCTTCACCTCCTCATGCCACTCCGTTGCCCGCTCCATCTGGATCGTCACGTGCTGGATGCCGAACGCCTTCACCGCGCGGCAGATCTCCTCCAGCGCCGCCTGGTGCCGGTCGGCGTCGGGCACGGTGGCGTGCGCGCTCATCGCCACCACCCCGTTGCTCACCGTCCAGACGTGGATGTCGTGCACGTCGGCCACGCCGGCCACGGCGCCGATCGCCCCCTTCAGGCGCGGCAGCGACACGTGGCGCGGCGCGGCCTCGAGCAGCACGTCCACCGACTCCCCCATCAGGCGCACCGCGCTCACCAGGATCAGGGTCGCGATGACCATCGAGATGAGCGGATCGGCCGGCCGCCAGCCGGTCGCGAGGATGACGCCCGCCGCCACGATCGTCCCCACGGAGCCCAGCGTGTCGCCCAGGATGTGGAGGTAGGCGGCCTTGGCGTTGAGGTTCTCGTTGCGCGCGCGGTGCAGCATCACCACCGCCACCACGTTGGCCGCCAGGCCCAGGACCGCCACGCCCAGCATCAGCCCGGAGCGGATCTCCGGCGCCTGCCGGAGCCGGGCCAGGGCCGCCGCCACGATCCACACCGTGACGACGATCAGCAGGGTGCCGTTGAACAGGGCGGCGAGGATCTCGAGGCGGTAGTAGCCGAACGTCTTCTCGGCCGCCGCCGGCCGGCGGGCGATCCACAGCGCGAACAGCGACAGCGCGAGCGCGCCCGCGTCGGTGACCATGTGCCAGGCGTCGGCCAGCAGCGCCAGCGAATGCGACAGCATCCCGCCGCCCACCTCGGCGAAGGCGATCACCACCGTCAGCGCCAGCGCCCAGCCGAGGGCGCGCGCGCTTTCCGGCCGCGCGGGCGGCTGGATGCAGCCCGCTTCGCTCACCGGCGGCTCCGGATGCGGCGGCCGGCCTTCACGTGTAGCTTGCCACCCCTGCCATGAACGCCTCCTGGCCGTCGGTCGCCGCGCGCCTCGGCGTGGTCGCGCTGCTCGTCCTGGCGAACGCCTTCTTCGTCGCCGCCGAGTACGCGCTCGTCGCCTCGCGACGTACGCGCATCGAGGCGATGATACGGAGGGGCGACGCAAAAGCCAAGCTGGCGCGCCGCGCCCTGCTCACCCTCGACCGCTCGATCTCGGCCACCCAGCTGGGCATCACCCTCGCCAGCCTCGGCCTCGGCTGGGTCGGAGAGCCCGCCATCGCCGGCATGCTCGCGGGGCTGTTCGCCCTGCTGCCGCGGCCGGCGGCGGTGCTGGCCTCCCACGGCGTCGCCGTCCTGGTCGCGTTCCTTTCCATCACCTTCCTCGACGTCGTCCTCGGCGAGCTGGCGCCGAAGGCCGTCGCGCTGTTGTACCCCGAGCGCACCAGCCGGTGGCTGTCGGGGCCGCTGATCGCCTTCGCCTACGCGACCAACCCCTTCATCTGGCTGCTGCGCGGCAGCGCCAACCTCGTCCTGCGCGTCTTCGGCCTGCGCACCCCCACCCGGCTCGAGCGCCTCCACTCGTCCGAAGAGCTGCGGATGCTGGTGGATCAGAGCGCCAAGGGCGGCAAGCTCGACCGCGGCGACGCGCGGCTGCTGGCCGGCGTGTTCGAGTTCTCGGAGAAGACCGCGCGCGACGTGATGACGCCGCGCACCGCCATGACCGCCCTGCCCGCCACCGCCACGCTCGCCGAGGCCGCCGACCGCATCGCCGCGGCGCGCCGCTCGCGCTACCCCGTGAGCGGCGCCTCGCTCGACGACATCGTCGGCATCGTCCACGCCAAGGACGTCCTGGCGGCGCTCCGGCGGCCCGGCCCGCCCACCACGCTGCGCGAGCTGATGCGGCCCGCGCACTTCGTCCCCGGCTCGCGCGAAGTCGAGGACGTGCTGGCCGACATGAAGCTCAAGCGCGTGCACATGGTCATCGTGCTCGACGAGTTCGGCGGCACGGCCGGACTGGTGACGATGGAGGACCTGCTCGAGGAGATCGTGGGGCAGATCTACGACGAGTACGACCGGCCGGCCGAGGCGCAGGCCGAGCGGCGCGCTGCCGGCCCCCGGGGTCCGCGCTCGCCCGGCGACCTCGCCCTGGCCGAGGTGAACGCGCGCTGCGGCCTGGCGCTCGCGAGCGACGACTACGCGACGCTGGGCGGATACCTGTTCGGCAAGCTGGGGCGCCTGCCCAGGCCGGCGATCGGGTGCCCGTGGACGGCGGGGAGTTCGAGATCACGGCCATGGACGGACGGCGGGTCGGCCGAGGCGAGGTATCGTGAAGGGTGAAGGTGAGAGGTGAGGGGTGAGAGCGTGAGAAGGATAGGTGAGAGGTGAGAAGGTCCGAAGGCGTGAGAGGCTGAAGCGCGCGACGCCTCTCACGCACCCTCTCACTTCGTCTTCTCACCTCTCACCTATCCTTCTCACTCCTCACCCCTCACCTCTCACCTTTGCAGCCGCCGCACAATCTCCGCCGCCACCTTCACCGCTTCCTTCATGGACGACGCGTCCGCCACGCCGCTGCCCCGCGATGTCCATCGCCGTCCCGTGGTCCGGCGACGTCCGCGGCACCGGCAGCCCGAGCGTGACGTTCACCGCGCGGCCGAACGACGCGACCTTGATGGCCGTCATGCCCACGTCGTGGTAGGGAGCGAGCACCGCGTCGAACTCCCCCCGCATCGCGCGCACGAAGACCGTGTCGGCCGGCAGCGGGCCCGCGATGCCGAGCGTCTCGGCGGCGGGCCGCAGCACCCGCTCCTCCTCGTGGCCGAACAGCCCGCCCTCGCCCGCGTGCGGGTTCAAGGCGCACAGCGCCAGCCGCGGCTCCGCCAGGCCGAACCACGATGGAGGAAGGTCCGGGTCACGCGCCCGACGTCCACGATCCGCTCGGGCGTGAGGATGGACAGGGCGTCGCGGAGCGCGAGGTGCGTGGTGACGAGCACCACGCGCAGCCGGTCGGAGGCGAGCATCATCGCCACCTGCCGGGCGCCGGTGAGCTCGCGCAGCAGCTCCGTGTGCCCCGGGAACCGGTAGCCCGCCGCGTTGAGCGCGCGCTTGTCACCCGGCCCGGTGACGATCGCGTCCACCCGGCCGTCCTTCCAGAGCTGGCCGACCGCCGTCTCCACCGCGCGACCCGGTGAGCCGGCCGGCCAGGGCTCACCGCGTCGCTCCCGCCGCCGTCCCACCGCCCCACGCCCACCTCGCGCTCGGCGCCCAGGCCGGCGATCACGTCGTCGGGGCCGACGAGCGTGGCCGCGATGCCGGGCGTGCCCAGGGCCGCGGCGGCGACCTCGGGTCCGATGCCGCGTGGGTCGCCCACGGTGATGGCCAGTCTTGGTGTGACGATGCGGACCCCCATCAGAGATGAGCGGACGGGGTGCGGCAACTCCTCAGAGGCTCTCGCTCACGTACGTCTGGTTGCGCAGCGTGCGGAGCAGCTCCTTGATGCCCTTCTGTTGCGCGAGCTGCTGCCGCAGCATGTCGCGCACGTCGTCGAACGTGTAGTCCCGCTCGGGCTGCTGGTCGGTGAGGATGGCCACCACGAACTTGGTGCGGTTCGCCGACTCGACGTCGGTCGCGAACGGCGGGATCACCTCGCCCACCTTGGCCGAGTCGAACGCCGCGGCATAGATCGGACGCGTCTGGACCAGCCTGGCGCGCTCGACCGAATCCACGTGCGTCTGCTCGGTGGTGTCGGCGTAGATCCGCGCCAGCGAATCGAAGTTCGCCCCCGCGCGGAGCGCCTGGTACACGGTGTCGGCGCGGGCGCGCGCCAGCGCCAGGTTGGTGGAGTCGATCGCCGGCACGAAGAGGATGTGCCGCGCCTCGACCTCGCCCGGCTGCACGCGCTCTACCTTGATGAGGTGGTAGCCGAAGGCCGTCTCGACCGGCTCGGACACGTCGCCCGGCCGCAGGTTGAAGGCCACGCGGTCGAACGCGTCCACCATCGTGCCGCGGCGGAACCAGCCGAGGTCGCCGCCCTGGTCCCGCGTCCCCGGGTCGTCCGAGAGCCGGCGCGCCAGCGTCGCGAAGTCGGCGCCGCGGCGGAGCTGCGGCCAGCGTCGATTCCGCGCGCGCCAGCGCCGCCGCCTTGGCCTCGGGCGTGGGCTGCGGCGCCACGACGATCTGCTTGAAGAAGACCATCGCCGGGCGCTTCTGGCGCTGGCCCACCGTCGCCTGCCACTCGCGGAAGGCGTCGTGCAGCTCGGACGTGGTCACCGGGAGCGGGTGGAGCTTTCCGTCCTGCCGGAGCTTGGCCAGATAGGCGTCCTGGTACTGCGCGCGGCGCTGCTGCTCCGTCAGCCAGCGCCGCCACTCCTCCGGCGTCCCGAAGCCGGCCGTCCGCGATCGAGGCGCGGAACTCGGCCTCGGTCCGGAACTGGTTGCGGATGTCCTTGGCCTGGTCGTCCGCCTTGCTCAGCACGTCGGCGTCGTTCACCGTGATCGAGGTGTCGCGCCGCGCCTTCTGGTAGAGCACCTCGTCGTCGATCATGCCCTGCAGGATCTGCCGCCGCAGCGTCATCCGCGCCGGCGCTGTCGGGTGGCAGCTGCAGCCCGTTCTGCGCCTGCTGGATCAGCAGCTTCTCCTGCACGTCGGAGAGCAGGATGGGCTGGGTGCCCACCACCGCCACGACGCGGTCGATCAGCTGCGGAGCCTGCTGCGCGCCCGCGGGCACGGGCGCGAGCAGCAGCGCCCAGACGAGAAGGCGCGCGCGCCGCATCGGCCTACTGGATCGTCCGCCGGGGCTTGGTCGGCGTCGCCGGCCGCTGGCCGCCCATCGGCGGGCCACCGGGCGCCGGCGTCATCTGGGTGCCGCCCGGAGTGCCCGGCCCGCGCAGCTCGGTCGCCTTCTCCAGCGCCCGATCCACGCCCGCCGGTGAGATGCTCCATGGCGAGCGGTCGCGCAGCACGTCCGCCAGGAACGCCGGCACCTCGAAGAACGGGTGCCCCTGCGGATCCGACACGATGCCCGCGAAGTACTGGTCCACGTGGTGCGCCGCCACGTCCGGGCGCTGGCGGGCGGAGTCGGCCGCGAGGGATTCCGGCGCGACGCCGAGGTGGGACTCCATCGCGAGCAGGTCGAGTCGGTACTCGGAGCGGATCGAGTCGCGGTCCGAGGCCGTCAGATCGATGTGCCGCGCCTGGGCCGAAGCGATCATCATCTGGTTGCGCACCACGGTCTGGATGAACTGCGCCAGCGTGGAGTCCGGCGCCTGCGCCACGGCCGCCCGCGTCTGCGGCGGGAACGCCTGGAGCCAGCGCGCGAATTCCCGCTCCGTCAGCTTCCCGCCCTTGTAGGAGGCGAGCACCCGCCCGCTGGTCTTCGCGTCCCGGAGGTTCTGCGCCGCCAGGCGCGCGGCCGCCGGAGCGGAGCTGCGGATCTTGATGCCGCCCGCGTGGTTCACGCTGTCGGCGTACGCCGAGTCGAGGTGCGCCACCTGGACGCCCTTCAGGCTGGCGGCGAACGAATCGCGCACCTGCGCCAGCGTCGGCCGCCAGATGATGTGGTAGCCCCACGGCGTCTGCACCGGATCCGAGATCTGGCCCGGCTTGAGGGCCCACGCCGCGTCTTCGAACGTCTTCACCAGGCTGCCGCGCGCCACCAGGCCCAGCGAGCCGCCGCTCTTCGCGCTGCCCGGGTCCTCCGACTTCAGGGACGCGAGCTTGCCGAAGTCCGCGCCCCGGCGGATCTGCGCCAGGTAGCCCTCCGCCACCCGGCGCTTCGCCGCCAGGAGGTCGGCCGTCGTGTCCTGCGGGACCCGGACCAGGATGTGGTCCAGCCACCGCAGGTTGCCGGCGTCGTAGGCGCTGTCCACCTGCCGGTCCGTCACCTGGGCGCGCGACGACGATCACGGCCTCGTGGTACCGGTCCGCGATGCGCTGCATCACGGCCGGCCAGTTCGCCGCCATCACCGTGGCGCTGTCGAGCAGGCTGTCGCCCCGCGCCGCCGCCTGGCCGAACAGCTGGTAGTCCACCCACAGGTCCGCCAGGCGGTCCACGACCTCCCGCCGCATCGGCACCTGCTTGACCGGCGCGATCAGCTGCGCCAGCTGGTTCACCGTCAGCTCCTGGCTCCCCACCCGCGCGACCACGTCCTGGTGAGCGCTCAACGCGTCCCGCAGGCCGGAGCAGCCGGCCAGCGCGACGAAAGAAACCACCGCAAAGCGGCGCAGCATCGTGTCTCCTATCGGGTTGTCTCGTCCACCGCGCGCGACAGCGCACGCACCAGCCCCGCCACCAGCGGCATGCCGCCCAGACGTCGGAGCTTCATCACCAGGGGCGCCGCCCGCCGCACCTCGGCGTCGAACTGCACCTCGTCCATCGCGGCGGTCAGGTTCGCGAGCCGCGGGACCGCGCCGGCGCGGAACACCAGCCGGGCCTCCTCGCCGCGCACCAGAACCGTTTCGAGGCCGAGACGCGCGCCGATCACCCGCAAGTGGGTGAGAGCCACGAGCGCCTCGGCCTCGGCGGGAGGCCGGCCGAACCGGTCCACCATCTCCTCCCGCAACTGCTCAATCTCGCCACTCGTCTGGCTGCGCGCCAGCCGCCGATACAGGTCCAGCTTGGCCGCGTCGTCCGGCACGTACGTGTCGGGGAGCAGCGCGGCGCGGTCGAGCAGCACCTCGGGCGGCGCCGCGCTCAGGCCCCGCGCCTCGCCCTTGAGGCTGCGCACCGTGTCGTCGAGCATCCGCAGGTACACGTCCACGCCCACCGACAGCGCGAAGCCCGACTGCTCGGCGCCCAGGATGTTGCCCGCGCCCCGGAGCTCGAGGTCCTTGAGCGCGATCCGGTAGCCGGCGCCCAGCTCGGTGTGGTGCACCAGGGTCTCGAGCCGCGCCTCGGCCGCGGCATCCACGTCGTCGGGCACCAGCAGGTAGCAGTAGGCCCGGCGGTGGCTGCGGCCCGACGCGCCCGCGCAGCTGGTAGAGCTGCGCCAGGCCCGAGCTGCTCGGCGTGATGCACGATCATCGTGTTGGCGTTCGGCACGTCGAGCCCCGACTCGACGATCATCGTCGAGCACAGCACGCCCACCTCGCCCGAGACGAACCGCCGCATCACCTCGTCGAGGTCGCGCGCGCGCATCTCGCCGTGCGCCAGCGCCGATCACGCGCGCGCGGCGCCACCCGCTTGATGCGCTCCACCATCGTCTCGATGGTCTCGATCCGGTTGTGCACGAAGTACACCTGCCCGCCGCGGTCCAGCTCGCGCGCCATCGCCTCCTCGAGCAGCTCGTCGTCCCAGGGCTCCACGAACGTCAGGACCGGCGAGCGGTCGCGCGGCGGCGTCTCGATCAGCGTCAGGTCGCGCAGCCCGGCGAGCGAGAGCTGCAGCGTGCGCGGGATCGGCGTGGCGGTGAGCGTGAGCACGTCCACCGCCAGCCGCAGCTTCTTGAGCCGCTCCTTGTGCTCCACGCCGAACCGGTGCTCCTCGTCCACCACGATCAGGCCGAGGTCGTGGAACTGGACGTCGGGCGAGAGCAGCCGGTGCGTGCCGATCACGACGTCGAGCTTGCCGGCCGCCAGGTCCGCCAGCGCCGCCCGCTGCTCCCTGGCGGTGCGGAACCGGGACAGCGTCACCAGGCGCACCGGGTAGTCGGCGAGCCGCTCGCCGAAGGTGCGGCCGTGCTGCTCCGCGAGAATCGTCGTGGGCGCGAGCACGGCCACCTGCTTGCCGGCCGCCACCGCCTTGAACGCGGCCCGCACCGCGATCTCCGTCTTGCCGTACCCCACGTCGCCCACCACGCAGGCGGTCCATCGGGCGCGCGGCCTCCATGTCGGCCTTCACCTCCACGGTCGCCTTCCGCTGGTCGGGCGTGTCCTCGTAGAGGAACGACGACTCCAGCTCGCGCTGCCACTTGCCGTCGGGCGGGAACGCGTAGCCCGGCGCGAGCCGCCGCCGCGCGTACAGGTCCAGCAGCTCCGCGGCGAGCCGGTGCACCGACTCCTCGGCCTGGCGCCGCACCCGCGCCCACCGCTTGCCGCCCAGGTGATCGAGCTTGGGCGGGTTGGCGTTGCCGCCCGCGTCGTCCAGCTCGCCGCGGAACCGCTCCAGCTGATCGATGCGGTACAGCGGCACGTGCAGCAGGTCGCCGCCGTGGTACTCGACCGCCGCCACGTCGAGCGTCCCGTCGCCCACGGCGATGGTCTGCATGCCGCGGTAGATGCCGATGCCGTGCTCGAGGTGGACCACCGCGTCGCCGGGCTTCAGGGCCGCGACCGCGCCCACCGGCGACGCCTGGCGGTAGCGCCGCGGGCGGCGGATGCGCCGCGCGCGCCGGAAGATCTCGTGGTCGGTGAACACCACGAGGCCGGGGAGCGCGAACCCGCCGTCGAGCGCGCCCACCGCGAGGTGGAGCCGCTCCGGGAAGCGGCGGCCCTCGCCGAGCAGCTCCTCGAGGCGCTCGAGCTGCCCCTGGTTGTCGCACAGCACGAGGGCCTCCGCGTCCTCCGGCGGCCGGAGGCGGTCGAGGTCGCGGCCGATCTCGGGCGGCGGCACGATGGGCAGCCGCTCGCCGTCGGGGGCGCCGAGCGCCAGGCGCGCGAAGGCGCCGCGCGCCGCGATCCACGCCGCGGGCTCGACCAGCAGCTCGCCGCGCGGCGGCACCTCCTCGCCCAGCCGCCGGGCGATCGCCGCGTGATGCTCCGCCTCCGCCCAGGCGCGGCGCACGTCCTCCTCCTGGCGCGGCACGTCGTCCTCGACGAGCAGGGTGCCCGCCGGCAGCAGCTCGAGCAGGCTGCGCCGCACCTCGCCGGTCACGTCGCCCACCGCGGCCCGCGGGTCCACGGGCAGCACGGTCACGCGCTCCACCGGACCCGGTCGAGCGCTGGGTCGAGAGATCGAACGCGCGCAGCGCCACGCACGCGTCGTCCCAGAACTCGGCGCGCGCGGGCTGCGCCATGCCGAACCCGTACACGTCCACGATGCCGCCCCGCACCGAGTACTGGGCCACGTCGGTCACCATCGGGACGCGCGCGTAGCCCATCCGCTCCAGCCGCGCGACTGCTTCCCGGAACGACGCGCCCGCCGCCAGCTCGAGGCGCGCCGCCTCCAGCGCGGCGGGGATCAGGGTGCGCTCCGCCGTGGCGCGGGCGGTCGTGACCACCGCCCGCACGGCGCCGTGATTGAGCCGTTCCAGCGTCTCCACCCGCTCGCCGGCGATCTCGTAGTGCGGCTCGTCCTCGCCGAGGCCCTCGCGCTGGGGATAGAGCGCCACCTGCTCCTCGGTCAGCAGCACGGTGAGGTCGGCGAGCCAGCGCTCGGCGTCCGCCGGCGACGCCGCGACGATCACGAGGAACCGGTCCGGCCGCTCGACGGCGAGCGTCGCCACCAGCACCGCGCCCGCCGAGCCCGGCAGCGGCGCCAGCGCGCCGCCGGCGCGCGGGTCGCGCGAGCGGCCGAGCAGCGCTTCGACCGCGGGCAGGGCGCGGAAGGCGGCGACGAGGCGCGGGAGCGGCACCGGCTACGCCCGCCGCTCGAGCACGCCCGCCGCCACCAGCGACTCGGCGACGAGCACCAGGAGCGCGGCCAGCAGGAGCCAGCCGGTCAACTCGCTGCGCCCCGAGCCGCGGAAGCGCACGGCCGCGTACGCCTGCGGGCTCGCCGCCACGGTGATCCGCGCCCCGGGGAACAGCGCGGCGAGGTCCGCGGGCGCGGCGCGCCGGAGGTCCGACTCGCGCGGGTCGGGCGCTACCACGAGCGCGCCGGCGGTGTCGGAGCCGGCGAGCAGGAAGTACACGCCGGGCGCGGTGGGCGCCCGGATGGCGCGCGCGCCCTCCACGCTCCGCGGCCCGCCGCTCGACGCCAGCGCCGTGACGTTGTCGGGCAGCGCCACCGGGTCGCCGGGCGCCGCCTCGAGCACGCCTTCGTCGCCGCGGGCGAGCCGGTTGACCAGCACGCCGACGAACGGCACGAAGCCGCTCGCGAGCGGCAGCGACGTCTCCTCGGGCACCAGGCGGCTTCCGATCACCACCAGCCGGCCCGAGCGCACCAGCCACGGATCGCCGCCGGCCCGCGCGAGCACGCTTCTCGGCGCGACGCCGGGCGATGCGTCCAGGCGGTAGCGCCGCGCGACCCGCGCGCCGTCGATCTCGGGCACGCGGGGCGCGGCCAGCGTGTCTTCGCGCTCGACCCGCGCGCCGAACCGCCACGGCACGCCCGCCTGCGCGAGGGAGCGGTTCGCCGCGCCCAGCTGCACCGGATCGCGCGGCGGAAAGACCACCGCGCCGGCGCCCGGCGCGGCGGCCGCGGGACCGAGCCGCACGGCCGCGGCGCCCCCGGCCCGCAGCTGACCCGCCCGCGTCAGCGCTCCCAGCGCCTCGGCGAGGAACGGCCCGGTCTCCGCCGGATCCCACGACGCCGCGGCGGGGGAGACGACGCGCACGGCGAACGGGCGGCGGTCGTCGGCCCGCAGCTCGTCGGGATCGAGGCCGACCTCGCCCACCGCCCAGCCGGGCACCGGCGCCGCCACCGTGAGGCTCGCGACGTCGCGCGGCGCGACGAGCGAGCGCGCGCCGGTGCGCTCGCCGAGCGACACCGTCACCGCGACGCGGGCGTCGGCCGGTGCCGGCGCGCCGCCGATCACCGCGGCCACCGTCCCCGTCCCCACCAGCCAGGTCGCGGGGGTGGCCCGGGCGGAGACGACCGCGCGATTGGGCGGCGGATCCTGCGCGGGGTGGTAGACCAGCAGCGGCAACCCAGCGGCCGCGCTGTCGGGCGCTCCGAACGCGCTGCGCTGCACGTCCGAGAGCAGATGGATCTCGCCCCGCGCGTAGCCGGACGAGCGCACCAGCCGCGCGGCGGTCGCGACCGCGGCCGACAGGTCGAGGCGCAGCGGCTCGCTCTTCGCCGCGCCGACCACGGCGAGCAGGTCCTCGCGCGATCCGCGCCGCGCGACCCCGTCGGCGCCGATCAGCCACAGCGCGTCCGAGGGCTGCGCCGCGCGCAGGGTCTCCCGGGCCCGGGCCTCGAGGTCGTCCAGGGTCCGCGTGCCGCCGCTGACCGCGCCGGAGGAGAGGGAGTGATCGAGGATCAGCACCAGCGCCGTGGGCTCGTGCCCCGCGCCCACCCGCGCCGGCACCACCGGCCGGCCCGCGGCGAAGGCCACCAGGGCCACCGCCGCCACGCGCAGCAGCAGCAGCAGCAGATGGCGCAGGCGGATGGTGCGCTGCGCCTCCCGCTCGGTCTGGCGCAGGTAGCGCATCGCGGGGAACTCGACGTCGGGAGGCCGGCGGCGCTGGAACAGATGCAGCAGCGGCGGGACCAGCCCCAGGCCGAGCAACAGGAGAGCGAACGGCTGCAGGAAGACCATCAGCCCAGCCGGGCCCTCCCCGCGGCGGCGCGCGCGCAACGCGTGGCCGAACGGGGTCGCCGTCGAGACGTGATGGTAGGCGATCCCGCCGCTCCGGAGCTCGCGGCGCCACGCCGCCACCACCCGCTCCACCGTGGCGCGGTAGTCGCGACGCAGATCGCGCGGCGAGGCGACCACGCCCTCGTGCGTCTCCGGATCCACGAAGCGCGCCTGGCCCGCCGCCTCCAGGTCCAGCTCCGCCGGATCCATCAGGTGGAAGACCACCACCTGGTGGCCCCGGTGGCGCAGGTAGCGCAGCGCCAGCAGCACCAGGTCGCGGTCCACCAGCAGGTCCGAGATGAGCACCACGAGCCCCCGGCGGCGCAGCAGGCCGGTCACGCGGCTCAACGCCTGTTCGGCCGCCGTGCCGCCGCCCGGCGCCAGGTCGAGGAGCGCGCGCACCAGCACGTGCCACTGGCCCGGACGCGCGCGCGGCGCGATCGCGCACCGCACCTCGTCGTCGAAGCCGATCAATCCGGTCGCGTCGCGCTGGCGGATGAGCACCAGCCCCAGGGCCGCGGCCAGCCGGATGGCGTAGTCGAACTTGCTGAGGCGCCGCTCGGGATCGCCCGTCCACGCCATCGATCGCGAGACGTCGAGCACCAGCGTGGCGCGCAGGTTGGTCTCTTCCACGTACTGCTTGACGTACAGCCGGTCGCGCCGGCCCACCACCTTCCAGTCCAGGTAGCGCAGCTCGTCGCCCGGCTGATACGGCCGGTGCTCCGCGAATTCGACCGAGAACCCGCGGAACGGCGAGCGGTGAAGCCCGGACAGGAAACCCTCGACCACCCCTCGGCGACGAGCTCGAGTCCGCCGAGCGCGCTAACCTCAAGCGGGTCGAGCAGATCGAGGCGATCGCGGGCTAGACGGGGCGCGGAGGCCACAGGCTGTCACTTGTACAGGACACGGACCAAAGGTAGGCAGGGCCGGTGAAGCGTGCCAAGTGCTTGGCAAACTGGCAGTTGGCCGCGCACCGGCAGATGGCACGCTCTATGCTTTTCCTCATGGTCGGACCACGTGTCCGGAGGTTGCCATGGTGGGTCGCACGATGTTCGGCGCCGGCTTCGCGCTCGCAGGGCTTCTGGTGGTGGGGCAGCCGGCTCGCGCCACGTCCCGGGCCAACGAGCCTCCGGGCGTCCGCATCTGGACCGATCACGGCGAAGTGTACCGGCACGCCGAGCGGTTCCAGGTGTTCTTCCGCACCGAGCACGACGCGTACGTGACCGTGCTGCGCGTGGATACCGACGGGCGGGTGCACGTCCTGTTCCCGCTCAATCCCGGCGATCCCAATCTCGCCCGCGGCGGCGAGACCTACACCGTGCCCGGCGTGGACGACCGCGACGCGTTCGTCGTGGACGACGCGCCCGGCGTCGGGTACGTGTACGCGGTGGCGAGCGACGATCCCTTCAACTACGACGCCTTCGCCAGCGACGGCCGCTGGGACCTCGAGACCACCGCGAGCATGGTGGAAGGCCGGATCCACGGCGACCCGAACGCCTCGCTCCAGGAAGTGGCGCAGAACATGATGCCGGCGGGATACGCCGACTACGACACCCACCTGCTGCCGTACGACGTCGAGCAGCGCTACGATTACCCGCGGTTCCTGTGCTACGATTGCCACGCCTATACTCCCTACGCGTCCTGGGATCCGTACTCGGTGTGGTGCCCGCAGTTCTCGCTGGACGTCTACTACAACCCCTTCTACTTCTACCCGAGCTACTGGTATCCGACCCGGTACTACGGCGGGACGAACGTGGTGTACGTGCGGCCCGGGATCGTGGGACGTCAATACGTGTTCCGCAACCGGACCGCCGAGTGCGGCGCCGTTCACGCGTGTACCGTGACCGCCGCGGCGGCGGCCCGCAGCAGCGCCCGGCCGCGGCGTGCGCGGCGCAGGACATCGGCGGCGTCGGCAGCGTGCCCTCGCCCGGCGGCCGGCGGACCGTGGGCGGCCCCGTCGAGGCGGGTGGCGGCCGGCGGACCGTGGGCGGTTCCGTCGAAGCGGGCGGCGGCCGGCGCGTGGTCGGCGGTGGATCGCCGGCGGCGTCGCCACAGGTGTCGGGACGGCGGGCGGCGAGCGAGGTCATCCCGGAGCCGGTCACCAATCCCCGCGTGGTCGGGCCGTCCCGGCCGAGCCAGGAGATCGTGCCGATGGAGTCGCGCCAACGCGGCGTCTACATAGATCCGGCCCGGCGGGAGAGCGGCGCGCCGGCCGCGCGTGACGGCGCCGGCCGAGAGCCGCCGCTACATCGCCGCGCCGTCCGAGGGCGCGCGTGAAGCGCCCCGAGCCGCACCCGGGTACGCCCCACGAGGCGGCTCGCCGGGTTACGCCCCGCGAGGTGGCTCGCCCGGTTACGGCGCGCCGCGCGGCGGCGGCGGTGCACCACCTGCCGCGCGGGCGGCGCCACGCGCCGCTCCGGCACCCCGGTCCGCGCCCGCCTTGGTGCGACGGCGCGGGTGACGGGTGGAGGCGCCCCTCTGGCGCCCCATCGCGCGAAACTTCCCGATGCGCCCGGTCGTACTCTGCGACCGGGCGCATTGGCGTTCGACGCCCGCTCGCTTCACTCTACGCACGACACGGAACCGCTCATGCTGAGCCGTCGCTTCGCTCACTTCCTCTTCGCCGGCGCGTGCCTGCTGGCCGGCACGCGGCCCCTCGCCGCCCAGGGCGCGCCCGCGCGCCGACACGTCGCAGCTGGCCCGTGCCGTGGCGTCCATCACGGCCGCCGACGTGCGCAGCCGCATCGCCGTCATCGCCGACGACTCGATGCTGGGCCGCGCGACGCCGAGCCCGCAGCTGGAGGAGGTCGCGGCCTGGGTGGCCGACCAGTTCCGCCAGGCGGGCCTCGAGCCCGGCGGCGATTCCGGCACGTTCATCCAGCGCTACGGGCTCAGGCGCCTGCGCGTGGACTCCTCGTCGTTCGTGATGGCGATGGGCCGCGGGGCCCACGGTCACTGGCTGCTCGGCCGCGAGGCCGCGGTCGTCTTCGGCCAGGCCGCCCGCGGCGCCGCTCACCGCGCCGATCGTGCTGCTGGCGGGGCTCCCGGCCGACACGGCCCGTGCCCTTCGGCGCCGTGCCGATGAACGGCACCATCGTCATGCAGGTGCTCGACACCTCGAAGATCGGCAACAACCTGGTCCCGCTGGTGAGCCGCGGCGTGGCCGCGGGCGTGAAGGCCTGGATCTTCGTGTCCAACCGGAGTCGGTCCGAGTTCGCCGCCATGGCCGGCGGCGCGCTCCGCCCGCAGGTCGAGGTCGCCGGACAGCGGCGGCCCGGGCCGCTCGATATCTCGCATCTACGAGGTGCGCGGACAGCAGCGCCGCCGAGGTGCTGCGCGCCGCCGGCGAGGACCCCGCGGCGCTGCTCGCTCCGGGCGCCGCGCCGAGCGTGCGGGCGCTGCCCGGCTTCACCGCCACCGTTGACGTTCGCCGCACGGTCGAGCGCGAGGCCTCCGCGCCCAACACTATCGGCGTGCTCGAGGGCAGCGACTCGGCGCTCAAGAGCGAGTACGTCTTCTTCACCGGGCACATGGATCACATCGGCACCGCCGGCGGCGACGAGGGATGCCGGCCGGCCGGCGCCGACACGATCTGCAACGGCGCCGACGACGACGCCTCCGGCACGGTCGCCGTCGTCGAGCTCGCGCAGGCGTTCGCCCGTCTCGATCACCATCCCCGGCGCTCGATCGTGTTCATGACCGTCTCGGGCGAGGAGCGGGGGCTGTGGGGCAGCGGCTGGTACGCCGACCATCCCGCGTTCCCGCTCGCGGCGACGGTCGCCGATCTCAACACCGACATGATCGGCCGCAACCCGAGCGACGCCGTCATGGGCATCGGCAAGGAGCGCTCCTCGCTGGGGCCCCTGGTGGACAGCGTCGCGGCCGCCCATCCGGAGATCGGGATCCGCGTCATCGGCGACACCATGCCGCAGCAGAACCTGTTCTTCCGGTCGGACCACTACAACTTCGCCCGCAAGGGCGTGCCCATCCTCTTCTTCACCACCGGGCTGCACGCGGACTACCACCGGCCGACCGACTCGGTGGAGAAGATCGACGCCGACCAGGAGGCGCGGATCATCCAGCTGGACTTCTACCTCGGCCTCGCGGTCGCGAACGCGAACGCCCGGCCGGCCTGGAATCCGGACAGTTACCGGCAGGTCGTGGCGCCGGGGCCGTGATGCACGGGCTCCCCTAGCCCCCAGCCCCCCGGTGCCGGATATTCGCGGTCCCATGATCCGCTTCGGCCCCGCCGGCTGGTCGTACCCGGACTCGCCCGGCCACGTGTACCCGGCCGGCGTCCCGGCCCGGTTCGACGCCTTGCACTTCCTCGCCTCGTATTTCGACGCCATCGAAGTCAACGCCACCTTCTACCGGCCCCAGCCCGCCCGCAGCTTCACCTCGTGGGTCCGGCGCGTCGCCCACAACCCCGGGTTCCGCTTCACGGTCAAGCTGTGGCAGCGCTTCACGCACGAGCGCGCCGCGCCTTGGACGCCCGACGAGGTCCGGCAGATCACCGACGGCCTCGCGGTGCTGCGCGAGGAAGGCAGGCTCGGCGCGCTGCTCGCCCAGTTCCCGTGGTCGTTCAAGCCCGTGCCCGCCGCGCGCGACACGCTCACCCGCCTGGCGGAGACGTTCAGCGCCTGGCCCCTGGTCGTCGAGCTGCGCCACGGAGGCTGGGGACAGCCCGAGGAGCTGGGCCGGCTGCGCGACCTCGGCGTGGGGATCGCGAACATCGACCAGCCCCTGATCGGCCAGTCGCTCACCCCCGCGGCCCACGCCACGAGCGCCGTCGGGTACGTCCGGTTCCACGGCCGGAACTACGAGCACTGGTTCGGCGAGCAGGAGGACGCGGCCCAGCGCTACGACTACCTGTACACGGCCAAGGAGCTGGCGCCGTGGGTGGAGCGCATCAGGGCCCTCGGCGCGACCGACGGCGTGGCGGACGTGTACGTGATCAGCAACAACCACTTCGAGGGCAAGGGCCCGGCCAACGCGCTGATGCTCCGCTCGATGATCGAGCGCCGGAAGGTCCAGGCGCCGCCGGTGCTGTTCGCCACGTATCGCGACGCTCTGGAGCCGTATGCCGAGCCCGCCGAAGCCCCGGCGGGCGATGCGGAGGAGCCGAGCCTGTTCTGAGATCTGCAGTCGGCAGACTGGTAACCACTCGCAACTTGGCGTCTGGCAACTTATCTGCTCACTGAACGCTATCTTTCTGCCCTCTATGGATTCCGCCCGCATCCGGAATTTCTGCATCGTGGCCCACATCGACCACGGCAAGTCCACCCTCGCCGACCGTCTGATCGAGGCGACCGGGACGCTGAGCCGCCGGGAGATGCGGGACCAGGTCCTCGACACGATGGACCTGGAGCGCGAGCGCGGCATCACCATCAAGCTCAACGCCGTGCGGATGGGATACACGGCCGCCGACGGCCAGCCCTACGAGCTGAACCTCATCGACACGCCGGGCCACGTGGACTTCACCTACGAGGTGTCGCGCTCGCTCGCCGCGTGCGAGGGCGCGATCCTGGTGGTGGACGCGGCGCAGGGCGTGCAGGCGCAGACGGTCTCCAACCTGTTCCTGGCGCTCGACGCCGGCCTGGAGATCATCCCGGTCCTCAACAAGATCGACCTGCCCTCGCGCCGAGCCGGAGAAGCGCAAGGCCGAGCTGCACGAGCTGATCGGCGCCGACCCCGACGAGATCCTCCTCGTCTCGCGCCAAGGAAGGGCCGCGGCATGCCCGAGCTGCTCGAGGCCGTGGTGCGGCGCGTGCCGGCGCCCAAGGGCGATCGGCCGCCCCGCTGCGGGCGCTGATCTTCGACTCGTACTACGACCGCTACCGCGGCGCGATCCCTTCCGTCCGCGTGGTGGACGGCACGCATCCGCGCCGGGCATGCGCATCGCCATGCGGCTGCGCACGACGGCACGTACGAGGTGGCCGAAGTCGGGCTACGCACCAGCTCGGGCCAGCATCCCGCCGACGAGCTGTCGGCCGGCGAGGTGGGCTACGTGGTCGCCAACGTCCGCGACGTCAAGGAGACGCGCGTCGGCGACACGGTGTTCGACGCCGACCGCCGCGGCGCCGAGCTGCTGCCCGGCTACCGCGACGTGCAAGTCGATGGTGTTCGCCGGGCTCTACCCCACCGACAGCCGGAGCAGTACGAGGACCTGCGCGACGCGCTCGACAAGCTGCAGCTCAACGACGCCTCGCTGCACTACGAGCCGGAGACGTCCACGCGCTGGGCTTCGGCTTCCGCTGCGGGTTCCTCGGCCTGCTGCACATGGAGATCGTGCAGGAGCGGCTGGAGCGGGAGTTCGAGCTCGACCTCGTCACCACGGTGCCGAACGTGGAGTACGACGTCTACCACACCGACGGCGACGAGCTGGCTGGTCGAGAACCCGTCGCAAGATGCCGCACCGGCTCGCAGGTGGACCGCATCGAGGAGCCGTACGTGAAGGCCCGCATCATCTCGCCGGCCGAGTACATCGGCGCGATGATGAAGCTGGGCAAGGAGCGCCGCGGCGTCTACCTCGGCATGAAGTACCTCGACCCGGTCGCGGGTGGAGTTCGAGTGGGAGTTCCCGCTGGCCGAGATCATTCTCGACTTCTACGACAAGCTGAAGACGCATCTCGCCGCGGCTACGCCTCGCTCGACTACGAGTTCGCCGAGTACCGCGCCGCCGATCTGGTGAAGCTGGACATGCTGATCAACGGCGACGCGGTGGACGCGTTCAGCGTGATCATCCACCGCGACAAGGCGTACGAGTGGGGCAAGAAGCTCGCCGACAAGCTGCAGCGAGCTGATTCCGCGCCAGTTGTTCGAGGTGGTGATCCAGGCCGCGATCGGCAGCAAGGTCATCGCCCGCGAGACGGTGCGGCCGCTGCGGAAGAACGTCCTCGCCAAGTGCTACGGCGGCGACGTCACCCGCAAGCGCAAGCTGCTCGAGAAGCAGAAGGAAGGCAAGAAGCGGATGAAGCAGGTGGGCTCGGTCGAGATCCCGCAGGAAGCGTTTCTCGCCGTGCTCAAGGTCGAGTGACCGCCGGGCCCGGGCGCGCCAGCGGGGCGACGGCGGCGCCGCGGGCGAGCGGGGCGGCCGAGCCGGGGGCCGCGCGCCCCAGCGGGACGCGGGGCGCCGGGCGCGGCCTGGTGATCCAGACGGCCTTCTTCGGCGACGTGGTGCTCACCACGCCGCTGATCCGGCGGGCCTCGGAGCGCCACGGCGCGCCGGTGGACGTGGTGGTCCTGCCGGCCGCCGTCCCGGTCCTGCTGCACCATCCGTGCATCCGGGACCGCATTCCTTACGACAAGCACGGCAAGGACGCGGGCGTCGCGGGGTTCGTGCGCCTGGCGCGCCTGCTCCGCCGCCGGCGCTACGCGGTGGCGTATCTCGCGCAGTCGAGCATCCGGTCGGCGGCCCTCGCGTTCGCCGCCGGCATTCCCCGGCGCATCGGCTTCCGCGGCGCGCCGGGCGCGTTCCTCCACACCCATTCCGTGACGCCGCGCGGCGAGCCGCACCAGGTCGAGCGGCTGCTCGCGCTGGCCGACGGCGCGCCCGAGCGCCGCGAGCCGGAGATCTTTCCCGGGCCGGAGGAGCGCGCGGCCGTGGACGCGCTGCTCGAGGCGGCCGGCATCCGCGGCGAGTTCGTGGTGCTGGCGCCGGGCTCGCAGTGGGGCTCCAAGCGCTGGCCCTACTTCCCCGAGCTGGCCCGCGGCCTGGCGCCCGAGATCCCGCTCGCCCTGGTGGGCGGGCCCGGCGACCGCGCGGACGCGCGGCAGATCCGGACCGCGCTGGGCTCCGGCACCCCGGTGGCCGACGCCACCGGCGTGCTCTCGCTCCTGGCGGCCGGCGAGCTGATCCGCCGCGCCCGCGTCCTGGTCTCCAACGACTCGGCGCCCGTGCACCTCGCCTCGGCCGTGGGCACGCCCACCGTCGAGATCTACGGGCCCACCGCGCCGGTGTTCGGCTTCGCGGCGCGGGCGGCGTGGTCCCGCATCGTCGAGCCGGAGCCGCTGGAGTGCCGGCCGTGCCACCACCACGGCCCGCCGGCCTGCCCCCTGGGACACCACCGCTGCATGCGCGAGATTCCCGTCACCCGCGTGCTGGCCGAGGTGCGGACGCTGCTCCAGATTGTCCCCCAACGCTACGGAGCCTGAACGATGCGGTACCTCGTCGGCGTGGACATCGGCGGCACCAACATCGTGGTCGGCACGGTGGCCGAAGACGGCTCGCGCCGTGCACGGCGTCCGTTCCGCGCCCACGCTCCCCGAGGAGGGGCCGCAGGCGGTGCTGGGGCGCATCGCCCGCCTGGTGCAGGCGTCCATCGGCGAGACGGAGCGCACGGCCGGCGTGGCGCGCGATCGCGTCGTCGGCGTGGGCATCGGCTCGCCGGGGCCGCTCGACCGCAAGCGGGGCGTGGTGCTGCTGACGCCCAACCTCGGCTGGCGCGACCTGCCGCTCCGCGACGCTGGTGAGCGAGGCCGTGGGCCTGCCCGCCTCGCTCGACAACGACGCCAACTGCGCGGTGTACGGCGAATGGTGGGTGGGCGCCGCGCGCGGCGCGAAGTACGTGGTGGGCCTCACCATCGGGACCGGCATCGGCGGCGGCATCGTGTTCGACGGCCGGCTCTATCACGGCGCGTCGGACGTGGCCGGCGAGATGGGCCACACGACCATCGACTCCACCGGCCGGCTGTGCAAGTGCGGCAACTACGGCTGCCTCGAGGCGTACGCGTCGGGGCCGGCCATCGCGGCGCGCGCCGTCGAAGGCGTGGTGGCGGGCGTGGAGACGCGCCTGCCCTCGCTCGTGGGCGGCGACCTCACGAAGGTCACCGCGCAGCGGTCTACGAGGCCGCGCGCGCCGGCGACGAGTTCGCGCTCGAGCTGGTGAAGCGACACCGCCAAGTACCTCGGCGCCGGCGTCGGCAACCTCGTCAACATCTTCAATCCCGAGATCGTCGTGATCGTGGGCGGCGTGACGATGGCCGGCGACCAGCTGTTCGTCCCGCTCCGCACCGAGGTCAAGCGCCGCGCCTTCAAGCCCGCCGTGGACCGCTGCCGCATCGTCCCCGGCGACCTGCCCGGCACCGCCGGCGTGGTGGGCGCGGTGGCCACGTTCAAGAGCCAGGTGTGGGGGGACGTCTGAAGAAGCTCGGCGTGCTCGGCACCATGATCTGGGACACCATCGTGGGGCGGGAACGAGCGGCGGCGCCGTTCGAGGAGTGGGGCGGCATCAGCTACGCCCTCGCCGCCCTCGACGCGAGCCTGCCGGCCGGGTGGCAGATCGTGCCGATCGTGAAGGTCGGCGGCGACCTCGCCGCGCGCGCGCACGCGTTCCTGCGCGGCCTCGGCACCGCGGCCGGCGCGCGGTTCATCGAGGTGCCGACGGCCAACCCGCGGGTGCGGCTCAACTACCAGACGGCGGAGCGGCGCTGCGAGGGCCTCAAGGGCGGCGTCCCCCCGTGGACCTGGGCCGAGCTGGGGCCGATGGTGCTGGACCTCGACGCGCTGTACGTGAACTTCATCACCGGCTTCGAGTGCGACCTCGCCACGGCCCAGGCGCTGCGGCAGGCGTTCCACCGGCCGCTGTACGGCGACATCCACAGCCTCGCGCTCGGCATCCGCGCGGACGGGCTCCGGCAGCTGCGCCGCATCGAGGAGCCGCTGGCCTGGCTCTCCTGCTTCGACGTCGCCCAGCTCAACGAGGACGAGATGCTCCAGATGGGCGACGCGCCCCTGGAGCTGGCGGCGCTCGCGGTGGCGCGCGGGGTCCGGGCGGTGTGCGTCACGCTGGGCAGGCGCGGTGCGGTGTACGTCGCCGCGCCGGGGTTCGACGGCCTGGGCGGCGCGGGCGCGGGATCGCCGCCGGCCGGCGCGGGCGTGGTGCGCACCGCGCGCATCGAGACGGCCGGGGACCCGGTGAGCGGCGATCCGACGGGTTGCGGCGACGTGTTCGGCTCGACGCTGTTCGCCCGCCTGCTGGCCGGCGAGGCGCTCGAGCCCGCCATCCGCGAGGCCAACCGGCTGGCGCGGCGCAACGTGACGTACCGCGGGGCCACCGGGCTGCAGCACCACCTGCGCGGCGCGCTGGCGCGGGCGGCGGGCGCGTGACCGCCCTGGTCGAGGTCCCCGTGTCGTTCGACGACCGTGCCTTCGAGGCCTTCGCGTCCGCCCTGGCCGCGGTCCAGGACACGAGCCGCGTGCTGGTGGACGCCCACGCCACCGAGTGGGCGTCGCCGTTCGGGCTGTTGAGCCTGCTGTGCGCCGGCCAGGCGCTCCGCGAACGGGCGGGCGGCAAGCCCCTGCTCACCGTGCCGGCCGACAAGGACGTCGCGACCTACTGGGCCCGCACCGGCTTCTTCCAGGAGGCGGAGGACCTGTTCGAGATCCACGGCACCGTGCCGAAGGTCCGGCAGCCCGCGGAGAGCACCGTGCTGCTCGAGGTGACGCCGGTGCGCGTGGCGGGCGACGTCCACAAGGTCGTGGACCGCATCCAGGACCGCTCCGCCGCCATCCTCAACAGCGAGCTGGGGCTCGAGGCCAAGGCCACTCTCAGTTTCGGTATGGCGCTTTCGGAGGCTTGTCAAAATATTGTGGAGCACGCGGGCACCGGCGGCTGGGTCGCGGTGCACGCGTACTCCTGGCGCCGGCGTCTGGGCAAGCGCGTCGTGGTCATCGCGGTCGCGGATCCCGGCGTGGGATTCCGCCGGTCGCTGGAGCCGACGCAGGCCAAGCGCTACGGCGACCGCTGGGGCGACGGCGCGGCGCTCGAGGCCGCGCTGATCCAGGGCGTCAGCCGGTTCCGCGAGCCGGGCCGCGGGCAGGGATTCCGCGGCATCCGCAAGTACCTCGACCGCTGGGAGGGGAAGATCAGCATCCGGAGCGGCACGGCGCGCATCGCGATGATCCGCGACTGGGACGAGGACGTGCCCCTCCGGGAGGGGCTCGCGCCGTTCCCGGGGGCGCAGCTCCAGCTGGTCATCCCCGCCGTGACGCAGGAAGCCCGGTGATCGCCGAAATCGACGTGCGGGCGGTGCTCTCCCGCAGCGTGTGCGAGTTCCACAACGACCTCGTGACGCGTTCGACCGGCCGCGCCGTGCGCGGCGGCATCGAGGCGCACCTCCAGGAGCACCCCGACGTCACGGTGGTCGTGCTCGACTTCTCCGCGGTGCGGGTGCTCGACTGCTCGTGCGCCGACGAGGTCGTGGCGCAGCTGCTCCTGCGGAGCGAGCCCGCCGCCGCCGACGGCCGTCTCACGTACTTCCTGGTCCGCGGCCTCGACGAGGTGCACGCCGACCAGATCGACGAGGTGCTGCGGCGGCACGGCCTCACCCTCGTGGCGGAGGAGCGCGGCGGCACCAAGCGGCTGCTCGGGTGGGCCACCGACCTGATGCGCACGGCCTGGGCGAGCGTCGTGAGCCACGGCTCGGCCCTGCCCGAAGACCTGGCGTCCGAGCTGTCGTGGCCGGTGGACGACGCGCGCCGCGCGCTCGACGAGCTGGCGGGCCACCGCCTGATCATGCGCTCCGACGCCCACTACCTCCCCCTCACGGCCGTCTAGCCGCCGATGCCGCGGCGGACGCCGGGCCGATCCACCCTCGCGATCCACGGGGATCCGACGGCGCGCGCCGCCGGTGAGCCGGTGTCGGCGCCCATCTACCAGTCGAGCACCTTCGTCAGCCCGTTCGGCCCCAGCGACGAGGTGCAGTACACCCGCTACGGCAACAACCCCAACCAGCTCCGCCTGGCCGAGCGCCTCGCGCGCCTGGAGGGCGCCGACGCGGCGATCTTCGTGGCCAGCGGGATGGGGGCGACGGCGCTGGCGCACCTCGCGGTGTTGAACCCCGGCGACCATCTCCTGTCGAGCGAGTGGATCTACGGCGGCACCCGGCGGCTGTTCCTGGAGGAGTTCAAGCGGTTCGGCATCGAGGTCTCGTTCGTCAATCCCGACCGCCGGCGCGAGTGGCGCAGCAAGCTGCGCAAGAACACCCGGGCCCTGTTCGTCGAGACGCCGACCAACCCGCTGATGCGCGTGCTCGACGTCGCCTGGCTGGCGGTGCTCGCGGAAGCGGAGGGCATCGCCCTGCTGGTGGACTCGACCTTCGCCTCGCCGATGAACTTCCGCCCCCTCGAGCACGGCGCCGACGTCGTGATCCACAGCGCCACCAAGTACCTCAACGGCCACTCCGACGTCATCGCCGGGGCGGTGGCGGGCGCCGCCACCGTGATCGAGGAGGTGCGCGAGCGGATGAAGCTGTGGGGCCAGGCCCTGGACCCGCACGCGGCCTGGCTGGTCGAGCGCGGCCTCAAGACGCTCGGGCCCCGCATGGATCGCCAGAACCAGACCGGCCTCGCGGTCGCCACCTGGCTCGAGCAGCAGGCCAAGGTGCGCCGCGTGCACTACCCCGGACTCGCCTCGCATCCCGACCACGAGCTGGCGGCCAAGGTGCTCGACGGCTTCAGCGGGATGGTGGGCGTCGAGCTGGTGGGCGGGGCGCGGGCGGCGGAGCGGTGCCTGCGCGCCCTGCGGGTCGTGACCCACGCCCCGAGCCTGGGCGGCGTGGAAACGCTGGTCTCGGAGCCGCGCTTCACCTCCCACGCCGCCCTCACGCCCGACGAGCGCGCCTCCGCCGGCATCCCCGACGGCTTCCTCCGCCTCTCCCTGGGGCTCGAGGACGCGGACGACCTCATCGAGGACCTGGCGCGAGGACTCGCCGCGGTCTGACGTTTGGCCTAAATTGCGGCCGTGATCAGGTTCAACCACGTCACGAAGGAGTACCCGAAGGGCGCCGCGCTCATCGACGTCTCGTTCCACGTCCCCAAGGGCGAGTTCTGCTTCCTCACCGGCCACAGCGGCGCCGGCAAGACCACCGCGCTGAAGCTCATCTACCTCGCCGACCAGCCCACCTCGGGCGACGTGCGCGTGTCGGGCTTTTCCTCGGCGCGCATCGCGCCGCGCGACGTGCCGCGGCTGCGGCGCCGGCTCGGCATCGTCTTCCAGGACTTCCGGCTGCTCGAGGACCGCACCGCCGAGGAGAACGTGGCCTTCGCGCTCGAGGTGACCGGGGCCCGGCGCTCCGCCATCGGCCCGCGGGTCATGCGCGCCCTCACCCAGGTCGGCCTGGCCGGCAAGGCCCACCGTACCCGCGCGAGCTGTCGGGCGGGGAGCAGCAGCGGGTCGCCATCGCGCGCGCGCTGGTGAACGACCCGGTGGTGCTCCTGGCCGACGAGCCCACCGGCAACCTCGACGAGCGCGCCACCCGCGGCATCTTCCAGCTGCTGCGCGACATCAACGCGGCCGGCACCGCCGTGATGATGGCGACCCACGACCTCGACCTCGTCAAGAGCGTGGACGCGCACCTGGTCGAGCTGCAGCACGGCAGCGTGGTCTACGATTCCGCCGAAGACGCCGGCGCCGCCGAGCCGGAGGCGCCGTGAACCTGGTCGTCCGCGAGACCGTGCTGGCGTTCCGGCGCGCCCCGCTGCTGTCGGCGCTCTCGATCACCACCATCGCGTTCTCGCTGTTCGTCTTCGGCCTGTTCGGCCTCGTGGCGGTCAACATCCAGCGCGTGATCGGCAACGTGGCCGAGCGCGTCGAGGTGGTGGCGTACCTCCGGCGCGGCAGTGCCCAGCGAGGCCCTGACGGTCGCGATGAGCGACATCCAGGCGTTCCCCGAGGTCCAGGGCGTCACCCACGTGACCGAGGCGCAGGCGCTGGCCCGCGCGCGCCGCGAGCTGCCCGAGTTCCAGGACATCTTCCAGGACCTCGAGTCCAATCCCCTGCCCGCCTCGCTCGACGTCCGGCTCAAGCCCGAGTTCCGCGACGCGCGGCACGCCGCCCTCGTGGCCGACCGGCTCAAGGGCTTCGACTTCGTCGACGACGTCCGCTACGGGAGCGACTGGGTGGCCAAGCTCGACCACCTGCGCGACATCGCCGGCGCCGTCGGCGTGGTGGTGGGCGCCGCGTTCGCGTTGGTGGCCATCATCATCATCGGCACCACGATCCGCATGGCCGTGCTGCAGCGCGGATCCGAGATCGCCATCATGCGCCTGGTGGGCGCGACCGACGGCTTCATCCGCCGCCCCTTCCTGCTCGAGGGCCTCCTCAAGGGGCTGCTGGGCGGCGCCCTCGCCCTCGGCCTGTGCTACGGCGCCTACGGGCTGGTGAACGCCTATCTGCTCCACGCCGACTTCTTCACCACCGGCCAGGCCCTCGCGGGCATCGGCGTCGGCGGCCTGATCGGGCTGGTGGGCAGCCTCGTCAGCATCGGCCGCCACCTCCGCACCGTCTGATGGGCGGCAGCGCCCGCGCGGGCGCCGCGCTGCTCCTCCTGGCCTGCGTCGCGCTGCCGGCGCGCCGGCTCGCCGCGCAGCAGCCGGCGGCCGACACGGCGCTGGAGAACAGCCAGCAGCGCCTGATCGAGATCCGCCGCGAGCGGGCGCGGCTGCAGGCCGAGATGGAGCGCCTGCGCGGCCAGGTGCACTCGCTCTCGAGCGAGGTCCAGAACCTCCAGCAGCAGGTGGCCACCACCGGCCGCATCGTCTCGGAGCTCGACCTGCAGATCACGGCCATGGGATCGCAGATCGAGCGCAAGACCGCGGACCTCATCATCGCCCAGGACGCGCTCGCGGAGAAACGCGCGATCCTGCAGCACCGCCTGGTCGAGATCGCCAAGCGCGGCCCGCTCTACGAGGTGCAGGTGCTGCTGGCGGCGGAGTCGTTCGGCGACCTGCTCTCCCGCTACAAGTACCTCTACCTGATCAGCCGGCAGGACCGGCAACTCGTCGCACGACGTCGAGGCGCTGCGCGACAGCGCCGCGCAGGGGCGCAACGTCCTGCTCGGCCTGCAGAGCTCCCTCTCGCGCCGCCGCGACGAGCGGGCCGAGGAGAACCAGCACTACCGCCAGCTGGAGCAGCAGAGCCAGAAGAGCCTGCGCCAGTCGCAGCAGGAAGCCGAGCGCACGCGGCAGCGGCTCGCCCAGCTGGTGAAGGACGAGGCGCACCTCAACGACATCATCGCCGCGTTCGAGCGGCGCCGGCTGGCGAGCCGCGCCGCCGCCGCCGCGCCCTCCCGCATCCGGACCGCCGACCTGGGCCAGCTCGACTGGCCGGTCACCGGCGACATCCTCTACCGCTTCGGCCGCCAGCAGCTGGCGAACAACACCACCATCCGGCGCGACGGCATCGGCATCGCGGTGCCGCGCGGCACGCCGGTGCACGCCATCGCCGACGGCACGGTGCGCAGCACGCGCGGCGCTGGGCACCTACGGCCCGTCGGTGGTGATCGAGCACGGCGGCGGCTTCTACAGCGTGTACCTGTACCTGAGCGAGATCACCGTGCGGGACGGCGAGGCCGTCAACCGGGGCGAGGTCATCGGCCGCTCCGGGGGCGACAACTCCGACGAGGGGCCGCACATCGAATTCCAGATCCGCGGCGAGACGGCCGGCGCACCCGGCGAGGTGAAGGCCCTCGATCCCATCGCCTGGCTGAGGCGCCGCCACTGACCGCGCCCGACCGCGTGGCCAAGCTGTGCGAGACCTGCGGGCGGTTCCGGCTCTACGCGCCCGACGACGGTTACTGCATCGTCTGCGGATACCAGAGCCTCGTGGCCGAGTGCTCCTGCGGCCGCGCCTTCGACTACGCCCTCGCGGAGCCGCCGAGCGGCGGGCTGCACTGCCCGCGCTGCGGCCGGGACTTCCGGGCCAACCGGCTCGAGCCAGGTCTGGAGTAGCGCCCGTCGGGGCTTCGCGCAGCCGGCGCAGTCCCCGCGTTGCGGTCCCGCCACTGTGTTGCCGCTCGCTCCGGCGCACCGTATCTTCGCCCCATGTCCGACGAACCCCTGCTGACGCTGCGCCAGGTGGCCGACGACCTCGGCCTGCCGGAATCCACCGTCCGCTACTATCGCGACGCGTTCCTCGATCACATTCCGTCCGTGGGCACGGGCCGGCGGCGACGCTACCCGCCACCCGCGGTTGCGGTTCTGCGATCCATCGCGGCGGGCTACGCCTCGGGCCGCTCGCACCAGCAGATCCTCCACGGGCTCGACGGCATGGCCCCCCGGCCGGCCGACGTCACGGCGGCCCCGGACGAGGCGCGCGCGGGCGCGGCCGCGCGAGCCCGACGAGGTGTCGAACCTCGAGCTGCTGGCGGCCATCGTGGACGGCGAGCGGGAGCAGCGCGACGCGCTCTGGCACATGGCCAAGGAGATCGTGCGCCTGACCGAGGTGCTCGAGGGACAGGAGCGCGTGCTGACCGAGATCGCCGACCACGCCGGCGTCTCCACCGCCGGCCAGCCGGTGCTCGGCGCGGGCGCCGGTCCCACGCGCGCCCTGGGTCAGGGCGCCGGGAGCCCGGCGCCGGCCCCGGAGGCCGCGCCGCGCGCCGCACCAGCGCCGGCTCCGTTCCGCGCGCCCGTGACCCCGCCCGCAGCCGTCGCGCCGGCCGCCGGCGCGCCAGCCCCGGGCGTTTCGCTGTTCGGCAGCAAGCCGCTGACGCTCGAGGAGCCGCCGCTGGCGCCGCCGCCGGGACCCGACGCCGCGCGCCGGCCGGCGAGCGCCGAAGCCCGGTCGCCCGACACCGCTCGCCCCGGTTCGACCGCGGCGCCCGAGATGGACAAGCTGCGCGCGGAGCTGGAGATGGAGCGGCAGCTGGTCGAGCGACTGCGGGAGGCCAAGGTCAAGCTCGAGCACCGCGTGACCGACGCCGAATCGGAGCTGGAGGAGCGGCGTCGCAAGCGGTCGAGCGTGCTGGGGCGGATCCTGAAGCCGGGTGACCGGGAGTGACGCGGAGGCGGGTTCCGGGAACCGGCGTCCGGGGTCCGGGAACGACCGTCCCCGGTTCCCTGACCCCGGTTCCCGACGCCCCGCTCATCGTGCGGTCGCAGATCCTGGCGGCGCTGGCGCGGCGGAAGGAACGGCGCAGCGAGACGGTGGCGGAGGTGGGCTCGGCGCTGGCGGCGCTGGCGGCCGCCGTGGAGCAGCACGCGCGGCTGGTCGAGGAGGTGCGCGGCGCGATCGAGGCGCAGGGCGGCGACCTCGCGCCGCTGCAGTTCTACGATTCGCTGATGGCGCGGTTCCGCTCGGAGCTGCGGGCGGCGGAGCGGACGCTCGCCGACGCCTTCCGGGTGGCCGCGGAGGAGTCGGCGGTCTAGCTCACCGGCGAGGGCGCGATGGCGATCCGGTCGTCGGTGGAAGCCTTGGCCCGCGCCAGCGCCGCGTCCGCCAGCGCGAAGAGGTCTTCGGGCCGCAGGGCCTCGGGATGCGGGAACGAGCACGATGCCGGCCGAGAAGGTGGGACGATCGCCGCCCATGTCGGGGAAGCCGTGCTTGGCCACCGCGGCGCCGAGCCGCTGAACGAAGTTCCGCGCCCCGCGCGCGTCGGTCTCCGGCAGCACGAGCGCGAATTCGTCCCCGCCGTAGCGCGCCACGAAGTCCGGCGAGCGCAGCTCCCGCTGCAGCAACTGGCCCAGGTCCGCCAGGATGCGGTCCCCCGCCTGCGCCCCCAGCCGCTCGTTCAACGTCCGGAAGTGGTCCACGTCCAGCACCGCGAAGCAGAAGCGCAGCCGGTAGCGCCGCGCCCGCTCGTACTCGTCGCGCAGCCGGCGGTCGAGCCCGTCGAGGCTCGCGCAGCCGGTCAGCACGTCCAGCGCGCCGGCGTTGAGCTGGCGGCGGAACATCGCGGCCCGCTTCTCCTCGTTCTCGAGCACCTTGGCCGCCGCCTTGGCGATCGTGTCGGCGAGGGCGATGTCGCGGCTGGTGAGCTCCGGGTCGCCCTCGCGCGTGCGCAGGAAGAACACGCCGGCCGGCGTGCCCTGCACGAACACGGGCAGCGCCACGGCCGAGCGGATGTTGACCTCGACCGCCTGGGCGTCCCACTTGTCGCGGATGCTGGCGAACAGCGGGTGCTCCTTGACGTCCTCGATCACCACGGGGCGCTCGGTGCGCAGCGCCTCCTGGATCTCGGGATAGCGCGCCAGCTCCACGCGCATGTCGCGCACCGACGGGTTCTCGTACACGGCCACGACCCGGCCGTGATCCGCGCCGGGCGAGGTGACCACGAAGGAGCAGTGCGACAGCGACAGCGCCTGCCCGACCCGCCGCACCAGCGTCTGGAAGATCTCCTCCGCCCGCAGCGCGCTCGACACCTCCTGGAAGATGTCGAACAGCAGGTCGCGGGCGCGGAGCGTCATCCTCAGCTCGCGCACCTCCTCGCGCCGCGCCAGCAGCCGGTCGAGCCGGGCGCGCAGCTCCACGCCGCTGATCGGTGCGCCGCACGGCGTCGTCCGCGCCGGCGAAGATGAGGTCGGCCAGCGCCTCGCCCGCCTCGGTCGAGAGCGCCACCAGCGGCAGCTCCGACCACTGCTGCACCGTCTCGCGGAGCTGCCGGACCTTGGCGAGCTGCGCGTCGGACGGGCCGCTGACGCACAGCAGCACCGCGTCCGGGCGCCGCCGACTCCGCCGCCGCGCCGAGGTCGCCGCCCGCCGGCGCCTCCTCGACCCGGAAGCCGGCGTGCTCCAGCGTGGCCACCAGGCCCTCGGGCCTGGCGGCGGCGTCACCCGCGATCAACACCTTGGTGCGGACCATCTCGGTCATGTTTTCCGGGCTCCTCCGCCCGTCCGGCGCGAACCTACCCTTGGGCCCAGCGCGCCGCAAGCGACCGCGTGCGGCGGCGGGCGGTTCCGTGCGCGTTGACGCGGGCCGCGCCGAGCGGCGGCGCATGGTCGCCGTGCAGATCGCCGGCCGCGGCGTGCGCGAGCCGCGCGTGCTCGCCGCCATGGCCGCGATTCCCCGCCACTGGTTCGTGCCGGCCACGCTCGCCGACGCGGCCTACGACGACGCGCCGCTGCCGGTGGGCCGCGGGCAGACCATCTCCCAGCCGTTCATGGTCGCGCTGATGACCGCCGCGCTCGAGCCGCGGCACTCCGACCGGGTGCTCGAGATCGGGACCGGGTCCGGCTACCAGACCGCGATCCTCGCGCACCTCGTCCGCCGCGTCTACACCGTCGAGCGCATTCCGGAGCTGGCGCCGAGCGCCGCGCGCCGCCTCGCCGCGCTCGGCCTCACCAACGTGGAGTACCGCGTCGGCGACGGCACCCTGGGCTGGCCCGAGGCCGCGCCCTTCGACGGCATCCTCGTCACCGCCGCCGCCCCCCGCATCCCCGGCCCGCTGGCCGAGCAGGTCGCGCCCGGGCGGCCGGATCGCCGTCCCGGTCGGCGACCTCGCGCTCCAGGAGCTGCTGGTCGGCGTGCGCGGGCCCGGCGGGCTCCGGGTCCGCGAGGCCGGCGGCTGCCGCTTCGTGCCCCTCATCGGCCGCCACGCCTTCCCCGAGGGCTTCTAGCCCGCCCATTGCGCCCGCGGGCGCCTCGGTCGTTTCGTACAGGTACGATGATCCCGCGTCCTCGCCGTCCGACTCGCGCGGCCCGCTCCTGGCGCTCGCCGCGGCGCTCGCCCTCCTGGCCGCCTGCCACGAGAGCACGAGCACCGCCCGGTGCTTCGAGCCGAACGCCACGCCGTACAACTTCGACTACAACCTCGACACCAACATCGTGTTCCACTGGCCGTCGTCCTACATGCCGCTCCGCGTCTACGCCGAGTCGGTGGGCGACCTCCGCGCCAACACCAGGGCCGGCATGGATCTCTGGGTCGAGCGGGTTCCGGTGCGGCGAGCTGTCGTACACCATGGTGACCGACTCGACGCGGGCCGACATCATCGTGCGGAATCCCCCGACCCTCCCGCTCGCGGCTCGGAGCGCGGTGCGTTCGATGCACGCCGACTCCGTCGGCGCGTGCCACGGCGTGACCCAGTTCGCCACCGACTCCGACACGACGGCGCTGGTGGGGCCGATGCGCTCGTACGTCGCGGCCTTCGCGGGCACGGACAGCGCGGCCGCGGCGGCCTGCTACCACTTCACCACGGCCCATGAGCTGGGCCACGCGCTGGGCCTGCTCTCCGAAAGTCCCTATGCGGGCGACCTCATGTACGCCGTTCCCACCCGGTCCGTGCTGACGGAGTCCGACCGCTACTCGATCCAGATTCTCTATCACATCAACTCCAAGATCGGCCCCCCGCCGCGCCAATGAGCGGCCGCCGGGTGGTGACCGAGGCGGAGGTGCGCGAAGCCGTGAAGGCCGGCCGCGCCCTCGCCATCGGGCCGGATGCCGTCGTCACGCCCGCCGCGCGGGACCTGGCGGCGGCGCTGGGCATCGCGCTGGGTGAGGCCGGAGAAAAGACGCACCGACGCACCGACGCACGGGCAAACAGGCGCACGGACGCACAGACGGACGGACGCACGGAGCACCGACGCACGGTGGCGGCGAGGCGACCGATCCCGGAAGGTCGTCGCCCTCGGCGCCGATCACGGCGGCTACCCGCTCAAGGAGCACCTCAAGGCGCCGCTGGGCGAGTTCGGCTACGAGGTCCTGGACCTGGGCACCACGGGCACCGAGGCGGTGGACTACCCGGATTTCGCGGTCGCCGTCGCCCAGGCCGTGGCGCAGGGGCGGGCCTGGCGGGGAATCATGGTTGACGGGGCCGGGATTGGCAGCTCGATGGCGGCCAACAAGGTCGCCGGCGTCCGGGCCGCCCTCTGCTACGACCTCACGACCGCCCAGAACGCCCGGGAGCACAACGACGCCAACGTCCTGACCCTGGGCGGAACCCTCATCGGCACGCGGCTTGCGGTAGACATCGTGCGGACCTTCCTCGCCACGGACTTCGGCGGGGGCCGCCACGCGAGGCGCGTGGACAAGATCAACTCACTCGATACCGCGCGCGGCTAGACCTCCAAACGGGCCGGCTGCAGCGGGTGAGGTCGCTATGGCCGTCCGACGCGAAGAAGCACTCGAGTACCACTCGAAGGGCCGCCCCGGCAAGATCCAGATCGCCCTCACCAAGCCCTGCAAGACGCAGCTCGACCTCTCGCTGGCGTACACGCCCGGCGTGGCCGAGCCGTGCCTCGACATCGAGAAGGACCCCGACCTCGCGTACAAGTACACGGCCCGCGGCAACCTCGTCGCCGTGGTCTCGAACGGCACCGCCGTCCTGGGCCTCGGCAACATCGGCCCGCTGGCGGGCAAGCCGGTGATGGAGGGCAAGGGCGTCCTGTTCAAGGCGTTCGCGGACATCGACGTGTTCGACCTCGACATCCAGGCGCCGACGCCCGCCGAGATCATCGCCTTCTGCAAGATGCTCGAGCCCACGGTGGGCGGCATCAACCTCGAGGACATCAAGGCGCCCGACTGCTTCGAGGTCGAGGAGAAGCTCATCGAGGCGCTGGACATCCCCGTCTTCCACGACGACCAGCACGGCACCGCGATCATCTCCGGCGCGGCGCTGGTCAACGCGGTGGAGCTGACGGGCAAGAAGATGGCGGAGATCAAGGTGGTCTTCAGCGGCGCCGGCGCGTCGGCCATCGCGACCGCGAACCACTACATCCGGCTCGGCGTGAAGCGCGAGCACATCACCATCGTGGACACCAAGGGCGTGGTGCACGCGGGCCGCACCGACCTCAACAAGTACAAGCAGGCGTACGCCCACAAGACCGACGCGCGCGACCTCAAGGACGCCCTCGTGGGCGCCGACGTGCTGGTCGGGTTGTCGGTGGCCGGCGCCGTGACGCCGGAGATGCTCAAGGGCATGGCGCCCAAGCCGCTGATCTTCGCGCTGGCGAACCCCACGCCGGAGATCATGCCGGAAGAGGCGCGCGCCGCGCGGCCCGACGCGATCATCGCGACCGGCCGGTCGGATTATCCGAACCAGGTCAACAACGTGCTCGGCTTCCCGTTCATCTTCCGCGGCGCGCTCGACGTGCACGCGAAGAAGATCAACGAGGAGATGAAGATGGCGGCCACGCACGCGCTGGCCGACCTGGCCAAGCAGGACGTGCCCGACGCCGTGCGCACCGCCTACGGGGTGGACCGGCTGCACTTCGGCCCGGACTACCTGATCCCCAAGGCGCTCGACCCGCGCGTGCTGCTGTGGGAGGCGCCGGCCGTGGCCGAGGCGGCCATGAAGACGGGCGTGGCGCGCAAGACGATCGACCTCGCGCAGTACCGCGAGGAGCTCGAAGCGCGCCTCGGCTACGCCCGCGCCCTGATCCGCGGGCTCACGGTGCGCGCCGCCGCGCGGCCGCAGCGCATCGTCTTCCCCGAGGGCTGGGACCCGCGCATCCTGCGCGCCGCCCGCAACCTGGTGGACGAGAAGATCTGCAGGCCCCTGCTCCTCGGCGACCCGGTAGAGATCGCCCGCGTGGCCAAGGACATCGAGATCGGGTTGAGCGGGATCCCGGTGGTGGACCCGCGGACCTCGGACGCGCGCGAGCGGTACGCCCAGGCGCTGTACGACAAGCGGCAGCGCAAGGGCATGACCCTCGCGTCCGCGCGGCGGCTGGTCGAGCATCCGCACTACTTCTCCTCGATGATGGTGGCGGAGGGCGACGCCGACGCCATGCTGGGCGGCATCGAGCAGTTCTATCCCGACAAGCTGCACGCCCCGCTCCAGGCCATCGGCGTGGATCCGGAGGCCAAGGCGCTGGCGGGCGTCTTCATGATGGTGGTCGAGAAGAACGTGTACTTCCTCGCCGACACCACGGTGAACGTGGATCCCGACGCCCAGACGCTGGCGCACATCGCCTCGGAAACGGCGCGGCTCGTCAAGCGGCTCGGCGTCACGCCGCGCGTCGCGCTGCTGTCGTTCTCGAATTTCGGCGGGGCGCGCTTCCCGGCCACGGAGAAGGTGGCCGAGGCCGTGCGGCTGCTGCACGAGGCCGAACCCGACCTCGAGGCGGACGGCGAGATGATGGCGGAGACGGCCCTCGAAGAGAAGCTGCTCAAGGGCAACTACCCGTTCACGAACCTCACCGGCCCCGCGAACGTGCTCATCTTCCCCAACCTCAACGCCGGCAACATCGGCTACCAGCTGCTGAAGTCGGTGGCCAAGGCCGAAGCCATCGGCCCGATCCTGGTGGGGATGAACAAGCCGGTGCACATCCTGCAGCGCGACATCCACGCGCACGACGTGATCAACATGGCCGTTATCGCCGCGGTGGACGCGCAGGGCCGCGCGCATTGGGATTGAACTAACGAGTTGGTGGGTGGTGGGTTGTGGGTTGTAGGGCCACCGACCCACCACCACCTTTACCACCTACAACCCACCAACCGTCTCTCTCACTCCGCCTTCCACGTCGCCGGCTGGCTGCCGACGCGCCCGTCCAATCGCGCCACCTCCATCTTGAGCGCGATCGGGAGCCGGTCGCCCAGCTTGGGGAACCACCGCCGCACGCTGTCCACTTCCCGCTGCGCGTCGTCCTTGCGGACGTCGGTGATCTTGGCGTAGGCCGCCCGGTCGTACTCCAGCCCCGTCCAGGTGAGGTCCGCGTAGCGCGGCATGCGCCCGAAGGGACCGTCCACCGCCCGGGCGCGCCCGCGCACCCGGTCCACGATCCACTTGAGGACCCGCATGTTCTGCCCGTAGCCCGGCCACGCGAACTGCCGGTTCTCGTCGCGGCGGAACCAGTTCACCCGGAAGATCCGGGGCAGCTTCAAGCCGGGTCGCTGTCCCATCGCAAGCCAGTGGCCCCAGTAGTCGGCCATGTGGTAGCCCACGAACGGCAGCATCGCGAACGGGTCGCGCCGCACGCCCACCAGTCCGTGCGCCGCCGCCGTCGCCTCCGAGCCCATCGTGGCCGCGAGGAACACGCCGTGGTTCCAGTCGAACGCCTCGCACACCAGCGGAAACGTCGTGGACAGTCGGCCGCCGAACAGGAAGGCGCTGATCGGCACGCCGGCCGGGTCCTCCCAGGCGGGATCGTACGAGGGGCACTGCTTGATCGGCGCCGTGAAGCGCGAGTTGGGGTGGGCCGCGGGCTCCTTCGACTCGGGCGTCCAGCTCCGGCCCTTCCAGTCGATGGCGTGCGCCGGCGCGGGACCCATGCCTTCCCACCACACGTCACCGTCGTCCGTCAGCGCGACGTTGGTGAAGATGCAGTTCTCCTTCAGGGTATCCATCGCGTTGGGATTGGTCTCGCGATTGGTGCCCGGCGCCACGCCGAAGAAGCCGGCCTCCGGGTTGATGGCCCGCAGGGTGCCGTCGGCCGCCGGCTTGATCCACGCGATGTCGTCGCCCACCGTGGTGGCCTTCCAGCCCTCGAAGCCCTTGGGCGGCACGATCATCGCCAGGTTGGTCTTGCCGCACGCGCTCGGGAACGCGCCCGCCACGTAGGTCCGCTCGCCGGCCGGCGACTCGAGCCCCAGGATCAGCATGTGCTCGGCGAGCCAGCCCTCGTCGCGCGCCATGACCGAGGCGATGCGGAGCGCCAGGCACTTCTTCCCGAGCAGCGCGTTGCCGCCGTAGCCCGAGCCGTACGACCAGATCTCGCGCGACTCCGGGAAGTGCACGATGTACTTGTGCGCCACGTCGCCCTGGCACGGCCACGGCACGTCCGCCTGGCCGGGCGCCAGCGGCGCGCCCACCGAGTGCATGCAGGGGACGAACGGCCCGTCGCCCAGCGCGTCGAGCACCGGCTGGCCCATGCGCGTCATGACCTTCATGTGCGCCGTCACGTAGGCGGAGTCGGTGATCTGCACGCCGATGTGCGCGATGGGCGAGCCGATGGGACCCATCGAGAACGGGATCACGTACATGGTGCGGCCGCGCATGCACCCGTCGAACAGGCCGCGCAGCGTGGCGCGCATGGCGTCCGGGTCCACCCAGTTGTTGGTGGGGCCGGCGTCGTCCTTGGTCTTGGCGCAGATGAACGTGCGCTCCTCGACCCGCGCGACGTCGCTGGGGTGCGAGCGCGCCAGGAAGGAGTTGGGCCGCTTCGAGGGATTGAGGCGCACGAACGTGCCCGCGCGCACCAGCCCCTCGCACAGCTGCTGGTACTCCTCCTCCGAGCCGTCGCACCAGTGGACGGCGTCCGGCTTGCACAGCGCCTCCGCCTCGTCCACCCAGGCGAGCAGCTGTTCGTTCGACGTAGCCGACGTCACGCGACTGGCCACCACGTCCTCCTTGAGCCCGAACGCGCCCGTTGGGGGGCGCGCAGGCGCTGACGAGACGATGCCGAGACTTGGTGCCAGGTACGATGCAGCTTCCGTGCTCGGGATCCGGGATCGGGCCTGGGAGGCCGCGATGCGCTTCGCCCGCAGGCACCATAGAGTCGCCGCTGGGGCGCCCGGGTGTCAACCGGCGCCGATTCGGCAGTCGCCCCGAGACTGGCCCGGTCCGGCGCGGCGGTGCACATTCCTGCGCGTAACGTCCGCGTGGCCATCGGCTTGCGCGGCTCCACCAGGCCGGAGGACGCGATCGCCGAGCGCCAGGCACCCAAGGCCCAGGTCGTGCGCGACCTGCTGTGGCAGAACATCCGGCTCGAGCCCGCCGCGGTACGCATCGTGGACACGCCGGCCTTCCAGCGGCTCCGCTACGTCCGGCAGCTCGGCCACGCCTTCCTGGTCTATCCGGGTGCGAGCCACTCGCGCTTCGAGCACGCCCTCGGCACCTATCACCTCGCGTGCCGCGCCCTCGCCGGCCTGCGCGACCGCGGCGACCTCGGCGGCCCGGGCGACAGCGACACTCTGCTCATCCGCCTCGCCGCGCTGCTCCACGACATCGGCCATTACCCCTTCTCGCACGCGCTGGAGGAGGCCGGGTTCCCCTCGCACGAGGCGCTCGGCGCGGCGTCGCTCCGGAGCGGGCCTTTGGCGGAGGCGCTCGCGCCGACCGGTATCGCGGACGCCGCGACGGCCATCGGGGCCGTGATCACGGGCGCGAGCACGCACCCCTTGGCCGGCCTCGTGTCGGGCTCGATCGATCTCGACAAGATCGACTACCTGAAGCGCGACGCGCTGATGTGCGGCGTGCCCTACGGCGAGATCGACGTGGACCGGCTGCTGGCCTGCCTGGTGTTGGTGGACCTGGACGGCCGGCGGCGCGTGGGCGTGATGGAGAAGGGCCTGGCGTCGCTGGAGTCGCTGCTGTTCGCCAAGTACCAGATGTACCGCAACGTGTACTGGCATCACGCCGCGCGCAGCGCGAACGCGATGTTCAAGCGGCTGGTGGGCGCCGCGGTGCGGGACGGCGTCATCCAGCCGGCGGCGCTGGCCCAGGCGACCGACGACGCGCTGATCCACGAGCTGTCGGCGAGCGACAAGTCGGGCATCGCGCGGGCGCTCCGGGAGCGGCGGCTCTACAAGCGCGGTCTCGAGCTGCTGCCCGGCGAGCTGGGCGGCGAGGTGCCGGCGTGGGTGTGGGAAGGCGGCGAGCGTCTGCGGCGCGCGGAGGATGCGCTGGCCAAGCGGTGCAGCCTCGCGCCGGGCGAGCTGCTGATTGATTTCCCGCACAAGACGGCGATGCTGGGTTTGGATCTGCCCATCGCGCGGGCCGACGGCTCGGTCGAGCTGCTCACCGACCGCGGCTGGCCGGGTCGGATGGACTTGCCGAGGATGGCTGAGGACCTGGTCGAGTCGGCGCGGCGGCTGCGGGTGTTCGTGGCGCGCGGCGTGGCGGTCAAAGCGGCGGACCTGCTGGCTGCGCTGGCGGCGTGACGCTGCCCTAACGCCCACGCCGTAGCATTGCCGACATGCTCACCCATCTCCTGCCCGCGATCTGCGCTTCCGTCTTCGGCGCCTCGGTCCTCCAGCAGCCTCAGCAAGCGGACACCGCCCGGCCGCCGGTCCCCGGTCGAACCTACTGGCCGTCGGGCAGCGACACACTCCGGACAGTTCCTGATCGTAGGTTCCCCGAACTCGCTTATTACCGCGATCTGTTCGATGTGCGATTCCGCGACTCGACCAGTGGAGCGACGGTGCGCGGCTTTCTGTCACGCAACGCCGCCGTCATCATAGGCGGCTCGACGTTCCTCGGTGACTACACCGTCCGAGTGCCCGATCCCGGACCAGGCTGGAAGGAGTTCGACGCCCTGGTGAGACGACTCAACGCGGAGCCGGGCGTCGAGTACGCCGCGCCCCTCACCTCCAGAGGCGGGGTGAGCACCGGCAATGACCTCGTTGACATGCACCCCCTGGTGCCGCGTCCGGGCCGGGCGGTCCCGACCGACACCGGCCGGCCGCCGCTTCCGGACTCGCGGAGCTACTTCTATCCGGAGGACACCGCCTGGAGCGTGAGATCTCCGGGCGACACCGCCGTCGTCTACTACCGAACCGTGATCGGAGTCTTGTTCGACGACTCCACCAGCGGCGTCACCGTTCGCCGAGTGCTCCAGAAGTATCGGGCGACGATCATTGGTGGCCTCCGTAACTTCGGCGCCTACATCGTCCGCGTGCCCGACCCCGGCCCCACATATGAGGCAGTGATTCACTCATCCAGAGGCTCTCGAGCGAAGGTGGCGTCCGGTACGCATTCGGGACAGCGATTCGCGACGGTGTGCGGCGGTTGGTCCGCATGGACACCGAGCGGTCCCGAACTGGCCCAGGCGCGCCATGGCCCGAGTTGACCGGGTACCCGTTTCTCGACGCGACGCGCCTCGTCCACCGCGTAGGCGATACGACGCTGATCTACTTCCGAACGGACATAGCGCTTGTTTTCAGGGCTCAGGTTTCAGACTCGGCGAAGCGGGCGTTCTTCGCGAGGAATTCAATGACTGTCCTTGGTCAACATAGAGGACAGTTCTTCGTGCGGATTCCTGACCCGGGCCCGGACCTCGGCTCCTTCTACGCTGCGATCCATCGGATCAACAGCCTGCCGGAGGTCTATGTCGCCGTTGGGATCCCGTTCACGCCCATGCCGGCGGCGCGCTTCCGTCAGGACAGCCCCGAACCTTCTGTGCCGCCCAGGCGCTAGGTCAAACAGCAGCGGGGCCGGGATGCAATCCCGGCCCGCATGGACCTGCCGAGGATGGCGGAGGGCTTGGTCAAGTCGGCGCGGCGGCTCGGAGTGTGCGTGGCGAAGGCCGCGACGGTGACCGGGTCGGCCTAGCGGGATTGAATCCCGACCCCCCCCTGTCGTGTAAGTTGATGGTCACGGAGGAGTTGCCGCGGGTCGCGAGTGACGCTCGCATAACGCCCCGGCGCTAGAGTCGGCCGCAAGGTCCCGCTCACTGGCGGGGCCACCCGACTTCAACCGCCGGAGTCCGCGATGCCCCCCGTACCGAACGGCCCTTCCGAGAGGATGCGCCAGATGCTCGTCCATCTCCTGCCTGCGATTTGCGCCTCGATGCTGGGCGCCAGTGCCTGCCAGCAGGACCAGCCCACGGGCGTCACGGGGCCGCGCGTGCACGCGGACCTGCCGCCGCAGCGCGACACGGCGCTGGCACCGAGTGCCGACACCTACATTCGCCAGGGCAGTCCCAACCAAAACCAGGGCGCGGAGGTGATCCTCCGGCTGCAGTCGAGTGGGAAGAACCGCGCGTTGCTCCGCTGGGACCAGGCCGCCCTGGTGCAGGCGGTCGCCGGCGGCACCGTCACGTCTGCACGCCTGCAGCTCACGATCTCCAACCTGGGAGACAACTGGAGCACGGCCGGCCGGACGATCGAGCTGCATCGGATGACGCAGGCGTGGACCGAGTTGGGCGCGACCTGGAACTGCGCCACGGACAGCGTACCCGGCAACTCGAAGCCTGACTGCACGGGCGCAACTGCGTGGGACATGGACCACAGCGCGGCCTACCCGTTCGTCGCGGAGACGTCAGCGACGGCGCGGCTCAGGAACGGGCAAACGGGCGTGGTCAGCTTCGACGTGACGGCCGACGTCCTGGCGTGGCTGAGCGGTCAGCCCAACGACGGCTGGGTCCTCAAGAAGACGGTCGAAGGCGACCCGGGGATGGTGGACTTCGGGTCCCGGGAGAGCGGCACGGCGCCGAGGCTGGTCCTAACGGTCGCGGCTACCGACACTGGGAGGCCCACGCTCCCTGCGAGGTTTACGTATCCCAGCGATACGAGCCGGATCGCTACTTACCCGTACGACACCGCGGCACGATTCTATCGCGACATCGTCGTGGTTCAGTTTCAGGACAGTGTATCTGGGGCTGGGGTGCGCGGACTATTGGCTCAGTATCGCGCGACGATCATCGGCGGGATGCCACAGTGGCCCGCATACGTCATTCGCATTCCCGATCCTGGACCCGCCTTCGAGGCTCTCGACTCCGTGGTCTCCCAGATTGCCCGAGAGCCGCGCGTGCGCCTCGCATATCCGATAACCATTCAGGGCGTATCGAGCCCGCAGTCGAGGTATCCCAGCGACGGGGCTGGGGCCAAGCGGGCGGACTGGATGCAGCGCACTCCCGCCATCCTCCCATACCTCAGCGTCCGCTCTACCCTGGCATGGGGGTGCGAGACCGGAGAATACGGTGGAGACCCTGTTCCCGTGGCGGTCGTTGACTACGAATTCGACGCGGGGCACCCCGATCTGCGGCCCTCGATCGTCTCGGACGCGGTTCCTGACAGCACTGATGTCAGGCCTTCGTCGCTACTTCGCGACCCGATAAATCACACGCACGGAACCGCCGTCGCTGGCGTGATTACGGCCCAGGGTGACAACGATTCAGGCACGGCTGGAATCATGTGGAAAACGGCGCTGTATGCATACTCCATGGGCCGGGACACGAGCGAGGTCATCGACCCCGTGTCCTACTGGCGGAAGTACATCCGACACGCGGACAGCGCCGGCGTCCGGATCCTGGTCAGTTCAACCTACTTTGGTGAAGCGGAGACGCACAGCATAGCAGCTATCGAGTCAACCATGGTTGCATTCCTCCATCGGGGACGTGGCAACCTCTGGGTGATCGCGGCCGGTGAGTACGGACCCTACGGCTTGACTCTGGCCTCCCTGCAGAGCGCTCACGGAGGGATTGGGACGCTCGTCGCCGCCGCGCGCCTATATGCCTCAGGGTATCGGGACAACATCCTCTTCGTCGGCGGCACCGACCGCAGCGGGACGAAGTGGGGTCCAAGCGTGGACATTCAGGGCGCGATGGAGATCGCCGCTCCCGCGGTGCAGGTGATGACGCTCGGGGAGCGGGCCAAGTACCCGAGCGGTGTGATCACGGGCGACGGCACATCCCTGTCCGCGCCAATGGTCGCCGGGGTCGCGGCGCAGCTGCTCGCGATGGACCCGAGCCTCACAGCCGCCGACTTGAAAGCGTACATCATCAACGGCTCGCAACAGGCGAGAATGAACCCCAGAACCGGTCGCATGGACCCATCGCTCGCGGTTCGAGTCGACGGATTCTCTGACCACCCCTACCAGCTTGACGCCTACGGCTCTCTCACCCTGCTGTCAGCCGATCGCCCCGGAACTCCAATTTGCGGATACCCGGTCCGCGTACCGGCGAGCGGCGATCCAGACAGCACCTCGGTGATTCTGGAGCCGCCTGACAGGCCGGCGCGCTACATCCAAGTCCCCGGGGCCCACTGGGCGACGGCGCTATCCGTGGCCCAGGGTGGCCGGCGAATCGCTGTTGTTGACTCGCCGCTCGATGATACCGCGTGGGGATCCATCGAGATGGACCATCACGGCGCCCGGCTCGGATACGTGCCCTTCGCCCAGCGCCTCTACCTCGAAAGGGACACCGTGGACGTGCTCTTCGGCCTCAACCTCACGCGGTTCGTCCTGCACCGAGGGACGCCCGACACCCTCAACCCAATTGGCCCGTACGTGACAGCAGATTGGTCGAACGGCGGCGATGTGGGGGTTTCGCCCGCGGGCGATCAGGTCCTGTTTCAGTTGGACAAGGTTTCCGGCGACCTGTGCACCGGTGTGACGGAGCAAGCCTACCTGGTTCCGCTGCTCGGCGGCACCGCAGTTCCCCTCGCCGCGATCCGGAACTGCGAGCAGACCTATGGTGAGATCGCGTGGAGCCATGACGGCCAGAGGGCCGTCATGCTCTCGGCCTCCGGACTGCCGCCCTCGGCGATGACCAGCATCCTCGCGGCAGGGACCTACCAGGTTGTGCCTTTCAGCGGTATCAACCAGTCCGGGCCGCACTACCAGCCGGACGACTCACTCCTTCAGCTGGGCGAGTACGACCAAAGCGGTGGCGACTGCATGAACGCTCTGCGTTCCGCGTCAGACGTAGGCCGATTGATCAGCACGAGCAGTGGACGATTTGCCGTTGAGTGCTCGTACGCCAGTTGGACCATGAACTTCCCCAACTCGCGGGGCGATCCCGGCCTTCAGATCCAGGCGGGCCGCAACGCGCTGCGCGAATTCCCGACCAGCGGGTTCGCCTTTGGCCGACCCGCGCTTGACCTCGAGCGCGCCCTCCAGCGTGTTCGTCCCTGGCGGCGACCGGGGTCTCGCGCGCAGGTGAACTGAGAGGGTAAGACACGCCAAAGCAACGGGGCCGGGATCCGATCCCGGCCCCGCACGTTTGACGGAGCGCCGAACCCGGGCCGCCGCTACGCCTCCCCCGCGCCACGGCCAGCACCGGCGCCCCCTGGAGTACCCGCCGAACGGCCAGGACTCGCCCCGCGGCGTCATCGTCGCATTCTTAAGCACGTTCACTGAGGCCTCCGCTGTGCTGTTGGTGGACTGCACACACCCCCAGCTTCGCTCAGCGTGCCTCAGTGAACAACCTCTTTGTCAATCACAGCTAGACGGCCCGAATGCCATTGGTGTAGTGCCGCCGGCCGACGGAGCGGGTGACCGACACGGGCTGGCGGGGCCGCTTGGACCTGCCGAGGATGGCGGAGGACCCGGTCGAGTCGGCCCGGCGGCTGAGGGTGTTCGTGGCGGGGCCGGCGACGGCGGGGGGCGGCGGACTTGCGCAACGCGCTGTCGGAGTAGCGGGATTGAATCCCGACCCCCCCCTGTCATGTAAGTTGATGGTCACGGAGGAGTTGCTGCGGGTCGCGAGTGACGCTCGCATAACGCCCCGGCGCTAGAGTCGGCCGCAAGGTCCCGCTCACTGGCGGGGCCACCCGACTTCAACCGCCGGAGTCCGCGATGCCCCCCGTACCGAACGGCCCTTCCGAGAGGATGCGCCAGATGCTCGTCCATCTCCTGCCTGCGATTTGCGCCTCGATGCTGGGCGCCAGTGCCTGCCAGCAGGACCAGCCCACGGGCGTCACGGGGCCGCGCGTGCACGCGGACCTGCCGCCGCAGCGCGACACGGCGCTGGCACCGAGTGCCGACACCTACATTCGCCAGGGCAGTCCCAACCAAAACCAGGGCGCGGAGGTGATCCTCCGGCTGCAGTCGAGTGGGAAGAACCGCGCGTTGCTCCGCTGGGACCAGGCCGCCCTGGTGCAGGCGGTCGCCGGCGGCACCGTCACGTCTGCACGCCTGCAGCTCACGATCGCCGACCTCGGAGACAACTGGAGCACGCCCGGCCGGACGATCGAGCTGCATCGGATGACGCAGGCGTGGACCGAGTTGGGCGCGACCTGGAACTGCGCCACGGACAGCGTACCCGGCAACTCGAAGCCTGACTGCACGGGCGCAACTGCGTGGGACATGGACCACAGCGCGGCCTACCCGTTCGTCGCGGAGACGTCAGCGACGGCGCGGCTCAGGAACGGGCAAACGGGCGTGGTCAGCTTCGACGTGACGGCCGACGTCCTGGCGTGGCTGAGCGGTCAGCCCAACGACGGCTGGGTCCTCAAGAAGACGGTCGAAGGCGACCCGGGGATGGTGGACTTCGGGTCCCGGGAACGCGCCACGCCGCCGCAGCTGGTTCTCTTAGTGAGAGTCGCGCAGCCCAGCTGGCCACTCCTCACGGACTCCTACCCCACGCTCGATACCAGCCTCGTGGTTCGACACCCCATCGACACCGCGTTGATCTACTTCCGAACAGATGTCGTTCTGCGCTTCAAGCCGGGCACTTCGGATTCTACCGAGGCCGCGTTCTTCGCCCGCAACTCCCTGCAGGTGTTAGGGGTGACGCGCTCCGGGCAGTTCTTCGTGAAAATCCCGGACCCTGGATCGGCGCTTCAGAATCTGTACGACGCAATCGACCGGCTGGAAGGAGACCCGGTGATTCTGCTCGTAGCGCCGATACCTCGCCAGCCCTGGTCACAGGAAGGCTCTACTCGGCTACCGACCGACGGGCCTGGTCAGGCGAGAGCAGACTGGCTCTCCAACGCCAGCACCTGGGCGATGCGCGCGATCCGAGCTCCTCTAGCTTGGGGGTGCGAGACCGGGGAATACGGCGGTGCAGCTATTCCCGTCGGCCTGTTCGAGTGGAAACAAGAGCCGTCGCATCCCGAACTCCAGCCTTCCATGCCGCATCTATGGGAACCATCGGACGCGCTGCTGAAAGCGTACCAGCCCGTACCGCCCGATACTGCTGCCGCAAAGAGGGCGCACGCCATAGCCACGAGCGGGTTGCTCAGCGCTCGAGGCGACAACGGATCCGGAATCGCGGGAATGGACTGGCGAACCCGGCTCTTCATGTACGCTGGCTACAGCCCAAACAACCGACCGCTTGATCTCACGACAGGGTTCTTCCTGGTGTCGGAGGCGATCTCCGCGGACCGGATACGAGTCCTCAGTTTGTCGGCGGACGCGGAGTTTCCTGATTCAATTCAGGCCAAGGATAGGGAACGATTCATTGAAGACGTCATCGGCGAGATGCAGTCCTCGCTCATCCCGGACTCGTCGCCCCTCCTTGTGGTCGTCGCGGCGGGAAACGAAAGCTACCTGGGAACCGTCACGTCGTACCCGACGGCGCATCGCGCCACATTGCTTAGGTCTGCGCTGCTGCGGCTTGCGCAGGATTCACATTACAGAGATCGGATTGTTGTTGTCACCGGGACCGCCGAAGGAAACCGACTCTGGAGCGGGGGTAACGTCTACACGGGCGGCGCCTCAGATATCGCTGCGCCAGCCGCAGGCGTGACGGTGCTCGGTCCGTGGCACGGCGAAACCGGCCCCGCAGTCCCCGTCACAGTGAAGACGGGCACATCTCTATCCGCGCCTCTCGTGGCCGGAGTGGCGGCGCAACTCTGGGCGATGGATCCCGATCTGTCACCGCAGGATGTCAAGCGGTACATCGTGCGCGGGGCGCAGGTGCCGCGATTGAATCCGACGACGGGCCAGATCGTACCGGTGGCGTCGGTCTCTGGCGCTCCCGAGACCATCTACCAGCTCGACGCTTACGGCGCGCTGACGCTGCTGAGCAAGGAGCACCCGGAAGTACCGCTGTGCGGGGTGTCGGCCGACTTGGCCCCGGCCCCGGACAGCCAGACATTCGACGGCATACTGCTGCGCCGCCTCCCAGCCCTCGGCGACACGGTACGCTTGTCCCTCGCGAGCTTCGGAATCCAGCCCGACGGCGCGTCGCTCGCCCAAGGCGGCCGCCTGATCGCCGTTTCCGGCGGCAACGAACAGCAGCCGTATCGAACGGTGTTCCTCGACCAACAGGGCCGGCAAGCCCGCGCCCCGCTCGAAGGCATCGAGCGCCGCTTCCTCGAGCGAGACAGCGTGGACCTCGATTGGACCGTGCACGCCTCGTACCCGCTGGTCACGCTGCGACGTGGCGACACCCTGCACACGATCTCGCATCTCGATCCCGTCAGTGCGGTGGTGCCCGACACCGAGAACGTCTACGACGCCCGGGTCGTGATGTCGCCCTCGGGCGAGTATGCAGCCGTCTACGCGGGCGCCAACCTCACCGCCCAATGCGGCGTCCATTCAATCTGGGCCGTGGTGCGGCTGAGCGACGGCGCCGTCACGCCGATCCTCGATCAAACCGACCTCTGCGGTGGCGTGGCCAACAGCCACTGGCCCGGTGGGATGGCGTGGACCCCCGACAGCCGGCGAGTCACGGTCCTCACCCGGCACTTCCAGGACTTGACCTGCGGCGTCTTCGTCTACGAGACCGTCGTCACGACGTTCGACATCGGCGGATCGCCACAGTCCGTCAGTATTCCCGGCTTCTACCTTGGCGGGCCGGCCTACACAGCGGATGGCGCGCTCTTCAGCGCCTTTCAGTGGGGCGCCCCCGCCGGCGGCTGCTCGCTCGGCCTGAGACCCGCAGCCAACTTGGCGACCACTTCGGGCACACCCGGGCTTCCCTACAGTTGGGACATCTGCTATCTGATGGCGCCCGATGCACGCGGTCCGTCGAGCCTGGCCAGTCCGCAACGCGCCGCGCCACCGCGACCGTCAGCGCCGTTGCAGCCCCAGCGCGCCGATTGCCAGCCACTGGCGCCGCCGAAACGCTAGCGTGATAACGGCAACGGGGCCGGGATCTCATCCCGGCCCCGCGCGCACCTTAACAACGAGTCTGGGTGGGTGGCGCTACGGCGCCGGCTGAGCCGCGGCGCTCTGCGTGGTCTCGGCGCCCGCCTCTTCTACCGTGTCCACCCGCACGATGATGACGGTGATGTTGTCGAGGCCGCCGCGGCGGTTGGCCTCGCCCACCAGGCGGTCCACCCACTTCTCCGGCGTGCCGTCGCTCTGGACGATCGCCGCCAGCACGTCGTCCTCGAGCATCCCCGTGAGCCCGTCGCTCGCCAGCAGGAACACGTCGCCCGGCCGCACCACGCCGCTGAACAGGTCCGGCGTGACGTCGCCGCTCGCGCCCACGCAGCGGGTGATGACGTTCGAGTACGGGTGGGTGCGGGCCTGCTCCGGCGTGAGGTAGCCGGCGTCCACCTGCTCCTGCACGTAGGAGTGGTCCTTCGTCACCTGGTGGAACACGCCGTCGCGGAGCAGGTAGCCGCGGCTGTCGCCCACCTGGCCGACGAGGTAGCGGTTGGCGTGGAGCACCAGCGCGGTGGTGGTGGTGCCCATCCCGCGCTTGTCGTGCTCGCTCAGCGTGCGCTCGTAGATGGCCGCGTTGGCGTCGCGGATGGCCTGGATCATCCGCGCCGGCCGCGTCGTCGGGCGTCGAGGCCCGCGGAAGCTGCCGAGATCCTGGGCGATGATGCGCACCGCCATCTCGCTCGCGACCTCGCCGGCGGCGTGCCCGCCCATGCCGTCGGCCACGATGAAGGTCCCCTTCTCGGGGACCATCAGGTAGTTGTCTTCGTTTCCGGACCGGATCAGTCCGACATCGGTCCGCGCGGCGCAGGTGATGTGCAAGCGGTATCCGGCGTCGTGGAGGATTATCGGGACGGGCCCGACGGCTTGTTCAGATCCTGGAGCTTCACGGCCGAAATGGTGCGCGTGGCCTTCGGTGCATTCATGTCCGCGTCGTCGTCGGTGGGCTCGAAGATGAGCTGCACGTCGCCGAACCGCACGAACGCCCCGGGCGCGAGCGGCGTGTCGCCCTCGATGCGCTCACCGTCCACCAGCGTGCCGTTGGTGGAGCCCACGTCCGTCAAGCACCCATACGCCCTCGCGGCGCGTCAGTTTCGCGTGCTGCGAGGACACCGAGTCGTCCGGGATCTGCATGTCGTTGTAATCGGCCCGGCCGATGTTCACGATCGGCACCTTCACGTACAGCCGCTGGCCCTTGAGCGAGCCCGAGCGCACCAGGAACTTGGCGAGCGGGCCGCCGGCCGCGGAGGCGCGCGGCGCCGGGGCGGCTGGCGCGGCGGGCTTCGGCGCGGGCGGCGCCGGAGGAGCGGCGGCTACCGGAGCCGCCGGCGGCGGCGGTGCGGGCCGGGGCGCGGGCGGCAGCTCGGCGTCCGGCAGGGCGGCCCGCTTCCCCGAGTCGAAGAACCCGGTGGTCTGGAGCTTCGCCGGAGCGGCGGGCGGAGCCGGACGGGCCGGCGCGGCGGCGGGCGGAGCCGGCGCCGGGCGCGGCGCCGCGGGAGGCGCGGCGGCGCCGCCACCGGCGGCGCCTGGGGCTGCGGGGCCGCTGCGGCCGGCGCGTCGGCGTAGAACCGGAATTCCTCGTCGGCGATCTTGATCACGTCGGTGCGCGCGAGCAGCCGCTGGTTCTGCACCCGCTCGCCGTTCACGAACGTGCCGTTGGTGCTGGTGTCGATCACCAGGTAGCCGCTTGGGCGACGCCACGATCTCGGCGTGCCGCCGCGAGACCTGCCCGCCCGGCACCACCACGTCGGCGCCCGCCTCGCGCCCGAAGCGCAGGGCGGCGCCCACCTGGTACTCGCGCCCGTCCGTGAGCGAGATGATCCGGCCGCCCGTGGTGCCCACCGGCTTGGCGCCGGCGCCCGGCGCCGGGCTCGGCGGCTGCAGGTTCTCCACCTTCACGGCCGAGATGTAGGTCGTGCTGCCGCTCTTCCGCTCGTCGGCGAACTGCAGGTCGAGGTCGGCGATGGTGATCTTGTCGCCGTGGAGGAGCGGCTGCGCCAGCGCGCCGAGCCGCACCCCGTTCACCTGCCACCACGGCGCCCTCGGCCGCCAGGCGGATCGTCACCGCCATCTCGGGCGCCGGCCCGGTGGCGATGACGGCGTGGCGCGGGGCGACGCCCGGGCGCGCGAGACGGAGATGGCAAGCGGCATCCGACCCCACGAGCGCCTCGCCCGCCGGGAGTTGGAACCGCTGCCCCTCGTACTCGATGAACGCCATTCCCGCCGCCCCATCCTCAGGATTCGCAACAACGTAGCCGCCGCCTTACGGCGAGGCAAGCACACACATCACAAAGGCGACGTCCGCCAGTCCGGCTCCCAATTGGAGCTGATAGAGCCGCTCGTAGAGGCCCCCCGCGGCGAGCAGCTCCCGGTGGCTTCCGCGCTCGCGGATCACGCCGTGGTGGAGCACCAGGATCGTGTCCGCGTTCTGGATCGTCGAGAGCCGGTGGGCGATGGCGATGCTGGTGCGGCCGTGCATCAGCTCGGCGATCGCGGTCTGGATCTGCTCCTCCGCCTCCGCGTCCACCGAGCTGGTGGCTTCGTCGAGCACCAGGATCGCCGGGTCCACCGCGAGCGCGCGGGCGAACGCCAGCAGCTGCCGCTCGCCGACCGAGACGTTCTGGCCCCGCTCGCCGAGCCGGTGGGCGTAGCGGTCCGGCAGCCGCTCGATGAAGCGGTGCGCGCCCACCCGGCGCGCCGCCGCCTCCACCGCCGCGTCCGGCAGGTCGGCGCCCAGCCGGATGTTGAACGCCAGATCGCCGGTGAACAGGAACACGTCCTGCTGCACCAGGCCGATCAGGCCCCGCAGCTCCCGCTGCGCGATGTCCCGCACGTCCACGCCGTCCACCGTGATGCGCCCGCGCTCGACGTCGTAGAAGCGCAGCAGCAGGTTGCTGATCGTCGTCTTGCCCGCGCCGGTGTGGCCCACGATGGCCACGGTCTCGCCGGGCCGCGCCTCGAACGACACGTCGCGCAGCACCCAGCCCTCGTCGTCGCCGCGCGGCTTGCCGTCGGCCGCGGGATAGCGGAACCACACGTGCTCGAACGCGACCGTGCCCCTGACCGGCGTGGGGAGCGCGACCGGCTGCGCCGCGTCCTTCACCGTCTCGGGCGTGTCCAGGAGCCGGAACACCCGCTCGGAGGACGCCATCGCGGCCTGCACGATGTTGTACTTGTCCGAGAGGTCCTGCAGCGGCTGGAAGAAGCGCCGCGCGAGCTGGAGGAACGCCGCCAGCACGCCCACCGTCAGCGTGTGACCCAGGACGCGGTTGCCGCCGTAGAGCAGGATGCTCGCCAGCGCCACCGAGGTCAGCACTTCGATGGCGGGGAAGAACAGCGCGTACGCGGTGATGGAGTCGAGGTTGGCGACGAGGTGGTCCCGGTTGACGGCGTCGAATCGCTCGCCCGACTGCGCCTCCCGCCCGAACAGCTGGACCACCCGCATCCCCGACAGGTGCTCCTGCAGGAAGGCGTTGATGCGGGCGAGCTTGACCCGGATGTCGCGGTAGGCGCGCCGCACCGTGGACTGAAACACCCGCGCCGCCGCGAACACGAACGGGATCACCGCGAAGGAGACCAGCGCCAGCCGGAAGTCCACGCTCAGCATCCAGATCGTGATCACCAGCAGCGTGAACACGTCGCCGAACAGCGCCACCACGCCGCCGGTGAACATGTCGTTGAGGGCCTCGACGTCGCTGGTGACGCGCGTCATCAGGCGGCCGACCGGATTGCGGTCGTAGAACGGGATGGGCAGCCGCTGCAGCTTGACGAAGATCTCCTGCCTGAGGTCCACCATCACGCGCTGCCCGATGAGGGCGGTGAGGATGGTCTGGCCGTACTCCAGCCCGAACTCGGCCACCAGCGCGGCGAGCAGCGCCAGGCCGAGCATCAGGATCAGGTGCAGGTTCCGGGCGGGAATGGCGCGGTCGATGGCCACCTGGGTGAGGTAGGGGCCCGCCAGCTGCAGCAGCGCCGAGCCGAGCAGCATGGTGATGGCGCCCACGGTCATCCAGCCGTAGGGCCGGAGGTAGCGCAGCAGGCGCCGCATCAGCGCGGCGTCGTACGGCTTGCCGAGCGCTTCCTCTTCGTGGAACGCGGCGGTCATGTCGCGACGGTCGTCTGGGCGGGGGCGCGGGGATTCCTCGAGCCTGCCGTGCAGCAGCTTGAAGAAGACGAACGAGCCGAAGATCACGGTGGCGTAGCTCACGGTGAACCGCCACAGCAGGGTGTACAGGGGCACCAGCGCCCGCGGCACGTAGAGCCCCATCAGCGCCACCGACAGCGCTTCCGCCGCGCCGGCGCCGCCGGGCGTGGGGGCGAAGTAGAGCAGGAACGCGATGGTGGTCTGCACCAGCAGCACGTCCACCAGGTTGGCCTCGATGCCGAGCGCGCGGAGCACCACGTACGCCGCGAGCAGCTTGTTGGCGTGCGCCAGCGCGGAGGTCAGGACCCCGCCCAGCATCGCCAGCCACCCGGCGGGCGTGAGGAACTTGACCACGCATTCCTGCATGCGGTCAATGCCCTCGCGCAGCCCCGCCACGCGCGTCGCCATGCGCGCGCTGCCGTGCCGCTCCAGGATGTTGATGGCGGAATGCACCACCCACCGCGCGCGGCCCGGGAAGACCAGCACGAACAGGAGCAGCGTCCCGACGAACACCCAGCCCCATGCGCTCGCCTTGAACACGTCGAACAGCGAGATGTGCACCAGCGGGACGCCGTGCGCCCGGAGCGAGCGGCCCGCGCCGAGCAGGATGGCCAGCGGGCCGGCGATCGCGAAGAGCACCACGGTCCCGACGAAGCTCATGAACGCCGCGATCGTCGCTTCCGGCACGGGGACGCCGGCGCGCTTCATCGCCCAGATCATCACCGGCCCGCCCCCAGTCTGGGAGGGCGTGAGGTACGAGCCCCAGGTGTTGAGGCCGCCGGCCAGAATCATCCCGCCGAGCGGCGTGTCGCGGTAGAGGAACTTCGCGAGCAGCCAGATGCGGAAGCCGCCGCCCCACCAATCGGACGAGGCCAGGGCGAGCGCCACCAGCGCCCACCCCAGCTTGAGGCGCTCGATGGCCTCCCACGACGCCCGCCAGCTGTTGCCGTAGATGGTCAGCGCGACCAGGGCGAGGACGGAGGCGAGCGCGAAGAACTCGAGGCCGCGCTTGAACAGCCGCGGCGAGAGCAGCGACGCCATGTGGGCGATAAGCTACGCGTCCGGGGCCCGCTGGCCATCCTGCGCGCATTCCAGTAGCCTTCGCGCGGACCATGCGATCGCTCGTCGTCCGCGGCGCCCGCCAGCACAACCTCCGGGGCTTCACGCTCGCCCTGCCGCACGGCCGGCTCATCGTGCTGACCGGCCCCTCGGGGTCCGGCAAGTCGTCGCTCGCCTTCGACACCATCTACGCCGAGGGCCAGCGCCGCTACATCGAGTCGCTGTCCACCTACGCCAAGCAATTCCTCGAGCGGATGCCCCGGCCCGCCGTGGACGCCATCGAGGGCATCGCCCCGGCCGTGGCCATCGAGCAGCGCAACCCCACGACGTCGAGCCGCTCGACCGTCGGCACGGCCACCGAGATCTACGACTACCTCCGCCTGCTGTGGTCCCGCGATCGGGCGCGCGCGCTGCGTGGCCTGCGGCGGCGAGGTCCGCTCCGACACCGTGCAGGAGGCGGTGGACCGGCTGCTGGCTTGCGGGCGGCGACGCGATCGTCGCCTTCCCGCTGCCGCCCGTCGTGCGCGCCACGCACCAGCAGATGGTCGAGAACCTGCTCGCGATGGGGTTCGTGCGGGTGATGCTGGAGGCGCAGGGGCACGGGCGCAAAGGCGCCCGGACGCACGGGGAGCCGGCGGCGGAAACCAAGGTCGCGGGCATGCGCGCGCTGCGACTCGAAGAGCTGCCCCCGGACGTGGACCTGAGCCAGGAGCGGCGCGTGCTGGTCGTGGTGGACCGACTCGCCGTCACGCCCGCCAACGCCGAGCGCCTGGCCGACGCCCTCGGCACGGCGTTCGCGCAGGGCGACGGCCTCGCGGTGGCGCAGCCGCTCGAGGGCGGGGCGACCACCTTCAGCGCGTCGCCGCGCTGCCTCTCCTGCGGCGCCGGCGCCCCGGTCCTCACGCCGGCGCTGTTCTCCTTCAACCATCCGCGCGGCGCCTGCCCCGGCTGCAACGGCTTCGGCGCCGTGCTGGAGTACGACGAGCACCTCATCGTCCCCGACCCGGGCCGGAGCCTCGCCGAGGGCGCCATCGATCCCTGGACCAAGCCGCGCTACGACGGCCGCCGCCGCCTGCTCAAGCAGACCTGCCGCGAGAACGAGATCCCGTTCGACGCGCCGTGGAGCGCGCTGTCGGCGCCCGCCGCGGCGCCTGCTGCTCCACGGGAAGAAGGGCCGCTACCTCGGCATCTTCCCGTTCCTCAAGCGCCTCGAGCGCAAGCGCTACAAGCAGTACGTCCGCGTGTTCCTGCGGCAGTACCAGATGGCCAGCGAGTGCCCGGCCTGCGGCGGCCGAAGGCTGCGGCCCGAGGCGCTGGCGGTGCTGGTCGGGGAGCAGACCGTCGGCGGCGCCGCCGCCATGACCGCGGAGCGCCTCGCCGCGTGGCTGGGCGCGCTGCCCCTGGGCGAGCACGACCGCGCGGTGGCCGGCCTCGTCCTGGAGGAGCTGGCGCAGCGGCTCCGCGTCCTGCTCGACGTCGGGCTCGGCTACCTCACGCCTGGACCGCCAGACGCGCACGCTCTCGGGCGGCGAGGCGCAGCGCATCTCGCTCGCCAACGCGCTCGGCGGCAAGCTCACCGAGACGCTGTACGTGCTGGACGAGCCCACCATCGGGCTGCACCCGCGCGACACCGACCGGCTGCTCGCCCTGCTGCGCCGCCTCGCCGACCAGGGCAACACCGTGCTCGCCGTCGAGCACGATCCGGCCGCGATGCGCGCCGCCGACTGGCTGGTCGAGCTGGGGCCCGGGCGCCGGCGAGCGCGGCGGGTCGCTGGTGTTCGAGGGCACGTACGCCCAGCTGCTCGGCGCCCACACCCTCACCGCCAGCTACCTCGCGGGCGAGCGCCGCATCGCCGTGCCCTCGGTGCGCCGCCGCGTCGGCCCGCGCTGGATCACGATCGAGGGCGCGACCGCGCACAACCTCCACGACCTCACCGTCACGATCCCGCTGGGCACCCTCACCGTGGTCACCGGCGTGTCGGGCTCCGGCAAGTCCACCCTGGTCAACGACGTGCTGTTCCGGCAGCTGGAGCGGCACTTCGAGGGGCGGCACAGCGCCAAGGAGCACCTGGGCGAGGTGGTGGGCAGCGTGCGGCGCGTCACCGGCCTCGAGGCGCTGGACGGCGCCGTGCTGGTGGACCAGTCGCCCATCGGGCGCACGCCGCGCTCCAACCCCGTGACCTACGTGAAGGCGTTCGACGAGATCCGCGAGCTGTTCGCCGCCGCGCCGCTGGCGCGCTCGCGGCGCTACACGCCCGCGCACCTTCTCGTTCAACGTCTCGGGCGGCGGCCGGTGCGACGTGTGCGAGGGCGCGGGCCACGTGCAGGTCGAGATGGTCTTCCTGGCCGACGTGTTCGTGCCCTGCGAAGCGTGCAACGCCACGCGCTACCAGCCGAAGGTGCTCGACGTCAAGCTGAGCGGCTACTCCATCGCCGACGTGCTCGAGTTCACGGTGGACGAGGCGATGCGCCGCTTCCGCCACCAGGAGCGCCTGGGGCGCGCGCTGTGGCACCTCTCCGACGTGGGCCTGGGCTACCTGCGCCTCGGCCAGCCCGCCACGACGCTCTCGGGCGGCGAGGCGCAGCGGCTCAAGATCGCGCGCGAGCTGTCGGCCGCCGGCAAGCGGCGCGGCCGCAAGCTCTACATCCTCGACGAGCCGACGACCGGCCTGCACCTCGACGACGTGCGCGTGCTGCTCGGCGTCCTCGACCGCCTGGTGGACGCCGGCAACACGGTGCTCGTCATCGAGCACCACCTCGACGTGATCAAGCGCGCCGACTGGGTCATCGACCTCGGCCCGGGCGCCGGCGCGGAGGGCGGGCTGGTCGTGGCCGCCGGCACGCCGGAGGACGTGGCGGCCGCCCCCGACTCCATCACCGCCCAGTACCTGAGACAGGTTCTCGGCCCCGAAGGCGCCGCGTTGACCGGTGCCGCCGGCGACCATTAGCTTCTGCGGATGACGCGCCCCCTCCTCGCCCTGTCCACCGCGATCGTCCTCGCCGCGGGTGCGACCACCGCCGCCCCGGCGCAGAACCCCACGCCCGCACCGAACCCCACACCGGCAGCACCCGCCCAGATTCCGGCCCAGGCGCCCGGCGTGGACACGACCACGTCCACCCTCGCCATCCGGCCCGGCGACGTGGTGCGGATCCAGGTGTGGGGGCACGAAGAGCTCTCGGGCGAGTTCCCGGTGGACGAGAACTACAACCTCCTCTTCCCGCTCGTGGGCTCCATCAACGTCCGCAACGTCACCGTCAGCCAGCTGCGCGACCGCCTCAACACGGAGCTGAGCCAGCTGTTCCAGCGGCCGTTCTTCACCCTGACGCCGATGTTCCGCGTGGCGGTGCTGGGCGAGGTCTACAAGCCGGGCCTCTACAGCGTGGACCCGACGCTCAGCGTGTTCGACCTCCTGGCCCTCGCGGGCGGGCCCACCCGCCAGGCCAACGAGAAGAAGCTGCAGCTCATCCGGGGCGGCGAAGCCGTCCACGTCTCGCTCGAGCCGCAGGCCATCGCCACCGCCTCGCTGCGCGAGCTGGGCGTGCGCTCGGGCGACCAGCTGGTGATGGGACGCGCGACCTTCACCCGCGAGGACTTCGGCCTGCTCCTCGCCATCGTCAACACGATCCTGCTCGCCTACTCGATCTTCCGGAAGTAGTTCGATGAAGATCGCGTTCATCGGCTCGCACGGCGTCGGCAAGACGACGCTGTGCTTCGACCTGGCCTCGCGCCTGAAGCGGCTCGACCTGGGCGTGGACATCGTCAAGGAAGTGGCGCGCAACTGCCCGCTGCCCATCAACGAGGGCACCACGCTCGAGGCGCAGGCGTGGATCCTCCACAGCCAGATCGCCGAGGAGCTGGCCTCGAGCGCGCGGAACGACGCCGTCATCTGCGACCGCTCGGTGCTCGACAACTACGCGTACCTGGTGCACCGGGCCGGCCGCCAGCCCGAGTTCGACGCGCTGGTCCAGGCCTGGGTGACGACCTACACCGGCCTCTTCAAGGTCCCGGTACTTCAGCCGCCGTCGTTCGACGGCACGCGCGCGGTGAGCCGCGACTTCCAGCTCGAAATTGACAAGGGCATTGATGCGCTGATCGAGGCCTTCCAGGTGCCCGTGCACCGGCTCGACCCGCTGGACCGGCCGGGCTGGGTCGAGGCGGTGCTCCAGGCCACGAACCTCCCCTCCGAACCGCCGCAGATAGACCTCTTTTCCCTGCAGGCCTGAGCCGAATTTCAGGGCCCGTCCCCGGGCCGCTTGACGTAGGGCTTAATGGGGACTATTCCGTTCTTCAATAATGGGAACGCGCAGGCATCGCAGACTCGCCCGCGGCCTCTGGCTGCTGGTCACGGTCGCCGTCGGCATCTCGTTCGTCGGGAGGCCGCTGGCGATGCGCGGGGGCGTGCTCGCCGCGCAGCAGGCGGCGGCCGAGGGGCTCGCGATGCGGCACGCGGGCATGGCCGGCGATGCCGGCATGCCGATGCCCTGCCGGCACCACTCGGGCCAGTGCTGCGCGCCGTGCCTCGCCTGCTGCGCCGCCTGCGTCACGCCGCCCGTGCCGGCGGCCGCGACGCCGGTGGGCCTGCTCGTGGCCGCGGTCCGCGTCGCGAGCACGAGCCGCTGCGCCCGTCCCGGCCCCGCGCCCCGGCGGCCGTTACCTCCAACCTCCCCCGCTCGGTCCACCGACTCCACTCGTCAGCTAGCCGTCATCCGTTCGTAAGCTGACACGCACGGCGGGACCGCGATCCCGCCGTCCATCGAGTGGAGCATCCATGCGTTGGTTGATCATCGGCCTGGCGCTAGCCGCGCCCGCCGTGAGCCTCGCCCAGCAGCCGTCCGCGCCCGACACTGCCCGCACGCGCAGCGACACGCTGACGCGGCCCACGGTGATGCTGCACGCGGTCACCGTCAGCACGACCGAGCCGGAGCACTACGATCCGTCGAGCACCACGCGCGTCACGCCGGCGCAGCTTCAGACCACGCCCGCCACGGACGCGTACGACCTGATCCGGCAGACGGCCGGCGTCGAAATCCACGAGCAGGGACAGGGGCCCGGCTTCGCCTCCGACGCCTCGATTCGCGGCTTCAGCTCCGATCACTCGACCGACATCGCGCTGTGGGTGGACGGCGTCCCGATCAACGAGCCGGTGAACGGGCATGCCGAAGGTTACGACGACTGGAACCTGCTGCTGCCGGAGGCCGTGAGCCGCATCGACGTGCTGGAAGGACCGACCAGCGCTCTCTACGGCAACTTCGCGATGGCCGGCGTCGTGAACGTGACGACGGTCGAGCGCCTCGACGGCGAGCAGTTCACGGCGAGCGCCGGCTCGTACGGCCACGTCGAGGGCGCGCTGCTCGCCGGCCGCGACAGCGGCGCGACCAGCGCCGTGCTCGGCATCCGCGGCGTGCACGACGACGGGTGGCGCCCGAACGCCGGCTACGACATCGGCCAGTTGCACGGCCGCCTGGTGGAGCACCTGGGCGGGCTCTCGACGCTGGACGCCGGGATCGAGCTGTACGGCACGGACTGGGACTCGCCAGGCTTCCTCACCGACAGCCAGTTCCGGGCGAACGCGTTCAACATCGCGACCAATCCGACCGACGGGGGATTCAAGCGCCGGGCGCAGGAGCGCGTCAGTTATCGCCTCATCGCGGGCCCCGCCCTGCTGTGGCGCAGCACGGCGTACGCGACCCAGGGCCGGTGGCAGCTCTACCTCACCATTCCGCCCGAGCCTGGGGCCGGCGAGGGCTCGGGGTCGCAGACCGAGGAAGAGGACCATCGCTACGGCTTCGGAGCCACGAGCGCGCTGACCTGGCTCCTGCCGCGCGGCGAGCTGACGGCCGGGTTCGAGGGCCGGTTCGACCACTCCAACTACGAGAACTGGTTCACCACCGACCGGCACCGCGACTCGGCGCAGACGCTGGTCGCCGCTCGGCAGGCGTCGGGGGCGCTGTTCGCCGAGGCATCGCTCGATTTCACGCAGCATCTCCGAGCCACGCTCGGCGCCCGCTACGACGCCCAGGAAACCTGGTCGGACGTGGTGGGGCAAGCGGAGCTGAGCCATGCCAAGGGCCTCGTCGTGCCCAAGGTCGGCCTGCTCTACCACTTTCCGGAGGTCGGCGCGCTGTACGCCAACGTGTCGCGCGGCTTCCGCCAGACCGATGGTGTCATCACCGACCCGACGCTGCCGTTCATCACCGAGTGGGCTTATGAAGCGGGCCTGAAGGTGGATCGCGCCGTGCTGTCCGGAAAGGTCGCGCTGTTCCAGACCGACGTGAGCAACGAGCAGAGCTTCGATCCCATCACGCTGACCTCGACCAGCGGCGGCGCCAGCCGCCGCCGGGGGGTGGAAGCCGGCGCGACGCTGCGCCCGGCCGACGCGGTCACGCTGAGCACGGACTGGACGTTCCTCGACGCCCGCTATGAGCGACTGGTCACCGCGGACGGAGATACGCTCTCCGGCGAGCGCGTCTACAACACGGCCCGGTACGTCGGGGTTGCGTCGGCGACGCTCGAGCCGCCGGGGCGCGGCTGGCGCGTCACCGTGAGTCTCAACGCGGTCGGCCCGTACAGTCCCTTCGATGAGCCCGGCGTGGTGCGGCCCGCCTACGCGCTGGTGCACGCGGGCGCCGGCTTCAGGATCGCCGGAGGCGACTATCTCGACGTGGGCGTTCGCAACCTGTTCAACCAGGCGTACCGCGAGCTGGAGGCCGGCGGCTTCATCGCGCCCGGCCAGCCCCGATCGCTGTACGTCAGCCTGCGCACCGGCCGGTGAGATCAGCGTGCGGCGGCGCGGTCCGGCCCCATACCCGGGCGGGCACTCGGTTGACGGCACCGCGGTTCCCGTCTACGATTCGCGCCTGCGGTCCCGAGTAGCTCAGTTGGTAGAGCAGCCGGCTGTTAACCGGCGGGTCGGGGGTTCGAGTCCCTCCTCGGGAGTTCGAGGTGTCACATGAGTCACTTGGGCCACCGTGTCTGTCCGTGGTGGATGGGCTACCTCCTCGCCAACCCGCTTCGCAAGCTCCTGCAGAATCCGCGTGCCATCCTGTCCCCGTTCGTGACCGACGGCATGGTCGTGCTCGAGCCCGGCCCGGGCATGGGGTACTTGACGCTCGAGTTGGCGCGCCTGGTGGGCCCGTCCGGCCGGGTGGTCGCGGTGGACGTGCAACCGAGAATGCTGAGCGTGCTGCGGCGCCGGGCGCGGCGGAGGGGCCTGGCCGACCGCGTGGAGACACGGCTCGCGAGCGAAGACGGCATGCGACTCGCCGACCTCGCGGGGCGGGTGGATTTCGCGCTCGCCTTCGCGATGGTGCACGAGGTCCCCGATGCGGGCCGCTTCTTCGGCGAAGTCGCCGCCGCGGTGAAGCCGGGCGGAGGGATGCTGTTCGCCGAGCCGGCGGGGCACGTCACGGAGCCGCAATTCGCCGCGAGCCTGGAGTTGGCGGCACGGTCGGGTTTCAGCCTGGAGCGCCGGACGGCCATCCGCTCGAGCCGGTCGGCGCTGCTGGTGCGGAACTGAGGTGACCGGCTCCGAAGCGTTCGCGGCGCTCGACCTGCGCGTCGGGCGGATCCTCTCGGCCGAACCCCTCGCCGGCGCCCGCAAGCCCGCCTACAAGCTCTCCATAGACCTCGGTCCGCTTGGCCTCAAGGGCTCGAGCGCGCAGCTCACCGACCTGTACGCACCGGCCGAGCTGGTGGGCCGCCTGGTGGTGTGCGCCGTGAACCTCGGTGTGCGTCGCATCGCGGGCTTCGCATCGGAGGTACTGGTCCTCGGCTTGCCCGACGAGTCGGGCCGCGTGGTATTGCTGGCAGTCGAGCGTGAGGTGCCGCTGGGGGGCAAGGTCTACTAGCGGTGCGTCTGCGCGCCCGTGCGCCTGCCTTCAGTGCACCCGCGCCGGTATGATGACCACCGGCTTCCCCGCCCACTGCAGGCGCTTCTGGATCGCGGCGGCCGTTTCGTTGTGGAGCAGGTGCTGGTACCAGGCTTCGCGCTGGAAGATCACCTTCCCGGCGAAGAACGTGACTCTCGGAAACTCCTTCGCGACATCCAGGCACAGCTTCTCACCCGCGTCCACCGCGTCGGTGCCGAGCGCGAAGCGCGTCGTGGCCGGCATGCCGATCCGGCGGGCGAGCTCGAGGTACTGATTCAGCTGCTCCTCGGTCTTCCCCTTCAAGTCTCCGATCGCCGCTTCGCCCTTGAACCCCGCGGAGTCCACCACGCCCACCGACAGGAACACCAGGTTCTTGAAGTAGCTCGGGAAGAACCGGAAGATGTTCAGCGTGGTGTGGATGCCCAGCCCGCCGTAGCCCGCCACCAGCACCGCCGCCGTCGGCGCCTTGGGGTCCAGCGCGCGCGGCACCACGCTCGTGTCGGGCGGCAGCGTCTTCAGCTCGTCGTACAGCGTGGCCAGCTTGGCCTGCGTGGTCCGGTAGTGCTTGCGGATGACGAAGCACAGCGCCACCAGCGCGCTCGTGACCGCGAGCGTCACCCAGCCGCCCTGCGAGAAGCGCTCGAAGACGGCGATGGCCAGGATGGTCACGCACAGCAGGAATCCGAGCGCGAAGGTGACCGTCCGTTTGAGCCAGGGGAGCGGCACCCTCTGGTGGCGCTGGCGCAGCCAGAACCGCATCATCGCGAACATCGAAAGCGAAAAGGTGATGAACACGTTGATGCTGTACATCAGCACCAGGACGCCGACGTCGCCCCGCGTGTAGAGCAGCGCCGCCAGCGACGCCACCCCCATCAGCACGACGCCGTTCTGCGTGGTCAGCCGCTCGGAGAGGCCCGCGAAGCGATGCGGCACCCAGGAATCCACCGCCATGTTGGCCAGCACGCGCGGTCCGTCGGTGAACCCCGCCTGGGCCGCCACCACCAGGAGGGCGCCCTCGGCGAACAGCGTGAGCACGACCAGCGTGCCCGCGAGGGGGAAACCCGCGGCGACCCGCTCGACCAGGACGGCGTTGTACGTCTTGCCCGGCACGTAGCTGACACCCCACAACAGGTAGCAGACCAGCAGGCCCGCCGCGACCGTGGACAGGGACGCCGCCATGTAGAACATGGTGCGCTTGCCCGTCTGCACCTTCGGCTCGCGCATGATCGGGAGCCCGTTGGAGACGGCCTCGATGCCCGTGTAGGTCCCGCCGCCCAGCGAGTACGCCCGGACGAACAGCAGGAGCATCCCGCCGACGCCCAGGGTGGTCAGACCCGAGTGAAACCCTCCGCTGACCGTGCGCGTGACGGCGGGCAGCTGCGCCGCGTGCGCCGCGATGCCGTAGCCGATCAGCCAGACGTGCGTGATGAGGAACAGGATGAAGATGGGCGTCAGGGCCAGGACGGACTCCTTGACGCCACGGATGTTGAGCGTGGTCAGACCGGTGATGATGAGCACTTCGGCGGCCAGCTTCACCGGCTGCCAGTGCACCGGCAGGAAGCTGAACAGCGCGTCTCCCGCGGCCGCGATGGACACGGTGATGGTGAGCACGTAGTCCACGACGAGCGCGTTGCCCGAGATGACGCCGGCGTTCTCGCCCAGCAGCTTCGTCGCCACCACGTACCCGCCGCCGCCGCTCGGGAACTGCTCGATGATGTGGCTGTAGCCCCAGGCGATGATGATGACCGTGGTGGCCGTGGCCAGCGCCAGGCCGACCGCGAGGTAGGTGTGCTGGCCGAGGGCGAGGAAGGCCTCCTGCGGACCGTAGGACGACGACGACAGCCCGTCGGCGCCGAGACCGACCCAGGCCAGGAAGGGAATGAGCGACAGCCGGTGGAACAGGCGCCGGTCCTGGAGATCCCGCGGGCCCCCGATCAGGACGCGGCGGAGCCGCGCGGCCAGGGACGGCCGCTCGTCCCCGGCGATCGGGTCGGGTGACAGATCGCCGGGTCCGGGGCCAGGCCCGGAGGAGGCTTCGCCCGGGGCGGATCCCGCCCCTGGAGTCGGCTCAGGCACGCCACAACATACCTACGCGTCCCGGCATTCCTCTGCCCCCACCCGATCGCTTTAGTCGCAATTCGCGGCTGTCCGCCTTCCGGTCACCCCGGCCCGAGGCATATTTGTTGCGCTCCTCGCGCGCGTAACCATCAGTCGTACACCCCTTTGGAGACCTGACGGCATGGACGTGGTACTGCTGTCACGCATCCAATTCGCACTGACCATCGGCTTTCACTTCCTGTTCCCTCCCCTGACCATCGGACTGGCGTGGCTGCTGGTCGTGATCGAGTGGCGGGGGTGGCGCCGGAACGATCCGACGTGGGTGCGGATGGGCAGGTACTTCAGCAAGCTCCTCGCCCTCACGTTCGCCGTCGGCGTCGCCACGGGGATCGTGATGGAGTTCCAGTTCGGCACCAACTGGGCCGCCTATTCCAAGTTCGTCGGCGACATCTTCGGCGCGCCGCTCGCGGCCGAGGGCGTGCTCGCCTTCTTCCTGGAGTCGGGCTTCCTCGGCCTCTACCTCTTCGGACGCGGCCGCGTCTCGAAGGGCGCGCACTGGTTCTCGATCCTGATGGTCGCCGTCGGGTCCACGATCTCGGCGTTCTGGATCCTGGTGGCCAACTCGTGGCAGCAGACGCCGGCCGGGTACCTGGTGGTGGACGGACGCGCCGAGCTGACCAGCTTCACGGCGGCCGTCTTCAACCCGTCCACGCTGCCGCGCTTCTTCCACACGGTGGACGCCGCGCTCATCGCCGGCGCCTTCCTGGTGGCCGGCGTGGCCGCCTACCTGCTGCGCAAGGACCGGGAGGACGGCCTGGCCCGTGCCGCGCTCCGGCTGGCGGTCGTGTTCGGCCTGGTGGTGTCGATCCTGGAGCTGTTCCCCTTCGGCCACATCCACGCGCGGCAGGTGGCGCACACCCAGCCCGAGAAGTTCGCCGCCATCGAGGGGCTGTATTCGAGCCAGTCCGCGGCGCCGATGGTGCTGTTCGCCTACCCGGTCACTCCGCCGCCGCAGCTCAAGGCCAAGGTCGAGATCCGCGGCGTGCTGAGCTGGATGGCGTTCGGCGACATCAACGCGCCCATCCGCGGCATCACCGACTTCCCGCCCGAGAACCGGCCGCCGTTGTGGCTGACGTTCGTCTCGTTCCACAACATGGTGGTGCTGGGGATGTACTTCATCGCGTCGCTCGCGTGGGGCGCGTGGCTGCTGCGGCGCGGACGTCTGTGGGAGAGCCGGGGCTACCTCCGGCTGCTCATCATCTCCATCCCGCTGCCGCTGGCGGCCTGCCAGCTCGGCTGGATGGCGGCGGAGGTCGGACGGCAGCCGTGGATCGTCTACGGCCTGCTGCGGACCAGTGATGCCGTGTCGAAGGTGGTGCCGGCCGGCGACGTGCTCTTCTCGCTGGCCCTGTTCGCCGTCCTGTACCTGTTCCTCGGCGGGCTGTACGTGTACCTGCTCGTGCGCGAGATCCGGCACGGACCGCCCGGCGCCGAGCCGGCCCAGGCGTAACCGACGACCGGGAAGGACGACCCATGGACCTCAACACCATCTGGTTCCTGCTGGTCGGCGTCCTCATCGCCGGCTACGCCATCCTCGACGGCTTCGACCTCGGCGCCGGGGTGCTGCACCTGTTCACGCGGGACGAGCGCGAGCGCCGCGTGATGATGAACGCCATCGGCCCGGTGTGGGACGGGAACGAGGTGTGGCTCTTGACCGGCGGCGGCGCGCTGTTCGCGGCCTTCCCGCCGGTGTACGCCAGCGTGTTCAGCGGCTTCTACCTGGCCTTCATGCTCCTGCTGGTGGCGCTCATCTTCCGGGCCGTCTCGTTCGAGTTCCGCTCCAAGGTGACCGCGGCGGGCTGGCGGCGCGGCTGGGACGTCGCCTTCGGCGTGGGCAGCGCGTTGCCCGCGCTGCTGTTCGGCGTCGCCGTCGGCAACGTGCTGCGCGGCCTGGACATGGACGCCTCCGGCGTGACCACGACACTTCCGGGCCTGCTCAATCCCTTCGCCCTCCTCATCGGGCTGCTGGGGCTCGCGATGTTCGTGCTGCACGGCGCGAGTTACCTGGGCCTGAAGACCGAGGGCGCGCTGCAGGAACGGATGCGCCGCGTGGCCTCCGCCTCCTGGGTCGCGCTCATCGCGCTGTACGCCGTCTCCACCGCGGCGGCGTACGCCGTGGCTCCCTACCTGTTCGAGCACTGGTTCTCGAGTCTCGCTGACCTGGCTGTTCTTCGCCCTGCTGCTGGCGAGCTGCATCACGGGCCCGGTCGCGATCCGCGCCATGCGGTTCGGGCGCGGTTTCGTCGCCTCGGCCGTCGCGACGCTCAGCATCATCGCGCTCGCGGCGGTGGGCATGTACCCGCGCCTGGTGCCGTCCCGGCCCGACCTGGCCAACAGCCTGACGATCTACAACGCGGCCTCCACGCCGCGGACACTCACGGTGATGCTGGTGATCGCGCTGGTCGGGATGCCCTTCGTGATCCTGTACACGGTGCTGATTTACCGGGCGTTCAGGGGGAAGACGGTCATCACGTCGGAGAGTTACTAGGAAGCGGACGGCAGAGGTCAGGGCAGTTGCCAGACGCCAAGTCGGCAGTGGTTACCAGAAGTGAGCCGTGAGGGGCCAGTCCGGACGCCGGTACTGGTAACTGGTCTGGCCCCGTTCACTGGCAACTGGCAACCACTGGCAACTTGGCGTCTGGGAACTTCACTCGCTCCGTTCATCTCGCTTCTTGACACAGAGGACCGCTAATCGTAATATGACGATAGACCTCAACCGGGGCTCTGTATGACTGACGTTCCCGACATCCGCGCGGTCGTCCGCGACAAGTACGCCGAGATCGCCAAGGGCTCCTCGACGTGCGGCTGCGGGCCGAGTTGCTGCGGCGGCGGCGAGGGCGAGGCCGGGCGGAAGATCGGCGAGTACGTGGGCTACACGGCCCAGGACCTGGCCGAGATCCCGGCCGGCGCCAACCTCGGCTTGAGCTGCGGCAACCCGCTGGCCCACGCGGCGGTGAAGGCGGGCGACGTGATCCTGGACCTCGGCTCCGGGGCCGGGATGGACGCGTTTCTCGCGGCCCACGAGGTGGGGCCCACCGGGCGCGTCATCGGCGTGGACATGACCGCGGAGATGGTGGAGCGGGCGCGGGAGAACGCGCGGAAGGTGGGCGCCACCAACGTGGAGTTCCGCCTGGGCGAGATCGAGCACCTGCCGGTGGCGGACGCCTCGGTGGACGCGATCATCTCCAACTGCGTCATCAACCTCTCGCCCGACAAGCCGGCGGTCTTCGCCGAGGCGTTCCGCGTCCTCAAGCCCGGCGGGCGGATGGTCGTGAGCGACCTGGTGCTCACGGCGCCCATCCCCGCCGACGTGCGGCACTCGGTCGAGGCCTACGTGGGCTGCGTGGCGGGCGCGGCGATGAAGGACGAGTACCTGTGGATGATGGGCGCGGCCGGCTTCCGCGACATCGAGGTCGTCGAGGAGCGCAGCTACGGCGACGCGTCGGTCTTCGGCGGCTACGAGTGGCTGCGGCAGGCCGCCAAGTCGGTCGTGTCGGCGAAGATCCGGGCGGTCAAACCAGGCTGAGGTCGCAGGACGGCAGCCCACTGGTCTGATACCGACGCTCTGGCAGCTGGGAACCACTGGCAACTTGGCGTCTGGCAACTGTTCTGCGACCTTGCTTCTGACCCCTCCACCCTCTGTATTTAGAGCCGTGCTATTGCACGCGGTCTACGGCCACGACGAGCTGCGCGAGCGGCTCGCGACCAGTATGCGGGCCGGCCGCCTTCCCACGGCGCTGCTGCTGGCCGGCGCGCCGGGCGTGGGCAAGCAACGGCTCGGCCTGTGGATCGCCGCGGGCCTCGTCTGCGAGCAGGGGCCGGGCGCGCCGTGCGGCGAGTGCCACGCCTGCCGGATGTCCGCCGGCCTCGCGCACCCCGACGTGCACTGGTTCTTCCCCATCGTTCGACCCAAGGGCGACGACGACAAGCAGGCCGAGGAGGCGGAGGAGCTGCTGGCGCAGGCCATCCAGGCGCGACGAGAGCAGCCGTTGTACCCGCGGCCCGACGGCATGGCCGGCATCTTCCTGCCGCTGGTGCGCGTGCTGCACCGCCGCGCGCAGATGCGGCCGGCGATGGCCAGGCGGAAGGTCTTCGTGATCGGCGAGGCGGAGCGGCTGGTGCCGCAGGCCTCGAGCCCCGAGGCGGCCAACGCGCTGCTCAAGGTCCTCGAGGAGCCGCCGCCGGATACCTACTTCGTCCTTACCACGGCCGAGCCCGCGTCGCTGCTGCCCACCATCCGCTCCCGCCTGGTGCAGCTGCGGGTGCGCCGGCTGCGGGCCAGCGACGTCACGCGCTTCCTCACCGAGGTGCCGCAGCCCCCGCTGCCGGCGGCCGAGGCCAAGCGCCGCGCCGACCTCGCAGGGGGCTCGATCGGCGACGCGCTCGCGGAGGGCGGCGATGGCGGCGACGCCGATGCCGCGGCCAGGAGCTTCCTCGAAGCGGTCGGCCGCGGCCCGGCCGCGCGCCTGCGCTACGCGCTGGGCGTCAAGCCCTACGGCGGGCGCGGCGACTTCAGCCAGACACTGGGCGCGGCCGCCGAGCTGCTGCGCGACCGGCTGGCCGAGCGGCTGCGGCATCCCGGCTCGGGCCGGGCCGACGATCCGCCCGCGGCGGGCGTGCTGGAGGCCATCCGCGACATCGAGCGCGCCGCCAAGCTGGCGCGCGGCAACGTGAACCCGCAGCTCATCGTGGCCGACCTCACTCGCCGCCTCGCCGAGCGCCTCGCGTGAAGCGGCGGCTGTCGCACGTGGACGGTGCGGGGCGCGCGCGCATGGTGGACGTGGGGCCCAAGGCGGTCACGGCGCGGCGCGCGGTGGCGGAAGGCGCGATCACGATGAGCCGCGCCGCCTTCGACCTCGTCGAGGCGAACCGAACGGCGAAGGGCGACGTCCTCGCGGTGGCCGAGCTGGCGGGCGTGGCCGGCGCCAAGCGCACGGCCGACCTGATCCCCTGGCCCATCCGCTGCCCCTCGAGCACGTGGTGGTGACCGCGCGCCTGGACCCGAAGCTGCCGGGCGTGCGCGTGCGCGCCGAGACGCGGGTCGAGGCCAAGACCGGCGTCGAGATGGAGGCGCTGACGGCGTGCGCGGTCGCGCTGCTCGCCGTCTACGACATGGCGAAGGCGGCCGATCGCGGCATGGTCATCGGGGAGGTACGGCTGGTCGAGAAGTCCGGGAGGCCGGTCCGGCGCCTGGAAACGGGGCGGCGCCTAGGACGGCGGCATCAGCTCGGAATACGAATCGCCTGTCCCACCTTGATGCGGCTGTGCTTCGTCAGTCCATTGTTCTTGAGCAGCGCGTCGAGCGGCACGCCGAAGGTGCGCGCGATCGAGTACGCGCTCTCGCCGGTCCGGACGATGTGCACCGTGCGCGAGCCGGTGGCGGCGTGCCGCCGGCGGGGCGGTGCTGTGCTTGCGGCTCACCCGCGCCACGCTCGACAGCAGCACCGGCGGCGTCCGCCGGAGGCCGGAAGCGGGACCGTGTGCTCCGCGAGGCGTGCGACGCCGTGCTCCACCGCGACGGCGCGATCCCCGACGTCGGGATGATCAGGACCCGGCCCACCGTCAGGCTGCGCGGCTTCACGCCGCGGTTGGAGCTCAGGATCAGGTCCACCGTCACGTGGTAGTGGGCGGCGATCTGGCCCAGCGTCTCGCCCCGCGCCACGGCGTGCTCGACGAAGGTGACCCGGTGCTCCGGCGGCAGGACCGCGAGCCGCGCCGCGGCCGAGTCGGCCCGGCCGCGCGGCACGCGCACCCACACCGTCCGGTTGGGCGGCGTCACCCGCCGGATGAACTGCGGGTTCAGCTCCAGGATCGCGTCGGTCGTGGTGTCGGCCAGCCGCGCGACGACGTCCAGCCCGACGGCGTCGTCCACCTCGACGGAATCGTAGCGCAGCGGATCCCAGCGATCCACGTGGTCGAAGCCCCATTTCTCGGGCTCCTTGGCGATCATCGCGGCCGCGATCAGCTTGGGCACGTAGTCGCGCGTCTCGCGCCGCAGGAACCGCTCGTCGGCGAGCGCGAAGAACAGGTCGTTGCCCTGCTTCTGCCCGAAGTCGTAGCGGTTGAGGCCGCGCTCGATCTTGCCCGGCCCCGCGTCGTACGCGGCCGCCGCGAGGTACAGCGAGCCGAAGCGGTCGTTGAGCTCGGAGAGCATGCGGATGGCGGCGTCGGTGGCCCGCCACGGATCGCGCCGCTCGTCCATCCCAGGAGTCCACCGTCAGGCCGTAGCGGCGCCCGGTGGGCGCCATGAACTGCCACAGCCCGACCGCCCGCCGCCGGCTCACCGCCAGCGGATTCATGCCGCTCTCGATCACCGCGAGGTACACGAGGTCCTGCGGCATGTGCGCCGCGATCAGCTTGGCGCGCACCAGCGACTCCCACCGTCCGAGGCGATCCAGGTACACCTCGAAGTGGTCGCGCGCCCGTCCGCGGAAGTAGTCGATGTAGTACTGCACCCGCTCGTTGGTCGCGTAGCGGTCCACGTCAATGTCCCACGTGGGCGCCGCCGCGCGCGCGGCCGCTCCGCTGGACGCCGCCGGGCCCGGCCCGACGCTCGTCACCGCCGGCGGCGGGATGCGCGAGGCGTCCGGCGGTGCCGCCGCGAGCACGGGCGGCTGCGGGCCGACGACCGAATCGGCCGTCATCGTCCGCAGCGTATCCAGGAACGCCGCGTCGCTCGCGGTGTCACGGCTGGGAACGGGAACGGTGGTGTCGGGGGGAGTCGGGATCGCCAACTGGCCGTGCGCCGTATCCGGGGGGGTGCTGTCGGCGCGGGCCACCGGGACGCCGGGCGGGCCCGCCACCGACGGCGGCGCGGCCTCCGGCACCAGGGGCGCCGGGGCGGGGCCCGGCCGCGCGCAGGCGGCCAGCCCGATCAAGGCCGGCAAGAACAGCTTATTCAGTTCTGCCCCCGCTCGTCACGCATGGCGTTGTCTCGTCTCTGGTTACGGTAACAGGCCGACCGGCTCGTCGAGGCGAGCAACGGCAGGAGGGGGGTCCCGGTCCAAGGTCGGCTTGACGGCTGCAATATGCCGGATGCCCCGGGAACGGGTCAATGCTTTTCTTGGGGCTTGGTGACCGGCGTCACCAAGACGCGGGTCAGGCCTCCTTCGACACCAGCACCCGGAACCGGGCGGCGAGGTCCTGGGTGACCTTCCCGACCGTCCCGCATCCGATCTTCCGGCCGTCGAGCTTCACGACCCCGACGACCTCCGCGGCGGTCCCGGTCAGGAACACCTCGTCCGCGGTGTACAGGTCGTAGCGGTTGAGCGACTCCTCGCGCACCTCGTAGCCGGCGTCGCGACCGAACTCGAGCACGGCGTCGCGGGTCACGCCGCGCAGGATCCCCGACGAAGCGGGCGGCGTGCGCAGCGTGTGATTGGTCACGCAGAAGATGTTCTCGCCCACCCCCTCGGCCACCTCGCCGGTGGACTCGAGCATCAGCGCCTCGTCCACGCCCGCGTTGACCGCCTCGATCTTCGCCAGGATGTGCGCCAGGTAGTTGAGCGACTTGATGCGCGGGCTCAGGCCCTCGCGGTGGTTCACCGGCGTGGGCGCCGTCATCATGGTGAGGCCGCGCTTGGCGACCTCCGCCGGGAACAGCGCGATCTTGTCCGCGATGCAGAACATCGTCGGCTTCTTGCATTTCCTGGGATCGAGGCCGAGATCGCCGAAGCCGCGCGTCACCACCAGGCGGATGTACGCGTCCGACAAGTTGTTGATCCTGATGCATTCGTTGCACAGGTCGGCGACGGCGTCCTGCGCCATCGGGATCTCCAGCCAGATGGCCCGCGCCGAGGCGAACAGGCGGTCGAGATGCTGCTTGAGGCGGAAGATCCGGCCGTTGTACGCGCGGATGCCCTCGAAGACCCCGTCGCCGTACAGCACGCCGTCGTCGAACACCGAGATCTTCGCCTGATCGCTCTCGTAGAACTTGCCGTCAATCCAGATCTGCGGCACCGGCCGTCCTCCTGGCATCGAAGTCCGCGCAAAGATAGCCCGCAAGGCTCCCGGCGCATCCCGCGCGCCGCCCGCGCCGGGAGCCTCCGAGTACCAAATGCGCCAGCAAACCACACCCGGGCCCGCTACAGGGTCACGTTCGTCCCGATCCCCAGCTCCCGGGCCCGCTCGAAGGCGAGGCGCGCGGTCGCCACGTCCTCGACCGCCAGTCCGAGCGACTTGAACAGCGTGATCTCCTCGGCGGCGCGACGGCCGGGGGCGCCGGCCGCCACCTCACCCAGCTCGGCGATCACGTGGTCCGGGCCGATTCGCCCCTCGCGCCGCGCCATGATGAGGTCTCCCGCTTCCGCCGCCGCAGAGGCGCGCGAGTCCACGAAGACGCGGCAGCGCGACACCGACTCCGCATCCAGCTCCCGCATGTCCGCCGAGAGGAACCCACCGCGCACAGGTGCATGCCGGGCTCGAGCCAGGCCGCGTCGGTGATGGGCTCCCGCGCGCTGGTCACCGCCACGACCACGTCGGCGCCGCGCATCGCGTCCGGCGCCGTGGCGGCGATCCGCAGCGGGCAGCGCACCGCACCCGCCATCTCGCGCACGAACCGCTCCGCGTGCGCCGCCGTCCGCGACCAGACGGGCACCGACGCCAGGTCGCGCACCAGCGCGAGGGCCCGCAGGTGGCTGCGCGCCTGCACGCCCGAGCCCAGGATCGGCCAGGTGCCGGGCCTCCTTCCGCGCCAGCAGGTCCACCGACACCGCCGTGACGGCCGCGGTCCGCATTTCGGTCACCAGCCGCCCGTCGAGGATGGCGAGCAGCCCGCCGTTGGCGGATCCAGGAGCAGCACGGTGGCGAGGTGCGTCGGATGCGCGCCGCCCGCGTTGCCCGGGAAGAAGGTCACCGACTTCATGCCCAGCGCCCCGCCGCGCTCGTCGCGCAGGTGCGCCGGCATCGTCGAGTAGTACCCGCCCGCCGGCTCGATCACGAGCGTGGGCCTGACCGGCTGCACCACCTCGCCCGCCGAGAAGCGGCGCAGCGCATCGCGCATGCCGGGATGAGGCTCCGCATCTCCAGCGCCCGGCCCAGGTCGGCCTCCGACAGCAGCAGCGGCATCGTCAATCCCGCCCGCTCGAGAGATCGAACGCCAGGCACGCATGCGCCCGGCGCAGCGCCGTCTCCACCTCGCCGGCCGTGTAGCCGCGGGCGAAGATGAAGCCAGGATACCGGGCCCCGCGCGGCGGCGGGACCAGCGTCTGGCCCACGTGCGCCGTGATGACGACGTCGTCCACCCCGGCGACGCTGCGCGCCGCCTCCACACCGCGCACGGCCCGGAGCACGCCCGCGCCCGGCACCGGCACCATCATCACGCCCGCGGCGCCGGCCGCCCGCTCCCAGCTGCGCACCGGCAGCCCCAACGCGTGGCGGAGCAGCAGCTCCTCCAGCGCCATCGGCTCCGGACCTTCACCGAAGCGCAGCACCGCGCTGCAGCGGCCGCCGATGGGCCGCGCCCCCAACTCGATCAACCAGGGACCATCCTGGTTGTGGCGCGTCCACGTGCACCGGCCCCGAACCAGTCCCAGCGCGCGCGCCGCGCGTTCGGCGCAGTCGGCCAGCGACCGCTGCGCCGCGCCGTCCAGGCCGCTCGGCGTGACGTAGATGGTCTCCTCGAAGCAGGGACCGTCCAGCGGGTCGGGCTTGTCGAACAGCGCGAGCACCCTGAGCCGCCCGTCCACCAGCACGCCCTCCAGCGCGTACTCGGCCCCGGGCACGAACGACTCGACCAGGTACCGGCGCGATTCCTCGCCGCGCGCGGCGGTCTCGGGCTCGGACAGGATCTCGCGCAGCACCGCGTGAGCCGCGACGAACTCGTCGGGCGAATCCACGCGCATCACGCCGCGGCTGGCGGACAGGCACAGCGGCTTGAGCACGGCCGGGTAGGTGGCGCCGCGCGCGACGGTCAGGGGGTCCTCGTCGAGGCGATGCAGGCGGAAGTCGGGCACCGGGCACCCGGCGGCGCGCAGCAGCTCGCGCTGCCGGTGCTTGTCGCGCGCCGCGCGTCGCGGCGACCGGGTTGTGCGGCAGCCCCAGCCGTTCGGCCATGATCGCCGCGAGGACGGCCGTGTCGTCGTCCACACCCACCACCGCGGCGACCGGATGCCGCGCGGCGAACGCCAGCGCCTGCTCCGCGGCCCGCTCCGGACTCGCGAAGTCGAACGTCACCAGGTCCTCCGGCTGCCGGCCGGCGAACACGTTGCGGTGATCGGAGGCGACGGTGAGCTGGACTTCGAGGCGGCGCGCGGCCTCGACGAAGGCCGCGGCCCGGTAGGTCGTGCTGGGAAGCAGGAGGAGGAGGCGCGGGCCGGGGCCCACTATTTCTTCGAGGCGGTCACGTACGGGTTGGAGCCCGCCGAATGATCGGTCACGTCCACGATGCCGGCGATCTCCGGCACCCGCTGGCGGAGGGCCTTCTCGATGCCCTGGCGCAGCGTCACGTCCGCCATCCCGCAGCCCTGGCACCCGCCGCCCATCCTGAGCATGACGACGCCGTCCTGCACGTCGAGCAGATCCACGAACCCGCCGTGCTGCGCCACCGCGGGATTGATCTCGGCCTCGAACAGGTCCGCCACGCGCGTGTAGAGCGCCTCGTCGTCGGCCGACGCGGCCGGCGACGCCGCGGCGACCGGCGGCACGCCGCTCGCCAGCACCGCGCGAATCGCCGCGCCCACGGCCTTCCCGGTTACCTGCCAGGGGGCCGGGCCATCCTTGGTAACGGTGACCGTTCCGCCCGATACCAGGACTTCGCTGACACCGCCGATGGCGAGCAACGCCTCCGCGAGCGGCGAGCCCACGGCCGACTCCGAGGAGGCGAACCGCCGCGCGCCGTCCAGCAGCGACTCGCTCACCACGAACCGGCAACGGCTCCCGTCAATCGGCTCGGCCGTGATGCCCATGTCTCTGCCCATGAATGAATTATCCCCCATAGAGCGAGGTCGGTCAACTCGGCTCGTGGCATGCAGATGAACGACTTGCAGGCGACCGTACCCCGTCGCACAGAACTGTGTAGTAATAGGGAGTAAACTACTCGATATTCTCGATGGAGGGCCCTGCGCCGTGCGAAGCGTCCCGGGCGGTAGCCTCTCATCTATAGGAACGGCGGCCGACCGAAGCGCGGTCGTGTTCGCCCGACGGCGGGCGCACCCGCCCCGCGCCCAGGCCCGCGGCCGGCGCCGTAGCAGGCGGCGCCCACAGCCTCATGTCCACCACGACCCCCGTTCTGGTCGATCCCCCCACGCCGACCGGCGCCGCCGTCCGGCGCGGCGACGTCGAGCCGAGGCTCGATCTCGCTACGTGGGCTCGCTCGCCCTCCTCGCCGCCGTGTACCTGGGAGCGGCGAAGCTGGGCTTGCTCGCCGCGATCGCGCAGCGGGTCGTCTCGTCCGTCTGGCCGCCGGCCGGCATCGCGCTCGCGGCGCTGTTGTTGTGGGGCGTGCGGCTGTGGCCCGCGGTGTGGATCGGCGCCTTCCTGCTCAACGCGACCACGGCGTGCCGGCCACCGCCGCGGCGCTCATCGCCACGGGCAACGCGCTCGAGGCGGTGGCGGGCGCCCTGCTGCTGACGCGCGTGGCGCGCATCCGGCCCGCGCTCGACCGGCTGCGCGACGTGCTGGCGCTCGCGGCCTTCGGCGCCCTGCTCAGTCCCGCCATCGCGGCGACGATCGGCACGGCGATCCTGGGGTGGAGCGGGCAGAGCACGGCGGCGCAGCACGCGCGGCTCTGGCTGGTCTGGTGGAGCGGCGACGCGGTGGGCATCCTCACCGTCGCCCCGCTGCTGCTCACCTGGGTGGAAGGCCCGCCGCTGGGGGCGCCGCGGGCCCGGCGCTCGAAGCCACGGTGCTCGCGGTCGTGCTGGGCCTGGCGCTCAGGGTGCTGTTCATCACGCCGCTGCCGTACGTGTACCTGGTGTTTCCGGTCGGTGCGTGGGCCGCCTTGCGGTTCGGGCCCCGCGGCGCCGCGACCGCGACCCTGGCCGTCTGCCTGGTGCGGTGTGGTACACGGTGCACAACACCGGCCCGTTCACGACCTCGACGCCCCTCAACAACCTGTTCCTGCTCCAGGCGTTCATCGCCCTGCTCGCCGTGACCAAGCTGGTCCTGGCCGCGATGTTCGCCGAGCGGCAGGGCGTCCAGAACGCGCTGCGCGCCCTGGCGGGGAGGTTGCTGCACGCGCAGGAGCTGGAGCGGGTCCGCATCGCGCGGGAGCTGCACGATCAGGTGGGCCAGGCGCTCGGCGCGGCCCGCCTCAACCTCGAGCGACTCGAATTCGCGCAGCCCGCGCGCGGCAGCGGCGGCGCGGTGGCCGAGAGCGCCGCGGCCCTCGACCGCGCCGTGGACCTGGTCCGCACGCTGTCGTTCGAGCTTCGGCCGGCCGTGCTCGACGAGCTGGACCTCGCCGCCGCCGTCCGGTCGTACGCCACACGTCAGGCGCGGCGCGCCGGGTTGGATCTCGTCCTGGAGGTGGACGACACCGCCACCCGGTGCGACAAGGACGTCGAGGTCGTGTGCTTCCGCATCCTCCAGGAAGCGCTGGCCAACGTGATCGTGCACTCGCACGCCGACCGGGTGCTGGTGGGGCTGCACGCGAACGGCACGACGCTCCGCCTGGAGGTGCGCGACGACGGCGTGGGCTTCGAGCCCGGGCCGCAGGAGCCCGCGGTGCAGCGCCTGGGGTTGCTCGGCATGAGCGAGCGGGCCGTCGCGGTGGGCGGCGAGGTCCGCGTGCAGTCCCGCCGCGGCACCGGCACGACCGTCACGGCCCGGCTGCCGGCCGCCGGGCCGGAGGGGGATCATGAGCCAGCCGATCCGCGTCATCGTGGTGGACGACCATACCCTGGTGCGCAACGGGCTCCGGGCGCTGCTCGAAACCCTGCCGGACGTGAAGGTGATCGGCGAGGCGGCCGGCGGGCGCGACGCCCTGCGGGAGGTGGCCGAGCGGTCGCCCGACGTGGTGCTGATGGACATCACCATGCCGGACATGAACGGGCTCGCCGCCACCGAGCGCGTGGTGCGGGAGCATCCGCGGGTGGCCGTGCTGATCGTCTCGATGCACGCGGACCCGGAGTTCGTGGCGCGGGCCCTCAGGGCCGGGGCGCGGGGCTACCTGCTCAAGGACGCGAGCCGTGCCGAGCTCGAGCTCGCCGTGCGCTCGGTAGCCCGCGGCGGGACCTATCTGAGCCCGGCGGTCGCGAAGCCCGTCGTGGCCGAGTACGTGGCGCACGGCGAGGGACGGACGAGACGTTCGAGCGCCTGTCGCCGCGCCAGCGGGAGATCCTGCAGCTCATCGCGGAGGGCCACACCACCAAGGAGGTCGCCGCGCGCCTCGGCGTCAGCGTCAAGACGGCCGAGACGCACCGCTCGCTCCTCATGAAGCGGCTCGAGGTCCACGACGTGGCAGGCCTGGTGCGGTATGCGATCCGCGTCGGGATCGCGAGCGCCAGCCCGTAGCGCGGCGCCTCGGGTCATTGCTGCGGGCCGCCTCGGGGGCCTCACCGAGGACCGTCCACCTCCGTGCGCGGACCGATGTAGGGTGTTCCCCCGATGGCGCGCCGCCCGGCGGTGCTAGGCTTCACCGGGATGGCACCGTCCACGACCAGACCCGTCCGCCTCTCCAACGCTCTGCGGGCGGCCGACTTAGCGGGGCGCCATGAGCGACGGCGCCCCCTTCAACTCCGCCGTCAAGGCGTGGGACCTCCTCTCGTCCCTGCCCGATCCCACGCTGATCGTCGGGCGCAGCGGACGTGTCGTCGCGGCCAACCGCGGCGCGGACGACACGTTCGGCTACGGGCGCGACGAATGGGCCGGTCTGGCGGTGGACGATCTCATCCCGACCCGGTTCCGTCCCTGGCATGGCGGGCTGCACGAGGAGTACACGGACGATCCCGTGCCGCGCAGCATGGGCGGCGGGCTGCAGCTGGTGGCGCGGCGCAAGAACGGCACGGAGTTCCCGGTCGAGATCACTCTCGCGCCCCTGAGGAGCGACGGGGAGACGGTGGTCATCGCCGCGGTCCGCGACCTCACGAAGCGGAACGTGGCGCAGGCGACCCGGGAGAAGGACCGCCGCCGCTTCCTCGAGCGCGTCATCATGGCCCAGGACGACGAGCGGCGCCGGATCGCGCGCGAGCTGCACGACGAGGCCGGCCAGGCCCTGGCCTCGCTCATCGTGCGGCTGCGCACCCTGCAGGACGCGCCGTCGCTCGGCGAGGCCAAGACGCAGGCCACGCGCCTGCGGAAGTCGCTCTCCGACACCATCGGCGGGCTGGCGCGCCTGGCGCGGGGGCTCCACCCCAGCCTGTTGGACGACCTGGGCCTCGGCCCCGCGCTGAAGCGCCACGCCGCCGATACGGCGGAGGCGCTCCGCATGCCGATCCGCGTGACGATCAAGGGCCTCGGAACGGGCCGCCTGCCGCTGGCGATCGAGACCGCGCTGTACCGCATCGCGCAGGAGGCGCTCACCAACGTGGCGCGGCACGCGCGGGCGAAGCACGTCGAGATCAGCCTGATCCGCGACGCCGCGGGCGTGCGTCTGGTGGTGGCCGACGACGGACGCGGATTGGCCCCGGCCGGCAAGACCGGCAAGGGACGCGGGTCGTCTTCGCTGGGACTCCTCGGCATCCGGGAGCGCGCGGCCGCGCTCGGCGGAGCGGCCGGCGTCACCTCCGCCGCGGGCCGCGGCACCACCGTGACGGTCAGCTTGCCGCTGCCGGTGCGCCGGGCCGCGGCGCGCCGCCCGCGGCGCGCCGCCAGCCGCGGGTCGCGATGAACGGCAAGCTGCGGGTCCTCGTGGCCGACGACCACGCGGTGCTCCGCTCGGGGCTGCGCCTGCTCATCAACAGCCAGCCCGACATGGAGGTCGTGGCGGAGGCCGGCGACGGCCGGGACGCGATCCGCAAGACCAGCGAAGCCAAGCCCGACGTCGTGCTGTTCGACCTCACGATGCCGCGGACCAACGCCATGGACACCATCCGCCACGTCACGCGCACCCGCCCCAAGGCGAAGGTGGTGGTGCTGACCATGCACGAGCAGCCCGCCTACGTGCAGTCGGCCGCGGCGGCGGGCGCCGTCGGCTACGTGGTCAAACGCGCCGCCGACACCGAGCTGCTCTCGACCATCCGCGCGGTCGCGGCCGGCGAGGCCGGCGGCGAGCTCGCGGCCGGCGCCACCCCGCCGGACGCGCTGGGACCACGCGGTCGCCCGCCCTCGACGCTCGGCACGGGGCCTGCTCAGCCCGCGCGAGGACCAGGTGCTGCGCCTGCTGGCCCAGGGCAACAGCAACCGGCAGATCGCCGCGCGCCTCAAGCTCAGCGTCAAGACCGTGGAGACGTTCCGCGCCCGCCTGTCCAAGAAGCTGCACCTGCGCGGCCGGTCCGCGCTGGTGCGCTACGCCTTGCGCACCGGCGTGGTGAACATCGAGAACCTCTCGCAGGATCTCGGGCCGGCCGATGCGGAGCGACCCGCCTGGCCTCCCCCCACGGCCTTGCGTTGGCCGGTCGCACTTTCCCCCATGGACGCCGGCCGCTCGTAGCGCTTGCTTTCGACCATGCCCCCCACATCCACGCCTCAACGCGTGGCCCGTGTCGCGGCCGCCATCGCGGTCGCGATCGGCGCCCTGGGACTGCTCGGGTGGCTGCTCGACATCACCGCGCTCAGGAGCGTCTCTCCCGGCTGGGTGTCCATCCGGCCGGTCACCACCGTCGCCCTGCTCCTCCTGGGACTCACGGCGTGGCTCAACCCTCGCACCGCGGACGGCCACGCGCGTTGGCCCGGGCGTCTCGCGGCCTACGCCGTCGTCCTGCTCGGCCTGCTGACGCTGGCCGAGCCCCTGTTCCACCGCTCATTGGACGTGGACGACCTGCTGTTCCCCGCGCGCCTGGGCGCCGCGGCCGTGGCCGGCAGGATGGCCGTCACCACCGCGATCGCGCTGGTGCTCCTGGGAATCTCGAGGCTCGCGGGCGACGGCGAGGGGTGGGGCGCGGGACGCCTCGCGGAAGGGGCGGCCGTCCTCGCCGGCACCATCGCCGCCGTGATTCTCACCGGCTACGTCTTCGGCCTCGCGCCCCACGAGGTGTCCACAGCCAGCGTGCCGATGGCCGTCAACACGGCGATCGGCCTCGCCGCCCTCGCCGTCGCCGAAGTCGCCAGCCAGCCGCGCGCCCTGCTGGTGCGGATCCTCTCCAGCGACCCACCCGGCGGCACGCTCGCGCGCCGGCTGCTGCCGGCCCTGCTCGCGGGCGTGTTCATCCTGCAATGGCTGGGACTCGAGGGCGAGCGCGCGGGTGTGTACGGCGGCGCCATGGGGGACGCCCTCCAGGTGCTCACGAGCGTCACCCTCCTCGGCGCCCTCGTGCTGTGGAGCGCCTGGGCCGTCAATCACACGGTGTCGCGGCGCCAGCAGGCCGAAGCGGATCTCCGGGAGAACCAGGACCGCCTGCGCGCCGTGTTCGAGCACGCCGGCGTGGGCCTCGCCTACCTGGCGCCCGACGGCCGCTTCCTGCAGGTCAACCAACGCCTCTGCGACATCCTGGGCTATGCACGGCACGAACTGCTGACCGCGCGTTCCAGGACATCACGCATCCCGCGCACATCGGCGCCGACGTGACGCAGCTCAAGCGCCTCGAGGCCGGGGACGCCGACTCGTACGTCACCGAGAAGCGCTACCTCCGGAAGGACGGCTCCGACGTGTGGGTCGGCGTCACGTCGGCGGCGGTGCGCGGCGCCGACCGCCACGTCAGCTACTACGTGACCGCCTTCAACGAGATCTCCGACCGGCGCCTCGCCGAGGATCGCCTCAGGGAAAGCGAGGCGAGCTACCGCCGCCTCGTCGAGAACTCCACCGTCGGCATCTTCCGCTCGTCACCGGACGCCACCTTCCTCGCGGCGAATCCCGCGCTCGCGACATGCTCGGCTACGACTCCGTCGAGGACGTGCTGCGCCTCGACATCGCGCGGGACGTCTACGTCAGCCTGGACGAGCGGGCCGCCCTGCTGCTCCAGCTCGAGCACCGGCCGGTGGCGACCGGCGAGGTCGCGTGGCGGCGCCGCGACGGCAGCGCCATCACGGTGCGCATCAGGCTGCGGCGGGCGCGCGACGAATCCGACGCGACGACGTGGCTCGAGGGCCTGGCCGAGGACGTCACGCAGCAGCGCACGCTCGAGAACCAGTTCCGCCAGGCGCAGAGGATGGAGGCCGTCGGGCGCCTGGCCGGCGGCGTGGCCCACGACTTCAACAACATGCTGACGGCCATCACCGGCTACAGCGACATGCTCTTGGAGGAGCTGCCCGCGCCGGACCACAAGCGCGCAGGACGTCGAGGAGATCCGCACGGCCGCGGCGCGCGCCGCGGCGCTCACCCGCCAGCTGCTGGCGTTCAGCCGCAAGCAGGTGCTCCAGACCCGCGTGCTGGACTCTGAACGCGCTGGTCGGCGACGCTCGAGCGGATGCTGCGGCGCCTGCATCGGCGAGGACGTCGAGCTGGCGACCGTCGCTCGCGCCGAGCCTCGGCGACGGTGCGCGCCGATCCCGGCCAGATCGAGCAGGTCTCATGAACCTGGCCGTCAACGCGCGCGACGCGATGCCCGACGGCGGCCGGCTCACCATCGAGACGGCGAACGTCGAGCTCGACGAGGCCTACGCCCAGCAGCACCCCGGCGTCGTGCCCGGCCACTACGTCATGCTCGCCGTCAGCGACACGGGCACCGGCATGGACGCGGCGACCCGCTCGCACATCTTCGAGCCGTTCTTCACGACCAAGGAGCAGGGCAAGGGCACGGGCCTCGGGCTCGCCACGGTCTACGGCATCGTCAAGCAGAGCGGCGGCTACATCTGGGTCTACAGCGAGCCGGGCCACGGCACGACCTTCAAGATCTACCTGCCGCGCGTGTCCGAGCCGCTCGAGCCGCTGCCGCTGGCCCGCCGAGCGGCCGGCGACGGTCGCGGCCGCGAGACGGTCCTCCTGGTCGAGGACGAGCCGGCCGTCCGGGAGATCGTCGTCGGAGGTGCTGGCGCGCCAGCGGCTATCGCGTGCTGCGGGCGCCCGACGGACAGACGCGCGCTCGAGATGGCGCGCGCGCACGCCGGCGCCGTCCACCTGCTCTGACCGACATCGTCATGCCCGGCATGAGCGGCCGCGACCTGGCGGAAGCGCTGCGTCGCCGAGCGCCCGCCGTCCGCGTGCTCTACATGTCGGGCTACACCGACGACGCGGTGGTCCGTCACGGCGTGCTGGACGGAAGGCACTGCCGTACCTGCAGAAGCCGTTCACGCCCGAGGACCTCGCCCACAAGGTGCGCGAAGTGCTCGACCAGGTGACGCCGACCGCCTGACGGATCACTTGACGGCGGCTTGACGGGCCGGCATTTCCATCGACGCACACTCTTTCGGAGGTGCGTCGTGAAGTCGTTCGTCTACCTCGCCGTCCTCGGCGTGCTCGCCGCCGGTTGCCAGAGCGACCGGCTCGCCGCCCCCGCCAACGCGAACTCCTCTTCCTCCGACGATGCCACGCTCGCCCTGCGCGCGGGGAACGACAACCAGTTGCCCGGGCCCGGCGCTCCCGGCCTCCGGGTCATGACCTACAACGTGTACCTCGGCACCGACCTCGGCCCGATCCTGCAGGCCGGCAGCGAGGCCGACTTCCTGGTCGCGGCCATGCGCGCCTACGCCGAGCTGCAGCAGACCGACTTCCCGGCCCGCGCGGGGAAGATCGCCGACCAGATCGCGAAGGTGCGGCCCGACGTGCTGGGGCTCGACGAGGTCGCGCTGTGGAGCGTGTCGTCGCCGATGGGCGCGCCGTTCGTGACGCAGTACGACTTCCTCAAGCTGCTGCAGAGCGCCCTCCGCGCCCGGCACCTCGACTACGTCGTGGCCTCCGCCGACACCACCAGCGACGTGTCGGCGCCGGTGCCCACCGCGTTCGACGATCAGGGCAACCCGACGGCGTTCGACCTCGTCCGCTTCCAGGACCGCGACGCGATCCTGGTGCGGGCGGGCGTGCGGTTCCGCGATCCCGCGCACGGCAAGTTCGCCACCTACATCCCCTTGGACCTGCTGGGCACCGAGACCGGGCTGTATCGCGGCTGGTGCTCCATCCGCACCACGGTGGACGGTGAGACCTTCCGCTTCATCAACAGCCACCTCGAGGCCGAGTCGCCCGACGTGAACCTGGCGCAGGCGAACGAGATGGTGACGATGCTCGCGAACGAGCGCGACCCGGTGATCTGGGCCGGCGACTTCAACTCCGACGCGAACACGGCCGCGCCGAGCTACGCGCTCATCACGGGTTCGGGCTTCACGGACCTGTGGCCGATCGCCAATCCGCGCGATCCGGGCCTCACCAACGGGCCGGCGGACGGCGTCGGCGCGCTCGATGCGAACGGCGTGCTGGTCCCCTACCCGCGCCTCGTGTTCGACGCGCGGATCGACCTCGTCCTGTTGCGGGACCGCTTCGGCCGCGCCCGCGACGTGCACGCCGCCATCTTCGGCAACCAGCCGGGCGACCGCACCACGAAGGGCCTCTGGCCGTCCGACCACGCGGCGCTGGGCATGGTCTTCGAGCTGCCCAAGGCCCGGGGTCGCTGGTAGCGCACCCCGAACGCACGGCGGGGGAGCCGGCGCTGTCCGGCTCCCCCGTTTCCTACGTGGGCCGCGGGCGGCCGGCGCCGCGCGCTGATACTGCGCGGGCCACGCGCCGGCCCGTCCCAGCTCGACCGCCGCGTGCAGCGGCCAGTACGGATCGCGCAGCAGCTGGCGGGCGAGCAGGACGGCGTCGGCCTTGCCCGCGCGCACGATCTCGTCCGCCTGCGCCGCGGTCGTGATCAGGCCGACGGCGCCGGTCGCGATGTCCGCCTCGCGCCGGATCCGCTCGGCGAACGGCACGTGGTAGCCCGGGCCGATCGGGATCCGGGCGTGCGCCACCAGGCCGCCCGAGGAGCAATCCACCAGGTCCACGCCGAGCGGCTTGAGCTGGCGCGCCAGCTCGACCGACTGCTCCACGTCCCAGCCGCCCTCGACCCAGTCGGTGGCCGAGAGGCGGAGGAAGAGCGGAAGGCGCTCGGGCCACTCGCGGCGCACCGCCTCGACCACCTCGCGGGTCAGGCGGGTGCGGTTGTCGAACGAGCCGCCGTAGCGATCGTCGCGCCGGTTGCTCAGCGGCGAGAGGAACTGGTGCAGCAGGTAGCCGTGCGCGGCGTGGACCTCGACGATCCGGAACCCGGCCTCCCGCGCGCGCCTGGCCGCGGCGGCGAACTCGCCCACCACGCCCGCGATGCCCGCCTCGGTGAGGGCGGCCGGGACCGCGTATCCCTCGAACGCCACCGCGCTCGGCCCGACGGCGGTCCAGCCTCCGGCCGCGGGCGGCACGCTGCCCGTGGCGCGCCGCCCAGGGACGGTACGTGCTGCCCTTGCGACCCGCGTGGGCGAGCTGCATGCCGGCGTGCGCGCCCTGTTCGTGGATGAACCGGACGATGCGCGCCAGCGGCTCGACGTGCGCGTCGCTCCAGATCCCGAGGTCCTCCGGGCTGATGCGGCCGACCGCCGACACCGCCGTCGCCTCGGTGAGCACGGCGGCGGCCCCGCCCACGGCGCGGCTGCCGAGGTGCACCAGGTGCCAGTCGGTGGCGAATCCGTCGTCGCTGGAATACTGGCACATCGGGGACACGAGGATGCGGTTGCGCAGCGGCACGTCGCGCAATGGCAGCGGATCGAAGAGGGTGGGCACGTCGGTGCTCCTGGCGGTGGGCCGAGGCGTTACCTGGGCGGCGGCGCGCTCCCGCCGGCCAGCTTGATGGCCAGGCAGTCGTACACCATGCGCCCGCCCTGGTAGCTGAGGGTTCCGCGCTTCACGATGCGCCAGCCGCCGTCCTGGAACGTCCCGTCGGCCTCGAGGCGCTCGATCATCCCGGCCGCGCTCTCGAGCACCTGGCCGAGACTGGCGCTCTGCGTCAGCACGATCGGCTTGAGGCCCGGACCGGCCACCAGGGTGAGGGGCTCGACGATCAGGTTGGACAGGTCGGGGGCCTGCAGCGCCTGCAGGACCTGCTTGCCCTGGAGCTGGATCATCCGGGCCCGCGCATCGGGACCCACGGTGTCCTTGGTCGAGCCGATCAGGTCCAGCAGGTAGTTGCGGACGTCGTTCAGGTCCTTTGCCGAGCGGAGCTTGTTCGGCTCCCCGTACGCGCTCAGGGCCTTGGCGAGCAGGGAGATCTCGCGCAGGTAGTGGTTCCGCTGGTTCGACGGGACCAGGTACATCGCGATGACCGAGATGGGCATGCCGCGCTTCCGACCCGTAGTCGATGCCCGTCGGGCTCCACCCCAGGGCGCAGACCATCTCCTCCTCGAACGGCACGCGCGCGTGCGGACACGCCCAGCCCATCCCGAGCGCGGTGCTGGTCACGCGCTCGCGCTCCATGACCAGCCCCACCACGTCGGTGCCCGGGTGGAACGGACGGAATGGCCTCGAGGATGTGGGCCAGCAGGTGCAGCGCGTCGTCCCGGTTGTTGTCGGGCAGCTCGATCAGCCGGCCTTCCTGCAGGGCGTCCAGCAGCGCATCCATCTCTACTCAGCTCCAAACCGTCGAATGAACCAGGTCTTCACCACGTGGGTCAGCACCGCGTAGGTCACGAGGAAGGTCGCGATCCACGCCCAGAACACCGGGGGCAGAGCCACCAACCCGAGCGCGTGGGCGAACGGCGAGTAGGGCAGCCAGGCGCCGACCCCCATCACGGCCAGCGTGGTCAACGTCATCGGCAGCGACGCCCGGCTCTGGATGAACGGTATCCGCTTGGTCCGGATGATGTGGACGATCAGGGTCTGGGTCAACAGCGATTCCACGAACCAACCCGTAGTGAAACAGGCTGCGCGAGGTGGGCGTGCTGCGCGGGGCTCACCGCGGCGTCGGCGAACGCGCTGCAGTGGAAGAAGAACCACATGAGCCCGAAGGTGGCGTAGTCGAAGATGGAGCTGATCGGGCCCGATGAACACCATGAAGCGCTTGATGTTGTCGATGTTCCACTTGCAGCGGGCGCGCGACCAGCTCCTCGTCCACCCGGTCGGAGGGAATGCCGGTCTGCGAGAAGTCGTAGAGCAGGTTGTTGGTCAGGATCTGGATGGGCTGCATGGGCAGGAACGGCAGCAGGTAGCTCGCCCCCACGACGCTGAACATGTTGCCGAAGTTGGAGCTGGCGCCCATGCGGATGTACTTCGATGATGTTGGCGAAGACCTTGCGGCCCTCGATGATCCCTTCCTCCAGCACCAGCAGGCTCTTCTCCAGCAGCACGATGTCCGCGGCTTCCTTGGCGACGTCCACCGCGGAGTCCACCGAGATGCCGACGTCGGCCGCCTTGAGCGCGGGCGCGTCGTTGATGCCGTCGCCCATGAACCCCACCACGTGACCGCTCTGCTGCAGGGCGCGGACGATCTGCTCCTTCTGCACCGGCGAGAGCTTGACGAAGACGTCCACGTCCCGTGCGACCTGCGGTCAGCTCCTCGGGCGAGCATTTCGCCAGCTCGGCGCCGGTGACGATCCGCTCGACCGGCAGCCCGACGTCGCCGCACACCTTGCGGGTCACGAGCGCGTTGTCGCCCGTCAGCACCTTCATCCGCACGCCCGCCGCCGTCAGCAGCTTGAGCGCCGACTCGGCCGAGTCCTTGGGCGGGTCGAAGAAGGCGATGTACCCGAGCAGGATCAGCTGGCTCTCGTCGGCGGTCGGTGAAGGTCGTCCGCTCGCGCGGCGAACTCCCGGTAGGCGATGCCGAGGACGCGGAAGCCCTGGCTGTTGAGGTCCTCGACCTCCTCGAACAGGTCCGCCCGGATCACGTCGAGCAGGGTGAAGACCTCGTCGCCGACCTGGTAGCGGTTGCAGACACGAGTAGATCTCTTCCACCGCGCCCTTGCAGATCAGGACGTGGTCGCCCTCGTAGTCCACCACCACCGACATGCGGCGGCGCTGGAAGTCGAACGGCAGCTCGTCCACCAGGCGGCAGTTGTGCTCGACGTCCAGGTCGGTGCGCTCGAGCACCGCCTTGTCGATGAGGTTCCGAGGCCGGTCTGGAAGTAGCTGTTCAGGTACGCGTAGTTGAGGACGTCCTGGCTCTCCAGGCCCGTGATGCCGACGTGCCGCTCGAGCACGACCGCGTCCTGGGTCAGCGTCCCGGTCTTGTCGGTGCACAGCACGTCGATCGCGCCGAGGTTCTGGATGGCGGGGAGCCGTTTGACGATGACCTTCTTCCCGGCCATCGTGAGCGCGCCCTTGGCCAGGTTCACGGTGACGATCATCGGCAGCATTTCGGGCGTGAGGCCGACGGCGATGGACAGGCCGAAGAGCAGCGCCTCCACCCAGTTGCCCTTCGTGATGCCGACGATCATGAAGACCGCGAAGACCATCACCACCATGAACCGGATCATCAGCCAGGTGAACGACGCGCACGCCGCGGTCGAAGCTGGTTTCCTCGCGGCGCGCGGTCAGGCGCTCGGAGATGGCCCCGAACAGGGTGCGGGTCCCGGTGTTGACCACGACGCCGCGCGCCGTGCCGCTGGTCACGTTGCTGCCGAGGAAGCAGGCGTTGCCCACGTCGGCGACCGACTGGTCCGGCGCGACGCGGGCTTCCGCCGACTTCTCGATCGCCATGGACTCGCCCGACAGCGCCGACTGGCTGACGAAGAAGTCCTTGACGGTGAGCAGGCGGAGGTCCGCCGGGATGATGGAGCCGGCGGCCAGGATGACGATGTCGCCGGGGACGATCTCCGAGATCTTGATCTCGGCTTCCTTGCCGTCCCTGAGCGCCAGGGTGCGCGACTGCACCCGCTTGCCGAGCGACTCGACCGCCTTGCCCGAGCGGCGGTCGAGCACGTAGGAGAGCCCGACGCTGAGCAGGATCATGGCGCCGACGATCGCGGTGGACTCGAGTTGTCCGATGACGCCGGAGACGGCGGCGATGATCAGCAGCTGGACGACGAGAGGACTGCGGCAGCGGTGGAAGATGTCGGCCCAGAAGCCCAGCGTCTTGCTGCGGGACAGCTCGTTGGGGCCGTACTGCTCCCGGCGGCGTTCGGCTTCTTCCGTGGTCAGGCCGCGCGCGCTGGTCTGGAGCTTCGCCAGCGCATCCGCCGGGGGCATCGCGCACGCGGCGACCAGCCGGCGCTCGTTCTCCGCCTGCGACTGGGGGATCCCGGGAAGAGCCTGGGTCATTGCCGGTGCCTCATCAAGTCCTGGGCTCAGTAGCGGACGTTGGCCCGGAGGCGGACTCCGCTCGGCGAGTGACCGGGGTGGGCATCGAACCCACGACCTGCGGATTAAAAGTCCGCTGCTCTGCCAACTGAGCTACCCGGTCGCGAAAACCAAACTTCAACACCTGCAACGACTTCCACAAGGCGCCATTCTCCCGTTCTTGCCCCTCAGCGACCCGATTGTGCCCGTCTTGTGCCCGTCGCGAACGGAAGCGCGCTCGCTGGCCCATGGGCCAAACCAAAGCGCTCGTCTGAGGGATCTGCCGTTGGTGTGGTAGCCCCTGGAACGCCTAGGAGAGGTGAGGAGCAAACAGTCGCGAACCGCCCCTAAAGCAGAGAGGCCACGAAGCGCCCCAGGGCAGCCACAGATCGTTCCAGGCTGCTCGACCGGGCACGCGCTTCGTCAACGTCCCATCGACGCACAGGGTCAGTCACGAACTCGATCAACCGAGCCGAGTACAGCGGCCCAATCGACAGGCGGCTCCCAGGTCGGGGGGCCATGTCCTCACGGATGTCTCTGCGCCTCGACCGAGTGGCGAGCCGTACGATCTCGCTCTTCGGGTCATCGAGCGCATCCGCGTCGGCTGGCACCACGGCTTCCGGTACCCCGAGGAACCCAGCGACCCCCCTCCGATCAGCCAACAACCACGACTCAACCTCGCGGACGGCCACCCGGAAGCAGAGACCCTGGCTCCGCGCTGGTACCCACGTTCTGACGAATTCGGGTGGGCACGGGGCGTCGTGATCTAGGTCCACAAGGACTACCCACGGCCAGTGGGTTGCAGCGTGGTTGAACGCGCCAATCTTCTCCTTGAGATATCCCTTGCCTGCCTTGCCGAAGACTGCGCTCACCCGCCCACCTGCTTTTGCAACGAGCGCGCGCAAGACGGCCTCATCGACATCGCCCTCTACAGCGGCGTTCACCTCAGGGGTCATCACTCGCCGAATAGTGCCAACTGTTCGACGTTTTCGGGCCGGGAACGCGGCAGCACAGCCTCGGCGACTGACAGGCCGCCCTCCAGCAAAGCTCCAATCTGCTTATCGTCAGCCGCAACACTCAACTCGCTTCCACTCTCCGTGGGTGTCAGGAGTAGAACTTCGTCCAGGCCTATGCCAGAGTCCCGAAGCAGGTCAGGAGAATGAGTACTTACGAGGACTTGCCTTCCTTGTCGCCGCTGAATGCGCGCCATCATTCGAGGGATGTACCGTATCACTTCCGGATGCAGTGATAGCTCCGGCTCCTCCAGTAGGAGGGGGCCAGTCCCATCCAGCAGCGACCAAAGGAACCCAAGCAGCCTGAGCGTGCCGTCGGAGAATTGTTCCTCGGTTTGCCAGCCAGCGTGGGGCCGCCAGTGCCTGTACAGCCCTCTCAGATGCGGTGTGCCGCGCTCTGGATCCCGGAACAGTTGGAGGTCATGGAGCTGGGGGACCGCGACTTTCAATGCGCTCGTGATTGTCCTCAATCGGGCAGCTTGAATCCGGGGGGTGGTGCTGGCTATCTGCTCAAGAAAGTCACCCCCAAACGGGTCGCGCTTGCGTCCAACAGAGCGATCAGGCTCGCGCACGAGTTGGGGCACCAGGTGCAGGTAGCGGATGGACCTGAAGAAGTCCGCGATTTCTCGGAAATCTCGATTGGCAGTGATCTGCTCAAGGTGAGTCTGCCGCAATCGCAGCGGATCGGCGCCGTCCAGTGCGTCCGGACGACTAAGGACGATGGTCTTGCCTTGCTTAACGATTTCCTTCTGAACTATCGGTCTCCGGACGTTATCCTGCGTAAAGGTGAGCGTGTAAGACCAACTTGGCTGGTCGCTGCCGTTCGCTATGTCGACGGAGATTGCAACGTCAGGATACCTACGAGCCGAGAGGCATCTTAGCCTGGAGATGCCGCCCCGTCTCTCGACGGCTTCCTGGAAACCGCCGCCAACGGTGACAATGTCGGCGAGGAATCGCACGGCATCGAGCAGGTTTGACTTTCCTGACGCGTTGGGCCCGACAATGAACGCCCGCCGCTGAAGCGGTGCCTCGATTCTCCGGAAGTTCTTCCAGTTCTCGAGTTTGAGTCGCGAGAATCTCATAGTTGCCGTCGTAGAGTGTTGTGCTGTAGAGTTGCGGCCCCGGCGCCCCCTCAGGACTGCGTAAGACTACCCGTCGCGTTCTTCGTGCGTAAGATGCGCCCACACTGGTTGTAGTTGAGGGTTGTAGCGGTTGACGGCCGCGCGCCGCTCGCCAATCTCCTATTCAGGGCATGCTCGGACAACTGTGGTATTTCACGATTCTGTCCTGCACCACCCGCAGGTTGCTGAGAACGGCAGTCTTTGCACGCTGTAACCAAGGCAGGCCGTACTTCTCGTGCCTAATCACGGTGTTGGCCGAGTCAACTCGCACGCTCTCGGCACTTGATGCGTCGGGTCGCGGAGTGAACTCAGTTAGGTGGGACACATCATCGATGCGAGTCTCCAATTCGCGGGCCCGTCGCTCCAAGCGCTGCGCTTCAGCTACGTCCCCGAATATTCGTTTCGGCCAGAAGCATAGGTCCAGATCCTCTCGGTACCCTCTGAAGTTGAAGCGGAGTGTGTCGCTCGGAGCGAGCAACGTCAGTGCCCCTGCCACGGCCCCGCTCTGCTCTCGCAGTTCCATTCGCGCGCTCGAATCGCGCGCTTGCAACCACCACGCTCCTATCGAGTCACCCACACCACCTTGGCCAAATACCACCGAGAATCGACTGCTCCCCGAGCCCTCACCCGGTTGCCGCCACGCGAAGAGCGTTCCGACCGTTGCCTCGGCAAGGTCCCTAGGACTGATCGTTGCCAGCAAGGCCCAGAGAGAGTCTGAACCTCGGCCGAGTCGGAGGAGCCACAGCTTCGCCCCCGAAACGTAGGGGAGGCGAGACGGGTCGCTGTAGAACGGAGCGGCCTCAAATGCAGAATTCACCGGTTGGTCCGCGCCGCAAGCATTACGGCTATCGCCGCCGAGCCTACCGTCAGACCGGATCCATCCCCAGAACTCCAAGCACCCTCCTACCGAGAAGCGAAAGTCTCGGGGCTGCATCGTCCGGGACCCGTCGCTGATTGGAACGACGTCCAGAAAACCGGACGGGTGTGGCGAGAACAGGGTTCCGGAAAGGCCGCCGTCAGGCAACTCCACCAAGAAGACGAAGTTGAAACCAGCCGCGGGGGAGGTGAACTCGTACAGGTTTGTAACCCCAGTTGGCGGACCGCCGCTATCGGGGTGCGCTGTCGCGGCGACCCAGCCCCCTCCCCGCGGGAGGGCGGCCAGAGGTTTCAGCGTATCTCCGGGGAGAAGCGCGCGGAGCGAGTTCGATGGCACAGCGAAATTGAGATTCTGAGCATCCGTGCGGAACCGGGAGTTAATCCCTATCACATGGCCTAGCCGGTCGAGAAGCGGACCGCCGCTACTGCCCGGGCTGATGGGCGCGGAGTGCTGCAGCCACCACACGCCATCAATCAGTCTCAGCTGACTAGACACTCCCGTGCTCACTGTCTCTTGAAATCCGCGCGGGCTGCCGAGCGCAATCACCTCTGCGCCCGGACTGACACTGTCGGAGTTGGCGAGGTCTAACGACCGAAATCCCCGTTGGGCAATCCTGAGCACAGCCACGTCTGTCCTTGGATCCGCTGCCACGTAGCCCAGGGCGGAGTATGTCTCGCCCGTTGCCAGCGTGACGGTGGCCGCCCTCGCACCTGCGATTACATGGTAGTTGGTCGCCACTAGTCCGTCTCGAGACACGAAGAATCCGCTTCCCTGGCCGGTCGGAGGGCCTTCTGGAATATCAAAGGTCATTATCTGCACCACAGCAGGGCTGGCTGCGCGCGCAACCTCCTCAACGGACATCTGCCGTTCCTGAGCCCTGACCATCGGAGCGGCGGCAAGGATCAGAAACACACTGATTGTCGAGATTCTCACGACGCACCTCGCCTCGCAAGTTCCGTCAGAAATCATCGAGGCAGCCGGCCGCGCAAGGGCAGATGCCGCTGTGCTTGCCCGGCTGTGCTTGCCCGCTATTACCAACAGGCCTAACCCCGAAACGTCAGGGCGGCGTTAGGTCGCAAGCGACCGCCCGTTGCGGGCGCTAGCTAGACGATGGCCCCGGCGACGCTGAGTCAGTCGATGCGGGCATCGAGAAGGGATCGTCTGGAAAGCGCTTCTCGGCGGGCGGTTCGGAGCCGGGGGGCCTTCGGTCCCGTGCCACTATGGTCCGACGCCACTCCTTTGCCTCGGGAATCCTGGCAAGTGGCGTGGGAACGCCCAGCTTCTCCAACTGCCCTTCAATATCGTCGAGCGTGACCGCGAAGAACTCCTTCCGGTCGTTTGCCCAGTTCAAGCGATGCTCCCAGAAGACCTTGTGAAGGCGCGACTCCAGTTCGACCGCATTCTCCGAATAGATCATCGCGTGCGTGTCGAACGGGAACGGCACAGCCGCATCTCCTAGCTCGTGTACGCGCTCCTCCGGATCGAGGCGGCGGGTGAGCCCAATCTTCACAACCCCTTCGCCAAAGGCCCCGATATTGGAGATGATGTAGACGTGACCGACCTTCGTCAGTTGGGCCTGCGCGATGGCACGTTGCTTCCTGTCCTGAGCCGAAGCGAGATCGGCTTCGAGTTGATGAATGCGCGCCTCCATGGCCGCCCGCTCACTGGCTTGGGCGTCCTGAAGCTCTCGTCTCGCCTTGTCGAGAGCCTTCTGGTGCATGGCTTCGTCCTCTGAGGCCCGTTCCTGCTCCCTCAAGAGCTCCCTCTGCGCCTTCTCCTCTTCGCGCTGTTCCGCACGCTGACGGCGTTGCTCTTCTCGCTCCTGGTTGTGCTTCTCCGCTGCTTCGAAGGTGAGCCTGAGCTCTTCGAGGCGCGCGCGTTTGTACTCCTCGCTTAGGCGGATGTCGAGAACGGTGCCTTGCTTGTTGAGCGCCTCAAACGCCTTTTCGATGCGTGCTGTCATGACCGTGAGATTGTTCCAGGATACATTTGCCACCGCTGCTTCGGATTCGGCGTTGAAGGCACGGAGAATCAGCCTTTCATTCTGCTTCACCATCCGTTCGCCCTCACGCCTGTCTCCATCGACGGCCCACGGCTTTCCACAGGAACAGGCGCGCCCTTCCTTAATCAGAGCCTTCTGCCTGCTCCGGACATCGTCAATCGCATTCTTGTACGCCTCGGTATCAAAATATGTGAAATGCGGCTCGTATAATCCGACATCAATACTGTCCAGGCTCTCCTCCAAGCTACTAACGGCCTTCGTCAACTCCTCGTACCTGGCGAGTCCCGTCGCATACTGACTGCGGAGCGCTTCGATCTGGGCCTGCGTCCGCTCTAGATCGCTCGCCGCATCTGTTTGGGCGCGCTCAGCGGCAACGCGGGCTTTCCTGGCCTCCGCCTCGATGTCGAGAACCGACGCGAACCTCTCTTGCACGCTTTCTGCAGCGGCGCGGGCTTTCTTGGACTCCGCCTCAACGTGGAGAAGAGTCGCACGCAGAAGCTGCTGCGCTCGGCTTGAGCGGGCGAGACCGAACGCCAAGACGACCGTCACAAGCACAGCGACGAGAGCGATCAGGGTCATTGGGAGCATCAGAACCCTCCACGGGCTTCTTGCCAGCCACACCCCGGGCCCCAACCTAGCCCCTGGGCGTTAGGGTGGCGTTAGGGTGCCTCCTGTTGGGCCGGTGGAACGGCGTGCGCGACGCAGGGACGGTCCTTTGGGCTTTCGGGTCAGCGCGTGAGGGGGCAGGAAGCATGTGGATGGAGCCCAGAGCTGTAGCAGGCGTGTTTCGGTGCAGCGGTGTGCGCGGAAGGACCCGACGGGTGAGACCGTTACCCGTTTGCCGTAGTGCTCGTCGGTCAATGCCTACCAATGCGGGATCTTCCATTAGCGGTGCCACAAGTCGGCGGTGTCGGTCGGTTACGGCGCTGTGTCGCACGCGGGATCGGCCAGCCTGGTAGGAATCGATGTCGCTAACGAGCGTCGCTCCTACCGATCGATGACGTGGCGTAAGCGGCCACCGCTCTGATCGCCTCCATGCTGGAGCTAGAGGCGGCGAGTACAACCAGCTGGTGCCGTGCCTGCCCCACGTCACGCAGGATGCGGTACATAAGTGCATGCACAAAGGACTGCGTGGCGAACTTGATGCCACCAAAATCGAGGACTACGATCTTCCCGCTGGTGAGTGCAGGTACGATTACACCTTCTCGCACGCGCGCTGCCTCCTCGACGTTCTCCTCAAACAACGCGACCTTGACTTTCACCACGCCAGGGATTCCCGCAGGCATGCTGCTGACGAAATCGACAAACCAGGACCCTGGGTCCTTGCGCGCCTGGGCGGCCAAATCTCTGCAATGCTGCAGAAGGCTCTGAAAATCGCTGATGCGATTCCTTCGGAGCTGAAGGACTGCAAATGTGCCGCGCCAGCCCCCACATGAGCTACGCAGGTATCTCTTGCCGGGGCTCCCCTCCGCATTGCCCCAGAGGTCAACCATGCTGTCGCCGGACGCGAGGAAGAGCCCCCCCGATGCCCGCGTTGCGATCTCCTTAACGAAGAACAGGCCGAGCCCCGCGTTGTTCTGCATGGACCCGTACATGTTCTCACCAAAGGTCCCCGAAACGTGAGGCATCAGCGAGAACTTCACCGCAGCCAATTCGTCATCCAGGTCACCGTAGCGGCGCTGCAGCGTGGACAGAATCCCGACACCGGCGTCTGCAACAGCGACCTCGACGACGCCGGCAGTCGGGTAGTACTGTGCCATTGCCACTCCGCCGAGTGAGGAGCGAGAGTGTTGGACGACGTTTCGGAGCAGCTCAATCAATGTGTAGGTGAGTGCCCCGGCCAGATCGTCATCTCCAATCCTCAGCACCTGTACTAGGTTCTTCACTACGCTCGGGATATCTGCTTCCCTTCGCACCTGCGTCAGGGGAGCGGTGATTTCCTCTAGTGTCTGTCGCGAGCCCGCTGGTCGTTCGACACCAAGAAGCTCGTAGAGCCCAGCCTGCACGGCGAAAGAACCTGCTCTGGTGGTCGGATCAAACTGCATCGACACATCAACCCCTCGCTCCTCACCGAGCCAAAGAGCGTAGGTGCTGAATAGGACCAGCGCCCAAGGTGCGAGGAACGCGCACTTGGTCATGTCGATCGCAAGTCGCTCGGGGACCTCATCGTGCCACCCCCAAGCGCGGAAGAAGGCAGCGAGTTGTTTGTCGCCCAGGTGCTGCGGAACCCGCAGAATCCCAGAGTCCGTCACACCGTCAATCTATGCGGCATAGCAGGCGCGAGCTATTGATCGGAGCGTCGCGCGCGCGTGTCCCTTAGCAGCGGCAGCACGCTCCGGGATCCAGCAGGCGCCGCCGGCGATCTTCTCGTCGATGATCCAGGCCTCGCAACGCAGCCCTGACGGATCGGCCCGCATGACGCTCGCGTGACGCCGGGTCTTTAGTGTGCGGGCAGCGACAAGAGCGGGCACGGACAGCGCGCATGGCCGACTTGTTCGCTCGGCATTAGGAGTCTGCCAGCGGTGGCGTGCGTGCCCGCCGCGCTTGTCGAACCCAGCAGGGTGCCACACAATTGGGCCGATACAAGCGGCACCACGCCGCGGGAGCGTCGCCCACGTTCACCCTGCGTCTGCTCGGCGGATTCGCCCTCGAAGGCACCAAGGGCCAGGACGCGGTGCACCTCCCGCAACGACGCGCCGAGGCACTGCTCGCCCTGCTCGCCGTCGCCGGTGATCTCGGTTGCTCGCGCGACCGCATCGTCGCGCTCCTGTGGCCCGAGGCCGACGAGGCTCACGCCCGCCACAACCTCCGCGACACGCTCCACGTCATTCGGCTCGGCCTGGGCCACGACGCCGTACTCGGCAGCGGCGACGCACTCCGGCTCGATGCCAGCGTCGTGAACTGCGACGTGCAGCAGTTCGCCGACGCGCTGGCGGCGTCACAACTGGCCGCGGCCGTCGCCATCCATCGCGGCCCCATGCTCGACGGCTTCCACATTCCCGACGCACCGGAATTCGAGCGTTGGATGGATGACGAGCGCGCCCGGCTGTTCCGCGACTGCCAGGGGGCGATCAAGCGGTTGGCCAAGACCGCCGAGCGCGAGGGGCAATGGGACGAAGCGGCCGAGTGGTGGGGTCGCGCCGTCGCGATGGATCGCTACAACAGCCGACTCGTCGCGAGACGCATCGTCGCGCTGGCCCGGGGCGGCGACCGCGCCAACGCGATCAAGGAGGGCGAGGCCCACTGCCGGTCGCTGAAGTCCGAGCTGGAGCTGGACCCCGATGCCGCCTTTCTCGAGGAGCTCGACCGCATCCGCGGCGGCGTGTGGCCCGCCCGCTACTTCACGCCCCCGGCCGTCCGCCTGCCTCCGGGCCCGTCCGAGCCGCCGGGAGCCAAGAAGCCGTGATCTCCGAGGGCCGCGACACGCCGGCACGCGTGGCCCGCTTCCGGATCGTCGTCGTCCTGGTGGACCGCGGATGGGCTAACGCCCCACTGACGCCGGGGATATAACCGTACTGCGGCCGAACTCGGGCCGGTCGGGGCGGAGGCGGACGTGACGGAAAGCGGCGGCGTGGGACCGATCGAGGGGGCCGCGGCGCCCGGGCTGTTCGAGCGCCTGCAAGCGGCGCTGGCCGATCGCTACCGGCTCGAACGTGAGATCGGTGCGGGGGGCATGGCCACGGTGCATCTGGCCACGGACCTGCGGCATGAACGCGCGGTCGCCATCAAGGTCCTCAGGCCGGAGCTGGCCGCGTCGCTGGGCGCGGAGCGCTTCCTCCTCGAGATCAAGACCACCGCGCAGCTGACGCATCCGAACATCCTTCCGCTGCTCGATTCGGGCGAAGCCGATGGCCTGCTGTACTACGCGATGCCGTTCGTCGAGGGCGAGTCGCTGCGGACCCGGCTGAGCCGCGAGGGGCAGCTGCCGCTCGTCGAGGCGCTCCGCGTTACGAGGGAAGTGGCCGATGCGCTCGGCCACGCGCACAGCCACGGCGTGATCCACCGCGACGTCAAGCCGGAGAACATCCTGCTGGAGAGCGGGCACGCGGTGGTCGCCGACTTCGGGATCGCGCGCGCGGTGCGCGCGGCCGGCGGCGAGCGCCTCACCCAAACCGGGTTCACGGTGGGGACGCCGGAGTACATGAGTCCGGAGCAGGCGGCCGGGAACGCGGACCTCGACGGGCGGTCGGACCTGTATTCGCTCGGCTGCGTTCTGTTCGAGATGCTGAGTGGCATGGTGCCGTACTCCGGGGGCACGCCGCTGGAGATCCTCGCCAAGAAACTGAGCGAGCCGGCGCCGCGGGTCTCCGTGGGGCGGAAGGCCGCTCCGGGGCCGGTCGAGGCGGTGCTCACGAAGGTGCTGGCCACACGGCCGGAGGACCGCTTCGCGACAGCGAGCGACTTCGTCGCGGCGCTCGAGGGCGAGCCGTTCGCGAAGCTGGTGTCTGCCGGGACAAGGCGCCGGCGGCGGCGCTTGGCAATCGCGGCCGGGGCCGTGCTGGTGGTGGCCGGCGCCGTCGCGCTCGCGTCGCGCTACGTCGGCGTCCTGCGCGGCGGGGCGCCGGCCAGTTGGACGATCACTCCGCTCACCACGGACCCCGGTGTCGAGTGGCACCCGAGCCTGTCGCCCGACGGGAAGTGGATGGTCTACGGCGGTGACCAGGCCGGAAACATGGACATCTACCTTCGGGCTGTGGGGGCTGAGAACGCCATCAACCTGACGAGTGACTCGCCGGCGGAAGACGACCAGCCGGTTTTTTCCCCCGACGGTGAGCGCATCGCCTTCCGGTCCGGCCGCGAGGGAGGCGGGATCTTCGTGATGGGCCGCACTGGCGACAACGTGAAGCGCGTGACGCTCCTCGGGTACCGCCCGACCTGGTCCCCGGACGGGAGGCAGGTGGCGTTCGCCACCGAGAACGTCGTCCTGAGCCCGCAGAACGCCGAGGGGCAGAGCGAGCTGTGGATCGCCGACGTGAACACGCAGGCGTCGCGGCGGGTTTCCGGCGCTGGCGATGCGGTAACGCCCAGCTGGTCGCCCCACGGTTACCGGATCGCCTACACGACGCGGTTGAGCCAGCCAGTACAGCCACACATTTGGACGATTCCTGCCCAGGGCGGCGAGCCGGTGGCCGCAACGAGTGGCAAGTTTACCGATTGGAACCCCGCCTGGTCACCCGATGGGAAGTACCTGTACTTCGCGAGCAATCGCGGCGGCACCATGAACCTCTGGCGGGTCCCGATGGAGGAGAAGTCGGGCAAGCCGGTGGGGGCTCCCGAGCCGATCACGACGCCCGCGCCGAACCTGACCCAGATCAGTGTCGCGGCCGAAGGACGCGCCATCGCCTACAGCTCCGTGCTGCGCACGCAGAACATCCAGGCAGCCGCGCTCGATCCCGTCGCGGACACCGTGATCGGCGAGCCGACGTGGGTGACCACTGGATCGCGCGCCTGGTCGAATCCGGACCCGTCTCCCGACGGGCGATGGGTCGCCTTCTATTCGCTGGAGCAGCCCGAGGGCGACATCTACGTCGCGCGGCCCGACGGCACGGAGCGGCGGCAGGTAACGAGTGATTCTGCCGGTGACCGCGTCCCCCGCTGGTCCCCGGACGGCAAGTGGCTCGCGTTCTTCTCGAGCCGCACCAACCGCACCAGGACGATCCAACTCTGGAAGATCCGCGCCGACGGCAGCGAGCTCAGGCAAGTGACCGATGCAGCGACCAGCATGGGGTACGCCGTCTGGTCTCCGACGGGATCGAGGATGGCGGCTTCGGAGGTGCTGGCGCGGGGGAACCGGTCCTATGTCTTCGATCCCGACCAGGCCTGGACCTCCCCATCACGCCAGGTGCTGCCCGCCGCGCCGCAGTCCATCGCGTCCTACTACGTCAACTCATGGTCGCCTGATGGACAGCGGCTTTGCGCCGCCATCGGACCGCGGGATGCCGGCATCCTGACCTACGATCTCCGCGGCGGGCGCTACGAGCGCCTGACCGACTTCGGCGAATGGCCCGATTGGCTTCCGGACGGCCGGCACATCCTGTTTGTGTCCGGCAGCCACACGTTCTACGTGGTGGACCGCGTGTCGAAGCAGGTGCGGAAGGTGTTCTCCGTGACGCGCGATGTCATCGGCCCGCCGCGGGTCACCCGCGACGGGCGCCACATCTTCTACTCGCGGCGGGTGACCGAGGCGGACCTCTTCCTGGTGACGCTGAAATAGAGCGTGCTCCGCCGCACGGGCGGCTGGCCCTCCGAAATCCGCTTCGTCTAGCGGCCCAATCTGCCGATCAGTCCACGTGCCAGCCGGTGCTCAACTCCGTCGTGCCCCACTTGATCTTGAGCGTGCCCCTGAGGCTCGCGTAGCCCGTGGCCGGCTGCGCCGACTCCGGGACAAGGTAGACGCTCAGCGTCTCTTCGGGCTCGGCCATGGTCCGGCTCGCCAGCCGGACGCGGCCCGACGTCCTTCGTCGAGTCGCGGTCGAGTCCCCACTCGCCCGTGCCGCGGTTGACGATCAGCAGCCACCCGGCTCGCGAGTAGAGCACGAACAGCGAGTAATCCCCGCGCGGCACCTTGAGGTCGCCGACGGTGAGGTCCACGTCGCTGTGCAGCGCGGTGGCCATGTTGGCACCGAACCGCCAGACGGTGTCCAGCGGGACGAGGCCGCCCTCGATCCGGCGGCCGCGGGCGTGCGGCTGCCCGTAGCTGATCGCGATCCGCGAGGGCCCCGACAGGCCGGCGTCCTCCTGGTACCACTGGCCGCCGATGTTGCGGGCGTTGAGGTGCACCTCGACCGTCGCATAGCTGCTGGCCGCCATGCGGGGCGGGGCCTGGGGCGCCTGGGCGGACGCCGGCCGCGGAAGGGCGAGGACGGCCGACGACACGCCGAGAACGAGCACGATGCTGCGCACGGATCCCTCCTTGGGAGTGCGGCACTGATATACCGTCCGAGGCCGGCGGCGACCAGAGCGTCCGCGTCGCTTGCGGAAAGCGGCCGCCCTAACGTTCGCCCGGAGCCGAGTGCAACGTTGATGCGTGCCCCACCCGGCGTGGGTCGGCCACGCCAGCATCCAGCCAGGAGAGGACCCTCATGAGCGCCCGCAGGCCGTTGTTCAACGCTCCCGTCTTCCTCGGCAGCGCGTTCTTCCTGTTCGCCCTCGCCATCGTGGAGAAGGCCCTCAATCTGTTCGGGTGGCGTATCCCCCTGGTGGACGTCTATCCCCGCCAGGTCCTCGACTGGGCCATCACCCTGCTGGTCTTCGAGATCGCGCTGTCCGTCCGGCAGCTGGTCGAGATGCGACTCGGCGAGGGGAGCGACGCCAAGCCGGAGACCCGGACGGGGGTACGCTAGGCGCGGCAGATTTCGATCAGAGAAGACCCGCGCCCGTCCTGCCTTCCTTGCGGGCGGCACGGGAGATGCAACAGGATTGTACGGGTATCGCCACGTCCAATCCGGAGCCCGTCGCGCGCATGCTGAGGATCCTCGCCCGCCTGTTCCACGATGACCACGCCTCCGCGCGCGGCCGCACCATTGGGCTGTACGCGTTGCTGGCCGCGGCCAACGCCGGCGCGTGGCTGTGGGCGGTGGCGGCCTTCCGCACGTATCCGCTGCTCCTGGGCACCGCGCTGCTCGCGTACAGCCTCGGCCTGCGGCACGCGATTGACGCGGACCACATCGCCGCCATCGACAACGTCACGCGCAAGCTGATGCAGGAGGGCAAGCGCCCCGTCGCGGTGGGCTTCTTCTTCTCCCTCGGCCACTCGACCGTCGTCGTACTCGCGTCCGTCGCCATCGCCGCGACCGCCATGGCGCTGAGCACCAGGCTCGCCGCGTTCCGCACGGTGGGCGGCGTCATCGGCACTTCGGTCTCGGCGGCCTTCCTGCTCGTCATCGCCGTGATGAACCTGTTCATCCTCGTCTCGCTCTACCGGACCTTCCACCAGGTGCGCGCCGGCCGCCGCTACGAGCCCGAGGATATCGAGACGCTGCTCGCGGCCGGCGGGCCGCTGGCGCGCGTGCTGCGGCCGCTGTTCGGCATGATCCGGAAGAGCTGGCACATGTACCCGCTGGGCCTGCTGTTCGGGCTCGGCTTCGACACGGCGACCGAGATCGGGCTGCTGGCCATCTCCGCGGCCGAGGCCGCGAAGGGCATGCCGATCTGGACGATCCTGGTCTTCCCCGCGCTGTTCACCGCGGGCATGTCGCTGGTGGACACGACCGACAGCGTGCTGATGGTGGGCGCGTACGGCTGGGCGTTCACGCGGCCCATCCGCAAGCTCTACTACAACCTCACCATCACGTCCATCTCCGTGCTGGTGGCGCTGCTGGTGGGCGGCGTCGAGGCGCTCGGGCTGGTCGTGAACCGGTTGCACCTCGTCGGCGGCCTGTGGACCGTGGTCGCGACGCTGAACGCCGACTTCGGCAGCTTCGGCTACCTGATCATCGCGGTCTTCGTGGTGAGCTGGCTGATCTCGGCGGCGATCTACCGGCTCAAGGGGTACGACGCGCTCGACGTCGCGAGCGCCACCGACTGAACCGCGGTTCGCCAAGCAGTGCCGTAGCGCGAACGAGGGGGCCCGAACCGGGCCCCCTCGGCGCTTCAGCCTGCCGCTCGGAGCTCCGCGCTCACTCGTCCCGGAGCGCCCGGTTGGGGTCCACGCGCGCGGCCCTGAACGCGGGAACGGTGCTCGCCACGAGCGCGGTGAGGAGCAGTACCGCCGCCACGCCGGCGAGGATCACCGGATCCCGCGGCGAAGTCTCGAAGAGCAGCGGCGCGATGAAGCGGCCGGCGACCAGCGCCACCGCGAGCCCCACGGCCAGCGCGACGGCGGACAGACGAAGTCCCTCGGCGAGCACGAGCCGGACCAGGTCGCGCGACTCGGCGCCGAGGGCGAGGCGCACGCCCAGCTCGTGCGTGCGCTGGGCGACGCCGTACGCGATCACCGAGTAGAGCCCCACCGCGGCGACGACGAGCGCCAGCACCCCGAAGATGGTGAACATCGTCGCGCCCAGGTCCCACTGCCGCGTCCGGGCGCCGACGAGTTCGCCCATCGGCCGGACCGTGACGTAGGCGTCGCCGGGCATCCGTCGCTGGAGCGCCGAGCGCACCGCCTCGACGTAGCGGTCGGCGGGCCCGCGCGTTCGCACGAACACCCCACCCCCCTCCGGGTGCCACTGCGTGGACGGCACGTAGTAGGTGAGCTCGGCCTCGCCCCCGATGTCGTTGTTCACGATGTTCTCGGCCACGCCCACGACCGAGCGGCAGGGCGCCGTGTCCGCGCTGATCTTCACGCAGCGACCGATCGGGTCGGCACCCTTCCAGAGCGCGGTCGCCATGGCCTGGCTCAAGACGGTCACCAGCGGGCTCGATGCCTGGTCGGCGTTGGTGAACCCACGGCCGCGCAGCAGCCGCGTGCCCATCGCCCGGAAGTAATCCGGCGACGCGGGCTGGAGCAGCATCCCCAGGCCGATGCGGTTCGTGTACGCGGTGTCGAGGCCCGGCACCACCACGTTCCACCACCAGCCGCCTTGCAGCGGTACGCTGCCGGCCCGCGTGCTGGCCTCGACGCCCGGCACCAGGAGCGCCGCAGCCGCGAGCCGGTCGCGCAGCTGCGACCCCGCCCCCGCGTTCAGCTTCACGCTGCGCAGGGTGGGGTTCACCCACAGCAGCTGGTCGGCGTCGTAGCCGAGCCGGATGCCGCGCACCTCGTGAAAGCTCCTGACGAACAGCCCGGCCCCGACGAGCAGGACCACCGACAGTGCCCCCTGCACCACCAGCAACGCGGCCCGGGTCCGCGAGCGGTGGTACGTCCCCTCGCGCACGCCCGCCTTGAGCGAAGACGCGACGTCGCTGCGGCCCGCGTGCCACGCTGGCGCCAGGCCCGCGAGCAGGCCGGCCACCAGCGCCGCCGCGGCCCCGAAGCCGAGCACGCGAGGGTCCGCCAGCATGCTGGACCAGTCCACGTCCGGAATCAGCGCGGCGCGCAGCACGCCGCCGCCCCACTGCGCGATGGCGAGGCCCGCCGCGCCCCCGAGCAGGGCCAGCAGCACGCTCTCGGTCAGCAGTTGCGCGAACAGCCGGCCGCGACTGATGCCGAGAGCCAGGCGCACGGCGATCTCGCGCCGGCGCCCGAAGGCGCGGGCCAGGAGCAGGTTGCCGACGTTGGCGCACGCGATGATCAGCACGACGGCGGCGACGCCCATGAGCCAGAGCGACACGCTCGCCTCGCCGGACCCGCCCGGCCCGGCGTCTTGCAGCACGCTGGCCGCCACGGCGCGCGGGCGGAACTCCGCCACGGGCAGGCCGCCCGGCATCTCGGTGAGCTGCTGCGCGTAGCTGCGCTGGAAGTCCAGCGTGAGTGCGGCGGTCGCCGCGGCGACGCTCACTCCCTCCCGCCGCCGCACGACGATATCCGGCCACATGAACCCGTAGGTGCGCAGCATCTCGGACCGGCCCCTGGCTTCGAACAGCGCCGCGGTGATCGGCAGGATCGCCACCACGTTGCCCATCGTGGTGCCCATGAAGTCCGCGGGCGCCACGCCGATGATGGTGTAGTCCCGTTGCCCGACACGCAGCGTCTTGCCGACGGCGTCGGCGCGGCCGGCGTAGGCCGAGCGCCAGTAGTCGTAGCCCAGCACCGCGACGGTCGTCCCGGTCGGCTCCTGGTTCTCCGACTCGGTGAAGAAGCGGCCCGTCACGGGGCGCATGGCGAACAAGCGCCAGTAGCTTGCCGTCACGCCGAGGATGTGCATCTCCTGCACATCCGTCCCTCTTCCGACCGCTACCGACGGGTCCACGACCGAGGCGACCACGTCGAAGTGCACCGAATCCGACGCGAGATCGAGGTAGCGGCGGTAGGACGTGTGCGGGCCGAACCACGGGGCCTCCGACGTGCTCCGCCCGAACCACACGCGATGCACGCGGTCGGCGTGCGCGAGGTACGCCGGCGGCCGCAGCAGTAGCCGGTCCACGATCCCGAACATCGTCGCGTTGGCGCCGATGCCGAGGCCGAGCGTGAGTACGACCGCCGCCGTGAAGCTCGGTTTCAGCCTGAGCCCGCGCAGCGCGTAGCGGAGATCCTGCCGGAAGGCGCCCCACCAGTCCGCGCGCCGCTCGGTCGCGACGCGCCGCCGGTCCATCGCCACCAGGCGTTCTCGTGTCCCGCGCACGTCGCCGAAGCGGCGCTCCGCCTCGCGGCGCGCCTCGCCCGGCTCCAGGCCGCGCTCCACCAGCTCCTCCACGCCCAGCTCGAGGTGCAGGCGCAGCTCGTCGTCCACCTCGCGCTCCACGTCGGCCGCGCGACCGAGGCGGAACACGCGCCTGAGCCCGGGCCAGCGGCTCGTCGGCCTCATGCGGTCTGGAGCACCTTGAACATCGCGGTGGCGTAGCGCGAGAACGCCGCCGCCTGCGCCCTCAGCTCGCGCCGGCCCGCCGCCGTCAGCTGGTAGAACTTCGCCCGGCGGTTGTTGTCGGAGAGACCCCACTCCGCCGCCACCCAGCCGCGCCGCTCCATCCGGTGGAGCGCGGTGTAGAGCGCGCCCTCCTCGATCAGCAGGTCCTCCTCCGTCGTCTCGCGCACCCAGCGCGCGACGGCGTAGCCGTGCATCGGCCCCCAGGTGAGCGCCTTCAGGACCATCAGGTCCAGCGTACCCTGCAGCAGCTCGAGATCGGCGGCCACGGCATTCCCCTTAGCAGTTGAGGGGAGAATACGTTCCGGGGCCGAAACGCGCCAGCCCCCTCAACGCTTGAGGGGGCTGGTCGGTTTGGGCCGGGCTTACGCGCAGGCGCGCGCGCCGTTCACCCCCGGCATTCCGGCGGGCCGAAGCGGTTGCCCCGGCCTTGGGGCTGGGCGGCGGGCGCCGCCGGCTGCCGCGGCCACGTGTTGTCGTCCACGTCGTTGTCGGGGAAGCGGCATTGGGATCGAACACGATGCGCACGATCCGCGCGGCCCGAAGTTGACCGCGCCACGAAGGTGCGGCTGCCGGCGAACCAGCACGTCGGCCGGCCAGGTCACGATCGCCGTCGAGTCGTCCACGATGCGTCGCGTTCGGCACGGCCGGATGCGCCGGGCCCTTCGGCCGCGAAGTGCACGCCAGCACCACGGGCGAGGGCATCTGGCCGGCCTCGGCGCACCGTCACCGTCGTCCGGCCGCCCGCGATGCTGGCGTGCTGCGATGGAGCCGTCCACGGCGTCGGTGGTGAAGAGCCAGGAGTACCAGAACCAGCCGAGGTCGCGTGCCAGCGCGCTGGTCATGAGAACGCGTAGTCCCAGGGCGAGGGGTGCTTGAACCGCCAGGCGTGGCCGCGTAGGCGCTCATCGCCTTCCACACGGCCGTGTCGCCCACCATGCCGCCGAGCATCGAGAGCATCTCGGGGCCTTGCCGTAGCCCTGGAAGCTGTACATCGGCCCGCCGTAGTTCGCGTCCCACATCAGCGGCGCCTCGCGCTCGTTGCCGCTCGTCCGGCCGTAGCCTGGCCCGATGGCCGTCGAGATCGGCCGGCCGTGTTCTGCCGGTCGGCGCGCGACAGGATGTTCATGTACTGGTTGAATCCCTCGTCCATGAACGGGTACCAGGTCTCGTTGGTGCCCAGCGTCATCGGCCACCACTCGTGGCCGGTCTCGTGGTCGGAGGCGCCGGCCGCCGACATGATGAACATCGGGTACTCCATCCCGTTCTCCGGTCCGTCCACCATGGTCAGCGCCGGGAAGGAGTACGGCATCCAGAGGCCCGAGTAGAACTGCAGCGCATGCCGCGCCGATGGGGCCGGCCTGCGCGAACTGCGCCGCGCGCCAGGGCACGTAGAGGATGTTGATCGGACACCGGGCCCTTGCCGGGGATCGTAGCCCGCGTGGTAGCGTCCCACACGTACTTGCTCGACGTGGCCCAGGCGAAGTCGCCCGCCGTGTCGGCCGTGAAGTGCCAGACCAGCCGGTCGCCGGCGGCGGTGGACTTGCCGGGGCCGAACTCGTCGGCCCCGACGATGCCGCGCGTGGAGTCGGACTCGAGCACGTGCGAGAGCCGCTCGCGCGCGGTCGGCGTGAGCACCTCGTCCGGGTTCTGCAGCATGCCCGTGGCGCCCACCAGCCATCCGGCGGGCACGTCGAGCTTCACGTCGAAGTGGCCGAAGTTGTTGTAGAACTCCGAGGGCCCGAGATACGGATCGGTGTCCCAGCCGCCTTCGCGCAGGTCGTCGAACACGGCGACGCGCGGATACCACTGCGCCACCTGGAAGAGCGAGTCGCCCCAGGCGCCCATCCGGACGCCGCGGGTGCGCGGCGGGATCTGCGGCACCGTGAAGTGCCAGTCGGCCTCGAGCGTGAAGCTGCCGTGCGCCGGCACCGGCGCCGCGAGCGGAATGCTCACCGACGGTCAGCGCCATGTTGTACGGCGGCGGCATCATGACCTGGAACGAGTTGCCGCCGCGGCGTGATGGTGCGCATCTGCGGGCTGCGGATTGGGATCGATCGCCTGCCCGTTGATGCTGAGGGCCGTGATCCGCATCCCGTCCGTTTCCTTGAGCTCCGGCATCGCCTCCGCGCGCTCGGCGCCGTTGCCGAACAGGTTCTGGTCGAGCCGCAGCGTCACCTGCGGTCATCTCGGTATCGCTGGTGTTCTGCACCACCACCCGCTCGTGGCCCGTCACCACGCCGGTCGCGGGATCGAGCCGGGCGGCGATCGTGTAGTCCGTCCACAATTGCCAGTAGTGCGGCCCGGGCCGTCCCGTCGAGTCGCGGGTGCCGGCCGCGAAGGCGCGGCGGATCATGTCGGTGAGCGGGATGTCGCGCCGGATGGCGCGCTCCGGGTACTTCGGGTGGGTCTGCGACACGAGCGCCGCAGGTAGGCAGGCGATGGCCCCGGTGATGGCGAGCGCCAGAACGGACTTGCGCATGATGACTCCTGAAGTTGAAAAGGCTCCGGCCGCTGCCAGGTCGGCGCGGCAGTGCCGGATAACGGAGTACGCGCGAGGCCGCCCGAACGTTCGACGGCGCTAGGGCGCCCGGCCGGCGGGAGGCTGGGCCGCGACGTCGCGCGCCATCACGTAGTAGTCCGGATCCACCTTGAAGGCGGCGCGGATCCGCGAGGCGCAGCGGCGCCGCCTGCCACGCCTCGGTCGGATGGATCACCGTGTAGCCGCCGTCCGTCGAGCGTGACGGCGACCGGCATCGCGAACCCCGGCACCACGCTGGTCCACCGGAAGTGCAGCGAGTCGGCCGCCGAGCCGGTACTCGAGCACCGGGACCATCGTGGTCCGCAGGTACTCGTCGAACACCTTGCTCAGGTCGGTGCCCGCGTGCTCGCTGATGTACGCCTCGATCTGGCTTCCCATCACGGTCTGGTGGTAGAACGTCCGGTTGAGCCCGCGTAGGATGCCGCGCCACTTCTCGTCGTCGCCCACGATCTGGCGGATGGTGTGCAGCATGTCGCCGCCCTTGGGATACATGTCGCCCGAGCCCTGCGCGTTGACGCCGTAGGCCGGGATGATGGGGCGGTCGTTGTGGATCCAGCGGCGGTTCCCGATGATGTAGGCCGCGCCGGAGTCCTTCCCGAACTGGCACTCCGTGTACAGCCCCTCGGCGTAGTTCGCGAAGCTCTCGTGCACCCACATGTCGGCGTTGTCCTTCGCCGTGATGCTGTTGCCGAACCACTCGTGGGCGCTCTCGTGCACGATGATGAAGTCCCACTTCATCCCCAGGCCCGTCCCGCTCCAGTCCTGCCCGCGGTAGCCGTTGGCGTAGAGGTTGCCGTACGCCACCGCGCTCTGGTGCTCCATGCCGGTGTTCGGCACCTCGACGAGCTTGTAGCCGTCCTCGTACCACGGGTACGGGCCGAACCAGTGCTCGAAGCACTGCATCATCGAGGCCGCCTGCACGAACTGCCGGCGCGCGGCCTCGAGGTGGTAGGCGAGCGGCCAGAAGTCGAGCGTCAGCGGCCCGCGCTCGCCCTGGTAGATCTCGGCGAAGTGCGTGTAGGTCCCGGCCGCCACCGCGATCGCGTAGTTGTTGATGGGGTTGGCGTCGAACCACTCGTAGGTGGTGGTGCCGTCGCCGTTGGGCGTGACGCGCCGCAGCCGCCCGTTGGACACGTCGAAGATCGAATCCGGCAGCGTCAGGGCGATGCGCTGGCTGTCGGGCTCGTCGGCCTGGGTGTCCTTGTTGGGCCACCAGATGCTCGCCCCGACGCCCTGGTCGGTGGTGACGATCCACGGGTGGCCGAGGCTGTCGCGTCGTCCAGGTGAACCCGCCGTCCCAGGGCGGCCGCTTGGCCACCTGGGGCTGGCCGTGGTAGTACACCGTGATCGACCGGGTCGCGCCGGCCGGCGGCGGGGCGGGCAGCGTGGCGAAGAAGGCGTTGCCGTCGCGCCGGAACGGGACGGCGCGCCCGCCGGCCACCATGCTGTCCACCTCGAGCGGCTGCTGGAGGTCGATCTGCATGACGCGCGCCGGCCGGAGGACCCGGTAGGTGATGGCGTTCCAGCCGCGGATGCTGCTGTCGGCCGGGTCGATGGCCACGTGCAGATCGTAGAACTGGACGTCCCACCAGGTGCGCGCCGGACTGGTGAGCGAGCCTCGCAGCGAGTCCGCGTGCGTGAACGCCGGTGCCTCCCGGGTATGGGCGTTCTGGGCGGCGGCGGCGAGCGGGACGGCGAGGAGGACGCAGGCGAGGCGGAATCGGCACACGGGGCGCTCCGGGCTTGGCGGTATCGTGCGGCGTCTCATCTTACTCTCTTGGGGCGCACCGTCGCCAGCGGATCCGGAGCCAGCCCGCGGTGCCCACGCGCCCCAGGGGCCCCGCGACAAAGGGGAGGTCAACGGTCGGCGAAGGCCCGTGCCCGCCGATTTGCGCGCGGCGCCTGCGAACGGTACGCTGGGAACGCCGAGTGACGCCCCCCTGACGCCCACCGCGTATGTTCCCGGCGTCGTCGAACGCGGAGTCCGAACGAGGAGCCTGGCATGCCGCCTAAGCGATCGAAGCCGTCGGTGGGTCGCGCGAAGCCGAAGGCCGGCCGCGACGGCAACGCGGCCCGGCTCCTGTGGGACGCCCTGCCCGACGTGATGTACCGGGTGCGTGGCGCCGAGGGCACGATCGACTCCCTCAGCGCCGCCTTCACCGCGCTCACCGGCTGGCCGGCGGCTGAGTGGACGGGCCGGCCGTTCGCCGACCTGGTCTGCCCCGACGATCTGCCCCGCGCCATGGAGAAGTTCCTCGCCGTCATGCGCGGCGAGAAGCCCGGGCCGTACGAGCTGCGCATCCGGACCCGGGACGGCGGGTTCGTCACCGGCGAGTTCCACAGCGCGCCGCTCGTCGAGCACGGGCGCATCGTCGGCGAGCAGGGCATGGCCCGCGACGTCACCGATCGCAAGCAGGCCGAGGAGACGCGCCAGGCCACCGAGGAGCGTTTCCGCACGCTGTTCGAGGCCGCCGACGAGGCGCTGTTCCTGATGGACGGCGCGGATCTCGTGGATATCAACACCAAGTGCGTCGAGATGTTCGGCCTGAACGACCGATCCGACATGATCGGGCATTCGCCGGCGGACTACTCGCCGCCCCAGCAGCCGGACGGCCGGGATTCGCGCGAGAAGGCGCTGGAGTACATCCTCGCCGCGCTGGCCGGCCAGCCGCAGCGTTTCTACTGGCAGCACGCGCGCCGGGACGGCTCCACGTTCGACGCCGAGGTCAGTCTCAACGCCCTCACCCTGCACGGGAAGGTCCACCTGCAGGCCATCGTCCGCGACATCACCGCCCAGCGCGCCGCCGAACAGGCCATCCGCGAGAGCGAGGAGCGGTTCCGCCTGCTGTCGGAGGCCGCGTTCGAGGGCATCGGCATGTCGGAGCAGGGGCGGATCGTGGACTGCAACGAGGACCTCGCGGCGATGCTCGGCTACCGGCGGGAGGAGATGATCGGCCGCCCGGTGCTCGACTTCGTCGCGCCGGTGGACGTGGACAAGGTCGCGGAGCGGCACCGCGCCGAGTCGCTCGAGCGCTACGAGCACGTGGCCCGGCGGAAGGACGGCTCCACCTTCCACGTCGAGGTCCAGGGCCGCACCGTGCCCTACCTGGGCCGCAAGCTGCGGGTCAGCGCCGTCCGCGACGTGAGCGAGCGCCGCCGTTCGGAGCTGATCCAGGGCGCCATCTTCAGGATCTCCCAGGCCGCGCACACGGCGCTGAGCCTGCAGGAGCTGTTCGCCGCGATCCACCGGATCGTCGGCGAGCTGATGCCCGCCCGCAACTTCTACATCGCCCTGTACGACGCCGAGCGCACCGCCCTCAGCTTCCCGTATTTCGTGGACGAGTTCGACCCGACGCCGGCGCCCAAGCCGCCGGGCAAGGGGCTCACCGAGTACGTGCTGCGCACCGGCCGGCCGCTGCTGGCCACGCCGGAGGTGAGCCTGGAGCTCGAGCGCCGGGGCGAGGTCGAGCTGATCGGCGCGCCGTCGGTGGACTGGCTGGGCGTCCCCCTGGTCGCCGAGGGCCAGACGACCGGCGTGCTGGTGGTGCAGACGTACACGCAGGGCGTCCGCTACTCGGAGGCGCACCGCGACCTGCTGCAGTTCGTCTCGGCCCAGATCGCGATGACGGTGCAGCGCAAGCGGGCGGAGGAGGCACTGCGGCGCTCGGAGGCGAGCCTCAGGGGCTTCGTGGACAACGCGGTGTTCGGGATCTCGCGCAGCACGGCGGACGGCACGGTCGTCACGGCGAATCACGCTCTGGCGCGCATCCTCGGCGCGTCGTCGCCGGACGAGCTGCTGGGGCTCAACGTCGCCGACGCCTTCTACCTCCGGCCCGCGGACCGGCAGGCCACCGTGGTCGAGATGCAGCGCGGCGACCGGTTCGAGAATCTCGAGGCCGACTGGAGGCGCCGCGACGGCTCGCAGCTGACGGTGCGGATGTCGGGACGCACGGTGCGCGCGTCGGACGGCGCCGTCACGGGCTACGAGGTCATCATCGAGGACATCACGGAGCGCCGCGCGCTGGAGGCGCAGCTCCGGCAAGCGCAGAAGATGGAGGCGGTGGGGCAGCTGGCGGGCGGCGTGGCCCACGACTTCAACAACCTCCTGACGACGATCCTGGCCTCCAGCGAGCTGCTGGCGGCGGCGCTCCCCGCCGGCACGCCGCACCGGGAAGACGTGGAGATGATCCACCAGGCCGCCCAGCGCGCCTCGGAGCTGACCCGGGACCTGCTGGCGTTCAGCCGCCGGCAGGCGCTCGAGCTGCAGGCCGTGCCGCTCGGCGGGCTGGTGGCCGACTTCGCCCGGCTGGCGCGCCGGATCGTGCCGGAAGACGTCGAGGTCATCGTGCAGGTCGAGGCGCCGGGCGCCGTGATCCGGGCCGATCCCGGGGCGGTCGAGCAGGTCCTCATGAACCTCGTGACCAACTCGCGCGACGCCATGCCGGGCGGCGGCACGCTGCGGCCTGGTCGTCGGCCGCGGCGCCCTGGACGAGGAGACGTGCCGCGCGCGCGGCTGGGGCACGCCGGGCACGTACGTCGTGCTGTCCGTGTCCGACACGGGCGCGGGCATGGACGCCAAGACCCAGCAGCACATCTTCGAGCCGTTCTTCACCACCAAGCCGGTGGGCCAGGGCACCGGCCTGGGCATGGCGATGGTGTACGGGCTGGTCAAGCAGCACGGCGGGTTCGTCAACGTGTACAGCGAGCCGGGCCTCGGCACGACGGTGCGCGTCTACTTCCCGGAAGCGGCCGAAGCGGCGAACCCGAAGCCGCGCCACGCCGGCCGGCGAGATCCGCGAGGGCAAGGAGACCATCCTGCTGGTCGAGGACGACGCGATCCTGCGACGCACGGCCAAGCGGGTGCTGGAGAAGTTCGGCTACACGGTGGTCACGGCCACCGACGGGCTCGACGCGCTCAACGTCATCCAGGTGCAGCCCGCGCCGGCGGACCTCATCATCAGCGACGTGGTGATGCCGCACGCCAGCGGGCCGCAGCTGCTGGCGGCCCTGCGGGACGCCGGCGCCACGCCGCGCATCCTCTTCACCAGCGGCTACGCCGCGCGGGACGTGCGGGAGCGCAATACGCTGGAGACCGGCGTGCCGTTCCTCGCCAAGCCGTGGACGATCACCGAGCTGCTCCGCAAGGTCCGCGAGGTGCTCGACGCGCCGGTGGGCGCCGAGGGCTGACCTCGGCCGCCGGCCGCTCCGGCCCCCCGCTGGCGCGACGCCACCTCCGCCTTTAGGTTTGCCCCGCTCCCCACATCAGCTGTCGAGGCTCACCGCCCGGCACGTCGTGCACCCATGAACGGAGGCAGGCATGGTACGGTCGTCGTGGTCGTCCCGCTCCATCTCACTCGGCATCGCAGCGGTTGCGTTCGCCGCCATCGCGGCGGGCTGCGCGAAGAAGGAGGCGGCCCCGCCCCAGGTGCAGGCCGGCCCGCACCATGTCATCATCACGGCCCAGGACTATTCCTTCACCGCGCCCGACAGCGTCGCGGCCGGGTTGGAGATGTTCCACCTCGTCAACTCCGGGCCGTCGATACACCACCTGCAGGTCGTCGCGCTGGATTCCGGCAAGACGGCGGCCGACCTGATGGCGGCGATGAAGAACCCCGGGCCGCCGCCGGCGTGGGTGCGGTTCGTGGGCGGCCCGAACGCGGTGGTGCCCGGCGGCGCGGACACCGCGATCGCCTACCTGACCCTGACCGCGGGCAACTACGCGCTGATGTGCCTGATTCCGGACTCGGCGGGCATTCCGCACTTCGCGCACGGGATGGTGCGCGCCCTGACGGTCACGCCCAGCGAGGAGACACCGGCCGCCGCGCCCGCGGCCGACGTGACGATCCACCTCAAGGACTACGGGTTCGACGTCACCGGCAATCTCACCGCCGGCGCGCACACCGTGCGGATCGTGAACGACGGGCCGCAGACGCACGAGATGCTCATCGCGCAGCTGGCGCCGCGGAAGAAGGCGGCGGACCTCGTGACCTGGGTGGAGACGGCGAAGATGCACGGCATGCCGCCCGGCAAGCCGCTCGGCGGCGCCACCGCCCTCGCGCCCGGCGCGTCCGAGGTCATCACCGTCAATTTCGTCGCGGGCAACTACGGGCTGTTCTGCTTCCTGCCCGACGCCAAGGACGGGAAGGACCACGTCGTGCACGGCATGGTGAAGGACCTGGCGATCGAGCTGACCGGTCAGAAGAGGCTGCGCTGCACGACCGGCGTGAACGACCTGCGGTGATGCGGGGTCGGGCCACGCCGGTCGAGCGCGGCGCGGTGGTCGGGCGTCCCGTAGCCCGCGTTGTGCTCCCACCCGAACTCCGGATACCGCCCGCCCAGCCGACGCATCACCCGGTCGCGAACCGTCTTGGCGACGATGCTGGCACAGGCGACGGCGTAGCACCGCGCGTCGCCGTCCACCATGGCCTCGTGGGCGCGTCCGATCTCGGGCATGGCGAGGCCATCCACCACCACCACGTCCACGGTCCCGGGGAGCCGCGCCAGCGCGCGGCGCATCGCCATGGCGGCGGCGACCCGGACGTTGAAGCGATCCACCTCCCGCACGCTCGCGCCACCGACCCCGTAAACCAGGCTGGAAACGATCGCCGCCGCGAGGTCCTCGCGGCGGCGTCGGGTCAGCTGCTTCGAATCGTCCACGCCCTCGAGCCACGGCGACTCGGGCGTGATGACTACGGCGGCGGCGATGACCGGGCCGGCCCACGGCCCCCGGCCCGCCTCGTCCACGCCGGCCACGGCGCGCAGGCCGCGGATGAAGTACGAGCGCTCGACCGTGAAGTCGAGCACCGTCAGGCCTTCTCGGTCTCCTTCACGCCCTCGCGCTGCTCGCGGATGCGCCCCGCCTTCCCCGCCAGCCGGCGGAGGTAGGAGAGCTTCGCGCGCCGCACCTTGCCCTTGCGCACGATCTCGATGGTCGCGATCCCCGGCGAATGCAGCGGGAAGATCCGCTCGACGCCCACGCCGGCCGAGATCTTGCGGACCGTGAAGGTCTCGCTCACACCGCCGCCGCGCTTGCCGACGCACACGCCCTCGAACGCCTGCAGCCGCTCCTTGTCACCCTCGCGCACGCGGACCATCACCTTGATGGTGTCGCCCGCGCGGAAATCGGGAAGGTCGCTCCGGCGCCCTTCCAGCCGAAATGCCGCCAGCCGCTCCATGGTCATTCCCCCATCCGTTCCCGGTAGCGCGTCCACAGGTCCGGGCGCCGCTCCCGCGTCAATCGTTCCGCCTCGGCCTGCCGCCACATCGCGATCCGGGCGTGGTCCCCCGAGAGCAGGACATCGGGCACGCCGTGCCCGCGGTACTCGGCCGGCCGCGTGTACGACGGCGGCGCGAGCAGTCCCTCGTAGTGCGAGTCGCCGGACGCCGACTCGTGATCGCCCAGCACGCCCGGCAGCAGCCGCACCACGGCGTCCATCACGCACAACGCCGCCGGCTCACCGCCCGACAGCACGAAATCGCCGACCGACAGCTCTTCGGTGGCCAGGTGGTCGGCGACCCGCTGGTCCACGTCCTTGTAATGCCCGCACAGCAGGGTGAGCCCCTCGCTCACCGCGAACCGCACCGCGTCGGCGTGCTCGAACCGCTTGCCGCGCGCCGAGAGCAGCACCACCGGACCCGCCGGCGCCAGGTCCTCCAGCGCCTCGAAGAACGGCTCGGGCCTCAGGACCATGCCGGCCCCGCCGCCGTACGGCTCGTCGTCCGCGGTCTGGTGCCGGTCGTGCGTGTAATCGCGCAACCGGACCACGCGGTACTCCACCAGCCCCTTCGCCGCCGCCCGCCCGAGGATGCTGACCCCGAGCGGCTCGGTGAAGAACTCGGGAAAGAGCGTGACCACGGCCAGCCGCAGCATCAGATCTCCAGCAACCCCGCCGGCGGCGCGATCACCACCAGCCGCTCCGCCCGGTCCACCCGCTGCACCACCGCGCGGGTGAAGGGGATGAGGTGGTGCCGTGCCGGCCCCGCGACGTCGAGCAGCAGCCCCTGCGGGGCCTCGATCACTTCCGCCACCTCGCCCAGCGCCGCGCCGTCCACCGTCGCCACCCGGAGCCCCACCAGCTCGTACTGGTAGAACTCGTCGGGGTCGAGCGGTCGCGCCTCCTCGAACGGGATCGCGAGGTGACGCTCGCGCAGCTCGTCGAGCCCCTCGCGCACCTCGATGCCCGCGAAGTGCAGCAGCCACGCGCGATGGTAGGCCCGGCTCCGCTCGATGACGACCTCGCGACCGGTGGCCCGCCCCTCGCGGTCCATCACCACCAGCCGGCGCCCGACGGCGAACACGCTCTCCGGCTCGTCGGTCACGGGGAAGATGAGGGCGTCGCCCTTCACCCCGTGCGGCTTCTTGAGGAGACCGACCACCAGGTGGGTCGGCCCGCCCATCGACCCTAGGCCTTCGACACCGGCGGCTGGGGCAGCTCGGCGGCGAAACAGCCCGCCTTCTTGAGCAGGCTGGCCACCGTCTCCGACGGCGTCGCGCCCTTGGCCAGCCACGCCATCACCTTGGGCTTGTCCAGCTCGATCTGCTCACCCTTGCCGCGCGGATAGTAGTGCCCGAGCAGCTCCACGAACCGGCCGTCCCGCGGCGACTCCTGATCCGCCACCACGATCCGGAACGCCGGCTGGTGCTTGCGGCCCACTTTGCGCAACCGAATCCGTACCGCCATCTCAGTTCGCTCCTCGGCCGAGCTGCGGGAAGCCCGCAGCCTTCACGCCCTTCATGCCCTTCATGAACTTGCCCATCTCGCGGAACTGCGTCAGCAACTTGTTCACTTCCTGCACCGACCGGCCGGAGCCCTTCGCGATCCGGGAGCGCCGCGACCCGTTCAGGATCTCGGGGTGCTTCCGCTCCTCGGGCGTCATCGCGAGCACGATGGCCTCGACGTGCTTCATCCGCTTCGGATCCGCGGCCTTGATCGCCTTCATCGCCTCGCGCCCCACGCCCGGCAGCATGCCGAGCAGCGACTCGAGGGGGCCCAGCTTCTGCATCTCGCGCAGCGCCTCGAGGAAATCGGCGAGATCCATGCCCTTCTTGGTCGTCGCCTTGCGCGCCAGCCGCTCCGCCGTGTCGCGGTCGAGCGACTGCTCCGCCTTCTCCACCAGCGTCAGCACGTCGCCCATCGCCAGCATCCGGCCCGCGATGCGCTCGGGCCGGAAGGGCTCGATCGCGTCCAGCCCCTCGCCCGTCCCCAGGTACTTGATGGGGGCCGCGGTGGCCGCGTAGATCGAGAGGGCGGCCCCTCCGCGCGCGTCGCCGTCCATCTTGGTCAGGACCACCCCGGTGAGCCCGATCGCCTCGTGAAAGCCGCGAGCGATGCGCACCGCGTCCTGCCCCGTCATCCCGTCCGCGACCAGCAGCACCTCGTGCGGAGGCACGGCCGCCTTGAGCCGCTGCAACTCCGCCATCATCTCCTGGTCGATCGCCAGCCGGCCCGCCGTGTCCACCAGCACCGTGCGCGCCCGGGCGTGCCGCGCCGCGTCCACCCCTCGCCGCACCAGGCCCACCACGTCGCGCTCGCCGGGCTCCGCGTGCACGCCCACCTTGACCCGGCCCGCCAGCTCGACCAGCTGCTCGACGGCCGCCGGGCGGTACACGTCGGCCGCGATCAGGAACGGCGCTTTCAACTCCGCCACCAGCCGGCGGGCCAGCTTCGCCGCCGTGGTGGTCTTGCCCGATCCCTGCAGCCCGACCAGGAACACCACCGTGGGGGGCACGCTCGCGAACCGGATCGCCGCCGGCTGCTCCCCGAGGAGGCGGATCAGCTCCTCGTAGACGATCTTGACCAGCTGCTGCCCCGGCGACACCGACTTCAGGGCCGGGAGGCCGACCGCCCGCGCCTCCACCCGCTCGCCGAACTGCTGCGCCGCCTCGAAACCGACGTCGGCCTCGAGCAACGCGCGCCGGACGGTCTTGAGCCCGTCCCTGACCGCCTCTTCCGTGAGAACGCCGCGCCCGCGAAGCTGGCCGAGCACGGCGGAAAGCTTCTCGCTAAGCTCGTCAAACATGAGCCTTTGAACTTACCCGGGGGCCCACCGCCGGGCAACCGGCGAGCGTCCGCCGCTCCCCGTGAGGCGCCCGTCCTGGGCCGGCGCCCCACGCCGCTCCCCCCCCCGGTCAGACGGCGCCGTCCCGGCGCGTTTCAACGATATTGAGGCAGCTTGGAATCGGGGGCGCCATGCGCACCACGGCAGGTCTCGTCATCGCGGCACTGTTGGGAACCGGCTGCTACAGCTATACGGCGCCCCGCCTCGGAAGCCCGGCCGACGTGGTGCTCGCCATCGGTGGCGGGGTGCAGGTGGACGCCGTCCTGCAGGTGGTGTTCCTCGGCGTGCCGGCGGATTCGCGGTGTCCGGCCACGGCCGAGTGCGTGTACGCGGGCGACGCGACCGTCGTTCTCGGCGTCTCCCTCGGCACCGGTCCCACGGTCGCCGACAGCCTGCACACCAACCAGGGGCCAAAGGCGGTGGCGGCCGGCCGCTACATCATCACGCTGCTCGAGCTGACGCCCTATCCTCAGATCCCGGGGCCCATCCCCGCCGACCAGTACCGCGCCCGGCTCAGCATCTCGCAAGCACCGGTGCCGGTCGCGCCGCTCTAGCGACTGCCCGCGGCGAGCATGACGCCGGGTGGGCGCGCCCAGCCGTCCCACCGCTCCGGCGCATCCAGCAGGCGGACGACGCTCGTCCCTTCGAGGTCCAGTCGCTCCACGCGCCAGCGGCGCGCGCCGGCTCCCGCGCCGTAGTCGGCGCCGCCGCCCGCGGGACTGGGGACACCGGTGCGCCGGGCCCAGCCCGTCACCAGGGCGCGTTCGAACTCCGCCGCGTCGGCCGGCGTGGTCCACGCGCTCGCCCAGAGCACCGCGGTTCCGGCCGGCGTTCCCAGCACCTCGAAGCGGTCGCCGTTCCAACCCATCGCGGCCGCCACCGCGTCCGCCGTGTCCACGCCCCACGTCTCGAGCGAGATGCGGGTCTCGAACTCGCCGAAGTCGTCGTCGTAGACGAGCGTGTCGCGGGCGGGTGAACGCGCGAAGCCGAGCCGCTCGGGCACCTGGTGCATGGCGTACACGTGGGGATGGAGCACCTGGGCGGTGGAGATGGGCATCCGGTCGCCGTAGGGCTCCTCGTCGGGGCGCGCGCGCCGCGCGTCGAAGTCGCGCATGAACTGCGCGCCGGCGAGATAGGGGAACAGGAGGCTCTCCCGGATGATCGCCGGCGCCGCGGCGAAGACCGGCATGGCGGCCTGCTGCGAGCGGATCAGCCGCCGCACCTCGTCCCAGTTGCCGAGCGCGTCGTCCAGGTCCACGCCCGGCGCCAGCGCCTGGATCGAGGCCACGGTCGCCTGGCCCTCGGCCACCGCCTGGCCCGCCATCTGGCGGTCGTTCTCGCGCCGCAGCTTCATGATGGCGTTGAGCGACGTGTACTCGTCCTGCAGGGCGTGCACCAGCTCGTGCGCCATGATGAGCTTGAGGGCGACCGGGTCCGCGCCGCGCACCACGAACAGCGCCGCGGAATCCGGGTCGTAGTAGCCGGCCACCTGCTCGGCGTAGAGGTCGAGCATCAGCTTCCGCAGGTCCACGCTGTCGGGCACGACGCCGAAGGCGCGATAGGTGCGCTCGACCGCCGTCAGCTCCGACGGCGGCAGGTCCTCGGCCAGCTTGCGGCTCAGGTACCCGCGCACGGCCTCGCGCGAGCGCACTTCGATGACGGGAGGCCGGCGGAACTTGAGGCCGACGGCCCGCTCGACGCCGGGAATCACGGAGTCGGCGATGGCCTGCGCGGACTGCGCCTCGGGCAGCGGGGGGCGCGCGCACGCCCCGGCCAGCGCCGCCGGCAGCAGCAGCGCCCACGGCCTCCACTTCATCCGGTCCACTCGATCCGCTTGCCCACGGCGACGCCGACGGCGCGGGCGACGTCGCTGCCCCGCACCACGACACCCAGGCGCTGCAGGCCCTGCCGCAGCTCGAGGTCGAGGCGGTCGCGGCGTTCGAGCAGGGACTCGCGGGCGGGCGGCGGGGCGGAGGGCGCCACGCCCGCCGGCGCCTCCGAGCCCCGGGCCGCCGGCCCCCGGCCCCCCGAAGAGCTTCTCGATCTCGGCCCCGAGGCGCTCCAGCGCCGGTCCGATCTCGCGCGTGAACGATTCCAGCGGATCGTCGGGCTCGGCGGCGCCGGCCGCCACCGGCTCGCCCGATCCGGCGCGCCCGCCGTTCCCGCCCCCGTCCACCCGCTCCCCGCGCGCCAGCCGGCGGCGGATCGCGGCGTCCACGCGCCGCCGCTCGCGCACGATGCGCTCCAGCTCCGCGGGCAGCGTCGCGGTCGCCTGCGCGTGCGCGCAGGCCTCGTCCAGGACGTCGATGGCCTTGTCGGGCTGCAGCCGGTCGGTGACGAACTTCCCGGTCAGCACCAGCGCGGCCTGCAGCGCGTCGTCCTCGATCGCCACCGCGTGGTGGTGCTCGAGCCTCGGCCGGCGGGCCTGCAGGATCTCCATCGTCTGCTCGACGGTGAGCTCCCGCACCAGCACCGGCTGGAAGCGCCGCTCCAGCGCCGGATCGCCCTTCACCCAGCGGTCGTATTCCGCCTGCGTGGTGGCCCCGATCACCCGGATGTCGGCGCGCACCAGCGCGGGCTTGAGCATGTTGGCGGCGTCCATCGCCGCGCCCATCGCGGTTCCCTGGCCGATGAGGTTGTGCAGCTCGTCCACGAACAGAATGACGTCGGGGTCCTCCGATACGGCCTTCACCAGCCGGCGCAGCCGCTCCTCGTACTGTCCGCGGTACACGGTGCCCGCCAGCAGCGCCACGTGGTCGAGGGAGACGATCCGCACGCTCCGCAACGCCGCCGGGACCGCCTGCGCGACGATGCGCTGCGCCAGTCCCTCCACGATGGCGGTCTTGCCCACGCCCGCGTCGCCGACCAGCGCCGGATTGTGCTTGGTCTGGCGCAGCAGGATGTCCACGACCCGGCTGATCTCCTCGTCGCGGCAGCGCACCGGCTCCAGATCACCGCGCCGCGCCTGCGCCGTCAGATCGTAGCCCAGCCGCTCCAGCACGTCGTCGCCGGAGCCCTCCGTCATGCCGAACGGTCTGTCGGTCATAGCGCCTCCTCGTTACCCACTACCTACCACCTACCACCCACCAACCGATTCAGTTTCACCTGCGCCACCGCCGCCATCCACGATCCGTACCACCCCAGGATCCAGTCCCCGGCCACCACCGTCACCACCGCGCCGACCGCGAGAAAGACGCCGAACGGCACCGGGCTCTTGCGCTTGAACAGGAGCAGCGGCAGGAAGACCACCACGCCCGACAGCGAGCCGAGGAACGCGGTGAGCAGCACCCCGCGCCAGCCGAGGAAGCTGCCGACCATGGCCATCATCTTGAGGTCGCCCATGCCGAGCGTCGTGGGCTTCTCGCCTTCCTCGAGCACCTGGTCGAGCTCCGCGCCGCTGATGAGGCCCCGCGCCAGCGCCCAGTCTCCCGCCGCCTTCACCACCCACAGCAGCGAGAAGCCGGCCGCGGCGCCCAGCAGCGCCTCCAGCGGCCGCAACCCGCCGGGCGTGAACGACAGCGCCAGCCCCGCGCCGAGGCCGCCGAGCGAGAACTCGTCGGGGATGGTGAAGTGGCGCGCGTCGGTGAGGGCGATCCCGAGGGCGAGCGTGGAGAGCAGCGCCGCGCGCAGCGCGTCGAAGCTGAAGCCGAACCACGCCGCGGAGCCGGCCCAGATCAGGCCGACCGCCAGCTCGATGAGCGGATACTGGATGCTGATCCGGGAGCCGCAGTGCCGGCAGCGGCCGGCCAGCGCCAGGAACGAGAGCACCGGCACGTTGTCGTACCAGGCGATGGGCTTGCCGCAGCCGGGACAATGCGAGCCCGGCAGGACGACCGACTCGCCCCGCGGCAGGCGGTACACGCACACGTTGAGGAAGCTCCCCAGCATCGCGCCGAAGACGCCCACGAAGACCACGATCGCGACGTCAGCGGTCGGCACGTGACAGCTCGAAGAGGAGGATGCCGGCCGCGACGGCCGCGTTCAGCGATTCGGCGCCGGGGCGCATCGGCACGGTCACCGTGCGGTGCTCGTGCGCGCGCCAGGCGTCGCGCACGCCCTGCCCCTCGTTGCCGATCACCAGGGCGACGCTCCCCGCCGCGGGGCCGACGCGGTCCACCGGCTCGCCGTCCGGGGCCGCGAGCCAGGTCGCGATGCGCTCCGCGGTCGCGAAGGCCTGCCACTCGTCGAACGTGGCCGCCGCCACCTGGTGCCGGAACAGCGCGCCCATCGAGCCCCGGACCACCTTGGCGCCGCGCACGTCCGCCGTCCCGTCGAGGACCACCGTCAGCCAGGCCCCCAGCGCGTACGCGGTGCGGATCATCGTGCCCACGTTGCCGGGATCCTGCACGGCGTCCACGACCAGCGCGCGCCGCGGCCCGACTTCCGGCGCATGCACGCGGTCGAGCGTCAGCGGCTGCCATTCCACCACCGCGAGCACGCCGCTCGGCGTCTCGGTGTCGGCCAACGCGTCGAAGTCCCGGCGCGGCGCGACCTCCGTCGGCACGCCGCGGCTCTCCGCCGTCGCCAACATGCGGGCCGCCTCCTCGCGCGCGTCGTCGGCCACCAGCAGGGCCGTCACCTTGGCCCCGGCGTCGAGCGCGTCCTCGACCAGCCGCCGGCCTTCGGCCACCACCAGGCCGCGGCGCTCGCGCGCCTTGCGGCGTTGGAGATCGCGCAACAGGGAATGCAGATTACCCGCCATGCAGATCGCCCTCACGATCGCGGGTTCCGACTCCGGCGGCGGCGCCGGCATCCAGGCCGACCTCAAGACCTTCCATCAGTTCGGCGTCTTCGGCACCTCGGTCGTCACCGCCGTGACGGCCCAGAACACGGTCGGCGTGCGCGGCTGGGAGGCGCTCGCCGTGCCGCTGGTGATCCAGCAGCTCGAGGCGGTGGCGGAGGATCTGCGCCCTCACGCCGTCAAGAGCGGCATGCTCGGCACGTCCGAGCTGGTGGACGCCGTGGCCGACGCGCTCACGCGCCTCGCGCTGCCCCACTACGTGCTCGATCCCGTCATGGTCGCCACGTCGGGCGACCGGCTGCTCGTGCCCGACGCCGAGCAGCGCATCGCGCGCCGCCTCGTGCCGCTGGCCGCCCTGGTCACGCCGAACCTGGACGAGGCCCGGATCCTCGTCGGCCACGACGTGCGTACCGCCGACGAGATGGAACAGGCGGGCCGCGCGCTGGTCAAGATGGGGGCGCGGGCCGCGTTGGTGAAGGGCGGCCACCTCGAGGCGGCGGAGCTGGTGGACGTGCTGGTGACCGGCGAGGGCGCCCGCCGCTTTCCGCACCCCAAGTTGGCCACCCGCTCCACCCACGGCACCGGGTGCACGCTCTCGGCGGCCGTCACGGCCGGGCTCGCGCACGGCCGGCCGCTCGAGCGGGCCGTGAGCGACGCCCTCGACTTCGTCCACCGCGCCATCGTGGCCGCGCCCGGCCTGGGCCGGGGCCACGGCCCCTCAACCATTTCGTGGACGCCACGCCGCGGGCCTGACCGGGCCGCCTTGCGCGCAGCCGGGCCCGCCACTAGCTTTGTAATACAAAGTACTTGGTGCAGCCGCGGACGGTGCCGGAATGGTCGCCGCGGCGCGGCCACGCCACTCGCTCCCGAGGTGCCGATGAACGTCCTGCGGATGGAAGACGAGGCGCGGCGGCCCGCGCGTTCGTGGTTCGTAGCCTGGGGCTGGATCTACCGGCCCAACTCGCTGGAAGGCGTTTTGCTCGTGCTGCTCGCCCTGGCCTTCTGCGCGCAGGTGTTCGTCGCGGTGGACCGGCACTCGCACTCGGTGAGCGACACCCTGTACGGCGTGTTCCCGTTCGTGGTGCCGGCGCTGATGGTGCTCAACTGGGTGGCGGGGAAGACGGCGCGCCAGCAAGGTGAGAGGTGAGGCGAGACAAGGTGAGAGGTGAGAAGACGAAGTGAGAGGGCGGGCCGCACCCTCTCACGCCTTCTCGACCCTCCTCACCTCTCAGGCTTCACAGTCCCGCCACCACGCCCCGCACCAGCCTCGCCAGATCCCCCTTCACCCGGTCCGCCACCTCCAGCACTTCCTGGTGGGCGAGGGTGGGCGCGCCGAGGCCGGCGGCGAGGTTCGTGACCGTAGAGATGCCGAGGCAGCGGATGCCGCGGGCGCGCGCGACGATCACCTCCGGCACCGTGCTCATGCCGACGGCGTCGGCGCCCATGCGCTTGAGCATCTCGATCTCGGCCTTGGTCTCGTACGAGGGTCCCAGCACGGCCGCGTAGGTCCCCTCCTCGAGCGGGATCCGCTGCTCCGCCGCGACCCGGCGGGCCAGCGCGCGCAGCTCGCCGTCGTAGGGGTCGCTCATGTCGGGGAACCGCTCCTCGCCTTCCACCAGGGCGCCGGCGAGCGGCTGGCGCGCCGTGGCGTTGATGTGGTCCGCGATGAGCATCAGGCTGCCCGGCCGGAAGGTGCGGCGGATGCCGCCGGCGGCGTTGGTGACGATCATCGTCCGGACCCCGAGCGCCGCGAACACTCGAACCGGAAGTCCCACGACCACCGGCTCGTGTCCCTCGTAGAGGTGGAAGCGGCCGCTCTGGACCAGGACCGTCTTCCCTTCGAGGGTGCCCGCGATCAGCTCGCCCGCGTGCCCCTGCACGGTCGGCTGCGGGAAGCCGGGAATCCGGGCGTACGGGACGCGCACCGCGTCCCGCAGCTCGCCGGCGAGCGATCCGAGCCCCGAGCCCAGCACGATCGCCACCGTCGGCTGCCGCGGGGCAATCGCCTTGCGAACCGCTTCCGCCGCCTCCTTGATCACTCGATCCCCCTCCATCACGCCATTACCTCATCACCGGCATCACCGCGTCACCTTCCCGCTACGCCGCCCGCAGCTTCGCCAGCTCCGCCTTCGCGCTCTCGACCATCGCGCGTCGGTCGGGGAACGGCTGGAACGCGCTCTCGAACCCGTCGAGGATCATCTGCTCGATCTCGGGGCGGCTGAACCCCAGCCTGGTGTGCGCGAGGTAGTACTCGTCCGTCACGGTGGTCGCGCTCATCAGGCGGTTGTCGGTGTTGAGCGACACCACGATGCCCAGATCGAAGTAGCGCCGCACCGGATGCTGCTCGAGCGAGGGCACCGCGTGCGTCTGCACGTTGCAGGTGACGCACACCTCGAGGGGGACGCGCCGGTCGTTGACGTAGCGTTCGAGATCGGGGTCCTCGAACAGGCGCGTGCCGTGGCCGATGCGGTCGGCGTGGCAGTAGTGCAGCGCCTGGGCGATCGACTCGGGCCCATACGCCTCGCCCGCGTGGATCGTGGCGGCGACGTTCGCATTCACGACCGTGTAGAAGGCCTCGCGGTGCTTCTTGGCCGGGTAGTTGTACTCGGCGCCGGCGAGGTCGAAGGCCACGACGCCGCTTGCCCTTGAACGCCACGGTCAGGTTGGCCAGGTCCATCGAGGTGGCGGGGCTCATGTTGCGGATGCCGCAGATGATCAGCCCCGTCTTGACGCCGAACGCCTGCTCGGCACGGCGCATGCCCCGGAGCGGCGCCTCGACCGCCTCGGTCAGCGGCATGCCGCGCCTGGTGTTGAGGATCGGCGAGAAGCGGATCTCCATGTAGCGCACGCCCTCGGCGACGCCGTCCTCGACCAGCTCGTAGGCCACCCGCTCCAGCGCCTCCGGCGTCTGCAGCACCGACAGCGTGATCTCGAACTTGGCGAGGTAATCCACCAGGTTGCGCGCGTCCGACACCTGCATCAGCCGGGTGAGCGCGGCGACCTCCATCGTCGGGAGCTTGATCTTCTGCTCGCGCGCCAGATCGATCAGCGTCGCGGGACGGATGCTGCCGTCGAGGTGGACGTGCAGCTCCGGCTTCGGCATCCGGCGGATCATCTCCCGCGTGAGGCCGTCGCCGCGCGGGGCGGCGCGCTTGGGGCTCATCGTCCCTCCACGACCCGCGCATCCGCGGGCGCCTGGACCGGTTGCGGCAACTTCGCGAGGTACGCCGTGAAGGCGTCGAGGTCCACGATGCCGGTGTTCACGGACGGGACGCCGCGCAGCATCGAGTACCCGCTGCCGCCGGCGGCGACGAAATCGGGTACCGCGAATGTGTACCGCGCCGTGTCGAGCACCGGGCGCCCGTCGGCGAGCGTCAGGCTCACCACCCGGCTGCCCTCCGGCGCCGCCGCGTCCACGCGCGCCACGACGCCCGAGAGATGGGCCCGCGCGTCCCCGACGGCGATGGCGTGCTCCAGCGTCTGGCGCAGCACCGCGCCGGTCACCGTGAGCCGCGTCACGAAGTTCTGGAACGGCTCGACCTCGAACAACTGGCCCCAGGTCACGGGCCCGGCGGGGAGATCGGCGCGGATCCCGCCGTTGTTGACCAGCGCGACGTCGGTGCCCGCGGCCGCGCGGTAGGCGTCGGCGATCAGGTTGCCCAGCGGGTACTGGTCGCCGCTCCGGATCAGCGGCGCGGCCAGCGTCGCCACCACGCGGGAGGTGAGCGGCGCCACGCGCTGCACCGCGTCCGTCACGATGCGCGCCACCGCGGTGTCCGCCGCCTCGCGGTCGGCCCAGACGGTCTCGACCCGGATGCGGACCACGCGCACGCCCGCGCTGTCCACGAAGTCCACGACGCCGAGCGCGGTCCCGTTGGAGCGCGCCTGCACGATCGGGATGCCGTTGATCGTGGCCTGGATCAGGGAGTGCGTGTGGCCGCTGACGATCAGGTCGGGCTTCTCGGTCAGGGCGTTGGCGAGGTCCACCACCTCGCCGCGGCAGTTGGCCGCGCCGCCCTGGTCGCAGAAGGCGCCCTCGTGCGCCACCACGATCACGAAATCGGGGTGCGCGCGGCGGGCGGCCGCGATGGCGGCGTCGAGCCGCGCCGGCCCGCTGTCGAAACTGAGGCCGGCGACGATGCTCGGCCGCGTGGTGCTCGGGGTCGACAGCGTCGTGTACCCCACCACCGCGACGTGGTACGGCCCCGCGCCGACCATCCGCCACGGCACGATCCACGGCGGCGCGGCGCCGGTCGTCCGGTCGCGGATGTTGGACGACAGCCACGCGAACCGGGCCTGGCGCATGCGGGCCTGCAGGGTGTCGAGCCCCCAGTCGAACTCGTGGTTGCCGATCGCGGAGGCGGCGTAGCCCATCAGGTTGAACGCCGCGACGGTGGCCCGCCCGTAGGTCAGGTTGGAGGCCGGCGACCCCTGCATCACGTCGCCGCCGTCGAGGCGGAGGCTCGTGCAGTCGCAGGCCTCGCGCCAGGCGGTCCATCATCCCCGCCAGCGCGGGCGCACCGCCGACCGGCCGCCGGTTGCTCCACGGCTGGACCTTCGCTTCGAGCGAGCCGTGGAAGTCGTTGGTGGCGAGGACCCGGAGCAGAATCGAATCACCGGACGGGCGCGCCTGCGCCACGAGGAGGACGGCGCCCGCGACCGCGGAGAGGATGGGCATAAGTCCGCGAAATGTACCGCGCGCCGGGACACCCGCAATGGCGCCGCGGCCGGGGAGCGCGGCGCGCGAGCGGCGAGTTGCCGCCGACCGCCGGCGGCGCGATACTGTGCGCGATGAACGCCGTCGCGCCGGGACCCGGAGCCGCCACGCGCCCAGTGGACGCGCACGTCCTGGTCGTGGACGACGAGCGCGACATCACCGCCCTGGTGGCCTATCACCTCGCCAAGGCCGGATACCGGGTGACCACGGCCGGCACGGGCGTCGCCGCGCTCGAGGCCATCGCGACGGAGGTGCCGGACCTCGTCGTGCTGGACCTCATGCTGCCGGGCCGGAACGGCTACGAGGTCCTCGACGAGATCCGGCGGCGCGAGGAGACGCGCGACGCGGGCGTGATCGTGCTGACCGCCCGCCGCGACGAGCCCGACCGCATCAAGGGCCTGGCCGGCGGCGCCGACGACTACCTCACCAAGCCGTTCAGTCCCGAGGAGCTGGTGCTGCGCGTCGGCGCGGTGCTGCGGCGGCTGCGCGCGCCCCCCGCCGCGGCCGGGCCGGTGCTCCGCGCCGGCGGCATCGCCATCGATCGCGCCGCGCACACCGTCACGGTCCACGGCCGCGGCGTCCCGCTCACCGCGCTCGAGTACCGCCTGCTGATCCTCCTGGTCGAACGCCGCGGGCGGGTGCAGACGCGCCCGCAGCTGCTGCAGGCGGTGTGGGAATCGCAGCCCGACATCCAGACTCGCACGGTGGACATGCACGTCCAGCGGCTGCGCGTGAAGCTGGGCGCCGAGGGGGCGGGCATCGAGACCGTGCGCGGCTTCGGCTACCGGTTCCGCGCCGCCGAGACGCCGGCGGGCAAGTGACGCTGCCCGGCAAGCTGTTCGCGTCGTACGTGGTACTGGTCGCCGCGAGCACGGCGACGCTGATCGTCGCGTCCGACCACTCGCTCCGCTCCCGGTTGCTGGGCCAGGCCACCCGGGAGGTCACGCGCGAGACGGCCTACCTCGCCCGCACCGTGGGCACCCTGCGCGGCGTGGAGCTGCGATTCCCTCGTGCACCAGCTCGGGCGGACCACCGGGCGCCGCCTCACCGTGATCGACTCCTCGGGGCTCGTGATCGCGGATTCCGACTTCCCGAGCGACCAGCTGCCCACGCTCGAGAACCACGCCGCCCGCCCGGAGTTCCGCGAAGCCCTCGCCGGCCGCACCGGCACCGACATCCGCCACAGCGTGTCCACCGGGCGCTGGGAGCTGAAGGTGGCGATGCCGATCGCGGGCGGCGCGGTCCGCGTCTCCACGCCGTTGCCGCAGGTGGACGCCACCGTGCAGGACGCGCAGAACGCCGTCCTGCTCGGCGGGCTGCTGGCGCTGGCCGTGGGCGGGCTCTTGGCCCTCGGCTTCTCGCGCGCCGTGGCGAGCCCGCTCCTCCGGCTGCGCGACGCCGCCCAGGCCATCGCCCGCGGTGAGCGTCCCGTGATCGACGCGCGCGGCCGCGACGAGGTGGGCGACCTGGCACGCGCGCTGCGCTCGCTCGACGAAAGCCTGTCGCGGCGCGTGGGCGAGCTGGAGCGCGAGCGCTCGGAGATGACGGCGCTGGTGGCCTCGATGACCGAGGGCGTCATCGCGCTCGACGGCGTGGGGGCCGTGACCATGCTCAACCCCGCATCGCGCCGCCTGCTCCACCTCGCGCCCGACGCGGTGCCGCCGTCGGCCCTGGAGCTGTTCCGCCACCGCGCCGCCCACGACGTGGTCGAGCGCGCCCTGGCCGGCGGGGAAACCGCGGTCCTCGAGGTCGAGATGGACGAGCGCAGCGTGCTGCTCTCCGCCCATCCGCTCCCCGGGGGCGGCGCCGTGCTGGTCCTGCACGACATCACCGGGCTGCGGCGGCTCGAGTCGGTCCGGCGGGACTTCGTGGCCAACGTGTCGCACGAGCTGAAGACGCCGCTCACCGTGATTCGCGGCTACGCGGAGACCCTCGCCGGCGAGGACGTGCCGCCGGAGGTACGCCGCGATTTCGTGGCGAAGGTGCTGGCCAACGCGCGGCGCATGCAGCAGCTGGTGGACGACCTGCTCGACCTCTCGCGCATCGAGTCGCGCGCCTGGGCGCCGCGCCCGGAGCGCGTAGCGCTGGCGCCGCTGGTCGAAGAGGTCTGGAGCACGCTCAAGCCGCGGGCCGACACGGCGCGGCTGACGTTCACCAGCACGGTGGGCGGCGCGACGCTGGTCGCCGACCCACAGGCGGCGCGCCAGACGCTGCTCAACGTGCTCGACAACGCCGTCCGCTACACGCCCGACGGCGGGCACGTCACCGTCACCGCCACCCCGGGAGCGCGCGGCGTCGAGATCGAGATCCGCGACACCGGGGTCGGCATCCCCGGCGAACACCTGCCGCGCATCTTCGAGCGGTTCTACCGGGTGGACGCCGCCCGCTCGCGGGCGCTCGGCGGGACGGGCCTCGGCCTCGCCATCGTCAAGCACCTCGTCGAAGCGCACGGCGGCCGCGTCGAGGCCGCTCAGCACCCTGGGCGTGGGCACCACCATCCGGCTGTTCTTCCCCGACGGGGACCCGCACTAGCCCGACACGCGGAATCCGCACCGCCGCACCGTTACCGAGGCGTGACCCGAGCGTCGCCGCGCATTGACGTGGCGGCGCCAGTTTCGGACCGTGCGCATAGCCCTCGTCACCGACACGTACATGCCCCAGGTCAACGGCGTCACCACCATCGTGCGACGGATCGTCGCGGTGCTCGCGCGCGCGCGGCACCACGCCGTGGTGGTCGCGCCGGAGTACCCCGGGGAACCGGCCGATCCGGCGGCGGCGGAGCTGCGCGTGCCATCGCTGCCCTTCCCGCCCTACCAGGCCATCCGCCTGTCGCTGCCGCAGCCGCGGCGTGTGGCGCGGTACCTCGACGCGTTTCGCCCCGACCTGGTGCACGTGGTGACCGAAGGGCCGCTCGGCCTGGTCGGCCGGCGCTATGCGCTGCGGCACGGCGTACCGCTGGCGACGTCGTTCCATACCGACTTCCCCCAGCACAGCCGCTACTACGGCCTGGGCCGCCTCGAGCCGCTGATCTGGCAGTGGCTGGTCTGGTTCCACCGGCCGGCGCGCTTCGTCCACACGCCCGGCGAGGCGGTGCGCGCCGAGCTGGCGCGCCGCGGGCTGGCGCGGGTGCGGGTGTGGGGCAACGGCGTGGACACCGCGCTGTTCGACCACCGCCGTCGCGATCCCGCGTTCCGCGACCGCCTGGGCGTCCCGTACGGGGCCGCCCTGGTCCTGCACGTCGGGCGCCTGGCCGCGGAGAAGAACCTCGAGGTCCTCATCGCCGCTTGGACCCTCGCGCACGAGCAGCTGGGCGACGCCGCGGCGTTCGTGTTCGCCGGCGACGGGCCCATCGCCCGCCGCTGCGCCGCCGCCATGCCCTGGGCCATCCACCTCGGCTTTCTCGATGTCCCGCTGCTGGCCGCGCTGTACGCCAGCGCGGACCTGTGCGTCCTGCCCAGCCGCACCGAGACCTGCGGCCTGGTGGCGCTCGAGGCGATGGCGTCCGGACTGCCGGTCGTGGCCGCCGACGCGGGCGGCTTCCGGGAGAGCGTGACGGACGGGCTGACGGGATTCCTGATACCGCCCGACGACGTCCGCGGCTTCGCCTCCGCCATCGCCCGGCTGGTGCTCGACCCGGACCTGCGCCGCCGGATGTCGGAGGACTCCCGCCTCACCGCGGTGGCCCGGAGTGCGGACGACGAGAACGAGAGACTGCTGGACGAGTACCTGGTCGCTGCCGGACGAAACCCGAGGGAGGATCGGCAATGGCGCGCTGCGTGATGCTCCTGGTGGACGGGCTCCGGCCCGACGCCATCCGGCCCGAGTGGGCCCCGTCGCTCCACACCCTGGCGCAGGACTACACCCACGCGCCTCACGCCTGCACCGTGCGGCCGAGCGCGACGGTCGCGGCCATGCTCGCCCTGACCACCGGCGTGGGGCCCGCCACGCACCAGCTCGTGGAGCCCGGGCTCGCCACCCTGCGCAAGCTCGCGAGCCTGCGGCCCCTGCCGCGCGAGCTGGCGACGCGGCGCCTGCCGACGGTCGCGGTCGCCGGCGAGATCGCCAGCGTCGAGGTGCCGATCGCGCGCGTGCTGAGCACCGTCGCCGGCGTGAGCCGGTTCGTCACCACCGCGGGGCCGGCACGGCGCGTCGCCGCCGCCGCCCTCGGCCGGCTGCGGTTCGTGCCCGACGGCCTGGTGATCGTGTACGTGAACGACTGCGACCGGGCGGGCCACGCTGCGGGGTGGATGTCCGAGCCGTACCGGCGCGCGGTGGCGGAGGTCGACGCGGCGGTGGCGCAGCTGCGCGCCTGCGCGGCGGACTCGCTCTTCCTCGTGCTCGCCGATCACGGCGGCGGCGGGGTCGAGCCCACCGACCACGACACGCCGCACCCGCTCAACGACCGCATCCCCCTGATCCTGGCGGGGCCGCGGGTCAAGCGCCGCCACGTGCTGCGGCAGCCGGCCTCGCTGCTCGACGTCCCCCCGACCATCCTGTGGTCCCTGGGTCTGGACGTGCCGGCCGAGTACGAGGGCCGCGTGCTGCGCGACGCCTTCGTCGCGGCCCCCGAGGCCGTGGACGCCGTGGCCTGATGCGCTGGCTCACGCACCTGGGCGACGCCGTGTGCACGCTGGGCATCGGCCTGGTGCTGCTGCTGGCCGGCGGGCACCTGGCCGAGCTGGGCCGGGCCGCGCTCCTCGCCAACGCCCTGTCCCACGTGGCGGTGCAGATCCTCAAGCGCACCGTGGTGCGCGCCCGTCCCTGCGACGCGAACGGGGTGCCCCTCGCGCTGGTCAACGTCCCCGATCCGTTCTCGTTCCCCTCGGGCCACAGCGCCGCGTCGATGGCGGTCGCCGCCACCGTGGCGCGGGCCCATCCGGCGCTCGCGCCCCTGGCCCTCCCCGTGGCCGCGCTGGTCGGGCTTTCGCGGGTCAAGCTCAAGGTCCACCACCCGGCCGATGTGCTGGCGGGAGCTGCACTTGGGCTGGCCGGCGCCATCGCCGCCTGGAGCGTGCTCGCGTAGCCGCTGGGGAATCCCCGACACGCCGTTACCGTCCCGTTACATCCTCTGCGCCCTGCCGTGACGCGGCGGGGGTTTCTTGGCCGCGATGGTTTTCGGACGACCCCCGGTCACCAACCACTCCCTTTCGCTGAGGACCCAGCACATGGCACTCCTGTCTCGTCGAACACTCGCGGCGGTGGGACTCGTCGCCGCGGGTGCGGCGGCTCCGCTGGCCGCCCAGAACCCGAGTCCGATTTCCGTCGGCGGGCTGGTGTTCGCCCAGTGGGCCGCCCAGATGGACTCCCTGAGCCCCGCCAACGACTTCGACATCACGCGGGCGTACCTGAACGTGGTCGGCAAGTTCAACGGCGGCATCATGACCCGCATCACGGCCGACGTGTACCACGACGCCGACGCCACCGCGGGCGGCAGCCTGCTCTACCGGCTCAAGTACGCCTACGCCGCGTGGACGCCCAACGGCAGCCCGTTGACCTTCCGGTTCGGCCTCACGCAGACCCCGTGGATCGATTACGAAGAGACGCTGTGGGACTACCGCATGGAGGGCACGACCGCCTTCGACCGCGGCGGGTACATGTCGTCATCCGACTTCGGCGTCGCCGTGGACGGCAACTTCAACCACGACGCGTTCAACTTCCAGGCGATGGCGATGAACGGCGAGAGCTACAACAAGACGCCCGGCGACCAGAACAAGGATTTCGCCGCGCGCGCGTCGTTCCGGCTCCTGGGTACCGATGACGGCAGCCGCGTGGGCGGCCTGCGGATCACGGGTTACGCGCAGTCCGGCACGCCGACCGGCGGCGGCCAGCGGGAGCGCTTCATCGGCCTGGTCTCGTATCGCTCCAAGATGCTGACCCTGGCCGCCGAGTATGGCGCCACCAAGGACAGCGCCACCACCACGGCGAACTCCCTCAAGAAGGGCAGCGTGTTCAGCGGCTTCGGTGTGCTGCACGTCGGAGACTCGCCGGTCGCGATCATCGGCCGGGTGGACATCGTGAACCCGACCACCTGCTCCAACTACGCGGCCGCCACCGACTGCACGCCCGCATCGCAGTACGACACGCGGACGATCATCATCGGCGGCGTGTCGTACCAGCTGTCGCCCAACGTGCGGCTCCTGGCCGACATCGACCGCACCGGGTTCCAGACGCCTTCCGGCGCCACCGCCCCCAAGTCGATGAGCCTGGCCCAGTTCCAGACCCAATTCACCTTCTGATCCGAGAGCACCAGACATGACCAAGACGCTTGCCGGACTCTTCGCGGTCGCCGCGGGCTCCGTGCTGCTCGCGAGCAGCGTGGCGGCCCAGGGCACCGTGCGCTTGAACGGCGCGGGCGCCACGTTCCCCGCCCCCATCTACCAGAAGTGGCTGCTGGAGTACCACACCCTGCACCCCAGCATCGAGGTCAACTACCAGCCCATCGGCTCGGGCGGCGGGATCCGCCAGTTCACCGACCACACCGTGGATTTCGGCGCCAGCGACGGGCCGATGACCGACGCTCAGATCCAGGCCGTGAACGGCGACGTCTTCCATTTTCCGACCGTGCTCGGCTCCGTCGTGCCGACCTACAACATCCCCGGCGTCACCGCGCAGCTGCGGTTCACCGGTGAGGTGCTCGCCGCCCTGTGGCTCGGGCAGATCACCAAGTGGAACGACTCCCGGATCACGGCGCTGAACCCCGGCGTCAACCTCCCGGACCAGGACATCGTCGTCGCGCACCGGTCCGACGGTTCGGGTACGACCTACATCTGGACCGATTACCTTTCCAAGGTGAGCCCCGATTGGAAGCAGCAGGTCGGGATGGGGACCTCCGTCAACTGGCCGGTGGGGCTCGGTGGCCAGGGCAACCCGGGCGTGGCGAACATCGTCAAGCAGACGCCGGGCGCCATCGGCTACGTGGAGCTGATCTACGCGATCCAGAACCACATCGGCTACGGCCTGGTCCGCAACTCGGCCGGCAACTACATCGAGGCCTCGCTCGCGACCACGACCAACGCCGCGGCGGGCGCGGTCGAGCATCTCGACCCGAACACCGATTTCCGCATTTCGATCACCAATCCCGATGGCGCGCAGGCCTACCCCATCGCGTCGTTCACCTGGCTGCTGCTCCCCAAGCAGATGACCGACGCGACCAAGGCGCGCGCGCTGCTGGACTTCGTATGGTGGGCGCTGCATAGCGGCCAGCAGTACAACGAGGCGCTCGCGTACGCCAAGCTCCCCGCGGCCGTGGTCCGCCTCGAGGAGCTGCAGCTCCGGAAGATCACGGTGAACGGCCAGCCGGTCCTCCCCCGCAACTACCGCGGGCGCTAGTCCGTTGACCGACGTTCCCGCCACCGCTCTGGAGCCGAACGTCGCTCCAAAGCCGACGGCCGAAGAACGGTGGCGGGCCCTGAGGACGGTGAGCCGGGGCGACCTCATCTACCGCTCCGTGCTCACCGTTCTCGCGATGCTGCTCCCCCTGCTGGTGCTGCTGATCGCCGTCGAGCTGGTGTCGAACGCGATGCCGGCGGTTTCCAAGTTCGGCTTCGGGTTCCTGTTTCACAGCACCTGGGACCCGGTGCGCGGCCAGTTCGGCGCGCTGCCGCTGATCTTCGGCACCCTGTACTCGTCGCTCGTGGCGCTGGTGATCGCCGTGCCGCTCGCCCTGGGGTGCGCCATCTTCCTCACGGAGTTCGCCCCGCGGTGGCTCCGCACGCCGGTCGCGACCCTGATCGAGCTGCTGGCCGCCGTGCCGAGCGTGATCTACGGCCTGTGGGGGATCTTCGTCCTGATCCCGCTGCTGCGTGACCACCTCTGGCCGGTCGCGCGCCACGTCCTCGGCAAGCTCCCGATCTTCAGCGGCGTGTTCTACGGCCCGTCGGTGCTGGCGGCGGGGGTGATCCTCGCGGTCATGGTGCTGCCGTACATCACCGCCGTCTCGCGCGAGGTGCTGCTGGCCGTCCCGCCCTCGCAGCGCGAGGCCGGCCTCGCGCTCGGCGCCACCCGCTGGGAGACGGTGACCACGGTGATCCTCCCGTACGGACGGGCGGGCATCATCGGCGCCGTGATCCTCGGCCTCGGCCGGGCGCTGGGCGAGACCATGGCCGTCACGATGGTGATCGGCAATCGCCACGAGGTGTCCGCGTCGCTGCTGCAGCCCGGCTACACGATGGCCGCCGCCATCGCCAACGAGTTCTCCGAGGCGGTGTCGGACATGCACCTCGCCGCGCTGTTCATGGTCGGCGCGGTCCTGTTCCTGATCACGATCATCGCGAACACGCTGGCCCGGGTCCTGGTGTGGCGCGTGGCCCGCGGCTCCGCCGTGGGCAGCACGGCCATATGATGCGCGGCCGCCTGATCCGCCGCCTGTTCGGGTCGGTGATGACCGGCGCGACCTACGGGGCGGCGGCGCTCGCCGTCCTCCCGCTGGCGATCATCCTGGGCATGCTGCTGGTGAAGGGTGCGGGCTCGCTCGACTGGAATTTCTTCACCAAGTCCGCCGTGCCGTTCGGGGAGAACGGCGGCGGTTTCTCCAACGCCATCGTGGGAACGCTGATCATCGTCGGCCTGGCCTGCGTGGTCGGCGTGCCGATCGGCGTGGCGGCCGGCATCTTCCTGGCGGAATTCGGCGGCGGCCGGTTAGGCTTCACCATCCGGTTCATCGCCGACGTGCTGAACGGTGTGCCCTCCATCGTGATCGGCATCTTCGCATGGACCTGGCTCGTGAAGCCGATGGGCCACTTCTCGGCCATGGCGGGAGGCGCCGCGCTCGGCATGATCCTGGTGCCGATCCTGGCGCGGACCACGGAGGAGATGGTGCGCCTGGTGCCCAACTCGCTGCGCGAGGCCGCGCTGGCCCTGGGCTACCAGCGGTGGCGCACGTCGCTCCAGGTGGTCGTCCGCTCCGCCGCCGCCGGCATCGTGACCGGCTGCCTCGTCGCCGTGTCGCGCGTCGCCGGCGAGACGGCGCCGCTGCTCTTCACGGCGCTGGGCAACCAGTTCTTCTCCACGCGGATCCAGGGCCCGATGGCGGCGCTGCCGCTGCAGGTCTACGTCTATGCGCTCGGCCCCTACGACGAGTGGCACCGGCAGGCGTGGGCAGGCGCCCTGGTCCTCATCATGCTGGTGCTGATCCTGAGCCTCGTCGCCCGGACGGTGGTGCGTGCCAAGCGTCAGCACGCCTGAGCGCGCGCGTGCTCCGCACGTGACGCCCCCACCGACGCAGCAGGCCGCCCCCGGGCGCGAGCCGGTGCCGGCGACGGTCCCGCGGCTCGCGACCGACGGGCTCACCGCCTGGTACGGCGCCAGCTCGGGCGTGCGGGACGTGACGCTGGCTTTCCCCGAGTTCACGGTCACCGCCCTGATCGGCCCTTCGGGCTGCGGCAAGTCCACGCTGCTCCGCTCCCTCAACCGGATGCACGAGCTGGTGCCGGGCGCGCGGGTCACCGGCCGGGTCCTGCTGGACGGCTACGACATCTACGAACGGGACATCAACCCGATCCAGGTACGCCGCCGCATCGGCATGGTGTTCCAGCGGCCGACGCCCTTCCCCACCATGAGCATCGGCGAGAACGTGGCCGCGGGGCTGGCCATCGGCCCCAGGATCTCGCGCTCGGAGAGGGCGGACATCGTGGAGCGCTCGCTGAAGCGCGCGGCCCTGTGGGACGAGGTCAAGGACCGCCTCGACGACTCGCCGCTCGAGCTCTCGGGGGGCCAGCAGCAGCGCCTGTGCGTCGCGCGCACGGTGGCGCCGGAACCCGAGGTGATCCTGCTCGACGAGCCGACGGCCGCCCTCGATCCGGCCGGCGCGGCCCATATCGAGGAGCTGGTGCAACAGCTGAAGCGCGAGTTCACGGTGGTGATCGTGACCCACAACCTGCAGCAGGCGGCGCGGGTCAGCGACGTGACGGCCTTCTTCTATCTCGGGGAGCTGATCGAGACCGGCGCGACGACCCGCATCTTCACGGCCCCCTCGAAGCCGCAGACCGAGGCGTACATCACCGGGCGGTTCGGATGACCGCGGCGCCGTTCGCTTCCCCGAAGGTCCGGATCACGCCCGGCGGCACGGCGCGCATCATCGGCACGCTGGCCTCGACCAGCTTCTCGTTCTGGTACGGCGCCAAGCAGGCGCTGTTCGACATCACCCTCGAGGCCAAGCCCAACGCCGTCACGGCGCTGATCGGCCCGTCCGGATGCGGCAAGTCCACCTTCCTGCGCTCGATCAACCGCCTCCAGGAGCTGCTGCCGCGCACCCGGCACGAAGGCGACATCGCCTTCGACGGGGAGTCGGTGTTCCGTCCGTCGGTGGACCCGGTGGAGCTGCGGCGCCGCATCGGGATGGTGTTCCAGCGCCCGAACCCGTTTCCCAAGAGCATCTTCGACAACGTGGCCTACGGCCCGCGGGTGACCGGGTCCGCCGGCGAGCGCGAGCTGCCCGAGATCGTCGAGCGCTCGCTCCGGAGCGCGGCCCTCTGGGAGGAGGTGAAGGACCGGCTCGACGAGCCTGGCACCTCGCTCTCGGGCGGCCAGCAGCAGCGGCTCTGCCTCGCGCGCGCGCTGGCGAACGAGCCCGAGGTGCTGCTGATGGACGAGCCCTGCTCGGCCCTGGACCCCATCGCCACGCAGAAGATCGAGGAGCTGATCGTCGACCTGAAGGCGTACTACACGATCGTCATCGTGACGCACAACATGCAGCAGGCCGCCCGCGTTTCGGACTACACCGGCTTCTTCTTCCTCGGCCGCCTCGTCGAGTTCGGGACGACGCAGCAGCTGTTCACCAGCCCCAAGGACGAGCGGACCGACGCCTACATCACCGGGAGATTCGGATGACCGCGCCCCTCGAGCCCAACCGCCACTTTCACGAGGAATTGGCGCGCCTCAAGCAGCGCCTGCTGGCGGCTTCAGCCGAGGCGGAGGAAGCCGTCGGCAACGCGGTCGAGGCGCTGCTCTCGCGCGACCGCGTGAAGGCGCAGGAGGTGATTCGCGGCGACCGCACCATCAACACGCTGGAGAGCAGCATCGAGGAACAGGCCTTCCAGCTCATCGCGCTGCACCAGCCCATGGCCAAGGACCTGCGCCTGATTTTCGCGGCGGTCCGGATCGTGGGCGACCTCGAGCGCGTGGGCGACCACGCGGTGAACATCGCGCAGTCGGCCGAGCACCTGGCCAGCTACCCCCACATCGTCCCGCACCCCGAGATCGTGGAGATGGCCCGGCTGTCGCGCCAGATGCTCTCGGACGCGCTGTCGGCGTTCGTGCGGGGCGACGCGCCGCTCGCGCGGGCCGTGTGCCGGCGCGACGACGCGGTGGACTCCCTGAACGACTCCGTCTTTCGCATCCTGCTCACGCATATGATGGAGGATCAACGGGTTATCAAGCCCGGGATGGAGCTGGTCCTGGTCAGCCGGAACCTCGAGCGCGTGGCCGACCTCGCGACGAACGTCGCCGAGGACGTAGTTTTCCTGGAGGAAGGGAAGACCATCAAGCACCACGCGGAGGACGAGCGGCCGGCACCGGACGCCGCCTCTTGAAGGAACCATGCCGATTCACGATCCGCACAGCTTTCCCGGGCGGCTGATCGTCGTCGAAGGGATCGACGGCTCCGGCAAGTCCACCCAGCTCTCGCTGCTCCAGACCTTCCTGGTCTCGGAAGGCTACGACGTGTCGTTCACGGAATGGAACTCGAGTCCCATCGTGAAGGACACCACCAAGCGCGGGAAGAAGAAGAACCTGTTCTCGCCGACCACCTTCTCGCTCATCCACGCGACCGACTTCGCCGACCGGCACGAGCGCTCCATCCTGCCGCCGCTGCAGGCCGGCCTCATCGTGCTGGCCGACCGCTACGCGTACACGGCCTTCGCGCGCGACGCGGCGCGCGGCTGCGACCCGGCGTGGATCAGGAGCATGTACGACTTCGCCACCCGCCCGGACCTGTCGCTCTACTTCAAGGTGGACATCGACACCGCGGTGGCGCGGATCACGGGCGGCCGGATCTCGCTCAAGTTCCACGAGGCCGGCATGGACCTCGGCCTCTCGCCCGACCCGATCACGTCCTTCCGCGTGTTCCAGAACCGGGTGCTGGAGGAATACGACCGCGTGGCGAGCGAGTTCGACCTGACCGTGCTCGACGGGAGCCGCTCGGTGGTGGAGCAGCAGCGCGAGATGCGCAAGCTCGTCAAGCCCATCCTGAAGAGCCTGCGCCGCACGCACGCGCCGCGCGCGGGCACGGCGAGCACGCCCCTGCACGCCACGGGAACGCGGTGATGATGATGGACACCCACTTCTACGGCTCGGGCCTCGCCAAGCTCACCATGGGCAGCGAGCTGCCCGGCAACCTGATCGTGGTGGAGGGCGCGGACGGCGTCGGCCGCTCGACCCACATCGAGCTGCTCCAGGGTTGGCTCGAAGGCCAGGGCTTCGCCGTCTCGTCCACGGGCCTGGTGCGCTCGGCGCTCACGCGGCGTGGCATCGAGCTGGCCAAGGAAGGCCACTCGTTCGACCGGACGACGATGGCGTTGTTCTACGCCACCGACCTCGCCGACCGCGTGGAGCACGAGATCATTCCCGCGCTGCGCAGCGGGTTCGTGGTCCTGGCGGACCGGTACATTTACACCACCATCGCGCGCGGCGCGACGCGCGGCCTGGACCCCGAGTGGCTCGCCAAGCTGTACGGCTTCGCGCTCGTGCCGCGGCGGGTGTTCTTCCTCCGGCTCGATCCCGACGAGCTGATCCGCCGCACCCTGCGGCGCGGCGGCGAGCTGGACTACTGGGAGGCCGGCCGCGACATCGGGCTGGCGCCCGACCTGTACAGCTCGTTCCGGAAGTACCAGAACCTGATGCTCGAGGAGTTCGACCGGATGGCGGCCCAGTACGACTTCACGACCATCGACGCCTCGCGCTCCGTCGAGGACGTGCAGGCCGAGCTGCGCCGCGAAGTCGCCAACCTCCTCGATCCGACGCTGCTCACCCCCGTGGTCGATGTCTCCGACGACTGAGCGCTTCGCCGCCATCGACGTCGGCTCCAACTCGATTCGTTGCCTGATCGCCGAGCGCGGCGAGGACGGCCATCTCCAGGTCATCGACGATCTCAAGGACCAGCCCCGCCTGGCGCGCGGGCTCTCGTCCACCGGCGTGCTCGCGGCGGAGTCCATGGAGCGCGCCCTGGAGTCGCTGGGCCGGATGATCCAGGCGGCCGAGCGCCGGGGCGCCTCGCGCCTGGCGCTGGTGGCGACGGCGGCGGTGCGGGACGCGGCCAACGGCGCGGAGTTCGCCGAACGCGTCAAGCAGGAGCTGGGCATCCCGCTGGAGGTGATCGACGGCGAGACGGAGGCGCGGCTCGCCTTCGTCTCCGTGAGCGAGCACTTCCCCATCGGCCGCGGCCGCGCGGTGGTGGCCGACATCGGCGGCGGCAGCCTCGAGCTGGTGCTCGCCGTGGGCGGCCTGGTGGATCGCGTGGTGTCGCTGCCGTTCGGCGCCGTCCGGCTGACCGAGCAGTTCCTGGCGGGCGCGGAGGACGCCGGTGACGGCGTGCGCCGGCTGCGCGGCGCCGTGCGCCAGAAGCTGCGCCGCGCCGTCCCCAACCGGGAATGGGCCGCCGCCAAGCTGTTCGGCTCGGGGGGCACGTTCACCAACCTCGCGCGGGTCGCCGCCGCGCGGGAGCGCGGCACCGTGCCGCCGGGCGGCATCCACGGGTCCGCGGTGCCGCTCCCCGAGCTGCAGCGCGTGCTCGAGTGGCTGGCCGCCATGACCGTGGACGAGCGCCGCAAGGTGAAGGGCCTCAACCCCGAGCGCGCCGACATCATCGTCGCCGGCATCGCCGTCGCCGCCGAGGTGCTCGAGCTGTTCGACTCCCCCAAAGTCACCGTGTCGGCCTTCGGCCTCCGGGAGGGGCTGCTCATCCACCTCTCGCGCCCGGCGGCCGAAGCCGAGGCGCCGACCCGGGCCAAGGCCCTGCGCCGCTTCGCCGACCGGTGCCGCACCGACCGCCGCCACGGCGAGCAGACCGCGCGGCTGGCCCGCAAGTTGTTCGACGTCCTCGGCAAGCGGCTCGGCTGCGCCCCGGAGGACTGGGAGCTGCTCGAGGCAGCCGCCCTGCTGCACGACGTGGGGCAGCTGGTCTCGTACCGCAGCCACCACAAGCACAGCTATCACCTGATCGCGCACGCGGAGGCGCTGCCGTTCTCGCCGCGCGAGCGGATCCTCGTCGCGCTGATCAGCCGCTACCACCGCAAGCGCAGCCCGAGCAAGAAGCACGTGGAGTTCGCCGCGCTCGAGGCCGAGGACCGCGCGCTGGTGCGGCGCCTGTCGGCCCTGCTGCGGGTGGCGTGCGGCCTCGACCGCAGCCACGTCTCGGCCGTGGAGGCGATGCGCCTGCGGCTGATGCCCGACCGGTTGCTGGTGGACGTGGTGCCGCGGCTGGTCTCGACCGACCTGAAGCTGGAGCTGTGGGGCGCGCAGCGGAAAGCGGACCTGCTGGGCAAGCTGCTTGGGCGCGAGGTGATGGTGCGCCTGGCACCCCTGGTCGAGGGGAAGAAGGGGTCCTAGGCTAGCGGCCCGACCGGATCTGCAGCAGCACCACGCCCTCGACGTTGCCGATGTCCGGCCCACCCGGGCCGGCGCTCCCACTGATGCTCCACAGCTGCGCCACCGCCCGCGCCCGTTCATTCGCGCCCTCGAAGCGCAGCAGCGCGGCGGGCAGCACGCCGCCCCGCGCGGCGGCGGTGCGGGAGCGGCTGAGCACCGAATCGAGCGGGACGTCGAGCAGGGTCACGCCGGAGCGGAGGATGCGGACGCTCCGCGCGCCGCGCACCAGCACGGCCACGAGGCCACTGTCCCGGCCCGCGGCCCGCGGCAAGGTGCGAATCGTCAGCAGCAGGTCGTAGCCGGCGACCGGCAGCCCGTCGCGGTCGTCCGCCGTGAAGCCGAAGTGCGTCCCCGCCGTTCCCGCGTTGCCGAAGCGGTCGGCATAGGAGACCCCGAGCGCCGCGACGATCATCCGGGCGCGCTGGTCGGGGTCGGCCTGGCTGCGGTCGGCCGGCACGATGACCTTCGCCGTGAACGAGTCCCCGAGCAGCGGCGCGAGCGACCGGGTGCCGCGGGTCTCGACCAGGTAGCGCACCGCACCCGAGAGCGCGCGCCGCTCGTCCGCGGAGAGGTCCGCCGCCGCCCGGCGGACGTGCCCGCCCGCCAGCATCCCGTGCGACGCCAGCAGGTCGCGCACGCGACCGAGCTGGCTCCGCCGCGAGACCGAGTAGGCGCCCCACGGGCCGGCGAACGCCACCGCGCTCAGCAGGCACAGCGAGGTAGGAATCACCTGGATGGCGCGCGAGCGGGTGAGGCCGAAGTACAGCGCGATGGCCGCGAGCCACAGCGAGAGGACGAGCAGGAAGTAGCGCGGCTCGGTGACCCCGTACTGGTGGACGCGCTGGTCGATCGCCAGCCACAGCATCGCGACGGCCGGCAGCATCCCGATCCAGAACGCGCGCGCGAAGCCGGCGATCCACCGCTGGTCGTCCCGCTCCGCGAGCGGGTGCACCAGCAGCAACGCGAGAATACCCGCGCCGGCCACCCCCGACACCAGATAGCCGATCCAGCCGCTGGGCCAATCCCACGACACCACGACCTTCGCGAAGTACAGCGTCAGGATGACCAGGTAGACCGTCACCAGCGGGACCAGCGTGTACTGGGCGAACACCTTGAGGATGGCCGGATACTCGCGCGAGTCCTCCAGCGCGTCGAGGTCGCCGGGCACGCCGCCCAGGAAGAACCAGGTGGTGAACACGAACCCGCACAGGACCCAGACGCGGAAGTAGGACGAGCGCGGCAGGTCCACGCCGAACAGCTTGTTGAGCGCGGCCAACGCGAGCGCCAGGCCCAGGAACAGCGTGGCCGACGAGATGCCCGCGGCCAGGAAACGCGTGAACAGGAGGCGGTTGTACTGCCAGAACGCGCGCGGACGGGCGCGGCGGACGAACGGCGCGAAGGCGACGAGCAAATGGAAGGTGAGGCTCAGCTCGACGTACCGCGCGAACCGCACGGACTCGGACCAGCCGTTCCAGCCGGCGTGCACCGCCGCCAGCGCCGCGAGGGCCGCCACGGTCAGCGCCGCGCGCAGCGGCACGGAGCGGCTGCGTTCACCCACCAGCGTCGTCGCCGTGAACAGGGGCAGCCCCAGCGTCGCCGCCGCGAGCAGGGGGTCGTGGAGCCAGTCGGGCCCGAGATCCTCGCTCATGAGGATGGCCGCGGCCGCGGCCGCGAAGCCGCAGGCGACGACCAGGGGGAAGCGCCGCAGCGTGGCGAGGGCCGCCTCGACCACCGTCCCGATGGACGGCAGCCGCGGCCGGCCGGATGCCGCGGGCGTCGCGGTCAGTAGGGTTGGGCTCCGGCCGGCGCCGCGCACCCGGCGCTCCGGCAGGTGGCGGCGTGCGCGTCGGGCTGCGCCAGCAGCTCCGCCAGGGAGAGCGGCGCCGGTCCCAGGCAGCCCACGAAGCTCACGCCGCTCGACGTGCCGATCCGGCTCGCGCCGGCGCCGATCATCGCCAGCGCCGTGGCGCAGTCGCGCACGCCGCCGGCGGCCTTCACGCCCAGGTCGTCACCCACCGTCAGGCGCATCAGCCGGACCGCCGCGAGGGTCGCGCCGCCGGCCGGGTGGAAACCGGTCGAGGTCTTGACGAAGTGCGCGCCGGCGAGCTTCGCGACCGCCGACGCCTTGACGATGTCCTCCGGGGCCAGCACGGCGCTCTCGATGATCACCTTGACCAGCGCGCCGCCCCGGCGGCACGCCTCCACTACCGCGCGGATGTCCTCCTCGACCTGGTGCCACTCGCCACCCTTGATCCGGCCGATGGCGGCGACCATGTCCACTTCCGCCGCGCCGCGCGCCACTGCGTCGGCCGCCTCCGCCGCCTTGATCTCCGGCGTGGCGGCGCCCAGCGGGAAACCGCACACGCTGGCCACGGCCACGTCCGTACCCCGGAGCTCCGCGGCGCACAGGTCCACCCACACGGGATTCACGCACACCGCGGCGAAGCGGTGCTCGCGTGCCTCCGCGCACAGCTTCACGATGTCGGCGCGCGTCGCCTCCGCCTTGAGCAGCGTGTGATCCACGAAGTCGGCCACCCGCCGCGGCCCCGCCGCCGGCGTCCAGGCCGCCAGCTGCACCTGCGGCCCGCGCCACGAGATGTCCTCCAGCGGCCGCGCCGTGCTTCCCGCCGACGGATGCACGACCGTCGCCGCCGGCGCCGCCCCGGCGTGGGCATGGGCCTGTCGCAGCACCCGCCGCACCACGTCGGCCGCCAGCCGATCCAGCTCGCTGTCGCTCATAGCACCCGCTTCCCGCCGAGGTCCACGCGGTCCAGCACGCCCACGATCACGGCCTGCACCGGCAGCCACGGGTCGTCGAAGATCTTCCGCGCCGACGACCCCTCCTGCACCACGAGCACCTGGTCGCCCACGCCGGCGTCCACCACGTCGAGCGCGATGACGTCCGTGCCTTCCGGCTCCAGGTCGAGCGACAGCCGCCGCACCAGGAGGAGCTTCTTGCCCTCCAGGCGCTCGTTCTTGTGGGTGCTGACGACGTCGCCGACCACGGTAGCCAGGTACAAGAGAACTCCTTGTTCGGCGTGAGGGGTGAGGGGTGAGAGGTGAGAAGGATGGGTGAGAAGTGAGAGGTTGAAAGGCGTGAGAAGGTGAATCGCGCCCTCTCACTTCGTCTTCTCACCTCTCACCTGTCCTTCTCACCTCTCACGCCTCACTCCTCACCCAGATCTACCCGATCAACCTTCCCCACCACCGCCGCATCCACCGCCACATCCAGCTTCCACAGCGCAATCGACGCCTCGCGCGCCGTGATATAGTAGCACAGCTCCCCCGGTCCGAGGCCGAAGGTGTCCGCGGCCACCACCGGCGCGCCGCGGTCGTTCCCCGCCGCGTCCACCGGCTGGAGCCACTGCAGCGGAATGGCCGCGAGCGTGTCCTGCTTCACGGTGGAAACGACCCGCCCCACGATGCGCGCCAGATACAAGAGTTCAGACCTCGTCTGTTCTGAGTGCTCGGTACTCCCGTCTCACAACCACTCGCAACGCGGCGTCTCGCAACTGGTCCGCGCTCTGACCACTCCACACTGTCGCCCGGGAAGAGGTCAGCCCCAGCGCACGTGTTGCGGCGCCCACGGATGCTGCCGTCGCGACTCCAGGTACGCCCGGTTCGCGAACAGCTTGATCGCCGCCGCCCCGATCACGAACCCTCCAATATGCGCCCAGAAAGCCACGCCGCCATTGCCGTTCGCGCCCGCGACCTGCGGCAGCGCGCCCAGCAGCTGCAGCAGGATCCAGTAGCCCAGCATGGCCCAGGCCGGGAGCGCGATGGTCGTCAGGAAGAAGCCGAGGAACACCAGCGTGTACACGCGCACCCGCGGGTAGAGCACCAGGTACGCTCCCATCACGCCGCTGATCGCTCCCGAGGCGCCGACCACCGGGATGGGCGACGCCGGGTCCATCGCCACCTGGGCCAGCGCCGCGGCGGTCCCGCACATCAGGTAGAAGGCCGCGAACCGCCAGCGGCCCATCGAGTCCTCGATGTTGTTTCCGAAGATCCAGAAGAACCACATGTTCCCGATGATGTGCATCCACGAGGCGTGGACGAACATCGAGCTCACCACGTGGACGTAGTGGTGGGAGCCCCCGACCCGGCAGTACAGGTCGGGCCCCATCTGGAAGGCCGTGCCCGCGGCGAGCCGGCCCGTGAGCTCGCCGGGCACCAGCCCCAGATCGCACACCGCCCGCGCCAGCGGCAGGCCGGAGCCCGCCCCTTCCACCACGACCCACACCAACAGGTTCAACGCCACGATGGCGTAGGTGACGAACGGGGTCTTGAGGGTAGGATTCTCGTCCCGATAGGGGATCACTCGCCCAACCTAACCGGTCTACCAGGTGTGTCAACGCACCCCCAAGCGGCACAACGCGTTAGCTCGCTGCCGAAATGGCAGAAATATGGGGCACGTCCCTTGCTCCTGCGACGGTACGCACCCGTTGCACATCTACCTCTGATGCGTTCGGAGATTGAGCCATGGCTGAGAAGATCATCGGCATAGACCTGGGCACCACCAACTCCGTCGTCGCCGTGATGGAAGGCGGAGATCCGGTCGTGATCCCGAACGCCGAGGGCGGCCGCACGACGCCTTCGGTCGTCGCGTTCACCAAGGACGGCGAGCGGCTCGTGGGCCAGGTGGCCAAGCGGCAGGCGGTGACCAACCCCGCCAACACCGTCTTCTCGATCAAGCGGTTCATGGGTCGGCGCACCGGCGAGGTGGTCGAGGAGACCAAGCGCGTGCCGTACAAGGTGGTGGCCGGCCAGGGCGAACTGGCTTCGGTCGAGATCAGCGGCAAGCGCTACACGCCGCCGGAGATCTCGGCGATGATCCTGCAGAAGATGCGGCAGACCGCCGAAGACTACCTCGGCCACAAGGTCGAGAAGGCGGTCGTGACGGTGCCGGCGTACTTCAACGATTCCCAGCGGCAGGCCACCAAGGACGCGGGCAAGATCGCGGGCCTGGACGTGGTGCGGATCATCAACGAGCCCACGGCGTCCGCGCTGGCGTACGGCCTGGACAAGAAGAAGGAAGAGAAGGTCGCCGTCTACGACCTCGGTGGCGGCACGTACGACATCTCGATCCTCGAGCTGGCCGAGGGCGTGTTCGAGGTCAAGAGCACCAACGGCGACACGCACCTCGGGGGCGACGATTTCGACCAGCGGGTGATCGACTGGCTCGTGGCCGAGTTCAAGCGCGACCAGGGCATCGACCTCTCGAAGGACGCGATGGCGCTGCAGCGGCTCAAGGAAGCCGCCGAGAAGGCCAAGTGCGAGCTCTCGACGGTGATGCAGACCGAGATCAACCTGCCGTTCATCACGGCCGACCAGTCGGGGCCGAAGCACCTCAACCTGACGCTCACGCGCGCCAAGCTGGAGCAGCTGGTGGGCGACCTGGTGCAGCGGACGCTGGAGCCGATGAAGAAGGCGCTGGCCGACGCGAACCTGAAGCCGGGCGACGTGAACGAGGTCATCCTGGTCGGCGGCCAGACGCGCATGCCGAAGGTCCAGGAGATCGTGAAGGAGTTCTTCGGCAAGGAGCCGCACAAGGGCGTCAACCCCGACGAGGTCGTGGCGATCGGGGCGGCGATCCAGGGCGGCGTCCTGGGCGGCGAGGTGAAGGACATCCTGCTGCTCGACGTGACGCCCCTGTCGCTGGGCATCGAGACGCTGGGCGGCGTGACCACGGTGCTGATCCCGCGGAACACGACGATCCCGACCAAGCGCTCGGAGGTGTTCTCGACGGCGGACGACAACCAGACGACGGTCGAGATCCACGTGCTGCAGGGCGAGCGGGACATGGCGATCGACAACCGGACGATCGGCAAGTTCCAGCTGACCGGGATTCCGCCGGCACCGCGCGGCATGCCCCAGATCGAGGTGACGTTCGACATCGACGCCAACGGCATCCTGCACGTGGCGGCGAAGGACAAGGCGACCGGCAAGGAGCAGAAGATCCGGATCGAGGCCTCCTCCGGCCTGTCGGACAAGGAAATCGACAAGATGACGAAGGCCGCCGAGGAGCACGCGGCGGAGGACAAGCGCCGGCGCGACGAAATCGAGACCAAGAACCGCCTCGACGCGCTGGTGTACGACGTCGAGAAGAACTCGAAGGAGTGGTCGGACAAGCTCGAGCCGTCGGTCAAGAAGCGGCTCGAGGAGGCCGTGGACGGCGCCAAGAAGGCGCTGCGCGCGGGCGAGGCGGACGGGATCAAGAAGGCGTCGGAGGCGCTCTCGGGCGCGTACAGCGAGGCGGGCCGCTCGCTCTACCAGAGCCAGACGGCCAGCAGCTCGGGCACGGCCGATCCGTCGGCCGGCGGCGCCACGGGCGGCGGAGCCGAGCCCAAGAAGGACGAGGCCGTGGACGCCGACTACGAGATCGTGGACGACTCCAAGCCGGGGAAGTAGAAACCGGCCGAGGAGGATCGGGGTAGTAGCATCCATTCCCGGAGAGCGGAGGAAGGCGCATGTCGTCGAGGGGCAGGGATTTGCTCAAACTGGGCGGGATCGTCGCCGTCGCGTTCGTGGCGGGACTCACGTTCGCATCGGCGCTGAATCTGCCCCGCCCGGGCCAGGCGGAGTCGGCGCGGGGTCTGCATTACACGGTGGCGCCGGCCTCGGCCGGTCTGCGCACGGTGGACGGCGTGTTGCCGAGCTTCGCGGACATCGCCGAGCGGGTGCGGCCGTCGGTGGTCTACGTCCAGACGCAGGAGAAGGTGGACGCCCAGGCCCATCCGGACGTGCCGCCGGGCTTCCAGTTCTTCTTCGGCCCGCAGGACCCGCATGCCCGGCCGCAGATCCGGCAGGGCTCCGGCTCCGGCTTCATCGTCTCCCAGGACGGGTACATCCTCACCAACAACCACGTCGTGGCGGACGCCGACCGGGTGAAGGTCACCCTGCTCGACAACCGTGAGTTCGACGCGCGGGTGATCGGACGCGACCCGGCGACCGACGTGGCGGTGATCAAGATCAACGCCACGGGCCTGACGCCGATTCCGCTCGGCAACTCCGACACGCCGCGCATCGGCGACTGGGTGCTCGCGGTCGGCAACCCGCTCAACTTCACCTTCACGGTCACGGCCGGCATCGTCAGCGCCAAGGGCCGCGGGCTGCGCGGGCCTGCAGGACCCGACCGACCGGTACCAGATCCAGGACTTCATCCAGACCGACGCCGCGATCAACCCGGGCAACTCGGGCGGGCCGCTGGTGAACCTCCAGGGTGAGGTCATCGGGATCAACGCCGCCATCGCCTCGCAGACGGGCTATTACGAGGGCTACGGCTTCGCGGTCCCGATCAACCTGGCGCGCAAGGTCATGGACGACCTGATCGCCACCGGGCACGTGCAGCGCGCCGTGCTCGGCGTTTCGATCAGCGCGGTGCACCCGGAGGACGCCGAGGCCGTGGGCCTGAAGAGCGTCCGCGGCGTGATGATCGAGGACTTCAGCGGCACCAACTCCCCCGCGAAGGCGGCGGGGCTCCAGCCCGGCGACATCATCATCGCGCTCGACGACACGGCGATCGACCACGTCGCGCAGCTGCAGACGATGGTGGGCTTCAAGCACCCGGGCGAGGTGGTGCACGTGCAGGCGGTGCGCTCCGGCGGGCAGGCGCACACCTACGACGTGCGGCTCGCCGCCGCGGGCGACGACACGGCGGAGGTGGCCAGCGCGACCGGCGGTGGCCGGGACAAGGCGGCCCACCCGGCCGACGAGGCCACCAGCAAGCTCGGCATCACCGTCGAGAGCCTGAGCGCCGACGACGTGCGCCACGTGGCGACCGATTCGCGCGGGCCGATCGTGACCGACGTCGCGGAGGACGGCCCGTCGTTCCAGAAGATCTTCCCGCCGTCGCCGAACGGCGGCGCCGACGTGATTCTCGAGGTGAACGGGACCCGCGTGCGGACCGTGGAGGAGTTCGAGCACGCCGTGCACGGGCTGCCGACGGGCTCGATCGCGACGCTCATCGTCGCCAACGTGGGCGGCAACCCCGTGACGAGGCGCGTCGAGCACATCCGCGTGCGGTGACGGCGTTCCGCCGCCCGGCTTCGAGCGCCCGCACCCGCGGGCGCTCGTCGTCTCGGGCGCCAGCGGTTATCTTGGAAGCGCGGAACGCGCGAAAGTGGCGGAATTGGTAGACGCGCGGGCCTTAGGAGCCCGTGGGGCAACCCGTGGGGGTTCGAATCCCCCCTTTCGCACTATGACCGAGACCGAAACCCAGACCGGCATCGCCATCACCGCCGCGGCGCAGGACGCCGCGCGGCGCACCTACACCGTGACGGTGACCCCCGAGCGCGTCCGCGCCGCGGAGGCCGCCACGACCGAGCGGTACGCCCGGCAGAGCAAGGTCCAAGGCTTCCGCCAGGGCAAGGCCCCGGCGTCCGTGGTCAAACGCCGCTTCGGCGAGGCGATCCGCCAGAGCATGATCGAGGAGCTGCTCCGGGCCTCGTGGGAGGCGGCGCGGGAGCAGGACGGCCTCAAGCCGATCGCCGACCCGCAGGTGCGCAACGTCAAGTTCGAGGACGGCGCGCCGCTCACCTTCGAGCTGCTGGTGGACGTCAAGCCGGACATCGCGCTGGAGCGGCTGAGCGGCTTTCGCCTCACCCGGCGGGTGGCGGCGGTGACCGACGAGATGGTGGACGCGCAGATCACCACGCTGCGCGAGCAGCGCGCGCCCTGGGTCCCGGCCACCGACCGGGCCAAGCCGGGCGACCTGGTGGAGGCCACGATCACCAACCTCGACGCCGAGGGTCCCGAGCCGGCGGCCGGCGAGCCGGTGCGCTTCGTCCTCGGCCAGGGCCGCGCGTTGCCGGAGCTGGAGTCGCGGCTGATGGAGCTCGATCCGGGCGGCACCTGGGAGGGATCGCTGCGTTTCCCCGACGACTACGCCGAGGAGTCCAAGCGCGGGCAGAGCCGCCGGGTGCGCGTGACGCTCGGTGAGGTCAAGCGCCAGGCGCTGCCGGAGCTGACCGACGAGTTCGCCAGGGAGGTCGGCGACTTCGCGACGGTGGACGCGCTGCGGGCGGCCGTCCGGACGGACCTGGTGGCCGAGGCCGGGCGCGAGGCCGAAGCGCGGGTGCGGGGCGAGCTGATCGACCAGATCGCCGCCGCCAACAACGTGTCGGTGCCGCCGTCGCTGCTCGACCGGGCCGTGGCCGGCTCCATCGCCGCCTACGGCGTCCCCGAGGAACAGCGGGGCCGCTTCGCCACCGAGATCCGCCCGGTCGCCGAAGCGGGCGTGCGGCGCGACCTGATCATCGAGACCGTCGCCGAGCACGCCGGCCTGTTCGCCTCGGCCGACGTCGTGGCCGCGCGCATCGCCGACGTCGCGCGCCGGCGGGGCGAGACGCCTGCCGCCGTGCGGACCGCGCTCGAGAAGGCCGGCCGGCTGCGCGAGCTGGAGCGGTCCATCACCGAAGAGAACGTGTTCACCCACCTCCTCGGTCAGAGCACCGTGGAGGATGCCCCACCCACCCGTTGACCCCGAGCGAATCCGTGGGAGACCGAGCCGACGTGTCCACGCTCTATCCGCCGTACATCATCGAGCGCTCCAGCCGCGGCGAGCGCACCTACGACATCTTCTCCCGGTTGCTCATGGACCGGATCATCTTCCTCGGCGTCGCCGATCAACGACGACGTGGCGAACATCATCATCGCCCAGCTGCTCTTCCTCCAGGCCGACAACCCGGAGCAGGACATCTACCTGTACATCAATTCGCCGGGCGGGCTGCGTGTCGAGCGGCATGGCGATCTACGACACCATGCAGCACATCAGCGCCCCGGTGAACACCATCTGCATGGGGATGGCCGCCTCGATGGGGTCGTTCCTGCTCGCCGCCGGCCGCAAGGGCAAGCGCAGCGCCCTGCCCCACTCCCGGATCATGATGCACCAGCCCTCCGGCGGCACCCAGGGCACCGCGGCGGACATCGAGATCCAGGCCAGGGAGATCCTGTACCTCCGGGGCAAGCTCAACGAGCTGTACGCCAAGCACACCGGGCAGACCGTGGAGCAGATCGAGAAGGACATGGACCGGGACCGCTTCATGTCGGCCGAGGAGGCGAAGGAATACGGCATCATCGACCACGTCCTGGCGCCCGGCGCGGTGCTCGAAGTGGGCGTGAAAAGCTAGCTGGCGCTTGACTCCCGGCGCGACGCTCCGGCATATTCGCCGTAGCGTCCCTTAACCAGGCCCCGAACGCATGTCCAACGACCGGCACCTGCGCTGCTCGTTCTGCGGGAAGTCGAAGGACTCGGTCCGGAAGTTCATCTCCGGGCCGTCGGTCTACATCTGCAACGAGTGCATCGCGCTGTGCAACGAGATCCTGGCCGAGGACGAAGAGCGCGAGGTCGCCGACGCGATCACGCAGGTCCCCACGCCGCCGTCGAGATCAAGGACGTGCTGGACCAGTACGTGATCGGCCAGGAGCAGGCCAAGAAGGCGCTCGCCGTCGCCGTCTACAACCACTACAAGCGCATCAATTCGCAGCACGCTCAAGCGACAACGACGTCGAGCTGGAGAAGTCCAACATCCTGCTCATCGGGCCCACCGGCGTCGGCAAGACGCTGCTGGCCCAGACGCTCGCCCGGCATGCTCGACGTGCCGTTCACGATCGCCGACGCCACGACGCTGACCGAGGCCGGCTACGTCGGCGAGGACGTGGAGAACATCCTGGTGCGGCTGCTCCAGGCCGGCGACTTCAACGTCGCCGAATGCGAGCGCGGCATCGTCTACATCGACGAAATCGACAAGATCGCCCGCAAGAGCGAGAACCCCAGCATCACCCGCGACGTCTCGGGCGAGGGCGTGCAGCAGGCGCTGCTCAAGATCCTCGAGGGCACGGTGGCGTCGGTGCCGCCGCAGGGGGGCCGCAAGCACCCGCAGCAGGAATACATCCAGATCAACACCAAGGACATCCTGTTCATCTGCGGCGGCGCGTTCGACGGGCTGGAGAAGATCATCGAGGCCCGCACCGGGCGGCGGCAGATCGGCTTCACCAAGGACGAGGTCGAGCGCGGGGTGCCGGTGCTGCAGCGCCGCAACCCGTTCGGCGAGGTGGAGCCCGACGACCTGCTGCGCTACGGCCTGATCCCGGAGCTGATCGGCCGGCTGCCGGTGACGGTGCCGCTCGAGACGCTGGACGAGGACGCGCTGGTGCGCATCCTGGTCGAGCCGAAGAACGCGCTCACCAAGCAGTACAAGAAGCTGTTCGAGCTCGAGGACGTGCGCCTCACCTTCGAGCAGGAGGCGCTGCGCGCGGTCGCCCAGCTGGCGATCAAGCGCGGCGCCGGCGCGCGCGGGCTGCGGGCGATCCTCGAGAAGGTGATGACCGACATCATGTTCGACCTGCCCGCCCGCGACGACATCGCCGAGGTGGCCATCACCCGGGAATGCGTCCTCGAGGGACGACAGCCGCTCCTGGTGACGGAACGACCGCGTGCCAAGAAAGAAGCCTGAGGTGCCGGTCGCCAACGCCCCCTCTCCGAGGGGGCTTTTGCTGAGCGAGTTCGTGACGACGATGGCCACGTGGAACGCGCCGATCCCGGGGCCGGTCCTGCCCGAGATCGCCTTCGCCGGCCGGAGCAACGTCGGCAAGTCGAGCCTCATCAACCTGCTGATGGGGCGCCGCGACCTCGCGCACGCCAGCCGCGTGCCCGGCAAGACGCGCATGCTGAACGTGTACCGCTGGGGGCCCGGCTGTTACCTGGTGGACCTTCCGGGGTACGGCTGGGCACGGGCCGCCGAAATGGAGCGGTCCGTGTGGCAGCGCCTGATCAACGCGTACCTGGCCCGCCGCGAGACCCTGGCGGGCGTGGTCTGGCTGCTCGACATCCGCCGCGAACCCTCGGTGGACGACCGCGCGGTCGGCGCCCGGCTCCGGGAGCGCGGCGTGCCCACCCTGGTGGCCCTCACCAAGGCCGACCAGGTGCCGCGCGGGCAGCGGATGGCGCGGGCGACATCCATCGCCGTGGAGCTCGAGCTGGATGCCGCGGAGTTCGTCCTCACGAGCTCGCGCACCCGTGAAGGGGCGGAGGATCTCCGTGACAGCGTACTGGCGCACGTGGGTTGAGGCTTCGGCCGTCGCCGCGGCCGTCGCCGCGGCCCCGGCCGGACTGGCCGCCCAGGCGAACGACCTGCCGCCGGCGGGCTTCGGCTCCCTCCGGCAGGACCAGGTCGCGGTGATGATCACCACCTCCAACCTCGCGGTGCGCGTGCTGCCGCTCGACGAGCACGTCATCCGCCTGCTGGCGCCCGACACCTACAGCTCGCTGCACGCGCTGGTGCAGAGCCGGAGGGCCGCCATCACCGCGGCGGCGAGCACGGCCGGGCGGGACAGCGTGTCCGCGTTCTTCGTGACCTTCTTCGGGCTCCAGCCGCAGGTCACCTTCAGCCCCGACCGGGTGGCGATCCAGAGCCAGGGCATCTTCTACCGGCCGCTCGGCATCATCCCGCTCTCGCCGCAGTGGAACGACGCGCGGGTGGACCAGCGCCAGCAGGCCTCGGCGATCTACCTCTTCGATTCCGCGATCCCCGTGTCGCAGACGTTCACGGTGTTCTACGGGGACCAGAACTCGGCCACCTTCGACAACTCCATCACCCTGCTCCAGAGCGAGCGCGCCCGGGTCCTGGCGCGCGCCGCGCAACAGCCACCGCCGCAATAGGGGTGTCCGCCGCGCTGTCTCTCGCGCTCGGCGGCGGGGGGGCCGCGCTGCTCGCCGGCGCGCTGCTGCTCGAGCGGCGCCGCCGCCGCGGCCTGTTCGAGCTGGTGAGCCGCGGCAAGGAGCAGTGGGAGGCGACCTTCGACGCCATCTCCGAGGGCATCGCCCTCGTGACCGCCGGCGGCGTCATCCGCCGGTCCAACACCGCGTTCGCGGCGCTGGCCGGCCGCCCCTTCAGCGCGCTGGTGGGTGCGCCGCTCGGCGAGGCGCTGCGCGTCGGGCGCGACGCGCTCGGCGGGCTGCTGGACACCGCCGTGGGCGGCGGCCATCCGGCGCCCGTCGTGCTGCGCTCGGAGGCCCCGGTTCACGTGCTGCGCGTGGCGGCCGCGCCGGTCTCCCGCGCGGTGGACGGGGCGACGGTGGTGGTGGTGGTCGAGGACATCACCGAGCAGCAGGCCCTCGAGGCGCAGCTGATCCACAGCGAGAAGATGGCCGCCGTCGGCACGCTGGTCTCGGGGATCGCGCACGAGCTGAACAATCCGCTCACCTCGATCGCCGGCCTGGCCGAGTTCCTGCTGGAGCAGTCCGCCGCGCGGCTCCGGCGGGCGGGAGCATCTGCGCGTGATCAGCGAGCAGGCCGAGCGGGCCAGCCACATCGTGCGCGACCTGCTGACCTTCGCCCGCAAGGGCCCGGCGGTGCGCGCCAGCCTCGACCTGGGCGACGTGGTGCGGCGCTCGCTCGACCTCATGCGCTACGAGATGCGGCGGCAGGGCGTCGCCGCCGACGTCGCCATCGCGCCGGGGCTCCCGCAGGTCATCGGCGACCGCCACCAGCTCCAGCAGGTCGCGCTGAACCTGATCGGCAACGCGATCCACGCCGTGGCCGCCCTGCCGGCGGACCGGCCGCGGCGCGTGAGCCTCGACCTGCGCGCCGAGGGCGGGCGCGTGGCGCTGCGCGTGACCGACACCGGCCCCGGGATCAGCGACGAGGTGCGGGCCCAGATGTTCAGCCCCTTTTTCACCACCAAGGCCCCGGGCGAAGGCACGGGCCTGGGCTTGTTCGTCTCGTACGGCATCGCAGAATCGCACGGCGGCACGCTGACCGTCGAGTCGCGACCGGGGCCGGGCGCCACGCTGGTGCTCGCGCTGCCCGCCGCGGACGGGGCGAGCGCGCCGCCCGACGCCGCGCCGGCGCCCGCCGCAGGCGGCACGGCGACGGCGCCGCGGCGGATCCTGGTGGTGGACGACGACCCGGTCGTGCGGCAGGTGGTCAGCGCGCTGTTCGCGCGCGAGGGACACCGGGTGGACGCCGCCGTGAGCGGCGCCGACGCCGTGCGGCTCGCCCGGCTCGAGCCCTACGACCTCGTCATCGCCGACCGGCTCGCCTCCGCCGGCGACGAGCCCATCGCCGCGGCGCTGGCGCGCCTGCCCGGCGGCCTGGGCGCCCGCCTCATCCTCTCGACCAGCGACGTGCGGCGCGACGGCGACGACCGCCTCGCGGTGGGCGCGCGGACGCTGGCGAAGCCGTTCGACCTGCGGGAGCTCAAGAAGGCGGCGGAAGAGGTCTTTCGGTCGGCCGTGTAACCGGGTCCTACAGGATGCGCAGCACGTCCTCCGCCCCGCCGGCGTCGCCCGTGCCGAAGAGCTGCAGGGCGTCGGCGAGGGCCCGCTTCTCCCGCGGCCAGAAGAACCGCCTCGCCGCTTCGTCGGCGCCGACCCACTCGCTCCGGTCGTGCTCCTCGGAGAGCTGCACCGCCGCCTCGGCCGGCACCATGGCGCAAAACGCCGGGATCAGGGCCACCAGGTCGCGCTGGTGGAGGTAGAACGTCTCGACCCGGCTCAGGTTGTAGAGCCGCGACGCCTCGAGCCCCGTCTCCTCCCTGAGTTCCCGCACCGCGGCCGCCACCGGCGCCTCGCCCGCGACGATGTGCCCGTGCACCGACTCCCACGTGCCGGGGCTGCGCAGGCCCGGCGCGCGCCGCAGCACCAGCACCTCCGGGCCGCCGGCCGCCTTCGGCCGCGCCGGTCCCGCCATGCCCTTCCCGACGTCCGGGCTGAAGCGCAGCACGTACACGTCCACGATCTCCACCCGGACGTCGGTCATCCCCGGTCCTCCGCGGCACCCTCCGGGGCACCCGCCACCCGCGGGTCGCGCTCCGCGGCGGCGGCCAGCGCGCGGGCGCCCGCCGCGTAGGTCGCCTCGGTGATCGGGCGGGCGTGCACGCCGCGCAGCAGGTCGAGGTGCAGGGTGACGCGCGAGGCGACGGCGAAGGCCTGCCAGAAATCCGGGGTGAGCGCGACGTCGTAGTCGCCCACGAGCTGCCAGGCCGGAGGGCCGGCCTGGAACGCCAGCAGGCCCGCGCCCCTCAGGTCGCACACCGCGCGCACCAGCGCGCCGGCCACGGGCACCGTCGCGTCCCCGATGCCGCGGATCACCTCCCGCGGCCCCACGGCCCGCGCGAACGCCTCGCCCAGGGCCGTGCCGATGCCGACGACCACCCGATGCGGGTCCGCCGGCGTCGCGCCCGCCACCTCCACGTCGAGATCGAAACGGCCGTGGCTGGCCAGGGTCTCGAGCAGCTGGTCGAACGTGGCCACGCCGGTGCGCACGCTCGCGCGCCCCCGGCCATCCACGGCCAGGCGCACGACCATCGTGGCGGCGGGAGCCCCGCGGCGGACTTCGGCGGTCCGGCTCACCGCATCACCAGGCGCGAAGCGGTCAGGTGTTGGTGGAGCGGCGACGGCCCAGCACCGCGTCGAGGCGGGCGGAGAGCGCGCGGGCGCGGAAGGGCTTGGTGAGGAAATCGTCGGCGCCGAGCTCGAAGACGCGGACCTCGTTGTCTTCGTCGCCCTTCGCCGTGAGCACCACCACGGGGATGTCGGCGGTGGCGGGCCGGGAGCGCAGGTGCGACAGCACGCCGTAGCCGTCGAGCCCCGGGAGGTTGAGGTCGAGCACGATCACGTCCGGTCCGGTGCGGTCCACCTGGTCGAGGGCCTGCACGCCGTCGCGCGCCTCCGACACGATGTAGCCCTCGCGCTCCAGCAGGTCCTTCATCACCCGCCGCAGCGAATCCTCGTCGTCCACGAGGAGCACCTTCCGCTTGAGGCGCGTGACCTTCGGCGCCGGCCACGAGGTTGTCGAGCAGATCGAACGAGCCCGGCGTGCCCGGTTCGTCCCGCGACGCCACACCGGCCGCCCCGGCCGGTCGAGCCGCCGCCGGCGCCGCGGCGGTCGCCGCCTGGCGGCAGGGCCGCCTCGCCCTCCCCCTCCTCGACCGGCACGTCCACGACGCGCATCAGCTCGTCGAGGCTCGATTCGCCGCGGAGGATGTGGGCCAGCCCGCTCTCCCACAGGCCGTTCATCCCGCCGGCCCGGGCCGCCTCGGCGATCTTGTCCGCGATGGCGCCGGCGCCGATCAGCCGCTCCACTTCCGGCGTCACCGTGAGCACTTCGACGATCGAGAACCGGCCCCGGTAGCCGGTCATCGCGCAGTCGGAGCAGCCCACCGCCCGGTAGAGCGGCGTGCCGCGCGGCACCCACTTCTCCAGCTTCTCCGGCACCGACTCCACCCACACTTCCTTGCAGGTCGGGCAGAGCTTGCGCATCAGCCGCTGCGCGACCACGCCGCGCAGCGAGGCCGCGATCTTGTACGGCTCGATGCCGATGTCCACCAGGCGCGTCACGGCGTTCGCCGCGTCGTTGGTGTGCAGCGTCGAGAGCACGAGGTGCCCGGTGAGCGACGCCTGCACCGCGATCTGCGCCGTCTCCTTGTCGCGCACCTCGCCGACCAGCACCACGTCGGGGTCCTGGCGCAGGATCGAGCGCAGGGCGCTCGCGAACGTCAGCCCCGCCTTCTCGTGCACCTGCACCTGCACGATGCCCTGGATCCGGTACTCGACCGGGTCCTCCACCGTCACGATGTTGGTCTTGCCGCTCTGGATGCTCCGGATGGCCGAGTACAGCGTGGTGGTCTTGCCCGAGCCGGTGGGGCCGGTGACCAGGATGATGCCCTCGTGATGGTCGAGCAGCGCCTTGAAGGCCGACAGCTCGTCGGGGTTGAGGCCCAGCGCGTCGAGCGAGAGGACGGTCGCGCGCGAGTCCAGCACGCGGATCACGACCTTCTCGCCGAGCGACGCCGGCAGCGTGGACACGCGCAGGTCCACCGGCACGCCGTTCACCGCGACGCGCGCGCGCCCGTCCTGCGGGCGCAGCCGGTCGGCGATGTCCAGGCTGGAGATGATCTTGATGCGCGAGACCAGCGGGAAGCCGGCGGCGCGCGGGATCTTCATCACCTGCCGCAGCACGCCGTCGATCCGGTAGCGGACCGCGAAGCCGCCCTCTTCGGGCTCGATGTGGATGTCGCTGGCCCGCGAGAGGATGCCTTCGGACAGGATCAGGTCCACCAGGCGGACGACCGGCCGCTGCGACGCCTCTTCGGCGCTGACCTGGAAGTCGTCGGCGGGGTTCTGCTCCTCGAGCGTCTCGACCTCGCTCGTCCCCTCCATGCCCTCGAGCAGCTTGTCGATGACGTTCTCGGGGCGGTAGAGCTCGTCCGTCAACGCCGCGATCTTGCCCGGCGAGAGGAGCTGCATCCGCACCTCGCGGCCGGAGGCGAAGGCCAGCCCCTTCTCGGCGTCCATGTCGAACGGGTTGGCGGTCGCGACCTCGAGCAGCGCATCCGTCGCCCGGAGCGGCACCACGTGGTAGCGGCGCGCCACGGCTTCGGGGATGACTTCCTTGCCCTTGGGCTCGGGCTTGGGGTTCTCCGCCACCGGGACCCGGCAGCGCTTCGACATGACGGCCAGGATCTGGTCGTCGGTCGCGTAGCCCTTGGCGGTGGTGAGCTCCCACAGGGTCGAGGTGGGCTCGGCGGCGGCGCGCAGCCCCTCCACGGCCTCGGCGGTGATCATCGCCGAGATCGTCGGGACCAGCCACTCGTCGGGGAATACCCGCTCCGCCACGCTACCGCCTTCCCGCGTACGGCTTGACCGGCATTGAATATCGCTCCGCGCCGGGAGGGGGGCAACGCGCGGCCGGGGACTCGCTAGAGGATATCCCAGAAGTCCCGGCTCACGTCCACCGAGGCCCCGAGCCTGCCGGTCCGCAGTCCGTAGCCGGCGTCGAAGCGGATCAGGTCGTGGAACCACTCGAAGCCGAGCCCGGCCACCGGCCGCACGCCGCGGGAGGCGGCGCCCAGGCCGGCGCTCACCGGCCGTCGCCGACCCATCCGGCGGCCACGAACGGGATGAGGGTGAGCGTGCGGCCGGTGCCCGCGAAGGAGCCGAGCGGAACCTCCGGCACGCCCACCGGGAGCCGCAGGTCGAGCGAGCCCCAGGCCGTCTCACGGCCGCCGTAGGCCCGGAATCCCTCGCCCAGCAGGGTGCCGCGCCCTCCCAGCACGAACGCCCGGTACGCCGGCAGGTCGCGCGTGGCCGCGCCGGCGCTCGCCCGCGCCACAGCCAGCCGCTCCACGCCGGGACCTGCCAGCGCAACTCGCCGTACGCTCCTGCAGGTAGCTGCTCGTGCCCGTGCCGCCTTCGACCTCGAGGCGTCCCGAGAGGTTCCGCACCGTGGCGAACGACGGCGCCTGCGCGCCGGAGCGCGAGCCGCGACCTGGCTCCAGTCGCCCTCGCCCACCGACGGGTTGGGCCGCGCGAAGCTGCCCCGCGCCCAGCCGGCGTGCGTGGTGAGCGACGTGACGCGTTCCCAGCCCGCGCCCAGGTCCAGCGTCGTGCGGCCGCTCAGCGCCAGCGGAGGCGCCGCCCTGGCCGCCCGTGGCGAGGAAGTAGTCGCCGAAATCGGCGCCCGTCTCCTGGGCCGACAGCGAGTTCACCACGCCCGAGATCACCGGCACGTCGCCGAGGTCGCGCACCGCCCGCTCCCCGCGCGAGCCGCCAGGTCCAGGCCCCGTCCCGCGCCGACAGCTCCGCGCCGCCGGTGAACAGCGTGGTGGCGGTCGCGGCCCCGGCCTTGACGCGCAGCCGGACGGCGTCGTCGCCGCCGCGCAGCGTGCCGCCCAGGCCGAGCGCCAGGCCCTCGACGCGGTTGTAGTGCGCGAAGTCCGACACCGAGGCGCCGCCGAGCTGCGCCCGGCGGAGACCGTCGATGGCGTGCCCCAGCGCGACCTCCTGCACCTTCGCGCGCACGGCGGCGAAGTCCTCCAGCCGCGGCGACTGCGCCACGTCGCGGATGTCCGCCTCGAGCGAGTCGCGCCACGGGAACGAGTCGCGCGTCTCCGGCGCCGCCGCGAGGATCTGACCGGGGATCCGGAACAGGTTGGAGTCCACGCCCTGGTTGAAGCGGTAGGTGTCGATGTCCCAGTGGCCCTGGATGATGCCGCGCACCGGGAAGTCGAGCCACGTGCCCCGGCGGCGGATCGCGATCTCCTGGTGGTACGGCAGCCACAACCGCCCGTCCCACAGGCTGTTCTCGATCGACACCGTGATGTCCTCGAGCTGCGGATCGAGGTACGCCGAGCGCGTGAACTCGAACGACATGCGCACCATGTCCCGACAGGTCCACGTCGAGGAACAGCGAGCCCACCAGCCGCGGGGCGCCGGAAATCGCTGCGGCCGGACCGGCATCTCGTAGACCCGGATGGCGCGGTCCGGCAGCTGGATGGACGAGCGAGTCCTCGAGCGCGTACTCGTAGAGCGCGGGCCGTCGGGCGCGAGCGGGTGCGGCACGTCGCGCACCTCGTCGCCGTCGCCGAGCCGGATGCGGTCGGGGAAGTTGTTCAGCGCGATGCCGAGGTGGTCGCGGTGGTAGTGCGATGTCGGTCGGCAGGTCGAGCTTGTCGCGCCACCCGATGATGAGCTGCTTGCTCAGGTCCGGCGCCTTCCAGTACACTTGCAGCTCGAGCTGGTCGGCCTTGATGAGGCGCGGCGGTCCGACAGCCCTTCACCGATCTGCCCGAGGAAGAACACGAAGCCGTGCGCCCGCGCGGTGAAGTCGCTGAGCGCGGTATCGGCCATGCGCGACCTGCGGCGCGCGATGGCGCGGCCGCACGAGACGCCAGCACCTCGGGGGAGTCCCAGTCCTGGGCGGCGAGGCCACGGGGCCCTGCCACGAGCGCGAGGAGCGGAGCCACGACGGCAGCCAGGCGAGCGGAACGGCGGCACGACGCAGCATGACGCCGCAGTATCGCGGGCGCTGATGGACCGGTCAAGCGCGCGCGGGGCGATCCGGGGCGCCTGGGTCGCCGAGGCGGCCGCGGGGCGGCATCGTCCCCGTGGTGCGCGAGTGCCTGCTCGACGCCGACCAGCCGGTCGCCGTCTGCCAAGATCGCCCGGCCGCCGTTCGCGTTCCTGCTCGAATCGGCGGTGGGCGGCGAGCGCTGGGCGCGCTACACGTTCCTCGGCACCGAGCCGCGCGAGGCGTGGCGCTATCAGGGCGGACGGCGGTCACCGCTGGACGCCGCGACGCCGGCTGGGGCGCGCCGGCCCGGAGCCCGACCCGATCGGCCACCTCGGCCGACCGCCTGCGCGCGCTGCCCGCGGCCGCGCGCGAGCCGACCTGCCGCGCTTCTTCGGCGGCGCCGTCGGCTACTTCGGGTACGACGTGGTCCGCACGCTCGAGCGCCTGCCGGCCGCGCCGCCCGACGACCTCGGCCTGCCGGACGGCCTGTTCATGGTCGCGGACGCGATCGTCGTGCTGGACAACCTCTCCACCGGGCGCGCATCGTGGTGAGCGCCGAGGTGCCCGAGGGCGCCTCGGAGGCGGCGCGCGCGCGCGCTGTACGACCGCGCCCACGAGCGCATCGCCGACGACTCGAAGCGCGGCTGCGCCGGCCCGGCGACCTCGCGCCCCTCGAGCTCGACGAGCGCCTGCCGCGCCGCCGAGGCCACGAGCCCGCTACCCGCCCGAGGCGTTCCGGCGCGACGTCGAACGCATCCGGGAGCACATCGCCGCCGGCGACATCTTCCAGGCGGTGCTGTCGCGCCGCCTCGAGGTCGCGGGCCGCGTGGACCCGCTGCTGCTCTACCGCTACCTCCGCGCCCTCAATCCCGCGCCGTACCTCTTCTACCTCGCGCTCGACGGCTTGACACTGGTGGGCAGCTCGCCCGAGGTGCTGGTGCGCGTCGAGGACGACGCGGTGACCGTGCGGCCCATCGCCGGCACGCGGCCGCGGGGCGCCGACGCCGCGAGCGACGCCGCGCTCGCCGCCGAGCTGGCCGCCGACGCCAAGGAGCGCGCCGAGCACCTGATGCTGGTGGACCTGGGCCGCAACGACGTGGGCCGCGTCGCGGCCTTCGGCTCCGTCGCCGTGACCGAGCTGCTGGGCCTGGAGCGGTACGCGCACGTGCAGCACCTCGTCTCCGAGGTCCGGCCGGCTCGCGGCCGGCCGCGACGCGGTGGACGCCCTCAAGGCCTGCTTCCCGGCCGGGACCGTCTCCGGCGCGCCCAAGGTGCGCGCGATGGAGATCCTCGACGCCCTGGAGCCCACGCGCCGCGGCACCTACGCCGGCGCGGTCGGCTACATCGGCTGGGGCGCCCGGGCGCTCGACACGGCCATCGCGATCCGGACCTGCTCGTGCTGCCCGACCGTGTCGTGGTGCAGGCGGGGGCCGGCATCGTCGCCGACTCCGACCCCGAGCGCGAGCTGGAGGAGACGGAAGCCAAGGCCCGCGCGGCGCTCCGGGCCATCGCGTTGGCGCGCGGCGGCGCCGGCTTCCTGCGCTGGCGCCTCCCCCGGCGGAGCGGCATATTTCGGCGTCCGAGGAGCCCGATCCCACATGGCCGACGGTTTCAAGCTGGTCAGCACCGCGGGCGATCAATCGATCGACGTCAAGCCGGGCGTCACGCTGATCGTCGGCCGTGCCGTCAACAGCGACGTCCCGATCTACGATCCCACCATCTCCCGCCAGCACGCCCAGCTGAGCGCCGAGGACGGCGGCGTGCGGGTGAAGGACCTCGGCTCCTCCAACGGCACCTTCCTGAACGGCAGCCGCGTCAGCGACGCGCTCGCCGCCCCGAACGACGTGCTGACCTTCGGCAAGGTCGCGTTCTACGTCCGCGAGCACGCCAGGCCGGCCGCGCCAGCCCAAGGAGGCGCCGGGCGGTTTCGCGGCCCCCAAGCCGGCCGGGCGCCACGATCGTCCGCCAGCTCCCGGTCGGCGACGGCGAGCGCGGCCATCCAGAGCCCGCTTGAAGCGCCTGTCGGGCGCCTCGGCGGCCGCCAAGCCAGCCGAGGAGGCGGTCACCGAGCCCACGGCCGCGCGCAGCGCCAAGAAGCTCGAGCTGCTGCTCGAGATCTCCAAGCAGCTCTCGCGCCAGCATGGAGGTGGACAAGCTGCTCGAGTCGGTGGTGGACTTCACCTTCCAGGTCATGGACGTGGACCGCTGCTCGATCCTGCTGTGCGAGAAGGGCAGCGGCGAGCTGGTGCCGCGGATCTCGAAGAGCCGGCTGGGCGAGGGCGCCGCGTCGGCGCGTCACGTGCCCCAGTCCATCGCGCGCAAGGCGGTGGCCGAGCGGGTCGCCATCCTCACCGACAACGCGGCGGAGGACGAGCGCTTCAAGGGCAAGTCCATCCTGCTGCAGAGCGTGCGCTCGGCCATGGGCGCGCCGCTGATGGCGTCCGACGGCAACGTGCTCGGCCTGATCTACGTGGACAACCTCACCGCGACCCACGCGTTCACCGACGAGGACCTGGAGTTCCTGATCGCGTTCTCGGGCGTGGCGTCGGTCGCGATGGAGAACAGCCAGCTGTCCGACCGCATCCGCCGCGAGGCGCTGGTGCTGTCGAACTTCCAGCGGTACTTCTCGCCCGACGTGGCCAAGCAGATCGCGGAGCACGGCGAAGAGGTGCAAGCTCGGCGGCGCCAAGCGCCCGGTCGTGATCCTGTTCTCCGACATCCGCGGCTTCACGCCGATGTCGGAGAAGATGGAGCCCGACGACGTGGCGCAGCTCCTCCGCGAGTACTTCACCGAGATGGTGGAGATCATCTTCCGGCACGGCGGCACGCTGGACAAGTTCATCGGCGACGCGATCATGGCGCTGTGGGGCGCGCCGCTCTCGATGGAAGACGACGCCGACAAGGCGATGGCCGCCGCCATCGAGATGCAGCAGGCGCTGACCGCGCTCAACAAGCACTGGGAGGAGAGCGGCAAGCCGCCGGTCAACATCGGCATCGGGATCAACTTCGGCGAGGTGTTCGCCGGGAACATCGGCAGCGAGCAGCGGCTCGAGTACACGGTCCTCGGCGACGCCGTGAATACCGCCTCGCGGCTCTGTTCCAAGGCCGCCAAGGGCGAGATCATGATCTCGGAGCCGTTCTACAAGCGCCTGAAGAAGGCGCCCAAGGTCGAGTCCCGCGAGCCGATCCCGCTCAAGGGCAAGTCGAAGCCCGTCGCCAACTACCTCGCCAAGTACTGATTGCCCGCTTCGGCGCTTCCTCCGGATTTCGAAACCTGGACCTTCGAGGGCGGCACCGCCGCGGCGCGGCACGACGTCGCGGACGCCGTGCGCCGGGCCCTCGCCGCCGACGGCACGCTGTACCGCTGGGCCGCCGCGCAGCCCGGCCGCACGACGTTCGTGGGCCGCGGTGAGGCCTACGGCGTCGCGCTCGGCTCGACCGCGGCCGTGGTGCGCCACGCGCGGCACGGCGGCCTGCTCGCGCCGCTCCTCGGCGACGTGTTCGTCGGGCGCCCGCGCTTCTACCACGAGGCCGACCTGTCGCGCCGGCTGGCCGGCGGCGGTGTGCGGACGCCCGCCGTCCTGGCGGGCGTGCGCTACCGCGCCGGGCCCGGACACCGCTCCGACGTGGCCACGGAGCAGGTGGACGGCGCGGACCTGGTCGAAGTCTTCTACGGTGACCGGCCGCCCGCCGGCCCGGCCCGCGCCGCGGCCCTCGAGGCGCTGGGCAACCTGGTCCGGCGCCTGCACGACCTGGGGTACGTCCATCCCGATCTGCAGCTTCGCAACCTGCTCCTGACCGGTTCCGCGCGCCCCCGCCCGGAGGCCTGGTTGCTCGACGTGGACACCTGCCGGCGCATGCGCCGCGACCGGGACGCCGAGCGCGCCCGCAACCTCTCCCGCTTCTACCGCTCGTGGGCGAAGTGGAACGGACTGCGTGGCGAGCGTCTCACGGACGCCGATCGCGCGCTGTTCAGCGTCGCCTATCTCACGGGGGAGCCGTGAAGCCGCTGGCGCCGTGGACCGGGGGCCGGCTCGGCATCGTCATGATGAGCGCGCTCGGCGACGCCGTGCACGTCCTGCCGCTGCTGGACGCCCTCAAGCGCCACGCACCCACGACCCACGTCACCTGGGTCCTCCAGCCCGGCCCGGCGCTGCTGGTGCAGCGGCCACCCGCGGTGGACGAAGCGGTCGTCTTTCAGCGCTCCCTCGGCATGCGCGGCTACGGCGACGTGCGCCGCCAGCTGCGCGCGCGGCCCTTCGACCTGGTCCTCGAACCTGCAGGTGTACTTCAAGGCGGGCATCGTCACCTGGCTGGCGCGCGCCCCGGTCAAGCTGGGATTCGACTTCGCGCGGGCCCGGGACCTCAACTGGCTGTTCACCACCCACCGCATCCCGCCGCACGCGCCGCAGCACGTGCAGGACCAGTATCTCGAGTTTCTCGACGCGTTGGGCGTGCCGCACGGGGAGCCGCAGTGGCACCTCGGGCCCGACCGCGGAGGAGCGCGCCGCCGCCCGCGCGCTGGTCGCCGCGGCGGGCACCGAGGGGCCGCTCGTGGGACTGGTGGTCGCGTCGAGCAAGCCGGAGAAGAACTGGATGCCGGAGCGTTACGCCGAAGCCGCGACCGCGCTCGGGCGCGAGGCCGGCGCGCGCTGCGTGCTGCTGGGCGGCACCTCGGCCATCGAGCGCGAGGCCGCGGACCGCGATCCTGGCGCGCGCGGAGGGGCGGCCCCTGGATGCGCTCGGCAGCGGGCTCCGCACGCTGCTCGGCTTGATCGACGCGTGCGACGTGCTCATCTCGCCCGACACCGGGCCGCTGCACATGGCCGTCGCCATGAACGTGCCGGCCGTCGGGCTCTACGGGTACACCAATCCCAAGCGGGTGGGCCCGTACCGGCGGTTCGGAGATCTGCTGGTGGACGCCTACGGCGATCCGGGCGAGGACTATCCGATCTCGATGGCGCACCGGCTGAACCGGATGGAGCGCATCACGACCGCGGAGGTGGTGGGGAAGGTGCGGCTGGCGCTGGAGCGCTACGCGGGCGCGCCGCCGTGGCGGCGCTCGCGGCCGGCTAGTCCCGCGTGATCGCCCCGAAGCGGTAGCGTGAGCCCGATCCGCGCCAGCAGCTCGGTCAGCAGCACCAGACCGAGCCCCATCACCGTGAAGTAGTCGCCCTCGATTCGCTCGACCAGCACCGCGCCGTAGCCCTGGATGCCGTAGGCGCCGGCCTTGTCCATCGGCTCGCCGGTCGCCACGTAGGCGCCGATCGTGGCGTCGTCGAGCGGCCGGAACCGCACCAGCGTGCGCGCCGCGCCCGACGCGGCCCTCCCGTCGTACGCCACCGCGACCGCGGTGAACACCTCGTGCTCGCGCCCCGACAGCCGGCGCAGCATCGCGGCGGCTTCCGCGGCGTCCCGCGGCTTGCCGAGGATCGCGCCGTCGATGACCACGATCGTGTCCGCGCCGATCGCCACCGCACCCGGACGCGCGCGCGCCGCCGCCTTCTCGCGCGCCAACCGCTCGGCGTGCGCGGCCGGCGCCTCGCCGTTGCGCCAGGTTTCGTCGAGATCGGCGGGGGATACGTCGAAGGTCAGGCCCAACAGATCCAGCAGCTCACGTCGCCGGGGCGAGGTGGATGCCAGGACGACCGGCACGCCGCGGTCCTTCTCACCTTCACCCCTCACGCTTTCTCGAGCACCAGCGTCACCGGCCCGTCGTTCACCAGCTCGACCTCCATCATCGCGCCGAAGCGCCCGGTCTGGACCGGGAGGCCCCGCTCGCGCAGCATCGCCACGAAGCGGTCGTAGAGCGCTTCGGCCTGCGCGGGAGGCGCGGCGTCCACGAACGAGGGGCGCCGGCCCTTCGACGCGTCGCCGTAGAGCGTGAACTGCGACACGACCAGGAGCGCGCCGCCGACCTCGCCCAGGGGCAGGTTCATCTTGCCGTCGGCGTCGGCGAATAGCCGCAGGCCCGACGATCTTGTCGGCCATCCACGCCAGGGCCGGCTCTCCGTCCGCCGGGGCGAAGCCCGCCAGGACGACGAAGCCGCGCCCGATCTCACCGACGGCCTGGCCGTCGATGCGGACCGCGGCGCGGCTCACGCGCTGCAGCACGACCCGCACGCGCTACTCGACCGTCACGCTCTTGGCCAGGTTGCGCGGCTGGTCCACGTTGCAGCCGCGGCGCACCGCGATGTGGTAGGCCAGCAGCTGCAGCGGCACCGAGGAGAGGATCGGGCTGAGGAAGTCCAGCGTCTCGGGGATCGGGATCGCGTGATCCACCAGCGCGGTGATCTCGGTGTCGCCTTCGGTCACGACCGCGATCACCCGGCCGCCGCGGGCGCGCACTTCCTCGATGTTCGAGACGATCTTGGCGTGCACCGCGTCGTGCGGCGCGACGAACACCACCGGCATCAGCTCGTCGATCAGCGCGATGGGCCCGTGCTTCATCTCCGCCGCGGGGTAGCCCTCGGCGTGGATGTAGGAGATCTCCTTGAGCTTGAGCGCGCCCTCGAGCGCGACCGGGAAGTTGTAGCCCCGGCCGAGGTACAGGACGTTCGAGGCCCGCGTGTACCGCTCCGCCAGCTCCTCGATGAGCGGCCGCTTGGCGAGCACCGCCTCCAGCTGCTCCGGCAGCTTCTCGCAGCGCCTTGACGATCTCGCGGCCCTGGAGGATCGACAGCGAGCGCAGCCGGCCGAGGTACAGCGTGAACACGACCAGCGCGGCGATCTGGCTGGTGAACGCCTTGGTCGAGGCGACGCCGATCTCGGGCCCGGCGTGCAGGAAGATCCCGCCGTCCACCTCGCGCGCGATGGTGCTGCCCACGACGTTGACGATCCCCAGCGTATGCGCGCCGCGCCGCTTCGCCTCGCGCAGCGCCGCCAGCGTGTCGGCCGTCTCGCCCGACTGCGAGATGACGATGACCAGCGTGTGCTCGTCCACCAGCGGGTTGCGGTAGCGGAACTCCGACGCGTACTCGACCTCGGCCGGCAGCCGCGCCAGCTCCTCGATCATGTACTCGCCGACGAGCGCCGCATGCCACGACGTGCCGCAGGCCGTCAGCACGATCCGGTTGATGCCCGCGCAGCGCCTCGGCGGTGAGGTTGAGCCCGCCGAAGCGCGCGGTGCCCTCCTCCTCGAGCAATCGGCCCCGCAGCGTGTTCCGGATGCTCTCCGGCTGCTCGCAGATCTCCTTCAGCATGAAGTGCGGGAAGCCGCCCCGCTCGATGGTCGCGAGGTCCCAGTCGATCTGGCTGACTTCCTTGCTCACCGGCACGGCGTGGCGGTCCTTCACCTGGTAGCCGGACGCCGTGACCACGGCCAGGTTGCCCTCGTCGAGGTAGACCACCGACCGCGTGTAGGCCAGCACGGCCGAGGGATCGGACGCCACGAAGTTCTCGCCGGTGCCGAGGCCCAGCAGCAGCGGGCTGCCGCTGCGCGCCGCGACGATCGTGCCCGGCTCGCTGGCCGAGATCACCGCGATGCCGTACGTCCCCTCGACTTCCTGGAGCGCCGCCGCCACCGCCTGCTCCAGCGAGTCGCTGATAGAACTGCTCGATCAGGTGCGCCAGCACCTCGGTGTCGGTCTCCGACGGGAACCGGTGCCCCTTGGCCACCAGCAGCTGCCGCAGGGCCGTGTGGTTCTCGATGATGCCGTTGTGCGCGACCGCGATGTTGCCGGCGCAGTCGGTGTGCGGGTGCGCGTTCCGGCTGGTGGGCGCGCCGTGCGTGGCCCAGCGCGTGTGCGCGATGCCGATGTTCGCGTGCTGGGTGTCGCGGCCCAGCTGCGACTCGAGCGTGGCGATCTTCCCGGCCGCCTTCTGGACGATCGAGCTGCCGTCGGCGATCAACGCGATGCCGGCGGAGTCGTAGCCGCGGTACTCCAGGCGCTTCAGCCCGTCGAGCAGGACCGGGAGCGCCTTCCGCGGTCCGACGTACCCGACGATGCCGCACATCCCGCTACCTCCCGCTCTCCTCGAGCGCTTTCCTGCCCTGCTCCACCAGCGCCTCGGCCGCCTCCCGGCTCGGCCCCTCGGCGATGATCCGCACCACCGGCTCGGTGCCGGAGGGCCGCACGTGCACCCACCGGTCGGCGAGCGCCAGACGCAGGCCATCCTGCCGGTCCGCCACGGCGCCCGCGAGGCCGCCGCTCAGGGCGGCGTAGCAGCGTTCCAGCGATCCGGACGGCCTGGGGAGCTTGGCTTTAACAATAGTATACCGGGGCGCCGAGTTCACGAGCGCGGAGACCGTCGTCTCGCGCGCCGCGAGCAGGGCGAGGGCGAGCGTGGCGGCCACCGGCGCGTCGCGCCCCAGGTGCACTTCCGGCAGGATCACGCCCCCGTTCCCTTCACCGCCGATCACCGCCCCGCGCTCGGCCATCCGCTCGACCACGTTGGCCTCGCCCACCGGCGCCCGCTCCACCGTGCCGCCGTGCGCGCGCGCGGCATCGTCTACCACCAGGCTGGTCGAGAGGTTCGTCACCACCGGGCCCCGGCGGTGCGCCAGCACCGCGCGAACCGCGAACGCCAGCGTGTAGTCCTCGCCGATCGGCTCGCCGGTGTCGTCCACCAGCGCCAGCCGGTCCACGTCCGGATCCACCGCGATGCCGAGGTCGCTGCGGCTCTCCCGCACCAGCGCGCTCAGCTCGCCCAGGTGCTCGGGCGTCGGCTCCGGCTCCCGCGGGAAGCGCCCGTCCGGCTCGAGGTTGATGGAGCGCACCTCGCAGCCCAGCTCGGCCAGCAGCGCCGGCATGACGGTCGCGCCGGCGCCGCGCACGCAGTCCAGCGCGACGCGGAACCGGCGGCGGCGGACGGCCGCGAAGTCGAGCCAGGGCAGGCCGAGCACCCGGTCCAGGTGGCGTCGCACCGCGCCCTCGTCCGTCCGTCGCGTCCCGGCCTTCGCTCCCGCGTGCGCGCCCCCCGCGTCCACCAGGGCGAAGAAGCGCTCCGCCTCCGCCTTGCCGAGGAAGCGCCCGCCCGGACCGACGAACTTGAGCGCGTTCCACTCCACCGGATTGTGGCTCGCCGTCACCACGATGCCGCCGCCCTTGCCGCCGTCGAGCGACTCCACCGCCAGCTGCGCCGTGGGCGTCGGCACCATCCCCAGGTCCACGACGTCCACACCCGAGGCGACCAGCCCGGTCGTGGCCGCGGCGACGAACGCCGGGCCGGACTGCCGCGAGTCCCGCGCCAGCGCGACGACCCGGCCGCCGCGCGACGCCACGTAGGCGCCGAACGCCTCGGCGTACCGCGTCACGACCGCCGGCACCAGGTCCTCCCCCACGATGCCGCGGAGGCCCGACACCGACCGCATCAAGGTGGACGTCAGCGGGAAAGCGCGGCCACCGCCGCCTCGTGCAGCGCACCCACGGCGATGGGGGTGGCGATGGGCAGAACGGTGACGTCGGCGAAGGTCTTCTCGAACGCCGCCACGACGGCCGGATCGAACTGCCGGCCGGACTCCGTGCGCAGCTCGGCCACGACCGACTCCGTGCGGGAGCGGCGGCCGGTAGGCGCGGCCGGTGGTCATGGCGTCGAACGCGTCCACCACGGTCACGATCCGCGCCGCCATCGGGATGTCGTCGCCCTTCAGGCCGTCGGGCAGGCCGCCGCCGTCCATCCGCTCGTGGTGCGAGCGGACGATCTGCAGGATGCGCGGGCGGTCCTTCAGGAGCGGTGTCAGGATCTTCTCCCCGATGACCGTGTGCTCCATGATGTGGAGGTACTCGTCCTCGCTCAGCTTGGCCGGCTTGTTCAGCACGGATTCCCGCACCCCGATCTTGCCGACGTCGTGCAGCTCCGCGCCGATGCGCAGCTCCTCGAGCATGCCCGGCGTCCACGCCGAGCGTTCGCGCCACCGCCGTGGCGTAGCTCGCGACCCGGGCCGAGTGGCCGCGGGTGTACGGGTCCTTGGCCTCCAGCGCGTGCGCGAGCGACTGGACGCCCACGACGAACAGCTCCTCGATGCGCCGCGCCTGCGCCTCGACCCGGCGCTCGAGGTTCTGCTGGTAGTCGCGGTTCTCGAGGATCAGCCGCCGCTTCTCCAGCGCCTGCCGAACCCGCGCCTGCACGTCCTCCACCTGGAACGGCTTGGCCACGTAGTCGAGGGCGCCCTGGGTGAGGCACCAGATGGCGCTGCGCACGTCGGAGACCGCCGTCACCATCACCACGGCACTGTCGGGCCACCGATGCCGCAGCTCCGGCAGCAGCTGGATGCCGTCCATCTCCGGCATGCGGATGTCGCTGACGACCAGGTCGGCGGGCTGCCGGTCGAGCTCCTGCAGCGCCTCCCGGCCGTTCGCGGCCTGCCGGCACGCGAAACCCTCCTCGGTGAGGAGGCGGACGAGGATGCTGCGGAGGTGAGGCTCGTCGTCCACGACGAGACAGCTCAACGGGCGCTCGGGAGTCACGCGCCTAGCCTAGAACCCGCCCGACCGGGTGTCAACCCGGCGGGGCCGCACGGGCGCGCGGATTCCGCGCGCCCGGCCCGGCAACGCTTGCTGGCGCGCGGGGGCCGGGTGTAAGGTTCGCCAAGATCACCTCCGCCGAGCGGTGCATGACGCGAATCCGCGACCACGATCTGGAGAACGGGTTGCCCACGCGGGCCGTCCACGCCGGCCAGGAGCCCGAGCCCCTGGCCGGCGCCGTGACGATGCCGATCTTCCAGACCTCCACCTACGTCCAGGACGGCGCTGGGCCGCCACAAGGGGCACGAGTACGCCCGGGTCAGCAACCCGACGCGCGAGGCGCTCGAGCGCAACGTCGCGGCCCTCGAGGGCGGGACCCACGGCCTCGCGTTCGCCTCGGGGATGGCGGCGATCGACTCCGTGCTGACGCTGCTGTCGGCCGGCGACCACGTGGTGTGCGGTGAGAACGTGTACGGCGGCACGCACCGGCTGATGGAGCAGGTGCGCTCCCGCGTCGGCCTCACGTTCACGCTACGTCGACACGCGCGAGCTGGCCGCGGTCGAGCGCGCGATCCGGCCGGCGACCAGACTGTTGTTCGTCGAGACGCCGACCAACCCGATGATGCGGCTGGCCGACCTGGCGGCGCTGGGCGCCGCTCGCGCGCTCGCGCAAGCTGCTGTTCGCCGTCGACAACACCTTCGCGACGCCCGTCTTCCAGCGGCCGCTTCGAGTTCGGCGCCGACCTCGTGGTGCATTCCACCACCAAGTACCTGAACGGCCACTCCGACATGGTCGGCGGGATGGTCGTGGTCAAGCGCGACGACCTGGCCGAGCGGCTGGCGTTCTTCCAGAACGCGGTAGGCGCGGTGCCGGGGCCGTTCGACTGCTGGCTGGTGCTGCGCGGCACCAAGACGCTGGCGCTGCGCATGCGGCAGCACGACGCCAACGGCCGCCGCATCGCCGAGTGGCTCGTCCGGCGACGCCGGGTCGAGACCGTCTACTACCCCGGCCTGCCCGGGCACCCGCAGTACGAGCTGGCGTGCCGCCAGATGACGGGCTTCGGCGGGATGCTGTCGTTCGAGGCCGGCTCGCTGGAGCGCGCGCGCCGCATCGTCGAGGGCACGCGGCTGTTCGCGCTCGCCGAGTCGCTGGGCGGCGTCGAGAGCCTCATCGGGCACCCGGCCACCATGACGCACGCCGCCGTGCCCAAGGCGATGCGGGAGGCGATGGGGCTCACCGACGGGCTGGTGCGGCTCTCGGTGGGCATCGAGGACGCCGACGACCTCATCGCGGACCTGGACCGCGCGCTGGCCGCCTGAGCGCGGCTGAAACGCGGGGCCCGGCCCGGCGTAAGGGAGTCGGGATCCTCTGGGAGGTTCGATGACGGACGCTGATCAGGGCCTGCCTGCGCGCCGGCCCCGCACCGTGCTCACGCAGATTTCATCCCGCGCCTGGGAGCACGCCGCCGACCGCGCGGCGCTGAGCGCCCTCCGGTCCATTCCGGGTTTCGACGAGGTGGTGCGGAAGGTCTACGGCTTCTTCGGGGAGCGCGGCGTGCGCCTGCTCTTCCAGGCCAACGCCGTGCGGGTCGGGCCGACCCAGTTCCCGCGCGTCCACGCCGCCTTCACCGACGTGTGCGCCACGATGGACTGGGACCCGCGCCCCGACCTGTTCATCTCGCAGACGCCGGAGGTCAACGCCGGCGCGTTCGGGATGGACCGGCCCTTCATCGTGCTGAATTCCGGCGCGCTCTCGCTCCTGGACGACGAGGAGCTGCGCACCATCCTCGGCCACGAGCTGGGCCACGTCATCAGCGGCCACGCGCTCTACCACACCATCCTCGTCATCATCCTCGAGTTCGGGTTCCGGAACCTGCCCTTCCTCGCCGGGATCGCGCTGCTGCCGATCCAGGTCGCGCTGCTGGAGTGGTTCCGCAAGAGCGAACTCTCCAGCGACCGCGCCGGCCTGCTGGCCAGCCAGGACCCGATCGCCTCGATGCGGATGTTCATGAAGCTCGCGGGCGGCGGCCAGATCTCGGAGATGAACCTCGACGCCTTCATGACGCAGGCGAAGGAGTACGAGGAGGGCGGCGGCGCGATGGACACCATCTACAAGGTGATCAACACGCTGGGCTACACCCACCCGTTCCACACGCTGCGCGCGGCGGAGCTGCAGCGCTGGGTGGCCACCGGCGAGTACGACCGGATCCTGCGCGGCGAGTATCCCCGGCGCGGATCGGACGAGGACAAGCAGCCGCTGTCGGCCGACCTCGGCGACGCGGGGAAGTACTACGCGGAGCAGGCGAAGGGAGCCGTTGATACCGTGGCGGACGTCGCGAAGAAAGCCCGCGAGGCGTTCCAGAGCGCCTTCCGGGGTCCCGGCAGCCAGTGAGAATCCTGGTCGTCGGCGGAGGCGGCCGCGAGCACGCGCTGCTCTGGGCGCTGCGCCGCGACGCGCCTCAGGCCACGCTCTTCTGCCTGCCGGGCAACGCGGGCACCGCGAGCCTCGCGACCAACCTGCCGGGCAAGGGCACCGACCTCGAGCTGGTGGTCCGGCTCGCCGCCGAGCACCGCATCGACCTGGTGGTCGTCGGCCCCGAAGCGCCGCTCGCCGCCGGCCTCGTGGACCGCCTCGCCAAGACCGGCGTTCCGGTCTTCGGCCCGACCGCCGCCGCCGCCCGCATCGAGTCCTCCAAGGCCTTCTCCAAGGCCCTGATGCTGAAGCACGGTGTCCCGACCGCCGACGCCCGCACCTTCACCGACTTCGACTCGGCCTCCCGCTACATCGACCAGCACGCCGAACCCCTGGTCATCAAGGCGTCCGGCCTGGCCGCCGGGAAGGGCGCCGTGGTCTGCCGCACCCGGGCCGAGGCGCGGGCCATCGCCTCCGCCATGCTCAAGGACGGCGCCTTCGGCGACGCGGGTGCGGAGGTGCTGGTCGAGGAGTTCCTGGAAGGCGAGGAGCTGTCCGTCCTCGCGCTGACCGACGGGGAGCACTTTGCCGTGCTGCCGCCGGCCCAGGATCACAAGCGCCTCGCGGACGGGGACCACGGACCGAACACCGGCGGCATGGGAGCATACAGCCCGGTGGGCATTGCTTCGGCAGCGCTGCTCGCCAAGGTGGCGGAGCACGTATTCGAGCCGACGCTCTCGGCGCTGCGCGCCGAGGGATCACCATATCGAGGAATGCTTTACGCAGGCCTCATGATCATGCCGGACGGCGGGGTCAAGGTCATCGAGTTCAACTGCCGATTTGGTGATCCCGAGGCGCAGGCAATCCTTCCGGTGCTCCCTGGTGGAGTGCTCCCGGTGCTCCGGATGGTTGCCGAGGGTGGCTGGATGCCACCTGGGCACACGCTCGGAGACGCCCGGTGCGCCGCCGTGACCACGGTCCTGGCGGCCGGTGGCTACCCGGACAGCCCCCGCGCCGGAGCGGCCATCACGATCCCCAGGGAGCTCGCGGCCGACCCGGACATCCACGTCTTCCACGCGGGCACGGCCATGGACGGGGGCGGCGTCCTCAGGGTTGCCGGGGGCCGGGTGTTGTCGGTGACGGCCACGGCGCCGACGGTGGCCGAGGCGGCGGGCCGGAGCCGTGCCGCGGCCGAGGCGATCGGGTTCGAGGGCAAGCAGTTCCGGCGGGACATCGGCTGGCGCGAGATCACCCGGCGGCGGTAGGGCGTGCCCGAACTGCCTGAAGTCGAAACGATCGCGCGGGACATCAGGCCCCGGCTGGTCGGCGCTGTTCTTCGCAGCATCCACGTCATCAAGCCCGACATCCTCCGCGGCATCGGCCGCGCCGCCTTCGAGCGCGCGCTCACCGGGCGGCGCGTGACGGAGGTCGGGCGTCGCGCCAAGCACGTGGTGGTCGTGCTCGACGACGGACGGCGGGTCGTGATCCAGCCACGGATGACCGGGTCGCTGCTGGTGACCGGGGCGAGCGCCCCGGCCGATCGCTACGTCGCCATCAGCGCCGGACTTTCGGGCGGCCGGCGACTCGACTACCGCGACGTCCGCCGGCTCGGCGCCGTGCACCTGCTCACCGAGGAGGCGTGGACGCGCTACACGGCGCGCATCGGCCCCGAGCCGCTGGAGCCCGGCTTCACCGCCGCGCGACTGTCGGCGGTGCTGGCCGGCGGCCGCCTCGCGGTCAAGAAGGCGCTGATGGATCAGCGGCGACTCGCGGGCGTCGGGAACATCTACGCCAACGAGGCCCTGTGGAGCGCGGGCATCGATCCGTCGCGGCTCTCCCGCTCCGTCACGCCCGCCGAGGCCCGCCGCCTGCACCGCGCCCTGATCGGCATCCTCCGGCGCTCGATCCGGCGCCGGGGCACCACCGTGCGCGACTACCGCACGGGGACGGGCGAGGCCGGCGCGTACCAGTCGCGCCTCAACGTCTACGGCCGCGCGCGCCGGCCCTGCCGCCGCTGCGGGCGCCGCATCGTCCTGACCCATGCGGTGGATGCCCGCGCCACCTACTTTTGTCCCGGATGCCAGCGCTAGCGCTTCTCGCCGCACCCGCCAACGACTCCCTCGAGGAGCTGCGCGACCGGGTCAAGACCACCGCCCAGCGGCGGCCCGGCGTGTACCAGTTCCTCGACCAGAGCGGCGGCGTGTTCTACGTCGGGAAGGCGAAGGACCTGCGCGCGCGGCTGCTGAGCTACTTCTCCGCGCCCTGGCCCGACAGCAAGTCGGCTCACCTGATCCGCGCGGCCGCCGACATCGCCTGGCACTACCAGCCGAGCGAGTTCGCGGCCCTGCTCGAGGAGCTGCGCCTGATCGCCCGGCTCCGGCCGTTCTCGAACGTGCGCGGCAACCGCGCCCAGCGGCGCATGGTCTTCGTCAAGCTCACCGGCGGCGCGGCGCCCAAGCTGAAGGTCACCGAGCAGACCGCCGACCGCACCGCCCGCTACTACGGCCCGTTCCAGAGCGGGTGGCGCACCGCGGAATCCATCCGCGTCCTGTCCGACCTGCTCAAGCTGCGCGACTGCGCCCAGGACCGCCCGCTCCGCTTCGCCGACCAGGCCGACCTGTTCGGCGCCGAGCGACGAGCCCGCCGGCTGCCTGCGCCACGAGCTGGGGACCTGCCTGGGACCCTGCGCCGCGAAGTGCAGCGGCGACGCCTACCGGGGCGCCGTCGCCCAGGCCGCGGCGTTTCTCGACAGCCAGGCCGTGGCGCCCATCGACCGCGTGCTCGACGCCATGGCCGAGGCCTCCGACGGGCGCGACTTCGAGCGCGCCGCCGCGTGGCGCGAGAAGCTCGAGGCGCTCGAGGCCCTGTTCGCGGCGGTCTCGCGCCTGCGGGCGGCCACCGAGGCGTTGAGCTTCGTGTACGGCATCCGCGATCGCACGCCGGCCCGGGAGGGCGGCGGGCACGACGACCGCGTGTACCTGGTGCACCGCGGCCTGGTGCGCGCGGTCGCGGCCTGGCCCCGCACGCCCATCGAGCGCGACGCCTTCGCGGCGGCCGTCGAGCACGCGGCGGGCCAGACGGCCGGCGGCCCGGCCGCGCGCACCGCGCCGGAGATGGACGAGCTGCTGCTGGTGATGAGTTGGTTCCGCCAGCACCCCGAGGAGTTCGAGTCCACCACGCCCCTCGAGCAGTGGCTGGGGGCCGGCGTCAGCTGAGGGGGACGATCCGCGCCCGCGGAGGGATCCCGGGCTCGGTCTCCATGATCGCCACCGACGGCGCCAGGTCGAAGCGCCGCGGTCCCGCCGAGCCCGGGTTGATCACCACCGTGAAGTCGGGCAGGTCGCGGATCAGCGCCCGATGCGTGTGCCCGAACACGATCACGTCGGCGTCGGGAAACTCGGCCTTGAGCCCGTCCGGGTCGGGGGAGCCGAGCCGGTCGCCGTGGGTCACGACGAACGCGAAGCCGTCGAACTCCACCCGCGCCACCTGCGGCAGCCGCCGGCGCATGATGCCGCTGTCCACGTTGCCGTAGACCGCCGTGACCGGCGCCAGCAGCTCCAGCTCCTCGAGCACCTCGGCGGCCCCGATGTCGCCCGCGTGGAGGATGTGGTCCACCCGCGCGAACACCTCGTGTACGCGCGGATGCACCGTGCCGTGCGTGTCCGCGATCAGCCCCAGCCGCATTCAGCGCCGCCGGGGCGCCTTGCCCGACCAGCGAGGCACCAGGTCGGCCTCGACGCCGAGATGGTCCACGATGCGCTGCACCACGAAGTCCACCAGCTCGGCGACGGTCCGCGGCCGCTGGTAGAACGCCGGGGCCGCCGGCAGGATGGTGGCGCCCGCCTCGGTCACCGCGACCATGTTCCGCAGGTGCACCAGCGACAGGGGAGCCTCCCGCGGCACCAGGATCAGCCGCCGGCGCTCCTTGAGCACCACGTCGGCGGCCCGCTCGACGAGGCTCCGGCTGTTGCCCGTGGCCACCCCGGCCAGGGTCGCCATCGAGCACGGGCAGATCACCATGCCCGCCGTGCGCACGGACCCCGATGCCGGCCGTGCTCCCCGGTCGTCGTCGGTGAACAGCTCGACGCTGCGCCACTCTTTGCCGACCGCGGCCGCCAGCTCTGAAGCTGAGCCGATGCCACACTCTTCGTGGAGCAGCCGCCACCCGTGCGACGAGACGATGAGCCATACGGGTGTGCCGGCTCCAGCCACCACCTGGAGCAGCCTGAGGCCATAGGGAGCACCAGAAGCTCCCGTAATCGCCATGACCACCGGAAGACGGCTCATCCACCCCTCCGATTGGGAGCCGGCCGGCGAACCGGATGCGGTGCCGGCCTTCGGGGAGGCGGCCGCTTCGGCACTCGTGGCCCCCTCCCGGTGCCGCGTGACGGCTTGGCCGTGCTACTGCCGGTGAAGGCGCTCATCGGAGCAGCGCGTCGAGGACTGAGCCCGCCATGACCGCCGCCGAGATGATCCCGTTCATCGAGAAGAAGGCCGCGTCCAGGCGGGAATAGTCGTTGGGGCGGACGAGCCTGTGCTCCCATACCAGGAGGCTCACGGCGACCGCCACGCCGGCGAAGTACCAGGTGCCAAACCCCGTTGCCATGCCGAATGCCACCAGTGCCACCGCGGCCACGACGTGCAACGCACGGGCGACGCCGATGGCCCGCACGGGCCCAACGGCTACGGTCATGGACCGCAGTCCGTGCTCCCGATCGAAGGCCTCGTCCTGCAGGGAGTACAGGACATCGAATCCGCCACCCCAGCAGGTGACCACGAGCGCCAGGAGCAGAATCCCCCACCATGGCGTGCTCCAGCTCCCCGTCACCGCCAGATACCCGCCCACCGGGGCAATCGCCATGCCCAGGCCCAGCCACAGGTGGGACAGCGCGGTGAACCGCTTCGAGAACGAATAGGCGGTGACCCAGACCAGGGCGACCGGCGAGAGGGCGAAGCACAGCGGGTTCAAGAGCGACGCGGCGAGGACGAAAGCGGCCGACATCCCCGTCACCAGCACCCAGGCTTCGGCGAGCGACATCCGCCGGCCGGGCAGCTCCCGACCGGACGTGCGGGGGTTCAGCCGGTCCAGCTCGCGGTCCGCGATCCGGTTGAAGCCCATCGCCGCGAACCGCGCGGTGCCGAACGCGGCGATCACCAGCAGCGTCACCCGCAGCGTGACCGGGTGGACGCGCGACGCGGCGGCGACACCGACGAACGCGAACGGCAGCGAGAACACGGTGTGGGCGACCTTCACGAAATTGGCGTAGGCCGCCAGCCGGCCCCCGCCCGAGAGCACCTGGCCGTCCACGCCCACGCGGGATGCGCCCGTCACGGAAGCCGGATGCCCAGCCTGGCCCACTTCTCGTTCACCGCCGCCCGGGTCGCCTGGTCCATCTCGATGCGGCCGGGCCACTCGCGGGTAAACCCCTCCTCCGGCCACTTGCGCGTCGCGTCGATGCCCATCTTGGACCCGAACGTGAACGCGCGGCTCGAGTGGTCGAGGACGTCCACCGGTCCCATCGTGAACTGGACGTCGCGCTGCGGGTCGATGTGGTTCAAGGCCACCCACCACGCCTCGTCCGGACGCTGGACGTCCACGTCCCGGTCGAGCACCACGATCACCTTCGCGAGCGCCATCAGGCCCTGCCCCCACAAGCCGTTCATCACCTTGAAGGCGTGCCCGGGGTACTGCTTGTCGATGCTCACGAAGACCAGGTTGTGGAAGATGCCGTAGGCCGGCATGTGGTAGTCCACGATCTCCGGCATGGTCAACTGGAGCAGCGGGCGGAAGATCCGCTCGGTCGCATGGCCGAGGTAGTAGTCCTCCATCGGCGGCGGACCGACGATGGTCGCCGGGTAGATCGGATCGCGCCGCATCGTGACGGCCGTGACGTGGACCCGGGGGTAGCGGTCGGCGAGCGAGTAGAACCCCGTGTGGTCGCCGAACGGACCCTCGACCACCAGCTCCTCCGCCGGGTCGATGTAGCCCTCGATGACGATCTCCGCTTCGGCCGGCACCTCCAGGTCGCAGGTCACGGCCGACGCCAGCCGGACCGGCGAGCGACGGAGGAACCCGGCGAACAGGAACTCGTCCACCGCCGGGGGCAGCGGCGCCGACGCGGCGTACATCGAGGCCGGATCGGCCCCCAGCACGATGGCCACCGGCATGCGCTCGCCCCGCGCCGCCATGGCCCGCCAGTGCGCCGCACCCACCTTGTGCCGCTGCCAGTGCATGGCCAGCTCGCGCCGACCCTGCACCTGGATGCGGTAGAGGCCGACGTTCCGTGCTCCCGACGCCGGGATCCCGGGTGATCACCATCGGGAACGTGAGGTAGGGGCCCCCATCACCCGGCCAGCACACCAGGTGCGGCAGCTCTCTCAGGTCCAGATCCTGCTCCCGGAGCACCACCGCCTGGCATGGAGCCGCACCATCGCTGCGCTGCGGCGGCATCCTGGCCAGCTCAGCCAGCCGCGGGAGCATGGCGAGCTTCCCGGCGATTCCCTCCGGCGCCTGCGGTTCTCAGCAGGTCGGTGATGCGTGCTCCAATGGCATCCAGCGTGGGCGTCTCCAGGGCCATGGCCATGCGCCGGTGGGAGCCGAACAGGTTGATGGCCACCGGATGACGGCTCGGGAGCCCCCCCTGGGAGCACGGGGCGCTCGAAGAGCAGGGCCGGCCCACCGCCGGGGCTCTTCATGCACCGGTCGGCGATCTCGGTGATCTCGCGGTCGACCGATACGCTCTCCCGCACGCGCACCAGCTCGCCCGCCTCGTCCAGCGCGGCGATGAAGTCGCGCAGGCTGTCGAGGCTCATCGCATCCCCCAGTGGATGGCGGCGATGCCGCCGGTGAGGAGACGGTAGCCACAGTCCCTGAACCCGGCCTCGGCCATCCGCCCCGCCAGGGCCTGGGGCGCCGGGAATTGCGCGACCGACGCCGGGAGGTAGGCGTACGCGGTCGGGTGCCCGGAAATCAGCCGCCCGACCACCGGGAGGATCCGGCGGAAGTAGAGGTGGTAGAGCGCCCGGACGGGGGCCGACGGCGGCGTGCTGAAGTCCAGGACCACCAGCCGCGCTCCCGGCCGCAGCACCCGCCTCAGCTCCCGGAGGCCGCCGTCGAGGTCGGCCAGGTTCCGCAGTCCGAAGCCCACCGTGGCCCCTTCGAAGACCGCGTCGCGGAACGGCAGCTCGAGCGCGTCGGCGGCCGCCACGCGGACCTTGCCCGCGCCGAGCTTGCCTGCGCCCAGGCGCAGCATCGGAGCGGCGAAGTCCGCCCCTACCACCCGGCCCGCAAACCCCGGCCGGCCCGCCAGCTCGGCCGCGAGGTCCAGGGTCCCGGCGCACCCGTCGAGGTACAGGCCGGCGTGCCCTTCCCAGCCGAGCCGGTCCACCGCCATCCGGCGCCACGCGCGGTCGATGTTGAGCGACAGCAGGTGATTCAACAGGTCGTAGCGGGGCGCGATGGCGGCGAACATCTCGCGCACATAGCGACGCTTGTCGGATGGGGCCTCGGGCGGCGCGGGCGGAGCCAACGTCATCGGCCGAATGTCGGGCGGAGCGGCATTGGAAGCGTAGATTACCCCCCGCATGCCGACGGCGAAAGACCTCCAGGCGCTTGGCGACCGGGAGGTCGTGGAGCTGGCCAAGGCCGGCAAGGAGGACGCGTACCGCGAGTTGCTCCGGCGGTATGAGCGGCCCGTCTTCTCCTTGATCTACCGCATGGTGCGTCACCGAGCGCTCGCCGAGGACCTGGCGCAGGAGACCTTCATCAAGGTCCTGAACGCGCTCGAGACGTACCGCCCCGAATACAAGTTCTCCTCGTGGATCTTCAAGATCGCCAACAACGCCGCCATCGATCAGCTGCGGCGCCGCGAGCTCGACACGCTCTCGCTCGACGGAGCGCCGGACGCGCGCACGTCGGACGAGATCGCGGCGACCGCGCTGCAGGCGACCGACCGCTCCGAGTCGCCGCTCGAGGAGCTGGAATCGCGCGAGACCGGAACGGCCATCGAGCGTGCCATCGCGCGGCTCCGGCCCGAGTACCGGACGGCCATCCTGCTGCGGCACGTCGAAGGGCGCGCGTACGAGGAAATCGCCGAGGTGATGGACCTGCCCCTCGGCACCGTGAAGACCTACATCCACCGCGCCAGGCTCGAGCTGCGGGAGTACCTGGCGGACCTCAAGACCTGAAACCGCCGCCACTCCGATCCCGTAGGGGGTGGCAGCGAGGAGGTAAGTGGCCTGATGGACAAGCAGTTAGACGGTTCGGACCTGGACATGCTGGTGCTCCGGGAGCTGTCCAGCCTGCCGAATCTCGCCCCGAGCCGGGATTTCCGGGACCGCGTGATGTCGCAGGTCGCGCTGCCCCGGCCCGTGGCGTTGGTGCTGCTGCGGCGCGCCGGGACCTGGGCGCTCCAGCCGCGCCGGGCCGTGATCCTCGCCACGACGTACGCCGCCTGCGTGCTGGTCACCGTCCTGCTCGCCGCCCCGTGGGTCGCGGCGCATGCCAGCTCCGTCACGCTGGGCGCCTCGTGGGTCGCCGGCCGCGTCGGCGGCTGGCTGGACGCCGCGGCCCTGGCCGTGGGGTCGTGGAGCGTGCGCTCGGGCTTGGTCGCGGCGCTGCGTTCCGCGGCCGGGAGCGGCCCGCGGTTGTGGGCCACGCTGGTCACGGCCGCCCTCGCGTACGCGGCGAGCGGCTACGGCCTGCACGTTCTGCTCAGGGCGCCCCGGAGGAGCGATGAACTCGCCGGCACGCTCTAGCGTCATCGCGCTGGCGCTGGCGTTGGGCACGGCGGGCTCCGCCGCGGCCTTCCCGCGGGTTCGCACCGCGGGCGACGCCGCGTCCCGCCTGTCCGAGGGTCTCAAGTTCCTGGAGCGCGTGCTGCACATCCAGCAGCACCCCAACCAGGTGCTCTCGCACACCATCTCGATCGGCGCGCACGAGGCCATGCTGGAGCTCGACCTGGCCTCCGGGGCGAGCCGCGTCGTGAGCCTCAGGGACGGCTCGCTCTCGCTCGACGGCCGGGCCGTGGCTTCGTACGCGGTCGGCGGCCCGCTCGAGCGCTCCTGGCGGCGCCTCCTGTCCGATGGCGCCTCGCTCGAGACCCCGCAGCTGCTGGCGGACGTCCGTGCCTGGAAGGTGGACGGGTTGGCGGGCGCCGACATCGCCGCCAAGCAGCGCATCGACGCCGAAGTGGACGCGCTGGCCGCCGCGGCGCCGCTCGCGCCTCCGCCCGTCGCCAGCATCGCCGGCCAGGCGCCCCCCGCTCCGCCGGCCGGGTCGGCGCCGAGCAGCGTTGCTCCGGCATTGGAGACACCGTCGGCCGCTCCGGCGGCCGCGGCGGCGCCTTCGGCCGTCCAGGTCCTGTTCGGCGGCGTCAAGAACGTCGTCGCGATGTTCGTCGCGCTGGCGATGATCGGCTTCGGGACCGTGTTCTTCGCGCGGCGCTACCTCGAGGTCGTCGCCGACACCGCGTCCGAATCGTTCGGGCGGTCGCTCGTGGTGGGGCTGCTCGGCCAGCTGCTGCTGCTGCCGACGCTGGCGATGCTGATCGTGGGCCTGGTGTTCACGATCGTCGGCATCCTGCTGCTGCCGTTCGCCATCATCGCCTTCGCGGTCGCCGCGTGCATCGCCGCGCTCGGCGGCTACCTCGCCGTGGCGCACGCCGTCGGCGAAACCGTGAGCCGCCGGCGCATGGCCAACGGCGCGTTCGTGCGCAGCCCGAACGCGTACGGCTACCTGTTCACGGGGCTGGTGGGGCTGCTCGGTCCATGGGCCGCCGCCGCGCTGTTCGGCTGGGCCGGACCGGTGTTCTACGTGCTGAGCACCGTGGCCTTCGTGGCGACCTGGCTGGCGGCCACCGTGGGATTCGGCGCCGTGCTGCTCTCCCGCGCCGGGCTGCGGGACGCCTTCGCCGGCCGCCACATGGGCGATCAGTCGGGCGAGTACCTGTGGACCACGCCGCCCGCCACGCCCGCCGCGCCCCGCGCGGGCCGGCGCGAATGACGCGCGTCGCGGCCACCGTAGCGGTCGTCGCCTCCCTGCTCGCCGCGCCGGCTGCGCGCGCCCAGACGCTCCGCACCCTGAGCTCGGCGCGCCAGCTGCACGGCGAGACCGCCCTCACGGTGGACGTGACGTACGCGGCCGGCCGCTTCCGCCTCGACGCCGGCGGCGCCGGGCGCCCTGTACCAGATGGTGATGCGCTACGACGAGGACAAGTTCATCCCCATCTCCGAGTACGATCCCGCCGCGGGCGTCCTGCGGCTCGGCCTCAAGACGGTCGGCCACGTCACGCTCGCGGACCATGACGAGCAGAACAAGCCGTCGTTGGATCTGGCCCTGGCGCCGGGTGTCCCGCTGGCGCTCGACGTCGAGCTAGGCGCCGCGGAGGCGTCCGCCGAATTCGGCGGCCTGGCCCTGAGGAGCCTGCGCTACAAGACGGGCGCGTCGCAGACGGACCTGCGGTTCAGCCGCCCCAATCCCATCGCCTGCGATTCGCTGGACCTCGAGGCGGGGGCCGCGCAGCTCACGGCCACGGGGTTGGGCAACGCCAACTGCCGCCACGTGACGATCGCCGGCGGCGTCGGCGCCCTCTCCCTCGATTTCACGGGCGCCTGGCGGGGCCCCACGGACGTGGACGCCCACCTGGCCCTCGGCGAGCTCAAGCTCGAGGTGCCGCGCAATCTCGGCGTCGCCATCACCCTCGTCCGCTTCCTGGCATCGTTCGAGCAGAACGGCTTCACCAAGCGGGGCGACGTGTACTACTCCGACAACTACGCCGCTACGAGCGCCCACCTCGACGTGCGGGTCCAATCGGCGTTCGGGGGAATCCAGGTCGTCTGGGTGGACGCCGCGCCCTGAGGCGCGCCGCCACCCGCCGCGGCTGACTCAGCCGCTCGTACCACCACCCACCCGCACCTCCGCTCCTCTCGCCGCGCCCAGCACCGCCTCCGCCCGTCCGTCGCGGACGGCGATTTCGAGCGTTCCCCCGGAGCCGACGAACGCGACCGGCTCGCCCGCAGGCACGTCGGCGAAGGTGTCGCGCACGGGCACCGCGTGGCGGCCCACCTGGACGGCGGCCCCCGCCACGACGGCGCTCGCGGGAACGTTGGTGACCAGCGTGCCGAACCGGTCCACGTGGACCACCTGGCCGATCACGGCCGCGCCCTCGGTGCGCAGGCGTCGCGGCGGCAGGTGGACCAGGTCGGACACCGCCCGGCCCAGGTCGCCGAGCGGCGCGCCGGCCGCCAGGCGCGCGGCCGCCGGCGCGAACACGTCGCGCCCGTGGAAGGTGTGGCTCGCCGCCGCCGGGACGGGCAGGCTCACGACGTCCGCGTGGGCGGCCGCGAACACGTCGCTCAGCAGGCCGTTGTCGGGCGCGACGAACCGGTGGCCGGCGGCGTCCACGGCCAGGGCGCGGCGCCGCGTGCCGACGCCGGGATCCACCACCGCCAGGTGCACCGTGCCGGCGGGGAACGCGCGCCACACGCGGCCCAGCACGAAGCTCGCGGCGGCGACGTCGCCCGGCGCGATGTCGTGGCTCACGTCCACCAGCGTGGCGTCCGGCACCAGCGACAGCAGCACGCCCTTCACTTCGCCCGTGTAGCTGTCGCTGGCGCCGAAGTCGGTGAGCAGGGTGATGAGCCGGCTCACGCGCGCCCCCGCCGCCACCGCCCGCTGCGCCACAGCGCGGTCATCGCGATGCCGCGGCCGGCGGCGGTCAGGCTGATGGCCCACCAGATGCCGGCGACGCCGAACCGGCCGGCGAGCCACGAGGCGAGCGGGATGCGCGAGGCGGTGAGCGAGCCCGACCACAGCATCGGCTCGACCGTGAAGCCCGCGCCGCCCAGCGATCCTTCCAGCACGATCTCCAGCGCCATGGTGATCTCCGCGACGGCGATGATGCGCAGGTAGCTCGCGCCGGCGGCGATCACGCCGGGGTCGCGACTGAAGACGCCCACCAGCGAGGTGGGGGCCACCAGAAACGCCAGCGCCGGCAGGGCCGCCGCCGCGCAGGCGTAGCGCGCCGAGAGCCAGCCGGCGGTGCGGGCCCGGTCGGGCCGGCCCGCTCCCAGATTCTGGCCGACGATGGCCGCGGACGCCAGGCCGAAGCCGACCGCGACCTGGTAGGCGAGTCCCTCGAGCTTGTGACCGACGCCCAGGGCCGCGAGCGCCGTCGTGCCGAACCGGGTGGTGATGCGCGTGAGGCCGATGTAGACGAGGCTGAAGAAGATGCCGGTCGCCGCGGTCGGCGCGCCGATGCGCAATACCGAGAGGGCGGCGCGCCAGTCGCCCACCGCGAAGCGCAGCAGGCGCCGCCGCTGCAGGATCCCGTAGCCGAAGGCCAGCACCAGCGCCCGCGTGCCCACGGCCGCCACCGCCGCGCCGCCGATGCCCATCGCGGGCGCCGGCCCCAGCCCGAGGATCAGGACGGGGTCCAGCACCAGCGTCACCAGCACCGACACCACCAGGAGGGCCAGCGGCGTGCGCGTGTCGCCCGACGCGCGGAACGTCGCCTCCGCGGCGTAGAACCCCAGCACCAGCGGCGTGCCCACCAGGTACACGGAGAGCCAGCGCCGGCCCAGCTCGGTGACGTCGGGCGGCGTGTTCATCACGGCGAACAGCAGCGGCACCAGACGCCATCCCACGACGCCCACGACGACCCCGGCCAGCAGCGCGAAGGCGAGGGTCGTCCCGGACACCACCGCCGCCAGTCCGTGGGCGCCCTCGCCGTGACGCCGGGCGGCTACCGCGGTGAGCCCCACGCCGATCATCTCGCCCACTGCCAGCAGCATCCACACCGCGAACCCCGCGGTCGAGATCGCCGCCAGCGCCGAGGGGCCGAGGATGCGGCCCACCCAGAAGATGTCGATGAGGAGAAAGACCAGCTGCAGCAGCGCCGAGCCCACGGCGGGCAGCGCCACGCGCATGATCGCCCGCGGCAGCGGCCCCGAGACCAGGTCCGTCGCGGGGACGGCCGCCGGGCCGTCGCTCACGGCGTTCTGGCGGTCGAGTCCAGGAAGCGGCGGAACACCGGGTTCTCGGGGAACCGCTCCGCCAGCGTGCCCACGATGGTCCGCGCCTCATCGCGCCGCGCGCCGTCCGAGCCGCCTTCGCGGAGCAGCGCGTTGGCGTACAGCCACTGGGCCTCGAGCCGCGCCGCGGTGCCCTCCTCGCCGACCCGCCGCATCCACACCAGCGCGCCCGGCGCGTCGCCGCCGCCAAGCCCGATGATCCGCGCCACCAGCCGCGCGAGCACGCCCGCCCGCGCGAGCGCGTAGTCGTAGATGGCCAGGCCCAGCCGGCAGTCCACGCAGCTCGAATCCAGGGCCACGGCACGGCCGAGGGCGGTGCGCATCTGCCGCGCGTCCCGCGCCGCGCGCCAGTAGTGCCCGTGCAGCTCGGCCTGCCGCGCCCGGTACCCCAGCGCGGTGCCCAGCCAGAACAGCTGCGTCACCCGCGCCGAGTCGGTGGCGGCCGCCGCCACCTCGCGCCGGGCGCGCGCCGCGGCCTCGGTCAGCAGCGCGTCGATCGAATCCTCGTCGAACCCGTCGTTCTGCTGCGCGGTGGCCCACCAGATGAGCGCCGACGCTTCGAGTGCGGGGCCCACCGGGTCGCGGGGATGGCGTTCGGCCATGCGAAAGAAGTACAGGCGGGCGGCCTCGAACCGGCCGCTGTAGATCAGCTCCTGGCCCGAGGCGGTCTCCGACGGCGCCGCCCAGGCGCTCGAATCCGGAAGCGAATCCTGCGCGCGGAGGGGCGCAGCGGCGGCCGCGGCGAGCAGGACCGCGAGGAGGACGGGCGTACCTACGATTCGACGATGGGGAGACGGACCGCGGCCGAGCGCTCGAGCACCTCGGCCGCGAGGCCCGCGAGCGCCCGCGCCGCCGGCGTCTCGGGCTCCGCCAGGATCACGGGCACGCCCGACTCGCACAGCTCCTGCACCCGCTCCTGCAACGGGATCTCGGCCAGCAGCGGGATACCCAGCTCGTCGGCCAGGCGCCGGCCCCCGCCGCTCGCGAAGATCGCCGTGCGCTCGCCGCAGTGCGGGCACTGGAAGTACGACATGTTCTCCACGATCCCCAGCACCGGCACCCCCACCTTCTCGAACATCTTCGCGCCCCGCAGCGCGTCGCCCACGGCCACGTCCTGCGGCGTCGTGACGATGATCGCGCCGCCCACCTGCACCGACTGCACCAGGCTGAGCTGCGCGTCGCCCGTGCCGGGCGGCATGTCCACGAAGAAGTAGTCGAGCTGGCCCCAGTCCACGTCGCCCAGGAACTGCTGGATGATCTTGGTGATGATGGGGCCGCGCCAGATGGCCGCCGCGTCGCGCTCCACCAGGTTGCCGAGGCTGATCACCTTCACGCCGTGCGCGACGATCGGCTGGATCTTCCCGCCGGCCACGTCCGGCTTCTGGTCGGCGATGCCGAACATCCGCGGGATGTTGGGGCCGTACACGTCCGCGTCCATCACGCCCACGCGCTTCCCGCCGGCGGCCAGCGCGGCCGCGAGGTTCACGGTGACGGTGGATTTGCCGACGCCGCCCTTGCCGCTCGAGACGGCGATCACGTGGCCCAGGTGGGGGAACTCGCGCGCGGTGGGCGGCGCGACCGGCTTGGGAGTGGTCTGGGGCTGCTGCTGCGCGCCGCCCGCCACGTCCATCTTGACCGCCGTGACGCCGGGCAGCGCCTGCACCGCCAGCCGCGCCTCGCGCACCAGCGCGGCCGGGTCGTCGCGACCCAGGGCGAAGGCGACGCGCACCTTGCCGCCGGCCTCGACCGCGATCTCCTTCACCATCCCCGCCGTCACGACATCCTGGCCGACGCGCGGATTCACCAGCCCCCGCAACGCGGCCTCCACCCGAGCCTTCAGATCGTCACCCGCCACGCGTCAGACCGCCTCCACCGAGCGGACTTCCGGCACCGCCGTCCGGAGGCGCGCCTCGATCCCGTTCTTGAGGGTCGCCCGCGACATCGGGCAGCCCACGCAGTGTCCCATCAGCCTGAGCGACACGACGCCTTCGCTCTCGTCGAAATCCACGAACTCCACGTCGCCACCGTCCATGCGAATCGCCGGCCGCACCAGCTCCAGGACTTCCTCGATCTTCTCCACCGTGGTCGCCACCGCCGCTCCTTATTGCGACCACCCTGGTCGCAAATTAGACAGCCATTTGAATGAGGGTCAAGCAACCCTCCCGTTGGAGAGCAAGCGGCGTGCCGCCGCGAGGACCTCGCGTTGCACCTCGTCGAGCGAGCCGGCGATGGACGCGCCCGACGCCTTCGCATGACCTCCGCCGCCGAACGGCTGGGCGAAGGCGGCCACGTCCACGTCGCCGACCGACCGGAACGACACCTTGATCCTGCCGCTGGCGAGCGTGCGGAACAGCAGCGCCATGCGGGTGCCGGCCACCGAGCGCGCCAACTCGACCAGGCCGTCGAGGTCGTCGGCGCTGAGGTGGTGCCGCTCGAGCGAGCCCGCCGGCACGGTGATCCACGACAGGCCGATCTCGGGCTCGACTACCAGCGTATCGAGCACTTCCGCGGTGAGCCGCAGCCGGCCGATGGGCGCGGTGGCGTAGACCTGCTCGTAGATCGTCTCCGGATCCACGCCGCACTCGAGCAGGGCCGCCGCGACCCGCAGGGTGCGCGGCGTGGTGTTCGAGAAACGGAAGCCGCCGGTGTCGGTCAGGAGCCCCACGTACAGCGCGCGCGCCGCCTCCGCCGTGATCTTCCAGCCGGCCACCTCGGCCAGGTCGAAGATCAGCTCGGCGGTGGCCGACGCGGAGGCGTCCACCAGGCGCGGCCCCTTGGGCAACGTGCCGGGCGAGAGGTGGTGGTCCACGCAGGCCGTGACGACGTCGCGGCCGTGGATCGTCTCGGCGAGGTGGCCGAGCCGGCCGAGGTCCGAGATATCGAGCACCAGGAAGAGATCGGCGTCCCGCAGCGCGGCGACGGCGTGCTCGGTGCGGTCGTGCGCCTTCACCGGCTCGATCAGGAATGCGTAGCGCGCCGGGATGGGCGTGGGGTTGGCGATGCGCGCGTTCTTGCCGAGCGCCTGCAGCAGATGGACCAGCGCGACCTCGCTGCCGACGCCGTCGCCGTCCGAATTGACGTGGGTCGTCATCACGATGCGGCGAGCGGCGAGCAGCGCCTCCGCTACGGCGGCGGCTCCCTTCTTTCGCGCCGCCGGGACGCTCTCGAGCTTCGGTTTGGCTGCCATCGCGGCTGCACGCTAGTGGGGCCGGGGACGGCGGGCAAGTGCGCCGCGATGCTCTCGTTGCGCGCCGCGACGCGCGCAACAGGGCGGCGCCCAAGACGAAGCGGCCGGCCCCACAGCGGAGCCGGCCGCTTTGCCTTCACGAACGGTCGAGCGCTACCGCTGCTGCGGCACGCCCGCCGCCAGTTCCTTCTGCAGGATGCTGTGCCGCCGGCTGTAGCCGAAGTAGATCGTGAAGCCGATCAAGAGCCACACGATCAGCCGGATCCACGTGTCTTCCGGCAGCGTGAGCATCAGGCCGAAGCAGCATACGACGCCCATGATGGGCACGAACGGCACCCACGGCGTCTTGAACGGCCGATGGAGATCCGGCCGCGTCTTGCGCAGCACCAGGACGCCGATGGAGACCAGCACGAACGCCAGCAGCGTGCCGATGTTGACCAGCTGCCCCAGCAGCTGCAGCGGCAGCATCCCGGTGGCGAGCGCGACGGCGACGCCGGTGAAGATCGTCGAGAGGTACGGCGTCCGGAACCGCGGGTGCACCGACGCCGCCCACTTGCCGAGCAGGCCGTCGCGCGACATCGAGTAGAACACCCGCGACTGCCCGAGCAACATCACCAGGATGACCGACCCGAGCCCGAGCACGGCGCCGACGTCCACGAGCACGCGGAGGAACTCCGGCGCACCGATGCGCTGCATCGCGAGCGCCATCGGCGCGGCGACGTTGAGGTCCTTGAACGGCACCATGCCGACGAGCACCGCCGACACGAGGACGTAGAGCAGCGTGCAGATCGCCAGCGAGCCCAGGATGCCGATCGGCATGTCCCGTTGCGGGTTGCGCGCCTCCTGCGCCGCCGTCGAAACGGCGTCGAAACCGATGTACGCGAAGAAGACGAGGCCCGCGCCGCGCAGGACGCCGGACACCCCGTAGGTGCCCCACTGGCCGGTGTTGGGGGCGATGAACGGCTTCAGGTTGGCCGGGTGGAAGTGGGCGAGCCCGACGAAGAAGATGACCAGGACGATGGCGACCTTCAGGATCACGATGAAGTTGTTGACGGTGGCCGACTCCTTGATGCCGATCACCAGGACCGTGGACATCACGATCACGATGAACACCGCGGGCGCGTTCATGATCGCGCCGGTCAGGTTGAGGCCCGAGTGCATGCAGCCGGCCACCAGGTCGTGCACGTTGGCCGCCGTGCACCACTGGGTCGGCGAGTTGGTGAGCGTGGCCGGCAGCGCGAAGCCGAAGTCGTTCAGCAGGCTCACGAAGTGGCCCGACCAGCCCACGCCGACCGTGGCCGCCCCGGCCGCGTACTCGAGCACCAGGTCCCACCCGATGATCCAGGCCACCAGCTCGCCCATCGTGGCGTACGAGTAGGTGTAGGCGCTCCCCGCCACCGGCACCGCGCTGGCCATCTCGGCGTAGCAGAGCCCGGCGAACGCGCAGGCGATGCCCACCAGGATCATCGAGATCGGCACCGCCGGTCCCGCGTACAGCGCCGCCGCCTGCCCCGTCAGCACGAAGATGCCCGCGCCGATGATGGCGCCGATGCCGAGGGTGATGAGGTTGAGGGGGCCGAGCGCGCGCTTGAGCGACTTCTCGCCCACCTCGTCGGCTTCGGCGCGCAGGGCGGTGATGGACTTGGTGGCCCACAAGTTCATGGGAGCGCCTTTGGTGAGAGAGGGCGGGACGCGCGGCGCGGCCGCGGCCCCGGGTCGGAAGCGCGCTAGACTAGCGGCACCCGGCGGGTGGTGTCAAGCAATCCGCCGTCACGGACTGTAGTTCGGAGCCTCGCGCGTGATGGATACGTCGTGCGGGTGCGACTCCCTGAGGCCCGCCGCCGTGATGCGCACCATCTCCGCCCGCGTCTGCAGGTCCCGGATGGTGGGTACACCGCAGTAGCCCATTCCGCTCCGCAGGCCGCCCACCAGCTGGAAGACGACGTCGGCCACCGCGCCCTTGTACGGCACGCGACCCTCGATGCCTTCCGGCACCAGCTTGCTGGCCGACATTTCGCCTTCCTGGAAGTACCGGTCGGCCGAGCCTTCCTGCATCGCCGACAGGCTGCCCATGCCCCGGATGACCTTGAAGCGGCGGCCCTCGTAGAGCAGGGACTCGCCGGGACTCTCCTCCGTGCCGGCGAACACGGCGCCCATCATCACGCAATCGGCACCGGCCGCGAGCGCCTTGACCGCGTCGCCCGAGTACTTCACGCCGCCGTCGGCGATGACCGGCACCCCGGAGGCGCCCTGCCACCGCGTCCTGGATGGCCGTCACCTGCGGCACGCCCACGCCCGTCACGACCCGCGTGGTGCAGATGGAGCCCGGCCCGACGCCGACCTTCACCGCGTCCACCCCCCGCTCGACCAGCGCGCAGGCGCCGTCCCTGGTCGCCACGTTGCCGCCCACCAGCTGCGCGTCGGGGAACGCCTCGCGCAGCGCCGCCACCGCCTGCAGCACGCCTTCGCTGTGGCCGTGCGCCGAGTCCACCACCAGCACGTCGCAGCCGGCGCTGAGCAGGGCCTGCGCGCGCGCGGCGGTGTCCTTGGTGGCGCCGACCGCGGCCGCCACGCGCAGCCGGCCCAGCTGGTCCTTGTTGGCCGAGGGGTAGTCGCGCCGCTTGAAGACGTCCTTCACCGTGATCAGGCCCTGGAGCTTCCCGTCCGGCGGCCACCACCGGGAGCTTCTCGACCTTGTGGCGCGCCAGGATCTTGACCGCCTCTTCCAGCGTGGTGCCCACCGGCGCCGTCACCAGATCCTTGCTCGTCATCACCTCGCGGATCGGCCGGTCGAGGTTGTTCTCGAACTGCAGGTCGCGGTTGGTGATGATGCCCACCAGGCGGCGGTCGGTGTCCACGATCGGGACGCCCGAGATCTTGAACCGCGCCATCAGGTGCAGCGCCTCGCGGATCGGCCGGTCCGGCGGCAGCGTGATCGGATCGAGGATCATTCCGCTCTCGGACCGCTTGACGCGGTCCACCTCGGCCGCCTGCCGGTCGATGGGCAGGTTCTTGTGGATGACGCCGATGCCGCCGAGCCGCGCCATGGCGATCGCCATGTCGGCTTCGGTGACCGTGTCCATCGCGGCGGAGACGAACGGGACGTTGAGCGGGATGGCGCGCGTCAGGCGGGTGGAGACGTCCACCTGGCGGGGATGCACCGTCGAGTGACCGGGGACCAGCAGGACGTCGTCGAACGCGAGGCCGTCGAGCGGGCGAATACGGCTTTCCATGGCGGAAGATACCGGGCGCCGCGCCGCGAAATCAAGCAGTCGGCGCGGGGCCCTCGGGCGGCGCCGCCGGCGGCTTCGCGGAGGGCGCCGCGCGCTGGCCCGTCACCTCGTCCACCACCGCCTTGCCCGCCGCCGCCAGGCCGCCCATCACCCGCCCCGCGGCCGCCATCGTGTCCATCGTGCCCTTGATGGCCGACGCGGAGACCCGGCCCGCGCGGAGCGTGTCCTCGACCGTCTCCGCGAGCCGCTGCAGCGGCGAGGGCGCGGCCGGCGCCTGCGCCGCGTACTTCGACTCCAGGAACTCGAGGTAATCCAGCAGCTGGTAGACCCGCTCGTCGGACAGCGTCTCCAGCTTGCGGTCGATCCGCTTCTTCAGGAATTCGTTCATGGGACCACGTCCACCAGCTCGAGGATCGGATTGGCGAGATAGGCGCTGCGGCCGCTCTTGACCCGCGCCAGGACGGTGACGCTGTCCAGCGGCTGGAGCCGCGCGATCTCCGCGACCTTGTCCGGCGGCACGATCACGTACACGAACGCGTACTCGGGCGCCGGACCGCGGGCCAGGATGTACTGCTGCCCCGGCGTGAAGTCGGGGCGCAACTCGTCGGCGGTCTCGAGGGCGATGAACTGGATCGTCCAGCGGAGCACCTTGCCCCGCCATTCGTCCGGCGCGGCGCGCAGGTCGGCCGCGGTCACGCCGCTCGCCGCCTGGTCGCCGGCCGGCGCGACGTCGCTCTCCCGCACCCAGCCCTGCGCCTCCACGCGCACCCAGCCGCCGGCGCGCGCCGTGATGCGGATCGGCGCGCCCGCCTCGAGCACCCCCGTCGCGGGCGCATCGGGCGCGCGGTACAGCCGCACCTGGCGGCGCAGCACCGCGCGACTCGCGTCCACGCCGGTGTCGGGCGCGGCGTCCGCGGGCGGCGCGGCCGTCACCGCGCCGGCCGCCGCCGCGACCAGCGCGTTCGACGCCACCCAGCCCGACCGGTGCACGTGAATCCACCCGCCGCGCTGCTCGACCCGGTCGAGCAGGGCACCCTTGACCAGCCGCGCGACCAGCCGGCCGTTGGGCACGGACCGCAGGTTCTCGTCGCGGCTCACCGAGAGGTCGTGGCCGCCCTCGACGGTCGGGCGCACCGACGAGCGGATGATCCAGCCGTCCAGCATCACCTGGGTGCTGCCGGCGCGGCTGCCCTGGGCGGCCAGCGCGACGCCGGCCGCCAGGCGGCCGAGCTGCTTGCCGCCGGGATCGCTCACCACCGGCTCGCCGTCGCGCCGCACCGTGACCGCCTGCTGGGCCCGGGCCGGCGCGACGAACGGGCACGCGAGGAGTCCGAGAACCAGGGAGGAGAACAGGGCGCGTGCGGCTGGTTGGGGGCGCCACGCGGGGGTAGATTGCGGCCTTCGATTCCGCACAAAAGTCATAGTAGAACCCGGGAGTAGTGATGTCAAACGGCGCGACGGCGCGAAGCGGACCGGTAGTGCTGGTAGTGCTCGACGGCTGGGGGTTCCGGCGCGCCGGCGACGGTAACGCCATCGAGCTGGCGCGGTCGCCCATCTGGCACAAGCTGTGGGAGTCGCTGCCGCGCACCCTGCTCGAGGCGTCGGGCCGCGCCGTGGGCCTGCCCGAGGGGCAGATGGGCAACTCCGAGGTCGGGCACCTGAACCTCGGCGCGGGCCGCATCGTCCACCAGGACATCGTCCGCGTCTCCGACGCCATCGAATCCGGCGCGTTCTTCGAGAATCCAGCGCTCCTCAAGCTCCTCGGCGACGTGAAGCAGCGGAACGGCACCCTGCACCTGTTCGGGCTGATCGGCTCCGGGGGCGTGCACGCCCTGGACCGCCACCTCGAGGCCTGCATCGATCTCGCCGAGCGCCAGAAGATGCCGCGGGTCGCGATCCAGGCGCTGCTCGACGGACGCGACACGCTGCCGCAGTCGGCCGCCGGCTTCATGCAGGAGCTGGTGGCGGCCGCGCGCGGCCGCGCCGCGGTGGCGACCGTCACGGGCCGCTACTTCGGGATGGACCGCGACAAGCGGTGGGACCGCGTCAAGCTGGCCTACGACGCGATGATGCACGGCGCCGGCACGCCGGTCACCGATCCGGTCGAAGGCATCAAGGCCGCCTACGCGCGCGGCGAGACCGACGAGTTCGTGAAGCCGCTGGTGGTGGTGGACGGGGCGGGTTCGCCGGTCGCGCCCATCCGCGCCGGCGACGGCATCCTGTGCTTCAACTTCCGCGCCGACCGGATGCGGCAGATGGTGCGGGCCTGGACCCAGCCGGAGTTCGCCGGCTTCGCCCGCGGCGGCCGCCGCTGCTCGACGTCGTGACGATGACGGAGTACGACGCGACGTTCAAGGTGCCGACCGTGTTCGGGCCGGAGACGCTCCACGAGATCATGGCCGACGTGGTGAGCCGCAACGGGCTGGGCATGCTGCGCACGGCGGAAACCGAGAAGTACGCGCACGTCACCTACTTCTTCAACGGCGGCATCGAGAAACCGTTTCCGGGCGAGGAGCGCCTGCTGGTGGACAGCCAGAAGGTGGCGACCTACGACCTCAAGCCCGAGATGAGCGCGCCGGGCATCACCGACATCCTGTGCCGCGGCATCGAGGAGCGGAAGTACGCGTTCATCCTCGCCAACTTCGCCAACGGCGACATGGTGGGCCACACCGGCAAGATCCCGGCGGCCGTGCGCGCGGTCGAGACGGTGGACACCTGCCTGGCGCGGGTGGTCGCATCGGCGCAGCAGGCGCATGCGTCGCTCCTCGTCACCGCCGACCACGGCAATTGCGAGATGATGATCGATCCCGCCACCGGCGGCCCCCATACCGCCCACACCACCAACCCGGTGCCGCTGGTCCTGCTGGACGAGCGCTACGGCGGCCTGCTCCGCTCGGGCGGCTCGCTGCGCGACGTCGGCCCGACGGTGCTGGCGGCTGCTCGGCCTCGAGCAGCCGCGCGCCATGACCGGCCGCGACCTGCGGGAGGCGGCATGAGGATCGGGCGCGCGGACGCACGGACGCACCGACGCACGGAGGCGCCGGCGAGCCGGTGGACGGTTGCCTGGATCACCGCCGTGTTGCTGTGCGTCGGTGCGTCTGTGCCCGCCGCCTCGCAGACCGTGGGGCACGAGCCGGGCCAGTCGCCGTATCGCGACATCATCTACCACGAGAGCTTCACCCTGTTCGGCGGGCGGTTCGCCGGCAACGCTGGAGACGCCGACGTCGGGGCGCTGCCGGGCGCCGCGTTCGGCGGGCGGCTCGCCGTCCGGCTCTCGGGACCGGTCGAGCTGTGGGCCACCATCGGCGAGGCCGGCAGCACTCGGCACGTCATCATCGCCGATACGTCGGTCACGCACACCGACTCGGCGCGGCGCGGACCCGACCTCAAGCTCCCGCTGGTGCTCGCCGACCTGTCGCTGGTCCTCAACGTCACCGGCGACAAGACCTGGCACCGCCTGGCCCCGTACGCGGCCCTCGGCCTCGGCTTCGTGACGCCGACCCACAACGCGACGGACCCCGGCGGCTACCAGGTCGGCTTCAACTTCGCGCTCGTACCCACCCTGGGCACACGCTACTTCCTGTCCGACGCGCTGGCCCTGCAGCTCGAAGTGCGCGACTACTACTTCCGCTACGCCTACCCGCTGGCCTACTTCGACACGCTCAACCTCCACTACGCGGGGCCGCCGCCACGCAGCTCCGTGCTGCCGCTGGGCAGCACGGACCGCCGCTGGGCGAGCAACCTCACGCTGTGGGTCGGCGTGGCGTACGGATTCAGCTTCTGATTGACGGAGGGTCGGCGCCCGGGGGTATCTTCCGTCCATGGCCACGGCGTACCTGACCCGCACCGTCCAATTCAGCGCCGCGCACCGCTACTTCCGGCCGGAATGGAGCGAGGCGCAGAACGCGGAGGCGTTCGGCAAGTGCGCCGCGCCGAACGGCCACGGGCACACCTACCAGTGCTCGGTCACGGTGCGGGGGCGCGTGGACGCGACGACCGGCATGGCCGCCAATCTCGCGGTGCTCGATCGCATCCTCGCCGAGGAAGTGGTGGCGCGACTCGACCACCGCCACCTCAACCTGGACCTGCCCGAGTTCGCCTACGGCCGGACGGTGCCGACGGGCGAGGAGCTGTGCCTGGACATCTGGCGTCGCGTGTCGGCGCGGCTGCCGGGCGACTGCGCCCTCTCCGCGGTGCGCGTGCAGGAGGAGCCGGCGCTGTTCGCGGAGTACCGGGGTGAGGCCTAGCGGGATGAGGCGCGAGGGTGCGGTGAACAGAGTGATCGGAGGCATTCCGATGGCGGCACGGTCTCCGCAGGTGCAGCGTCCCGATGCGTAGCGCGCGCGCGGCGGCCGGCCTGGCGCTCGCCCTCGGCGCCGGTCTCGCCCGCCCGGTCCGGGCGCAGACCGCGGACCAGCCCAACCTGATCTTCACCATCTCCGGCGGCATCCTCACCGGCGGCAACCTCTGGTCCCTGCCGCGCCAGCTGGTGTTCGCGCAGCAGAGCGCCTCCGGCAACGTGTGGGACACGGCCTCGCTCGGTCGCCGGCTGCACACCGGCTTCCTGGGTACGCTCACGGCCTCCTACTTCTGGACCCCGCACCTGGGCCTCAACGCCGAGGCGGGGTTCTTCGGCCTGGAGAGCGAGTCGGCGTGCGCGCCGGTGGGCTCGTTCACGCAGACGCCGGCCAACAACAACGAGAACGCGCAGGCCTGCTCGCGCGCGCAGGGCGAGAACCTGCCCGGCGATGCGGCGGGCTTCCTGGCGGGCCTGACGTACCGGGTCACGACCCGCGGGATCCAGCCGTACGTCCGCGCGGAGGCTGGTGCCGCGTTCATCGGCAGCTCGTTCGTGGAGACGTTCGGATCCGCGCTCGTCAACGACACCACGGTGTCCACGGTCTACTTCCTCGCCGACGAGAACCACAAGGAACTGACCTGGATGGCGACGCTCGGGGCCGGCATCACGTTCCCGCTGAGCCCTGGCTATCAGCTGCGGTTCGAGGCACGGGACATCATCATCGCGCTGCCGCGCCCGTCCGGGCCCGCCACCGATACCGGGCGCATCGCCAACGTGGGCGCGCTGCCCGACCCCCCGATCGGCACGCGGATCATGCACGTGCCGAGCTTCACCATCGGCCTGGACGTCGTGCTCGAGCAGCGGAGGGGCCACCGCTACTGACCGCGCACGGCGCGGTCATCGCGGGGGGTGACGCGTCCCGCTACGGCGGAGCCCCCAAGGGCCTGCTCGAGGTCGGGGGCCGCCGGATGCTGGATCGCGTGGTCGAGACCCTCGAGCGCGCCACCGGCCGCCTCCCGATCCTGATCGCCAACGCGGCCGACGCCGGCCGGCTGGCGCCCCGATCTCGCCGTCGTGCCCGACGTCCTGCCGGGGCAGGGATCGCTCGGCGGCATCCTCACCGCCGTCGAGACGCTGGGCGCCGCCGTGTGCGTCGCCTGGGACATGCCGTTCGTTCCCCCGGAGCTGCTCGTCGCCCTGGCGTCCGGCCTCACCGGCGCCGACGCGGTCGTGCCCGAGAGCGACTCGCCGCGCGGGCTCGAGCCGCTGTGCGCCGCCTACGGTCCGGCCTGCGGCCCCGCCATCCGCGCCGCCATCGCGCGCGGCGACTCGCGTGCCATCGGCTTCCACGCCGGCGTGCGGGTCGCCCGGGTGCCGCGCGACGCCGTGTTGCAGTACGGCGATCCGGCGGTTCTATTCTTCAACGTCAACTCCCCCGACGACCTGGCGCGAGCGGGACAGCTATGCCGGAACCGCGACTCGTTTCGATAATCGGCAAGAAGAACTCCGGGAAGACGACGCTCGTCGTGGCCCTGGTGCGCGAGCTGGTGCGCCGCGGCCACCGCGTGATGACCATCAAGCACGGCTCCCACCCCTTCGAGACGGACCAGAAGGACCACGACACCTGGCGTCACCTGCACGAGGGAGGCGCGGAGCGGGTGGTGATGGAGACGCCCGGCTCCCGCGTCCTGATCGCCCGCACCGACGAGGAAGCCGGGCCGCGCGAGCTGGCCTCGCGCTACCTGGCCGACGCCCACTTCGTGGTGGTCGAGGGCTTCAAGCAGTCCGACGTGCCGAAGGTGGAGGTGTACCGGCGCGCCGTCCACGCGGAGCCCCTGTACGATCCCGCGGCGCCCGAGGCCTCGCAGTACATCGCCATCGTGACCGACGCGACCGACTTCCGCGCCGCCGTCCCGGTGCTTCGGTTCAGCGACACCAACTGGCTCTACCGCCTCGTCGATCTCGTGTCCCAGGGCGCGCGCTGAGGCGCGCCGGACGCCCCCTGGCGGCGCTGCTCCTCGCGGGCTGCGCCGCGCGGGGCGCCGTGCGCCCGCTCGCGCCGGAGGTCGCCGCGCTCGCGGCGGAAGTGGACAGCGCGCTCGCCGACCCGGCCTTCGCGCGGGCCTCGTGGGGCGTGGTGATCCAGTCGCTCGACGACGGGCAGGTGCTCTACCGCCGCAACGCCGAGCGGTTGTTCCTCCCCGCCTCCAATCTCAAGCTGCTGACGGCGTCGGCCGCCCTCGCGCGTCTCGGCGCGGACTTCCGCTTTCACACCGCCGTGATCGCGCGCGGAACGCGGCGCGCCGACACCCTGGTGGGCGACATCGTGATCGTCGGCCGCGGCGACCCGGCGCTCGCGGTGGACGCGGCCACCGGCGCCGATCCGCTGGCGCCGCTGCGCCCGTGGGCGGACTCCGTCAAGGCGCGCGGCATCGACGTCGTGCGCGGCCGGGTGATCGGCGACGCGTCGCTCTTCACCGACCCGCCGCTCGGGCCGGGCTGGGCCTGGGACGATCTCGACGCCGATTACGCGGCGCCGGTCGGAGCCCTCGAGCTCGACGACGACGTGGCGTGGATCGCGGCTTCGCCCGGCGCCGCGCCGGGACAGCCGGTCGCCGCCGCGCTGCTCCCGCCGCGCGTTCCGCTCCGGCTCTTCTCGACCGCCACCACTGCACCCGCCGACTCCAACGTGCACGCGCTGGTCTGGAACCGCGCGCCGTTCGGCGACTCGGTCACCCTGTCGGGGCGCCTGTCCGCGGGCCGGCCGGCCGTGCGCCTGCCGGTCTCCGTTCCCGACCCCACGCGCTACTTCACCGCCGCGCTGACGGAGGTCCTCGGCGATTCGGGGGTCGCCGTGCGCGGTGACACGCTCGCCGCCGACACCACCGCCGACACGCTGTTCGTGTGGCAGTCGCCGCCGCTCGACTCCATCCTGTCGCTGTTTCTCAAGCCGAGCCAGAACCAGATCGGCGAGACCCTGCTCCGCGCCCTTGGCGCGCAGCTCAAGGCCGCCGGCTCCATGGACAGCGGACGGGCGGTGGTTCGCGAGGTGTTGAGCGGCTTCGGGGTACCGCCCGACGCGTACGTGCTCGCCGACGGCTCGGGCCTCTCGCGCTACAACTACGTGGCCCCCGAGGCCGTGGCGCGGGTGCTGGAGGCGATGTACCGGCGGCCCGACTTCGGGGCGTTCTTCGCCGCCCTGCCGGTGGCCGGCGTGGACGGCACGATGGCGACGCGCCTGAAGGGCACGCGGGCCGCCGGCAACGCGCACGCCAAGACCGGCTCGCTCGCCAACGTGCGGTCCCTCTCCGGCTACGTGCGCACGGCCGACGGCGAGATGCTGTCGTTCGTGCTCCTGGTCAACGGCTTCACGGTGCCGCAGCGCGTGGTGGAGGCGGCGCAGGACCAGGTGGTCGAGCGCCTCGCCAACTTCAGCCGCCGCACCGCCGGCCGATGAACGGCGTCGCCGAGGCGATCGCCCTCGTGCTGGCGGGGGTATCGGTCCTGCCCGACGAGGAAGTCGCGCTGCGGGACGCGCTCGGGCGCGTGCTCGCCGAGGACGTGGATTCGCCCCTCACCCTGCCGGCGCGCACCAATTCGGCGATGGACGGTTTCGCCGTGCGGTCGGCGGACGTGCGTGGGGCCACGCCCGCGGCGCCGCGCCGGCTCGACGTGATCGAAGAGGTGCGGGCCGGCGCGCTGCCCGGTCGCCCGCTGGGTGCGGGTACAGGCGACCCGCATATTCACCGGCGCGCCGCTGCCGGAGGGCGCGGACGGCGTCATCCGGCAGGAAGACACCACCTTCGACGGCAGGACCGTGACCGTCCTCGACGACCGGGACGCCGGGCGGAACGTGCGCCTCGCCGGCGAGGACCTGAAGCCGGGCGCCCGCGTGCTCGACGCCGGTGCGGTGCTCGGGCCCGCCCAGCTCGGCGTTCTGGCCTCGATGGCCCGCGACGCGCGTGCGCGTGCGCCGCCGCGCCGGGTGGGCATCCTCGCCTCCGGCGACGAGATCGCCGACCTCGACCAGCGCGACGCCATCCTGGCCGGCCGCAAGACGGCGTCGTCCAACAGCTACACGCTGGACGCACTGATCCGCCTCGCCGGCGCGGCGCCCGTCCAGCTGGGCATCGCGGCCGATACGCGCCAGAGCGTGCGCGAGAAGCTCGAACGCGGCGTCGCCGAGTGCGATCTCATCGTCACCACGGCGGGGGTCAGCGTGGGCGAGTACGACTACGTCCGCGGCGTGGTGGAAGAGATGGGCTGCCGCATGACCGTGACCAAGGTCCGGATGCGACCCGGCTCGCCCACCTCGTTCGGCGTCGTGCGCGGCGTGCCGTGGATCGGCCTGCCGGGCAATCCCGTCTCCACGATGGTCTGCTGCGAGCTGTTCGTGCGGCCGGCGGTGAGGAAGATGCAGGGACACACGCGGCTCCATCGGCGCACGGTGCGGACCGTGACGGACGAGCCGCTCCACACGCCCGGCCGCCTCACCCACTTCCTCCGCGCCGTGGCGCGCGAGACGCCGCAGGGCTGGCGGGCGCGGCTCACCGGCCCCCAGGGCTCGGGCATCCTCACGTCCATGGTCCAGGCGAACGCGCTGCTCATCGTGCCGGAGGCAGTGGACGAGGTGGCCGCCGGGCGAGATGCTGGATGCGTTGCTGCTGGACGACGAGAGGATGATGAGCGACATGCCACCAGTGAGAACCAGTGAGGAGTGAGATGTGAGAGGTGAGAAGGATAGGTGAGAGGTGAGAAGACGAAGTGAGAGGGCGCGGCCGATCTTCTCACGCCTTCCCACCTCTCACCTCTCATTTACCCTTCTCACGCCTCACATCTCACCTCTCACCCTTCACCGAGAGGTCCCCATGAACATCCCCCTCACTGGCGCCATGCTGAACGCCCTGAAGCAGGCCAAGCACATTCCGCCCGACGTTCAGAAGGAAATTGACGGCGCGAACGCGAACAGCGGCGGGTATCGCCTGCACCTCTCGGACGACGAAGGCATGGAGCTGGCCGAGCTGCTGCAGTGGCACGTGCGCACGGACCCGGCGACCGGCCAGCCGACGGCCGACACGGCCGCCTACGCCGACATCATCCGGCTGATCGGAGAGGCGCAGCTGTGAACGCCGCGCCGCCGGCGCCCGCTGCTCCCGTTCATCTTCATGGCCGCCGTAGCGGCGGCGGTCGGGGCCGGGATCTACCTGTCCTACGCCTTGGAGAAGAAGCGGACCGCGGCCCTCGCGGACGCCTGCCTGCGGATGGGCTTCAACTTCCAGCCCAAGATCCCGAAGGAGCAGGTCCCGACCTTCGGGGCCTTTCACCTCTTCAACCTTGGGGCGCGGGCGAACCGGCTGGAACCTGATGACGGGGAAAGCGGACGGGGCGTCCGTGTCGTTCTTCGACTACAGGTACACGACGGGCAGCGGGAAGAGCTCGCACACCTGGAACCAGACCGTTGCCATCTTCCCCAGCGCGGGCGCTCTCCCCGAGTTCCTGCTGGCGCCGGAGCACTGGTGGGACAAGATCGGCGCGCTCCTCGGCCACAAGGACATCAACTTCGAGGCGAGCCCCGACTTCTCGACGCACTACCTGCTGAAGGGCCCCAACGAGACCGCAATCCGCTCGGCGTTCGGCGCCGAGGCGCTCGGCTACTTCGCGCAGAACCTCGGCTGGTCTGCCGAAGTGAAGGACGGCGCCCTCGCGGTCTACCGCGTCGGCTCGCGCCCCAAGCCGGAGGAGATGCAGACGTACGTTGCGGAGGTCGCCGCCGTCCGCCGCGCACTGGTGCACGACTAGGGCCGACCGCGGGCGGGCGCCGCTCGGCCCGCCGGTGTCCTCAGCCCGCCTTCGCCTTCGTGATCTCCGTCCGTCAGCCGCGGCACGATCTCGAACAGGTCGCCCACGATCCCGTAGTCGGCCACCTGGAAGATCGGCGCGTCCTTGTCCTTGTTGATCGCCACGATGACCTTCGCCGTCCGCATGCCCGCCAGGTGCTGGATCGCGCCGGAGATGCCCACCGCCACGTAGAGCTGCGGGACTCACCGTCTTGCCCGTCTGCCCCACCTGCTCGGCGTGCGGCCGCCAGCCCGCGTCCACCACCGCGCGGGACGCGCCGACGGCGGCGCCGAACGCCTTGGCCAGGTTCTCGATGAGGGCGAAGTGCTCCGGCCCCTTGAGGCCGCGGCCGCCCGACACCACGACCGACGCCTCCGCCACGTCCAGCTTGCCCTGCCCCGCCGCCTTCACCTCGCGCACCACGACCCGCGCCTCGGCGACCGCCGGCACCTTCGACGAGCGCTCCGGCCTTGGCCGCGCTTCCCGGCGCGAACGTGTTGGGCCGCACCGACACCACCGCCAGCGGCGCGTCGAAGCGGAGCTGCTGGATGGCCTTGCCGGCGTACACCGGCCGGCTGGCCGTCACCTTGCCGCCCGCGAACGCCACGCCCGTGACGTCGGTCCCGAGCGGGGCCAGGAGCCGCGCGGCGATGCGCGGCGCCAGGTCCTTGCCCGCCGCGGTGGCCGCCACCAGCACCGCGCCGTACCGCCCGCCTTCACGACCGCGGCCGCCGTGCCCGCGTAGCCGCACGGCGAGTAGCGCCCGAACGAGGCGTCCTCCGCGACGAGCACGCGGTCCGCGCCCACGTCGCCCAGCCTCGCGCCGGCCGCGTCCACGCCGGGAGCGCCCAGCACCAGCGCGTCCACCGTGCCGCCCATCGCGTCGGCGAGCTGCCGCGCGGCCCACACCACCTCGTGACTCGTCTTGCGCAGCGCGCCGTCCCGCTGCTCGGTGACCACGAGCACGTTGGCCATCAGAGCACCTTCGCTTCCGTGCGGAGCAGCCGCACCAGCTCGGTCACCGCGTCGGGACCCTCGCCCACGATCCGCCCCGCCTTCCGGTCCGGCGGCAGCGCCAGCGCCGTCACCGCGACCCGCGCCTCGCCCAGCGCCGCCGGCTTGACCTCGATCGGCTTCTTCTTGGCCGCCATGATCCCCTTGAGGGCCGGATAGCGCGGCGTGTTGAGCCCCTTCTCCGCGGTGAGCACGGCGGGCAGCGCGAACTCCACCACCTCGACGCCGCCCTCGATCTCGCGCTCGGCCACGCCCTTGCCGCCCTCGAGCTCGAGCTTCGAGATCGCGGTCACGCAGGGCAGGCCGAGCAGCTCCGCCACCATCGGCCCCACGCCGTGGTTGTAATCGTCCACCGCCATCTTGCCGAACAGCACCAGGTCGTAGCCGCCGTCCTTGAGCTCGGCGGCCAGCGCCTGCGCCACCGCCAGCGCGTCGGCGGGGATCCTGTCGGCCTTGAGCAGCACGCCCCGATCGGCGCCCATCGCGAGCGCGCTCCGGATGGTCTCCTGCGCCGCGTCCGGGCCGAGAGCGATCGACCACCACCTCGCCGCCGCCGGCCTTCTCGCGGCGCTGCAGCGCCTCCTCGATCGCGAACTCGTCGTACGGGTTCACGATGAACTTGACGCCGGCCTCGTCGATCGAGGCGCCGTCGCCACCGATCCGGATGCGGGTCTCCGTGTCCGGCACCCGCTTGACGCAGACTGCGATCTTCACGCGCGGCCCTCGATGGCAAGGGAGGTCACTCGAACGCGCCGATCCCCGTGACCGCCTCGCCGAGGATCAGGGTGTGCATGTCGTGCGTGCCCTCGTAGGTGTACACGCTCTCGAGATTCGCCATGTGCCGCATCGCCGTGTACTCGACCAGGATGCCGTTGGCGCCGAGCAGGCGGCGCGCTTCCCGCGCAATGTCGCAGGCCATGTCCACGTTGTTGCGCTTCGCCAGCGAGACGCGCTGCGGCGTGGCCTTCCCCTGGTCCTTGAGCCGGCCGAGCTGCAGCACCAGCAGCTGCGCCTTGGTGATCTCGGTCAGCATCTCGGCCAGCCGCTGCTGCTGGAGCTGGAAGGCGGCGATCGGCTTGCCGAACATCACCCGCTGCTTGGCGTAGCGCAGCGCCTCGTCGTAGCAGGCCATCGCGGCGCCGAGCGCGCCCCACGCGATGCCGTAGCGCGCCTGCGTGAGGCAGCATGAGCGGGCTCTTGAGGCCCTTCGAGCCCGGCAGCAGGGCGTCCTTCCGGCACCTGCACGTCCTGGAGCACCAGCTCCGACGTGTCGGACGCGCGCAGCGAGAGCTTGCCCTTCTGGTCCTTGGCGCTGAAGCCCGGCGTGTCGGTCGGGACGATGAAGCCGCGGATGCTGCCCGGATCGTCGAGCGCCCCGGTCTTGGCCCAGACGATCGCCACCTTGGCCGTCGAGCCGTTGGTGATCCACATCTTGGCGCCGTTGAGGACCCAGCCGTCCTTCGTCTCGCGCGCCGTGGTGATCATGCCGCCCGGGTTCGAGCCGTAGTCGGGCTCGGTGAGGCCGAAGCAGCCGATGACCTCGCCCGCCGCCATCTTCGGCAGCCACTTCTTGCGCTGCTCCTCGGAGCCGAAGGCGTGGATGGGATACATCACCAGCGCGCCCTGCACCGAGGCGAAGGAGCGCACGCCGGAGTCGCCGCGCTCCAGCTCCTGCATGATCAGCCCGTAGGCGACGTTGTTGAGGCCCGCGCAGCCGTACTCCTCGGGCAGGTTGGCGCCGAAGAACGCCCAGCTCCGCCATCTGCGGCACCAGCTCGAGCGGGAACCTGCCCTCCAGATAGCACTGGTTGATGACCGGCATCAGCCGGTCGTCCACCCACTGGCGGACGGTGCCCTGGACCGCGCGCTCCTCTTCGGAGAGCAGCGCGCCCACGTCGTAGAAGTCAACGCCCTCGAAGCGCGGAGCCATGGGTTCCCCGGGTGAGGTGGATCAGTCGATCCGGGCGGCGCGGCCGCGGCCGCGCGGCGCCCGCACGGTGCGCCGCGCCGAGCCCACGACGCCCACTTCCGCCGCCTTGCGGCGGAAGAGCCGGCCGTGGTCCACCGCGTGACCGTGCTGGTGCTGCCACAGGTGCACCATCTCGTGCAGCAGGGTGTGGGCCGCCTCGTCCCAGCCGTGCTGGTCGATGTGGCGGCGGCTCATCGTGATCTCGTACGGCTCGCCCGTCTCGTGCCGGATGCACAGCTGGCCGAGCCGCGTGCGCATCCGTCCCGAGATCCGGAACGGCAAGCGCGGGCAGGGCGCCGCCGAAGTGGCGCGCGTTGTACTCCACGAACAGGCGTCCCAGGCGCTGCCGTCTTCTCGTCGTCTCCCGGCACGCGGCCGGTCGGAGGAGCGGCGGGCGCGGGGCGGACCGGCGGCGTGGTCCTCGGGCTTGAACGACAGGATCTCGTGCTCCGCCGCGCGGCGCAGCGCGCGCGGCGTGCGCGGCGCCACGAAGCGGACCACGGCCTTGAGGATCCGGTCCGGCGCCATCGCGTACCCGCGGTGGATGCGCAGCACGCCCTTGGGCGACAGGCTCACCATCACGCTGCGGTTGTCCGTCACCCGCACGCCCTTGACCGGATGGAGGCCGAGCAGCTCCAGCCGGCGCGCCAGCATGCGCTCCTCCGGCATCCGGAAGCGCGACGCCTGGGGCGGCTCCGGCTCCGGGCCGTGGCCGGTCGGCCGCAGCCAGCGGGGGAGCATCCTATCGAGCAAAGTCCCGCGCCTCCACCACCCGGTACGTGCCCGACGCCCGGTCGAGTCCGTGGATCTCCACCCTGACGCCCGCCGGCGTCGCCCGCACGACGTTGAAGCTCGGCGCACGGTGATCGCGGCCGCGGGTCGAGAGCGTGCCGGCCGTCGAGACGATCACGCGCCGGCCGTCCAGCTCGATGGTGCCGATGCCTTCCTCGTGATCGTGCCCGCAGCAGACCAGGTCGGCGCCCGAGGCCACGATGCCGCGCCACGCCGCCATCGGGTGCGCCAGTCCCCAGCGCCGCGGAAATGCGGCCCTTGAGCACGTTGTGGTGCACCACCAGCACCCGCAGCGCCCCGCCCCCGTTGCGCGCCGCGAACGACCGCGGCGGCCCGGCTCAGCTCCGCCTCGGGCAAGTGCCCCTTCACCGTGAGGTCCCGCGGGTTCCAGGTCACCGAGCCCAGCGCGAGGCCGTGCGCCGAAGCCGCGCCGCAGATCACGGCGCCGTCCACGGACACGGAGGGAGCGAGGTCGTCGGCCACGTAGCGCCGGTACTTGGCGAACCGCGCCCGGCCCAGCAGGGGGATGCCGAACGGCTCCCGCCACCACTGCACGTCGTGATTGCCCGCCACGGTCTGGACCGGCGCGATGCGCTGGGCCGCCCGCAGGAACGCCCGCGCCCGCTGGAACTCGCCGGCCCGCGCCCGCTGGGCGAAATCCCCGGAGATGACGATCGCCGCCGGCTTCAGCGCCGGCAGCAGCTCCTCGACGGCTTCGACGGCGCGGATGTCCGCCATGCCGCCGAAGTGCAGATCGGAGAGGTGGACGAGCGTGGTCACCAGCGCGCGTGGACCCGGTATTCGAGCGTCGCCTCGCCGCCCGGCGGCACGCGCACCGGGAAGCGCAGGCTCGTGGCGCTCAGCCGCTCGGCCGGCACGGTGCTCGAGAGAACTTCGAACTCGCCCGGAAACTCCTCGAACACCTGCACCGTCACCGAGTCGCTCTTGGCGTTCTGGATGGTGACGCGGTACGACGATACCGACGCGCGCCTGCCGTCGAGCGCGAACGTGAGCTGCGTCCGCTGCGCCGTGACGTCGAACGCGGTGCCGGTCTCCAGGTGCAGCTCGCGCCCCGCCGGGCGTGTGCTGGATCTGCGGCTCGCCGAGCAGCTGCAGGCGGCCCGAGGAGTCGGGCGAGAACACGCGCACCGTGCCCGCCGGCAGCGGCGTGTCGCCGAACGCCGTGCCCCGCGGCCGCCGCACGAGGTAGCCCGACTTCGGGGTGGATGTCCTGCTCGGGCTGGCTCTGCTGCGCCTGGTAGACGTACGTCGAGTGGCGCAACAGGTACTCGGGCTCGACCTGCACGGCCGCCTCGGAGAACAGGGCGACGCTCTCCGACTGGCCGGGGACGATGTCCACCGTGCCCGGGAGCGTGTAGAGGTGCGTCTCGCCGACCGACTTCCTCGGAGGGCGCGGCCTCAGCGGCAGCCGCCGCACGCATGAGCTGCGCGCCGCCGTTGAAGTTGCGCACGAGCACGCCGGCCCGCGCGACGTCGCCCGCCAGCAGCTGCACCTCGGCGCCCGCGAACGCGAGCGCGCCGGGATCCTCGATCGTCGCGAGGCCGGCCATCGTGCCGGTCGCCCGCGCCGCGCGCGGCACGACCAGCGCGTACGACGCGCGCCACTGCAGGCCGTCGGCCTGATAGCCCAGGCGCAGCGGCGGGCTTCGCCCGCGCCGCCACCACCGTCACCGCGAGGCTCGGGGCCAGCGCCACGAGCGAGTCGGGGAACGCCGGCGTGCCGGGGAATCCGTAGATCACGCGCCCCGCGATGCGCACCGCCTGCGGGTCGAGCGAGAGGACCGTGCCGTGAATGAACCGCGGCCCGGAGTCGCCGGACATCACCATGAAGTCGATGTCCCGGCCCACGGCGCGTCGCAGCGCGGCCTCGGGGCCCGTCCCCGCCACCTCCGTCACGCCGCGGATCTCCACGCCGTCGTCCAGCGCCACGAGCGTGCCGGGGTCCACGTTCCGCGCGCCGAGGTCGAGGCTCAGCGTGCTCGCCCCGCGGGGCACGGCCACCGCGAACGTGCGGCGCACCAGCGCCCGGCCGCTCTGGTAGATGGTGACGCTCGTCTCCTGAGCCTCGAGGAGGCCTGCGGCGAGGCAGAGTGCGGCGCCGAAGCCACCCGCCAGCACAGTGCTCCGCCGAGCTCCACGACTGGTAACCACTGCGCAACTTGGCGTCTGGCAACTTGTCTGGTCCACTGTCATACCGTCATCCTCTCACCAGCTTGGCCACGTGCTCCGCGAACTGGCTCGTCGTGGCTTCGCCGCCCAGGTCGTGCGTCAGCACCGCGTCGTCGCGGACCGTCCGGATCACCGCGTTCTGCACCCGCGAGCCCGCCTCGCGCTCGCCCAGGTAGTCCAGCATCAGGCCGGCGCTCATCATCAGCGCCGCCGGGTTCGCGAGGCCGCGCCCCGCGATGTCGGGCGCCGTGCCGTGCACCGCCTCGAAGATGGCCGTCTTCGGCCCGATGTTCGCGCCCGGCGCCAGGCCGAGCCCACCCACCAGGCCCGCCATTTCGTCCGACAGGATGTCGCCGAACATGTTGGTGGTCACGATCACGTCGAACTGCTGCGGATGCAGGACCAGCTGCATCGCGGCGTTGTCCACGATCCGGTCGTTGTACGCGATCCGCCCCTCGTACTCCCTCGCGACCGCCCGGCCGGCCTCGAGAAACAGGCCGCTCGCCATCTTGAGGATGTTCGCCTTGTGCACCAGCGTGACGAGCTTCCGGTCGTGCTTGATCGCATACTCGAAGGCGTAGCGCACGATCCGCTCGCACCCCTGGCGCGTCACCACCGCGGTGGACTCCGCCACCGCCCGCGGGTCGTCGCCGATCGCCACGAAGTGCTCGACCCCGACGTACAGGCCCTCGGTGTTCTCCCGCACCATCACCAGGTCGATGTCCTCGTAGCACCGCCCGGGGATGATCGTCTTGACCGGCCGCAGGTTCGCGAACAGGTCGAACGTCTTGCGAAGGGCCACGTTCACCGAGCGGTGGCCCGGGCCGACCGGCGTCGCCAGCGGTCCCTTGAGCGCCACGCCCGTGGAGCGGATGGACTCGATCACCGGATCGGGCAGCGGCTCGCCGCGAAGCTCGATGCCCTCGGCCCCGGCCGCGTGCTGGTCCCAGGCGAAAGCGCACGCCGGTCGCGTCGAGCACGTGGAGCGTGGCCGCCGTGATCTCGGGGCCGATGCCGTCACCGGGGATCAGCGTGACGCGATACGTCATCGCCGTGACCTAGCGGTTCGCGGGCGGAGGCACGGTGGCCGCGGCGGCGCTCGCGAACGCCGCTTCCGGCGTGGCCGCCACCGGTCCCGGCATGCGCCCTCGGCCCAGCACCTTCCCGCTCCGCGCGTCCACCAGCACCAGCACGTACTCGGCCGCGAAGCCGGCGGCGCGCCGGTCGAGCCGCACGCCCGCGGGCGCCACGGCCGTCCGCGTGTCCATCAGGGCCGTCAGCGTGCGCAGCTGCGCCCACAGCGGGTCCACCATGGACTCGACGTGCGGATTGAGGAGGTAGTCGGTCTCCAGGCGAGCGGGCTCGATGCCCAGAGCTGGTGCCAGCCGCATGGCCCGCCGCTGCTCGGCCAGGCCGAGCCACGTCACGCTCGGCGCCCCGCGCCGGAACGCGCTGTCGAGCGCCGCGCCGGCCTCGGCGGCCATGGCGAACCGCCGGGCCACCAGATCCGGGTCCAGAGCCGCCGAATCGCTGAGCACCATGGCGCCAACGGGCAGTATGAGCACACTGCCGCCCGCCAGAGCCTCGACCGGCAGGGGAGCGACACCAATGGCCTTGAACGGATCCACCGGCGCGGTGGGCCGCTGGGACCGTCCACAGCCAGCCGCGGCAACTAACGACATCAACGCGATAGCGTAGTGATACTTATGCGACATTGGCGTCACCGATGGGTGGTCCTGAAGCTGGAGCCGCGAAAGCTAACCCAGGGTCTGGCCCCCGTCCACGCGGATGACTTCGCCGGTGATGTGGCGTGCCGCGTCGGTGCAGAGGAAGACGATGACCTGGGCGACGTCGTCGGGCTCCGCGAGGCGTCCCAGGGGCGTGCTGCTGCGCGCGCGGGCCACCAGCTCCTCGGAGAGGTGCTGCGTCAGCTCGGTCTTCACGAAGCCCGGCGCCACCGCGTTGACGTTGACGTTGGCGGGGCCGAGCTCGACGGCGGCCGCGTGGGTGAGGCCGATGAGGCCGGCCTTGGACGCGGCGTAGTTCGCGATGCCGAAGCCGGCGCGCATCGCCTGCACCGACGCGACGTTGACGATCTTGCCGTAGTGCTGCGCGCGGAACAGCGGCGCGACCGAGCGGATCATGTTGAACGCGCCGGTGAGGTTCGTCTCCACCACGTCCTGCCAGGCCGTGTCGTCCATGCGCCACAGCGCGGCGTCGCGGGAAATGCCGGCGTTGTTCACCAGGACGTGCACGCCGCCCAGGGCGTTCTTGGCGGCCTGGACGAAGCGGTCCACTTCGGCCTTCTTGCGCACGTCGCACCGGTCGCAGAAGACCGGCACGTTGAGGCTCTTCAGGACCGCCTCGGTCATCGCCGCCTGGACCGCGACGTCGCGGCCGGGCAGCTCGACGTAGTTGAACGCCACGCCGCAGCCGCGGCGCGCGAATTCGATCGCCGTCGCCCGCCCGATGCCGGTGGCGGCGCCGGTCACGATCGCACCCTTGCCCTTCAGGTCCGCCTTGCCGCCGGCGGGTTGCGGCTGCTCCTGGTGCGTGACTTCCTCGAGGAGCGCGGTGACGGCGTCGGATTGGGCTTTCGGCACGGCGCGAACATATCCGCGGCGCAGGGGAGTGGCAAGGTTGCGTCATTGACGCGTCCGAGAGCCCAAGGCTATGCTAGCGCGCAAGATGCGTCCCCTCCGTGGAACGATCCTCTGGATCGCCGTCGCCGCCCTCGGCGCCGCCGCCTTCGCCGTCCTCGCGCTCTCGCGCGGGGAGAGCATCAACGCGGCCTGGATTCTCGTCGCCGGGGTGGCGAGTTACGTCATCGCCTACCGCTTCTACTCCCGCTTCCTCGCCTTCAACGTGTTCGGGCTCGACGACCGGCGGGCCACGCCGGCCGAGCGGCTGAACAACGGCCGCGATTTCGTGCCGACCACCAAGTGGGTGCTCTACGGGCACCACTTCGCCGCCATCGCCGGCGCCGGCCCCCTGATCGGGCCGATGCTGGCCGCCCAGTTCGGCTACCTGCCCGGCACGCTGTGGCTCATCGCCGGCGTGGTGCGTGGGCGGCGCCGTGCAGGACTTCACCATCCTGTTCGCCTCGATGCGCCGCGACGGGAAGTCGCTCGGCCAGATGGCGAAGGAAGAGGTGAACTCGGTCGCGGGCATGGCCGCGATGGTCGCCATCCTCGCGATCATGATCATCCTGCTGGCGGTGCTCGCGCTGGTCGTGGTCAACGCGCTGCGGGCGAGCCCCTGGGGGCTGTTCATCATCGCGAGCACCATCCCCATCGCCATGCTGATGGGCGTGTGGATGCGGAACTTCCGCCCCGGGCACGTGCTCGAGGCCTCCGCGATCGGCATCGCGCTCCTGCTGGCCGCCCTGGTGGCCGGCCAGTACGTGGCGCGCGACCCCACCTGGTCCCGCTGGTTCACCTGGTCGGGCACCGGGCTGTCGTGGGCGATCATCGGGTACGGGTTCTTCGCCGCGGCGCTCCCGGTCTGGCTGCTGCTCTCGCCGCGGGGCTACCTCTCGACCTTCCTCAAGATCGGCACCATCCTCGCGCTGGCCGTGGCCATCCTCCTGGTGCTGCCCCAGACCCGCCTGCCCGCGCTGACGCAGTTCGTGGACGGCAGCGGACCGGTGTTCTCCGGCAAGGTGTTCCCGTTCGCGTTCATCACCATCGCCTGCGGCGCGATCTCGGGCTTCCACGCGCTGGTGGCGAGCGGCACCACGCCGAAGATGGTGGCGCACGAGAGCGAGGCCCGGCTGATCGGCTACGGCGCCATGCTGATGGAGTCGTTCGTGGGCCTGATGGCGATCATCGCGGCCGCCACGCTCGAGCCCGGCGGTCTACTTCGCGATGAACGTGCCGGCGGGCACGCTCGGCCCGACGGCCGAGACCGCCGCCCGCGCGATCGCGCACTGGGGCTTCACGCTGCATCCGGGCCAGATGGAGGCGCTCGCGCGCCAGATGGGCGAGGCCACCCTGCTCTCGCGCACCGGGGGCGCGCCGAGCCTCGCCGTGGGCATGGCCTCGATCCTCGCCGGGGTCGTGCGCGGATCGGGGCTCGCCCTGTGGTATCACTTCGCCATCATGTTCGAGGCGCTGTTCATTCTCACGACGGTGGACGCCGGCACGCGCGTGGGGCGGTTCATGCTCCAGGAGCTGGGCGGCCACCTGTGGGAGCCGTTCGGGCGCACCTCGTGGTACCCGAGCGTGCTCCTGTCGAGCGCCCTGATCGTGGCGGGATGGGGCTACTTCCTCTACCAGGGCGTGGTGGACCCGCTGGGCGGCATCAATTCCCTGTGGCCGCTGTTCGGCATCGCCAACCAGCTGCTGGCCGCCGTGGCGCTGTGCGTCGGCACCACCATCCTGATCAAGATGGGCAAGTGGCGGTCGGCCTGGGTCACGACCGTGCCGCTGCTGTGGCTCACGGCGGTGACCCTGACGGCCGGGTGCGAGAAGGTCTTCGCGGCCGACCCGCGCCTGGGCTTCCTCGCCCATGCCCGCAGCGTGCTGCCAGGAACCCCCAACGCGGCGCGCCTCATCCTCAACGACCGGCTCGACGCGGCGCTGGCCCTCGTGTTCATGGGCGTCGTGATGGTCGTGATCGTGGCGTCCGCGCGGGAATGGTGGCTCGTGCTCTCCAAGCGGAAGCCCGCGGCCGTGCACGAGGCCGCGTTCGTGGAGTCGGCGTATGCGACGGGAGACTGAGATGCCGCACTGCGGCGCTGCCGTGGGGCGGAAGCTGCGGTCGGCGCTCGCCGTCCTGCGCCAGATCGTCGGGGCGCCGGACTACCAGCGGTACCTGGCGCACCACGCGGCGCGCCACCCGGACCGCCCGCCGCTCTCGCCCCGGGAGTACTACGCCGACTTCGTCAGGTGGCGGTTCGAGAGCGGGGCGCCGACGCGCTGCTGCTGACGGGAGGCGCGAGGTGCAGGACGGCGTGAGGGGTGCGGCCCCCTCTCACTTCGTCTTCTCACCTCTCACCTATCCGTCTCACTCCTCACGTCTCACCTCTCACCGAGTCCCATCCCCCACCTCATCAGGGCCACGGGGAGTCCGCCGTAAGCCAGCACCTCGTCATGGAAGCGCCGCAGCGAGTAGCCGGCGCCGGCCCGCGCCCGCCAATCCTCGCGCAGGCGCAGCAGCTCGCGCCGGCCGACCGCGTAGCACAGCGGGTTGCCGGGATTGCCGCAGTAGCGCCGCACCTCGGCCTCGGCGCTCTCCCGCGCCAGGTCGAGCTTGTCCATCATGAAGCGTACGGCCGCCTCCACGCTCATCCCCGTGGTGTGGAGCCGCACGTCGAGCACCACCCGCACCGCCCGCCACAGCAGGTGCAGGCGCTGGAAGAAGGCCTCCTCCGGGCACCGGAAGAAGCCTTCCTCTCCCATCATCTCCTCGCAGTAGAGCGCCCAGCCTTCCACCGTCAGCGGGGTCCAGACCACCCGCCGCACCGGGGACGGCTGCGCCTGGGCCATCAGGTGCTGGAGGTGATGACCGGGATATCCCTCGTGCAGCGCGGTGAGGGCGAGCTCGTGGGCGCTGTGCTCGCGCAGCTGCGCTTCCTCCGGGACGGACACGTAGAACCACCCGGTGCGCTGCTCCGCGAACGCCCCCGGCGGATCGTAAGCCGCGAACGGAATCAGCGGCTGCATGTACGAGGGCGTGGCCACCACCTCGAGGGCTCCGTCCGGGACGCCGGCCAGGCCGCGCTCGGCCACGAACCGGCGCGAACGCTCCATCGCGCCCGCGTACGCGGCGACCAGGTCGCCGCGGCCCGGGTGCTGCTGCCGCAGCCGCTCGACCAGCGCGCGCCAGGGCACCCCGGGCGCCATGGCCGCCGCCTGGCGCTCGAGCTCGCGCTCCGTCTCCTCGATGAGACCTTCCCCGTAGCGCAGCAGCGCCGGCGCGCTCTCGCGCAGCGCGTGACCGTAGTGGAGCCGGAAGTCGAACTGCGTCCGCCCGACGGCGAAGTCGGCGTCCGAGCGGTCGGCCAGCTCTCCCCCGAGAAAGTCGAAGAACTCGTCCATCGCACGCCGCGCGGGCTCCAACGCCTCCAGGATGGCCTGGCGCGTCGCGGGCGAGACCCGCGCCGCGAACTCCGGGACGGCCTCGCCGAACAGCGCCCGTCCGCCCGCCGCCACCGCCAGCGCCGTCTCGGTGAAGACCTTGGCCGGGCGGCCCAGGGTCGCCCGCGCGTCACCCAGGAATCGCGGGGTGTCGCGCAGCCGGCCGGCGATCGCCAGGCCGCGCTCCTCCGGCGACCGGTCGGCCCGGAGCAGCAGCGAGAACAGGCCGTCGTAGAGGTGCGAGAGGTGAAACTCGGGATTCAGCTCGTGCGGCCGTTCCTGCTCGAAGCGCGCGATGGTCACGCGCAGGTCGTTCAGGACCGCGGTCTGTTCGACCTCCTCGGCGAGGCCGGTGGTCTCGCCGGCCTCGAACGCCGACGCCATCGCCTTGAGCGCGGCCACGGCGGCCTTGACTTGCGGCCGGGCGAACAGGCCGAGGCGGCCGTCGTGCGCCGCCACGCCGGCTTGCGTGGCGGCCACGGGATCGAGCTGCCAGCGCAGGTCGAGGTACGAACCCACGAGGTCGCGGTAAACGGGCGGCGTCACGCTAAGCGGTGGACGGCGGGAGCACCGGTACAGTCTGCGCACCGGTCCGGAGGCCGTCAAGCGCGCTTGCGACGTCTCGCGCCGCGCGTTAGCCTCCGCGCGTGAGCCATGCCGTCGCCACCGTCGCCGCGTTGCCCGAGGTCCAGGCCGCCCGTGCCTGGCTGGAGCGCTTCGACGCCGCGACGCTCGAATGGCAACGTGCGCTCGCCGCGGTGCCCTCGCCCACCGGCGACGAACGGCGGCGCGCCGACGCGGTCGCGGGGAAACTCGCCGAGCTCGGCGTGGGCAACGCGCGCCGCGACGAGGCCGGCAACGTGATCGCGCGCTGGGGCGACGGCGAGGGGACCGGGGTCGTGATCGCCGCCCATCTCGACACCGTCTTCCCCGAAGAGACCGACCTGACGGTGCGCCAGCACGGCACCCGGCTCGTCGCGCCCGGCATCAGCGACAACGCCCGCGGCCTCGCCGGCCTGCTCGCGATCGCCGGGGCGTGCCGCCAGGCCGGCATTCGCCCGCCGTCGCCCATCACGCTGGTCGCCACCACCGGCGAGGAAGGCGCCGGCGACCTCGCGGGCGCCAAGCACCTGTTCACCGACGCGGCCTTCCGGCCGGCCGCCTTCATCGCGCTCGACGGCGCCGGCATCGAGCGCGTGGTGCATCGCGCCCTGGGCTCCCGCCGCCTGCGGGCCGTGTTCCGCGGGCCGGGCGGGCACTCGTGGGCCGCGTTCGGCGTCGCCAATCCCACCCACGCCGTCGGGGTCGCGGCCGCCGCCATCGGAGACCTGGCCCTGCCAGCCTCGCCGCGCACCACCGCGAGCGTGGTGCGGATCGGCGGCGGGTCGAGCCTCAACACCATTCCCCAGGAGGCGTGGCTCGAGCTGGACCTGCGCTCGGAGAGCGAGACCGCGCTCGACGCGCTGTACGGCCACGCCACCGAGGCGCTGGCGCGGGCACTCGACGCCGCCAACCGCCGCCGCTCCGCCGGCACCGCGCCGCTCACGCTCCAGCTCGTGCCCCTCGGCTACCGGCCGAGCGGCGTCACCGATCCCGAGCACGCGCTGGTCCGCGGCGCCGTGGCCGCCACGCAGTGCGTCGGCCGGCACGCCGGACCTCGCGGCCGCGTCCACCGACGCCAACATCGCCATCAGCCGCGGCGTGCCCGGCATCGCGCTCGGCGCGGGCGGGCGCGGCGGCAACACCCACCTCGTGAGCGAGTGGTACGAGAACGTGGACGGACCCGCCGGGCTGTTCCGCGCGCTGCTCGTGGTCTGCGCGGCGGCCGGGCTGGGGACGAGCTAGCCCGCGACCGTGCCCGGCGTATTGTTCTCCGCCGCGTGAAGCGTTAGCGTAGGGCTTCGCCAACCGCGCGCCGTGCCGCCCTTCGAGAAAACGCCAGCCGACGTCCGGGAGATCCTCTCCAAGCCCATCAAGGAACTGGGCCTGAAGCTCGAGGGCTCCCCGCTGGAGAAGTACGTCGGCATCCTCTATCGCGACATCGAGCGCAAGGGGCTCAAGCACTTCCGGCCCGCCTGCTACCTCACCGACGAGTGGGGCTGCCCGTCCGGCGAGCCGGTCGTGGGCATTCCGTTCTACCTCGCCGACCCGAAGCTCGCCGCGCTCGAGAAGGGCATGAACGACCTCGAGGACGAGCGCGAGATCCTGATGTACCTGCGCCACGAGGCGGGGCACGCGTTCAACTACGCCTACGAGCTGTACAAGGGCGACGAGTGGCGGGCGCTGTTCGGGCCGTTCCGGCGCGCCTACAAGGAGCACTATCGCCCCGTGCCGTTCAGCCGCCGCTTCGTCCGCCACATCGCCGGGTGGTACGCGCAGAAGCACCCCGACGAGGATTTCGCCGAGACCTTCGCGGTGTGGCTCACCCCGCGCTCGGCGTGGCGGAAGCGGTACCGCGGCTGGCCGGCGCTGCAGAAGCTCCGCTACGTGGACCGGACGGCGCGGCGCGTCGCCGACCAGCCCCCGCTGCGCGCGATGGGCGCGACCGACGTCACGGTCGAGGAGATGGACGTCACGGTCGAGCAGTTCTACCAGCAGCACGCGCCGGACGAGGCGCAGGCCATCGCCGAGCTGGCGCTCGACGCCGACCTCGCCGACATCCTGGTCAAGCCGGCGCCGCGCCGCCGGCGCGGCATCCGGCCCGCCGCGCCCTGGCTCGCCGAGCACCGCAAGCCCATCGTGGACAAGGTGACGTACTGGACCGGCGTGCGGCGCCCGCTGGTGAAGGCGCTGGTGGAGTCGGTCGAGGCGCGGGTGGCGGCGCTGGGCCTGGCCGTGGAGACGGAGCGGGAGGACACGCAGCTGGTGGAAATGACCGCGTACGCGACGACGCTCGCGATGAACTACCTGACCCGCGGGCGCTTCGTCCAACCGTGAGGCGCGCATGAGCCAGACGGGCCTCAAGATCGCGATCCTGTACGACACCTGGGACGACGGCGCGGAGGAGCCGACCGCGCTGGTCGAGGAGCCGCCGCGTCCGCGGCGCAACCGGCGCAAGAGCCGCAAGCGCAGCCGGCGCCCCAAGCTCGATCGCGAGGAGATCTTCGACGCGCTCGGCAAGCTCGGGCACGAGCCGTCGTACCTGGTCCTCGACGGCCGCGATCAGAGCCTGCTGGCGGTCGCCCGCTGCAACGCGGACCTGATCTTCAACCTCACCGAGTCCTACGCCGGCGACGACACCAAGGACATGAACCTCGCCGCCTACCTGGAGCTGCTGGACAAGCCCTACACCGGCGCGGACCCGCACGCCCTCTACCTGGCGCAGGACAAGTCGCTCGCCAAGAAGGTGTTCCAGTTCCACAAGATCCGGACGCCGTTCTTCGCCGTCTCGTACAAGGGACGCACCGATCACGCCCACGACATCGAGTTCCCGCTCATCGTGAAGCCCGCCTCGGAGGACGGCTCGATCGGGATCGACGCGTCGTCGGTGGTCGAGAGCGTGAAGGAGCTGATGGAGAAGATCCACGACATCCAGGAACAGTTCGACTCCCCGGCGCTGATCGAGGAGTACATCGAGGGCCGCGAGATCTACGCCGCCATCCTGGGCGAGGAGAAGCCCGAGGCGCTGCCGCTGGTCGAGCTGGACCTGTCGAAGCTGCCCGAGGGCACGCCCCGCATCGCCGGCACCGACGTCAAGTGGGAGAAGGACTCGGAAGGCTACAAGAAGACGCGCACTCTGCTGGTGGAAGACCTCGACGAGAAGACGGTCGAGCGGCTCCAGGAGAAGGCGCTGGCCGCCTACCAGGCCCTGAAGCTGCGCGACTACGGGCGCGTGGACATGCGCCTCACGCCCAAGGGGGAGATCTACGTCATCGAGGTCAACCCCAACCCGTGGCTGTCCTCCGGCGCCGAATTCGCCATGGCCGCGCGCAAGTCGGGCCGCACCTACACCGACCTGATGCGCGACATCGTGGACCTCGCGATGGCGAGGTACGCCTAGCGGTTCCGCACCTCGGAGTGCGAGCCGATGGAGGCGGCTCCCGTCAGGCCTTCCAGCACCACCTCGTCGCCGAGCATCGCGCCGTCGAGGCGCACCCGCTCCAGCCGGCAGTTCCGCCCCACGATCGCGTTGGTGACCACGCTGTCCTTCACCACGGTGCCCGCCTCGATCGACACGTACGGCCCCACGGTCGAGCGCTCGATCGTGACCCCATCCTCGACGTAGCAGGGCTCGACCACACCAGGCTGTGCGCCTGTGCGTCTGTGCGCCTGGTGCGTGCTTCTCCAGCAGTATTCGGTTGGTCTCGAGCGTCGTGCCGACCGTGCCGCAGTCGTACCACCCCGCCACCTCGGCGGTCCGGATGCGGGCGCCGCGCTCGATCATCCACTGGAAGGCGTCGGTGAGGTACCACTCCCCCTTGTTGGCCGGCTGCTGCAGCACGTGGTCGATGCCGCGCCACAGCTGGTCCACCGACCGCACGTAGTACAGGCCGATGTTGGCGAGCTTGGAGATGGGCTCCCGCGGCTTCTCGACGATCTTCGTCATGTAGCCCGCGCCGTCGGTGACCACCACGCCGAAGCGCTGGTAGTCCTCGACCTCCTTGGCCCAGATGATCCCGTCGTCGGCGCTCGCCGTGACGATCGAGAGGTCGGCGTCGAACACCGTGTCCACGAAGATGATCATCACGGGCCCGTGCACGTGCGGCCGGGCCAGGTGGATCGCGCCCGCCGTGCCGTCCTGCACCTTCTGCTCGATGAACCGCGACGGGACGGGGTACCGCTTGCGGGCGTAGGCTTCGACCTGCTCCTTGAGGTGCCCGGTGATGAAGATCAGCTCCTCGACGCCGAGCCCCTCCAGGCGGTCCATCACCCAGTCCATCACCGGCCGGCCCGCGACCTTGATGAGCGGCTTCGGCACCGTGTGGGTGTGCGGCCGGAGCCGGGTGCCCTTCCCTGCCAGCGGAATGATGACCTGCACGCTAAGCCCTCCCGTAGCGGTCCTTGAGGCGGACCACGTCGTCGAGATGCGGAGTGGACGCCTCGAGCACGTCGGTGTGCTCCAGGGCCTCGAACTGGTGCACCAGGCCGGTCGGCACGTGCTGCGCCTCGCCCGCGATCATCTCGCGGTCCACCAGCGCCCCCGCGGCATCCTGGTAGCGGAAGATCATCCGCCCGCGGAGCACGTAGATGGACTCGTCCTTCCGGTTGTGATACTGCAGGCTCAGCAGGTGACCGGCCTCGATGTGGAGCAGCTTCCCGACGTACTGGTCGGTGACCGCCCAGTGGATCTCGTAGCCCCAGGGCTTCGTCACCTGCTTCGGCTCGAAGCGGTGCGGATGCTCCGTCACGCGTCCTCCGGCAGGGTCAGAGTGAACGACGACGGCGTGGTCACGCAGGCCCGCACGCAGATGCCGCAGCCCACGCAGTCGGCGCCGATCACCGGCCGGCCGTCGCCGTCGAGGTCCAGCGCCGACGCGCCGACCGGGCACACGCGCGCGCACACGCCGCACTCGATGCCCTGGAACGCGATGCACCGGCCGCTGTCGAGCTCGAGCCGGCCCAGCTTCTCGTCCGCCCAGCCGCCCAGCGGCGGCACCAGCGCCCCCGTGGGGCACACCGTCGCGCAGAACATCCCCTCGCAGGCGATGCACGGCTGCACCAGCGGCTCGATGATGGGGGTGGCCGCCGCCAGGCCCGCGCTCGCCGCCGCGCTCACGATGGCGTCCACCGGGCAGGCCTCGATGCAGTAGCCGCAGCGCGTGCACGCGGCGAGGAACGCCGGCTCGGAGATCGCGCCCGGCGGCCGGAAGTGCCGCCGCGGGGCGTAGCGGTCGGCCAGCAATCCACCCGCCTGCTGGACCACCAGCTTGAGGGCCTCCGACAGGAAACCCCGCCGATTGACCGCGTCGTCGCCGCCGATCAGAGCGCCTCCTCCAGGCTCCACACGAACCGGAACTTCACCACGCCATCGCGCGCCGCGCCACCCACCGCCGCCGTCGGTTGCGTCACCACCAGGGGGAAATCCACCCGCGTCACGAAGCTCGACGGGCCGACCCGGTGCGTGGCCCTGAGCCCGAATCCGGCGTCGGCGGCCGCTGCGCGCCCGACGGCCGCGCGATCGAGCAGGGCGCCATCGGCGAAGGCCGCCACGCTCACGCTGTTGAACAGCCGGCGCTGCGGCACGTCCACCATCCGCCACGCCGCTTCCGCGCCGAGCCCCGCGAGCCAGTTGGCAGCCGCCGTGCCGAACCCGCGCAGATCCCCGCCGCCCGGGGCCTGGTAGTGCACCCCGCTCCGCGCGAACAGCGATCCGCCGCTGCGCAGGAACGGGTCCGTGAAGGTCTCGTAGGGGTCGGCGCCGGCGAGGAAGATGCGCCGCTGCAGCGGCACGGCGAGTCCGCCCAGCGTGCCGCCCGCCACGCCGCGGATCCGCAGGTCGAAGGCGCCCACCCGCACCGCGCGCGACGTCTCGAGCAGCCCGCGGGCATAGGTGGCGACCTGCAGAGCGTGCTGCGGCGCGCAGCCGGGGACATTGCAGGGCACGCCGCCGGGCGTGAAGGTCACCGGCGCGAACGCCTCACCCAGCGTCGCCTCCACGCGCGTACGCGCCGCGTCACCGCCGGCGCTGCGCGAGCGCTCCGCCCAGAACGTCCACTCGGCCGTGTTGGTGTCCGCCCACCGGCCGCGGTCGAGATAGCGCGCGTCCGTCACCGTCATCAGGGTCAACGCGCTCCCGGCCTCGAGGCGGTCCGGATCGGCGAAGCTCCGGCGCAGATCCCGCGCCACGGCCAGCCGTTCGCCGGTGCGCCCCTCCACCGACCAGCTCGCCGCCTCCGTCTGCACCCGCGGGGCGCGGCTCCTCACCGGGTTGCGCAGCGAGAAGTAGTAGTCCGGGCGCCACCGCCCGCGCGCCATCGAGCCGCTGCCCGCCAGCGCGCCGGTCGGCCAGGTGATCTGCTGCTGGTTCAGCTCGAAACGGCCGAGGTAGTTCGACCGCAGCTGCAGTCCGAGCGTGAGGCCGCCGGCGTCGTTGAACCACGCCAACGGCAGCCAGTTCTCGACCAGGTGGTCGCGCGAGACCGGGGTATCGCCCGACCAACCGAGGTACCGCTCGACCGTGGCGGGACCGCCGTAACGGCCGTTCGACGGGTCCTCGCCCTCGGTGTTGTTGAGGTAGTTCCAGTCCATGGTCTGGCGCGCGGGGTCCAGCTCGACGCGGCCCGGCTTCGTGGCCGTGTGCACCTCCACGGTCTCGCGGCGCTCGAAGCCGCGCGCCCGCAACGTCAGCGTCGAGTCGCCCAGCGGCACCGCGATGTCCACCGGCATGATGCCGTCGCCCAGGCGCTCGATCTCGATGTCGGTGACCCAGCCGTCGGCGGTGTGCCGCCGCCGCACCTTGTGGATGCCGTAGTCCACCAGCGGCTCGCCGTGCAGCCACTCGGCGAAGAACCACGACAAGTCCTGGTGCGAGACCTGCTCGGCCACCGCCTCGAAGCGCTCCGACGTCACGTGCTTGAACCGCCAGCGCGCGAAGTACTCGCGCAGCACGCGCTCGAACGTCGCTTCGCCGAGCACGTAGCGCAGCATCTCGCAGATCAGCTGGCCCTTGGTGTAGACCATCCGCGCGTAGGTCGCGTAGTCCCGATAATCCTCGGCCGGCTGCACCACCGGCTGGCTCCAGCCGTCGAGATCGAGCCCGAGAATCAGCAGCTGCGTCTGCCGGCTCGGCACGCCGAGGCCGCGTTGCTGGAAGTTCCAGCCGGTCTGGAAGGTGGTGAACCCCTCGTCGAGCCAGCCTTCCTTCCACTCGTTGTTGCCCAGCATCCCGTAGGTGTAGAGGTGCCCGATCTCGTGGAGGATCAGCGACTCGCCGGATCCGCCGAGCATCACCATCATCGGAAACTCGGTGCCGCCGTCCTCGATCCGGTGCAGCGCCGTGGCCTGCGGCCAGGCGTACGGGCCGTAGATGCGGTCGAGCCAGGCCAGCGAGCGGTTCACGCGCGCCACGGCCACGCCGTGCCCCCAGGATGCGCTGTCACCCGGCAGGTAGAGCGCGTGGATCACCGTGTTGCCGTAGCGTCCCTCGTCGTACACGTACGCCGGGTTGCACGAGAAGGCGAAGTGCTCGACGTCGGCGGCGTAGAAGCGGACCAGCTTGCGCGCGGGGCCTGGCTCCCCGGTGCCCGAGGAAGCGGGGTTAGGGTTCAGGGTGTAGGGTGTGGGCAGTGTGTCGCCGTACCAGTCCCGCTGCAGCGTCACGGGCGTCTCGGGCGTGGCGCGCGCGCCGGCCCAGCCGGGATCACCGGACACCGGCACCCCGGTGGCGCCGCACACCTGGTCCGCCATCAGGTCCAGGGTGACGTCGTAGGTGCCGTACTCGCCGAAGAACTCACCCTCCGGGTACAGCGGATGCGCCTCCCAGCCGTAGCGGTCGTACACCGCCACCTCGGGGTACCACTCCGCGAAGTCGTAGCGCCGTCCGCGCCGCCCCTGCCGCCGCGGTATCACGCTCAGCCGCGACTGCCATTCGAGGTCCACGACCACCGAATCGCCCGGCGGGAGCGGCGCCGGCAGCGAGAACTCCACCACCGTCGAGTCGGGGGCGCCGGGGTACCGCGCCACGACCGGCACGCCGGCGATCGCCACCTGGCCCAGGCGCTCGTACGCGTAGTACGGATCGGGCAGGATGGCGTACCAGCTCCGCCCGTTCTCGGCCGTCTCGCGGGCCGCCCACCTGGAGCCGGGCCGGAACGCGTTGAGGTAGAGGTGAAACGCCATCGTGCCGAGCGTGTCGGGGCTGTTGTTCCGGTACCACATCCGTCCGCTGCCGGTCAGCACGCCGGACGGCTCGTCGAGCCGGGCCGAGATGGTGTAGCGAAGATCCTGCTGGAAGTAGGCGGCGGGCCCCGCCGGGGGTCTGGATGCCGCGGAATCGGCCTGCTGGAGATAGAGAGCGGCGGCGAGGAGCGCGAGCACGCCGAAGCTTACCTCGCGCTGTCGCGGCCGCCTAGCTGGGCGTGCAACATCCCCTGCTTGAGGAGCTTGAGCTTCCGCCGCAGGGAGCCGTCGAACACCCGATCGCCCGAGCGCACGATCACGCCGCCGAGGACGGCCGGATCGGTGCGAAAATGCGCCCGCACGGCGCAGCCGAACACCGCGGTCAGGCGTTCGACGATGGACCGCTGCAGTGCCGCGTCGGCGGGCCGCGCCGTGGACACGACCGCGTGCACGCGCCCCAGGTGCGTATCCACCAGCCGCTCGTACTCCGCCGCGATCTCGGCGATGATCCCCTGGCGGCCGCGCTGCACCACGGCCTGGAGAAAGCGCACGAATTCCCGCGGCGCCACGTCCTCGAGCGCCTGCCCGATCATCTGCTGCTTGGCCGCCTTGGAGATCCGCGGCGACATGAAGACGCCGTGGAGCCTGGGGTCCGCCGTGATAACGCCCGCCACGCCGTCGATCAGCTCGCCGCAGCGCTCCACCGCGTCGTGGAGCTGCGCCGCGGCGAGCAGCGCCTCGGCGTAGTTCCGGGCGATGGAGGTGTTTCTCACGTGCTGGTGTTGTGGAGGCTGTCCAGGTATTCCCGCACCAGGCGCCGATCGGCCTCGCTGTCGAGGTTCCGCTCCAGCACCTTGCTCGCGGCGGCGAGCGAGAGCTCCACCGCTTCGCCGCGCAGCTCGGCCACCGCCTTCTCGCGCTCGGCCACGATCTCGCGGCGGGCGCGCGCGATCAGGTCCTCGTGCTCCGCGCGGGCGCGGGCCATGATCTCATCCCGCACCTTCTCCGCCGCCTGGCGGCCGGCGGCCAGCAGCTCCTGCGCCTCGCCCTGCGCGGCGGCCAGCTTCTGCTGGTAATCGGCCAGGACGCGCTGCGCCTCCTGGTTGGCCTGCTCGGCCTGGTCGAGCTGGGCCTGGATCTTCTTCTCCCGCTCTTCCACCGCCTTCAGGATGGCCGGCCATGCCCACTTGGCGAGCGCCGCCAGGAGCAGCAGGAAGACCACCAGCGTCCAGATCGAGACGCCGGGGTTGATCGCGAAGGGGCCCTTGGGGGCCTCTTCCGCGGCCTGCAGGACGGCGAGGACCGGCGTCACAGGACCTTGAAGAGCAGCGCGAACACCACCGCCGCCAGCGCCACGCCTTCGACCAGCGCCGCCGTCAGGATCATCGCGCCCCGGATGTCGGCCGACGCCTCCGGCTGCCGCGCGATGGCCTCGACCGCCTGGCCGCCGATGCGGCCGATGCCCAGGCCGGCACCGATCACCGCGAGCCCCAGCCCAAGGCCGGCGCCCAGCAGCGCGTTGTTGTTCTTCGCGACCGCCGCCGCGTCCGCTACGGCTTGCATCATGGACATCGGAAGACCTCCCAAACTCGGGTGTGAGGCGCTAATGCTCGTGCTGCAGCAGCCCGATGAACGTAGCCGTCAGCAGCGCAAAGATGTACGCCTGGATGAACGCCACCAGCAACTCGATCGACATCATGAACAGCACGAACGCCACCGACCCGCCGGCGATCACCCAGCGGAAGTAGTGGATGCTGCCGAACAGGAAGATCAGCGACAGCAGCGACAGGATCACGAAGTGCCCCGCCACCATGTTCGCGAAGAGACGGAGCATCAGGGCGAAGGGCTTGACGATCTTCCCGATGATCTCGATGGGGATCATGATCATCGTCAGCAGCACCGCCGTGATCCCCGTCGTCCCCGGCGGCGTGAAGACGATGGTCTTGAGATACCCCTTGGGGCCCAGGGTCACGAATCCCGAGATCTCGATCGTCACCAGGGCCGTGAGGGCCAGCGCCCCCGTCACCCAGAAACTGCTCGTCGGCTTTTCCCCGTAGGGAACCAGCCCCAGCAGGTTGCAGTAGAGGATGAACCAGAACAGGGTCAGGATGTAGGGCGCGAATTTCGCGCCGTTCTTGTGGCCGATGCTGGCGATGGCCACGTCGTTGCGCACGAAGAGGACGACCACCTCGACCATGCCGGCGAGGCCGCGCGGCGCGCCGCCGCCCTGCTCGCGCTGCCGTGTCAGGGCCCGGCCCGTGAGCCACAGTGTCAGAAACACCAGCACGGCCGCGAGCACCAGGAACACCGACAGCCGCGTGGGCGCGAGGTCGATCGTCAGGCGGCCGACGTGTACCGGCCAGCTCGGCAGCCGGATCTCTCCGCCGAGCGGCAGCTCGAGCGTGTGCGAATCCCCCGTGCGCTCGAGGATCATCCGTCCGATGTCCGGCGCTTGCATCATGCGAGAAACCGCGTCTCCGCGTAGAGGAGCGTCAGCAACACCGTGAGAAACCCGAGCGCCGTCCAGAGCGCCGGCAGCGCCGCGCGGGTCGCGACCACCACGCCCGCCATCAGCACCGCGCTGCCGCCCCGGATCGCGATCCCGGAGGCCCAGCGCCGCACGAACTCGGTCGTGCCGGCCTTCATGCCGGGCCGCAGGAGCGCCACCGCGGACAGCTGCGCCGCCGCGGCGATGCCCCCGCCGACCAGCGCCGCCCCCACACCCGCCAGCCCGGCTTCGGCCGCCGCGATCCCGGCCACCGCCAGCTCGGCCGCGGCTCCCAGCAGCGCCATGCGGGCCATCCAGCTCACGGCTCGGCGCCCGTGCCGCCCGGGCCCTTCCCGCGCTTCGGCGACTCGGCCAGCACGCGGACGATGAAGGCGTACATCCCCGCGCCCAGGCCGACCAGCACGCCGATCAAGGTGAATATCGGACGCGTATGGAGCCAGCGATCCACCAGAATCCCGGCGCCCAGGAACAGCAGGACCGCGAAGGCCAGCTGGAAGCCGGCGGCCACGATCGCGTACCCCGCGCCGAAACCGCGGCTTTCAGCGTTCTCGTCCGGGTCCGGGGTCATTCGGGCGGCGGAAATATAGCCTTTGTGAAATCCGCCGCAAAGCCGCTCGGCGCCGGCAGCCACGGCCCGCCGTCGCACCGATTGCCGCTTCGGGTCAGGGACCGCGACGTCCCTTCCGCAACGCCGGAAAGTCACGAGTGCGGCGCTGGCGGTGTCCGACCTAGTGACCGTTCGAACCACTCCAACCCGGGAGGTCACGATGGGTACGCACCTCGTCTCACAGGCCCGCGCCAAGGCGGCCGTGCGGCTTGCGGCCGTCCTGCTGTTGCTCGGGGCGGCCACGCCGGCCGCCGCCCAGCAACCGCGGGACACGTTGCGAGTCGTCCCGGCCGACACGACACCGGCGGACGCCTCCGCCACCCCGCTGGTTGGTCCGCGGCGCCAGGTCACCTGGCAGCCCTACCGGCCCCAGCTGCAGCCCCGCTCGGACGCTCGAGGCTCGGCGGCCGGCGACAGCATGCAGACCATCAGGATCTCGACGGTCGCTCTGGTCCTGATCGGGGTGATCGTGCTCCTGCTCGTCGCGAGGTGAGGCGACGACGACGGGAAGAGCGCTACGGACCCGGCGCACCTTCAGGCCGAGACTCGGCCACGAGGCGCTCGAACCGGGGGTCCCCGCGCAGGGGATCCAGCTCCGGAAAGCGCATGAAGAACCAGAAGAGCGCGCCACGCCGCTCGGCCGGCACGGTTCCGAGAAACGCCAGCGCCGAGTCGCGTTCGCCCGCCGCGGCCAGCGCCGCTCCGATCCAACGCGCCTCCTGGACGGTGGGGCGGCCTGGCTCGGCGATGTCCCGTGCGAGCCGCCCGGCGATGGCCTTAGCCGAAGCGCTGTCGCCCTCGCGGGCGGCGACGATGGCGAGGACGGCCTCTCCCCAGTAGCTGAATCCTGGCGGCCCCAGGCGCCGGGCCGCCTCGGCGTCCGCGCGGGCGCCGTTCGCGTCGCCGAGCAAGAGGTGCAGATGCGCCCGGTCGTTCAGCACCCAGAACGCCGTCGTATCCAGCGCCAAGGCACTGTCTTCCAGTTGCAGCGCATCCGCGTAGCGGCGGTGGAGGACGTGCACGAGGCTCAACTCGTCGAGCGTGATCGCCCGGGCGGGATCCACGGCCAGCGCACGCCCGTACATGACCACCGCCGCCGAATCATGACCGGTGATCAGGAGGGTCCACGCGTACTGGTGGTAAGCCTCGGCGTTGCGCGGGTCCAGGGAAATGGCCCGCTGAAACGCGGCGCCGACGCCCGCCAGGGAGACGGGATACAGGTGGCTCAGGAGGTGCGCACGCGCCATCCAGCCGTCCGACAGGAGCGAATCCTGACGCAGCGCCAGATCGGCCTCACGGATGCCCCGGGCCATCAGGCTGTCGTCCGTGGCGCCGGCATGCGGCCAGCCCCAGTCGAGGAAGAGGCCGTACGCGTAAGCGGTGCGTGCCCGCGCCTGCACGAAACCGGGGTCCACGGCCGTGGCGGAGTCGTATTGGGCGATGGCGGTCTGCGTCGCGGGGCCCGTCCGCTGCGCCAGGTAGTAGTTGCCGCGAAGGAAATGGTCGTACGCGACGGCACTGCGCGTGGGCCGGACCGCCAGTGCGGTGCGTTCCGCAGGCAGGAGCCGGCCGGCGATCGCCCCCGCGACCGCCGTCGCCAGATCGCCTTCTATCTGCAACAGATCGCCGTCGCCGCGGTCGTACTGACTCGACCAGATGGTGACGCCGCTCTCGGCGCGCAGCAGCTCGACGGCCACGCGCACGCGGCCGACGCCGCGGCGGACACCGCCGCTGACGAGATAGGATACGCGCAGGGTGCGCCCGAGCGCTTGCGGAGTCAGACTCGCAGCCTGCGGCAGCCGTCGCACCGCCATCCGGGACGTCACGACCAACCGCGCGACCTGGCTCAGGCGGGTCGTGATCTCGTCCGTCACGCCGGCGGCGAGGTACGCGTCGGTGGTGTCGCGCGACTCGTTGACGAAGTCGAGCACCGCCACGCTGCCGGAGGCAGGACGCATCGACCCGCAGGGACGCGGCGAGCCGTCGGGGCACTGTCCGCGCGACACCGCCGGCGCCAGCGTGAGAGCGAGGGCGAGCCTGAGGGCGGTCAGTGCCACGCGGCGCCTAGCGCAGCCACCAGCCGAGCAAGCCGCCCACCGCGGCGATCAGCACCAGCACGAGGACGACCGTCACCATCCGGCGGCGCAGGCGCCGCAGCGCCTGCCAACTGGGGAGATCAAGGTAGAATCGTCCCGGAGCCGCCTCCCGCAGCACCGCCCGCGCCTTGAGCTTCCGGGCCGCAAGGCGGTTCGCGACGCCCAGCTCCTCGAGCGTCACGGCCCGCTCCGGAGACGTTGCGCCCACGCGCTCGAACGCCGCGACGATGTGGCGCTCCTTGATCAGGATGACAGCTGCGGCGGACGTGCCCACGTTGCCTCCCGCGGATCGGTACTGATGGCGTGGATGGAGGCGCCTAAGGTAGGCGCTCCCGGGCCTCCGGGCCAGCCGCGCGGCCGCCCGGCGACCCAACGCGCCGACGCGGGGTATGCATCGCTTCCACACCGCGGCGGAGGACAGATGGCCAGACGTCTTCAGACCTACGAGACGGACCGGATCGTCGTCACCTTCGATCCGGACGTGTGCCGGCACTCCGCGGTGTGCCTGCAGGGTCTCCCGGCCGTGTTCGACGTGCGCCGGCGGGAGTGGATCAAGCCCGACCTCGCCACCCCGGAGGCAGTCGCGGCCCAGGTGGCCCGCTGCCCCTCGGGCGCGCTGCAATGCCGGCGGAAGGACGTACGGGAGCCGAATTGACCCGGGTGCCGCCGCCGAAGTAACCTAGGGACCAATGAGCACCATTCCTTTCCCGACCAAGGGTGAGCGCGACGTCGAGCTGCTCGAGCGGCTCGCCGCGGCCCGCACCCGCCTGCTCGACCAGGTGGGCCAGCGCATCGTGGGGCAGCACGAGGTCCTCGACGGCATCCTCACGGCTCTGCTGTCCGGGGGCCATGCCCTCCTGGTCGGGGTGCCGGGGCTCGCCAAGACGATGATGGTCGCGTCGGTGGCCGAGGCGCTGCGCCTCAAGTTCTCGCGCATCCAGTTCACGCCCGACCTGATGCCGAGCGACATCACGGGCACCGAGGTCATCGAGGAAGACAAGAGCACGGGCAGCCGGGCGTTCCGCTTCGTGCCGGGACCGCTGTTCGGCAACATCGTCCTGGCCGACGAGATCAACCGGACCCCGCCCAAGACGCAGGCGGCGCTGCTGCAGGCCATGCAGGAGCACGCGGTGACGGTGGCGAACCAGACCCACCGGCTCGCCGAGCCGTTCTTCGTGCTCGCCACGCAGAACCCGATCGAGCAGGAGGGCACCTATCCCCTGCCCGAGGCCCAGCTCGACCGCTTCATGTTCGAGCTGCACGTGGACTACCCGTCGGCCGCCGAAGAGGAGCAGATCGTCGAGTGGACGACGGGCGACGCGGTCACCGCGCTGAAGCCGGTGCTCTCCGGCGACGAGCTGCTCGAGCTGATGGCGCTGGTGCGCCGGGTGCCCGCGCCCAAGGTCGTGGTCGCGGCCGCCGTGAAACTGGCGCGCATGACCCGCCCGTCCGACGCGCTCGCGCCGGGGGGCGTCAAGGAATACGTGGCGTGGGGCGCCGGTCCGCGCGCGAGCCAGTTCCTGGTGCTGGGCGCCAAGGCGCGGGCGGCGATGGACGGGCGCCCGATGGCGGATCTCGAGGATCTCGACGCGGTCGTGCTGTCGGTACTGCGGCATCGCATCGTCGTCAATTTCCACGCCGAGGCGGCGGGGAAGAGCGCGGACGACGTCGTTCGGGAAGTGACGGAGGCTGCGCGGCGGACCTGATGCGGCCCCGCCAGCGACGGCGGGGACGTGAACTGCAGGTTGCGCTCTACTGCCCGGGCACCTCGCCCAAACGCTGCAGGAGCGGCCGCACCACGTCGGCCGACAATTTCGTCTTCACGGTCACCAGGATGTTGCCCAGGCTCGCCGTACCCGTGCACCACGGGTAGGCCTCGGACGCGGGCATCACCCGCAGCGCGGTGACGATGGCCGGCCCCGAGCCGCCGCGTACCGCCGCGCCGGCCCGGGTCTCGGTGAGCACGATCCGCTCTCCCGTCGCGGTCAGCTGGGCGACGCGAATCCTGGTCCGCGTGCCCGCGGTGGCCTTCGAGATGCTCTCGATGCCGAGTCCCTGGATGGAGCCGAGAGTCCCGCCGAGGAGCGTGGCCGCTTCGCTCCGGTCCACTGCCGCCCACCCGCCCGCCGCCAGCTCCTGGTCCGGCTCGGTGGCCGTCGTGGCGACGGCGGGAGCGGCGGGCGGTGCCGGCCGCACCCGCTCCAGCGTGAGGTTCGCCGCGACGGTCGTGCCCGCGGTGGAGCGTACCTGGGCGCCGCCCGCCACGAATCCGTCCGCACTGGCCTGCAGCGCGACCTGTCCATCGGGCACGTCGCGGATCTCGAACGCGCCGGAGCCGTCCGCCACGGCGGCGAGCGCGGTGCCGCCCACCGAGACCCGGGCCCCCGCCACGCCGGCGCCGGACGCGTCACGCACCACGCCGCGAATGACGCCCACGGTCGGCGCCGGCGGCGCCACGGACTGCGCCGGGGTCGGCGCCGCGGTGGCGACGGGAACGGCCGGAGCGGCGCGCGCGCGCGTCCGCGCGTCGGGCCGCGGCTCGGACGCGGGGCGCGCCGGAGCGGGCTGCGCCGCGGCGGGAGCTTGCTGCGGCGGCGGCTCCTCCGCCCGGGCTCGATTCCGTGTCTCGTTGCCGTGCGCGCGCGCCGCCTGCGCCTGGGCCGCTGTCGGCGCGAGCGCCGAGGCCTCGGTGCTCTCGCCCACCGGCCCCGGATTGCTCTTCCGTCCGAGCTGGCCCGCCAGGTAACCGAGCAGCGCGACGCAGGCGAGGCCGGCGGCGACCGCGAGCGACCGCAGCGGGAACGTCGATCGCTGTGCCGTCGAGCCGGCGGTCTTCGCGCCACCGGCCGTGTGCTCCCCATTCGCGCCCGCGCGGAACCGCTCCAGCCGCCGTGTTTCGCCGCGCGGCGCCGTCGCGGCACCGCGGACGGACGCCGCGGCCCCCGCGCGGCGGTCGGGAACGTGCTTCGCCGGCGGCACGGCTCCCGCCTTCGACTGGGCACCGGACGCCGCGGCCATCGCCCGCAGCTGCGCCTGGGAGGCGCGAATCATCTCGAGCGACTCGCGCGGGCTCACCAGCCACTCCAGGTCGGCGCCGTCGGGCTCCACTCCAGGCTGGGCCGGAGTCGCCGCCGCGGTCATCGGCGGGACGTCAGCCACCGGCGGCGGCGCCGGCGGCGTGAACGCCATCACCTGCTCCGCCACCGGAGTCGTTTCGACGCTCGGCCGCTCGCTCGGCTCGAAGTCGAACGCCGCCTCGACCTGCTGCTCGATGCTCTGCCGCCGCTCCGTCGTTCGCTCGATCGCCTCCGGCGCCGCCGAGCGCTGCCGAGCGTCCGTCGCCCGACGCTCTCGCACCGGACCGCCGCGCCGGTCGTCGTCGCGGCGCGGCCCCCTGCGCCGCTCGACGCTCGGCTGCAGCGCCGCCATGCCGACTTCGTGGCGCCGGTCGATGCCCGTCCGCCGGTCGAACGCGCGGCGGTCGCGGCCCGTCCGGCGCTCGTTGCCGCGGCGCTCGACGAACTCCGCCGGCGATGCCGAGCGCTGCGGGACGGACGGCGCCGCCTGCCGCCGCCGCTCCGGTGGCGGCGCGGCGGCTTCGAGCCGCACGGGCAGCGGCTCATCGAACAGCTCCGCGGCCGGCGGCAAGGGCGCGGGATGCCGGACGTCCGGTGCGGCGCGAGGTCGCGCGAGCGCCGGCTGGCGGACCAGCGTCGCCCCGGCCGAGGGCGCCGCCCGCGACGGCGCGGCGACCGGCGCCGCCAGCGCTCCGAGCGCCTCGTCCGGCAGGTCCACCGGCACCATGCCCGACCCGGTGGACCGGCGCACGTGAATCGTCCGCAGCCGCTCCGCGCAGGTCGGGCAGTCCACGATGTGCCGCGCCGCTTCCTTGCGCCGCTGCGCGTCCGAGAACTCGGCTTCCCGCACCACGTACGCCAGCAGGTCCCGGTACTCGAGGTGGCGGATGTGCGCGCGGCGCTCGACCAGCTGCACGAAGCCGGCCGTCAGCAGGCCGTAGATGGCCTTGCCGACCTCGAATTCGCTCATCGCGGTGAAGTCGATGATCGCCGCCACGTCGCGGCTGCCGTCGAGCAGCGGCAGGATGGTCTTCTGCTCCTCGGTGAGGCCGTCCGCGGAGGAGCCGAGCTTGTCGCGGGTGTTGCGGTACACGAGGTCGAAGGAGGGGATCTTCTTCTCGATCAGGCTCCACTCGTCGACCCGCCGCGCCCCCTCGAGCAGCAGGCTCTCGGCGTCGAGCGAGACCAGCAGGGGCTGGTGGGGCGGCAGGCGGTCGGAGGCGAAGCTGAACGTCCCCTGCTTCCACGTGAACAGGTAGTAGACGGCGTTCTCGACCTGGAGCCGGATGTACCGCTCCAGCTCGGCGCGGTCGATCTGCCCGGAGTCCACGAGGATGCGCCCCAGCTGCCGCTTGCCCGAGCGCCGCTGTTCATCGACCGCGGTGCTCAGCTGCTGCTGCGTGATGCGCCCGCTCTTGACCAGCATGTCCCCGAGCCGATCGAGCCGGCTCGCCACCGTCGCATAGCTGATCCGGCCCACGTCGAGGTAGATCTGGCCCTGGGTCTCGCCGTCCACCAGGGTCAGACACCCGCTCTTGCGCCCCAGCGACAGCAGCTGGAGCACGTCGGGCAGGCCCGCTTCCTCGATGTTACCCTGGATCGGCACGGATCAGCGTCCTCGAGCTCGGCGTGTTTCTGGGCCACGCGGCGCCCCGCGCACCATTCCATTATGGCGTGGCGACGCGGGAGCGGACAACCCCGACGGCCGGGGCGCGCGGCCGCTCACTGGCGCGGCTCCAGCCTGAGCTGCAGGTCCTCGAACCGCTTCTCGCCGGGGCCGGGCGGCACGAAGATCGACAGCGGAGGCGCCGTCACGTTCATGCTGTTCAGCAGGGCGTCGGGGAGCGTCACCTCGTACTCTCCCGGCGGCACGGCCGTCTTGTAGAACGCGCCGTCGGCGAAGGTCGTGACCGTGATTTCGCGGCCGGTGTTCAGCTCGCGCAGCACCACCGGCACGCCCGCGACCGCCTGATCACCCATCACGACGAAGCCGGCGATCTCCGCGCCCACGACCACCGGGATCTGGATGTTGCCGAACGCGTTGGGCGCCGGCCGCACCCGGAGGACGGGGGCGGGCAGCAGGTAGTGCGGGTCGGGGAGCGCCAGCGTGTCCACGGTGATGGGCACCGGCTCCGTGGGGTACATGCCCCACACCGCGAACCGCCCGTCCGAATCGGTCTGCGTCGCGAAGCCGCCGACGCTCATCGGAATGCCGGCGACGCCGGGCTCGCCGGGGTCGCGCACCCCGTTGCCGTTGTCGTCCCGGAACAGGACGCCGGCGACGCCGGCGCGGTCGAGATCGGCGCCGTCGCCCAGCTTGAGCAGCCGCGAGCGCGTATCCCACGCCACCGACCCGGACGAGTAGGTGAGCGCCTGCGAGCCCGACTCCGCCAGCCGGCTCCGCGTGCCGGTCTGCGGCCCCCGCGTGGCCGTGGTGACGCCCAGCTCGAGGCTGAGCCCCCCCGCGCGGAACCAGCCCAGGGCCGCGTCCACCCGCAGCAGCTGCGACACGCGCCGGCCGATGCTCGCGCGCAGGGCCGTCAGGCCGTACGACGGCTCCACCGCGAGCGCCCCCTGCACGTTGGACGATCGCAGCCACTTCCACGGGCCGAGCAGGATGGCGTCGGCGCTCGCGTCCATCGAGAAGCCGGCGCTGTCACCGGAGGCGCCGCTCGACAGGGTGTTGTACAGGACACCCAGCGAATAGCGGATCCGTCCCAGCTGCGTGGTCGCCGCGAGCCGCTCGACCACCTGCCGCAGGCCGGGACTGACCGACACCACGCCGGTCCCGTTGAAGTACAGCGCGCCGGCCATCCAGCCCGGCCGCCAGAACAGCGACTGGTCCGACTCGGAGGTCTCCGGTCCGGCGCCGCTGAACAGCGCCCCGGAGGGCGCGAAGCGGGTGATGGTCGCGCTGGCCCGCAGGTCTTCGGACGGCGAGTAGTCCGCCGAGAAACGCAGCGGCCCGTTCACGACCGCCTCTCCGGTGAGCCCGAGCGCCTCGATGGGAGCCGCCGAGACGACCGCGTAGGGCTCCCACAGCGCGCCGCCCTTGCTCTGGAAGTACTCGTCCGTCCCGCCCTGCAGGGTCACGTGACTCGTCAGGCCGTAGCGGAAGTCGGCGCTCGCCAGTCCGCTGCACGGATCGTACTGGCACTGCCCCAGCGCCACCGCGTACTCGAACTCCCCGTCGGGCAGCCGGGTGGTCGGAACGCGGATCGTGCGCTTCTGCTGGATGGTCTCGCCCGAGGGCCCGTACAGCACGAGGTTGAACGGGTTCTCGCCGTAGCGCAGCTGCAGCGGAACCTGGAAGGCGCCGACGGCGTTGGCGTCGGCATACCCCACCAGCCGGCCGCCGTCGTACAGCTCCGCTTCCCAGCCGGCCGGCACGTTCCCGACGATCGGCTCGATGTCGAACTCGGAGGAACGGATGAACGGCGCGTTGGTGATCACGGCGCCGTCCACCAGCAGGGACCGCAACCCGTTCGTCTGGACGTCGCCCAGCCGCACCTGGCGGATCCAGTACGAGCCCGACCAGGCCCGGGTCCACGACGCCTGAAGATCGGCGCTCGACGCGCCGTGGTCGCTCCACATCTGCGGCCGGACCTCGGCGCTGCCCCCGAGCAGGCCCGTCCCGAAGCCGAGATCCGCCGACAGCTGGTCGGTCGGTCCGTTCGTGGCGGCGGTCACCGACCAGGCGAAGACGGCGCCGTCCACCAGCCGCTGCCGGAGCGGGATGTCGAGCGCCGGCGCCGACGCGGCCGGCTGGTAGAGCAGCTGGTGGCGGCGCTCGCGGCGGGTGCGCTGCACGACCGGCAAGCCGCCGGTCCGGCCGACGACGGCCGACAGGTTCTCCCATTGCACGACGGTGCTGGTGCCCAGCAGCCGGTCGAGCAGCCCGGAGGCCACGAACAGGTCGCCGTCCGACCAGGCCACGTCGGCCGTGTCGTACGCGACGGCGTCCGCTCCGCGCATCAGCAGCCGGGCGCCCGGGACGAACCTGAGGGGGACGTGCCCGGGCTCCAGGGTCGCGACGGCCGAATCCCCGAGCACGAGGGCGTCCACGTGAATCTCGGCCAGGTCGAGGAAGCGACGCAGGGGAAGCAGCAGCGTGGAGTTGTACTCGAGGGCCGGTACGACGGTCGAGGGACCGTTGTCGAACGTCAGCTGAATGACCGCGTCGACGTAGGCGGTGTCGCGCCCGGCGCTGTCGTGCTCGATGACGGGGGTGCTATGCAGCGCCAGTTGGCCGAGCGCCGGCGCGGCCACGCCGCAGGCCAGCACGCCGAGCAGGGCCGCCGCCGCGAAGCGCGGCCGCCCACGCGTGCGGGTCATGGGCATCCGGGGCGGCGCGGCGTTCATGGATGGCCTCAGCCAACGCGCACGGCCACGGAGTCGATCACGGTCGGCGCCGGCAGGACCCGGTCTGCGGGGAGATCCGGACGCACGGCGCGGAGCCGGAAGCGGACCCGGTAGTCGCCGGGCGGCACCGAGTCGAGCGGGAAGGCGAACCGCCGCCGCATCGGGACGTACACGGCCAGCGCGGTGGACCAGCGGCGCACGATGGAGCCACCGCCGTTCACCAGCTCGATGTCGGCGGTCCCCAGGAACCCGGCGTTCCCCTCGCGGTCCATGTGGGCCCACAGCGTGAGGGAATCACCGTCCGCCTCGGCGGCCAGATCCCGCACGGCGACGCCGGTCGTGACCTTGCCCTTCCGGTAGGTGACCGACGCGACCAGCCGGATGACGAGGTTCACGCCCGCGCGCACCGCGGTGTCCGCACCCACGACCGGGATGGACGCGCCGCGCCCGGTGACGATCAGGCGGGTCCAGTACTCGCCGTCGGGGAGATTCTCCGGCGGCCGGGCGAGCAGGCGCACCACCTGCTGCGTCTTGGGATCGAGCCTGACGCGCTGGGGATAGGCGCGGATCCAATCGGCCGCGGACGGAAACTCGGGACCAGGATCGTCCACCATCCGCACGAACGGCGTCCCGGCCGAATCGGCGTCCGGGAAGCCGAACCTGAGCTCGATCGTCGCTTCCTCGGGCGTGTCGCCCGAGTTGCCGATGGTCACTTCCGCGGACTGCGCGCGGTCGTCCATGAAGACGGCCGTGGGCGCCACGTAGATCGCCTCGATGACGGCCGGCACCAGCACGGCCAGCAGCACCGTGCCGGACGCGATCCGCAGGGCGGGAGTGAAGCGCGGGTGCACGCTCAACTCCCCAGGTTGTACACGGTGAGCGAGATGGTCGCGCTGTACGAGCCGCCGGCCTGCGGCGAACCGGGCACCGCGGTGCCGCCCAGCCTGCAGGAACATCCGCCCGTCGGATCCGAGCGCCGCGATCACCGGCGCGTGCGGATCGAACTGGATCGAGTGCCCGCCGATCTGGACCAACCCGTCCGCATGACCGAACCGGATGGGCAGCATCGCGCCTCCGTCAGACGCCAGCGCCGAGGGGAGCAGCAGCTCCACCCGCACGCTCGCGCCGGCCGGCCCCTGGATCTCGAATTGCCCGGCGTGATGCGGATCGTTGACCGATACCGACGAGGGAATGCCGGGAAGGACGGTGCCGAAGCTGAGGTCGTTGATGGCCAGGGCCGTGAGCGGAGGAACGACGATCACGGGCAAAGGCCGCCGCTGTGCCTGGGCGGGTGAAGCCCAAGCCGGCGCCAGCATCGACGCCGCGAGCACGGTGAGCGCGAACCTTCCCATGGGTCACCAGCAATCGTGCCGGCCGGAGCACCAACATTGGGGGACCTCTTCTCGTTGGCCGCTGCCGGACCGGCACGATGGGCGCGCGAGCTGCGCGCGCTGCTGACTGAGCTGCTAGTACGAAACCGTGAGCGTGACGGTCCCCTGGTAGAGCCCGGTCGTCGTCAGGCTCGGCGGCGACACCGTGCCCGTAATGCCGATCACCAGGGCGCCGGACCCGCTCAGGCTCGTGACGAACGCCGCCGCCGGGCTGAACGTGGTGGAAACCGTGGGGAACGACGGGCTGAAGACGATGCCGTCGCTGGAACCGAACGTGATCGGGATCGTGGCGCTGCCGGAGCCCGTCAGCACGGTCGGCAGCGTGAAGCTGACGGTGACCGGCTGGCTGGCCTGCCCCGCGATCGAGAACCGGCCCTGCTTGGTCGGGTCGGTCTGACGGAACGGCGTGCCCGCCGTCACGGTCCCGAAGTCGAGGTCGTTGACGCCGGCGGCCGTGAGCGGCGCGATACCGGTCACCTGGGCCTTGGCGTTGATCGTCGCCGTGGCCGTGGTCTGTGCCACTGCCGGTGCGGCCAAGATGCTCGCGCAGAGCAACCCGGCGAATGCGCCTGCAGCGAAGCGCTTCGTAAGCGGCATCTACTCCTCCTGTGCGTGACGATGGGACAGTGGGTTCCAGTCGTTCGACTGGGGGGGGCGTCGCAGGAACACTGACTACATAGCAAGAGGTACGCCAACAAACGCTGCGCTGGGCCAATGGCTAACTCATTTGTCAGGCAGTACTTAGAAGAAGTGGGGGGACCGTTCTCGGTGTTGCCGGACGCTGGCATCACGCCACCCCTGTTGCGCCAACGCACTAACCCGTGCAACCACCGCCTGATGGGCCGGGGTTTTCGCGTCCGAGCCGTTGGCTTGCCCGACCGACGACGGAGTGCGCTCAGGAGGTGAAAGGCGCGTCGCGCGTGCGACAGATCGCGCGCCGACCGCAGCCCAATCATGCGTGCTCTGGTCGCAATTCTCGCTTGCGCTCGCGGCCTGGCTGGTGACACCTAGGTGACTCTCGGCGATAGCCATTCCACCGACTCGAGACATCGCAGTGTGGCCTATGAGCGTCTCCGGCGAGAGTCGTCCTCGTGAGTATCAGTTCCGCTGCCTGGGTCCGGTGTCGCTCCACGGGCCCGGTGGCGACCGCGTGGCGTTCCGGACCCGCAAGCAACTGGCGCTGTTCACTCTCCTGGTGCGTCGGCCCGGCCAGCCGCAGTCGCGTGACGGCGTGATGGACCTGCTGTGGTCCGAGGACAACGCCGCACGCGGCCGCCATTCCCTTTCGCAATCCGTGTCGCTGCTGAACAAGAGCCTGCACCGCGAGGCGATCGTCGCGAGATCGAAGGACGAGATCGTGATGGACGACGGGCTCGTGTGGGCCGACGTGGTCGAGTTCGAGCGGTGCGCGGCGCAGCGACGGGGGCGCGACGCGCGGGCCCTGTGGCGCGGCAATCTGCTCGAGGGCATCTGGTTCCGGCACGCGCCCAACTTCGAGGCGTGGCTGGAGGCGGAGCGGCGCCGCCTGCTGGAGACGATGCGGCGGTCGCTGCACGGGCTCCTCACGACGAGCCGTACGGAGGGCGACTGGGAGGGCATGCGCTCGGTCGCCGACGCCTTGCTGGACCTCGACGGGCTCGACGAAACGGCGATGCTCGCTCAGCTCTCGGCCCTGACGCTGCTCGGCGACCGGACGCTGGCCCTGCGTCGCTTCGTGGAGTACGAGGCGCGGCTCAGGGACGAGCTCGGCGCCGAGCCTGGACCCGAGATGCGCGACTGGGCCCGACGCCAGCGCTGCGGCGCGCCGGCGCAGCCGGCGGGCGAAGCCTCGTCGACGGGGCGGGTGAGCGAGACGGTGGCTCCGCTCGCGCTCACGCCACTCTACGGCCGCACCGCGGAGTTCGCGGCCCTGTGGCAGGCCTGGGACGCGGCCCGCGGCGGGCGCGGCGGCTGCATCGTGCTCGTGGGGCCGCCGGGAATCGGGAAGACCGCCCTGGCCAACAAGCTCGGCGATCAGGTGCGGGTCGGCGGCGGCGCGGCGTGCGTCGCCCGCTGCTTCCGCACCGAGCGGTGCGTGCCGTTCGCGCCGGTATCGGCGCTGGTGCGGCAGATGGCGGGCCTTCCCGGCTTCGTGGCGTTGGGCGAGGTCTGGATCAGCGAGCTCGGCCGGCTCGCCCCCGAGTTGCGGGAGCGCTTCCCCAACGCCCCTCCGGCGCTGGCGGCCGACGACTCGGCCCGTCACCGGCTGTGCGAGGCCACCTGCCGCGCGGGCGAGTCGGTGTCGTTCGAGCAACCCCTGCTGCTCGTGGTGGACAACGTCCAGGACGCGGACGAGACCACGCTCGCGCTGCTCCACTACTACGGCCGCCAGGTGGCGGGACAGCGCACGTTGTTGTTGTGCGTGGCCCGCTCCACGGACGAGAGCGGCTGCGACGGCGGCGAGTTCGTGAATCAGGCGCTCGAGCAGGGGTTCGCGCAGATCCAGCGCCTGGGCCCGCTCGAGGAAGCCAGTCTGCAGCGCATCGCGGCCGACGTCCTGACGCAGCGCGGGCTGGAGGCGACGCCTCCGATCGTGCAATCGGTCGGCCGGCTGGCGCGGGGCAATCCACTGCACGCCATGGAGCTGGCGCTCGCGATTCCGGCCCACGACGGGCGTCCGGCGTCGGACTGGCTGCTCGGCATCGCCGACCAGGCGCGGACGGCGGAGGAGTCGTTCGAAGCCTCGGCCGCGACGCGCCTGGCGGCGCTCTCGCGCGGGGCGCGGTCGGTGACGGCGGCACTGGCCGTGGCCGCCCGGCCGCTGGCGGAGCACGAGATTCTGGCGGTCACCGAGCTGGCGCCGGCGGAGCTCGCCTCGGCGGTCTTCGAGCTGGAGGGCGGGCGGTTCCTGCGCCGCGAGGGACCGACCTTCGGGTTCGCGCACGACAGTTACGCGACGGTCGCGAGGGACGCGATCGAGAACGAGGACCTGGGGCTGGTCCACGCGCGGCTGGCGACCGTCCTGGCCGAGTCGGCCGCGAGGAATCCCGCGGCGCGCATCGAGGTGGCGCTGCACCTCGAGCGGGCGGGCATTCCTCGCGACGCGCGCACCCACGCGGTGGCGGCGGCCGCGTTCGCGGGCTCGGTGGGGGCGGTCGCCGAGCGCGCGGAGGCGCTGGCGCTGGTGCGCCGGGTTTCGGGAGAGTACGACGGCGCGATCGCCGCTTCGCTCGCGGAGTGCTACCTGGGGCTCAGGGAGTTCGAGCGGCTGGACGCGTTGTGCCGCGAGGCCCGCGCGCGGCCGGGGCTGCCGGCGCGGGTGGCCGGGGAGTTCCGCTATCTCGAGATCGCGGCGGATCACCACTCGGGCCGTGCGCCGCTGTCGGGCATCTGCCGTGCGCTCGAGGAGTTGCTCGGTCCGGGTGGACCTGGCGATTTCGCGCATCGGAGCGACGCGATGACGTTGCTGATGCGGACGGCGGACAAGACCGGAGCGTTCGGCCTGGTGCGGGCGACCGCGCGTGCGCAGCGTCGGGCGGCGGCCTCATCGCCGTCGGGCGAGCCGTCGGCGCACGCGCTGTTCGCCAGCGCCTACGTGTTCGCGAAGTACTACTGGCCGCAGCGGGCGCTGCCGCTTCTGGAGCGGGCGCGCTGTCGTGCCGAGCGCGAGCAGAACTGGGAATTGGAGCACTCGTGCCGGGACGGCATTGGGGTGGTGTTAAAGCAACTCGGAAGGTATGCCGGAGTCTGTCGAGCAGATCCGATTCGGCCTCGCCCTTGCGAGGCGAACGCTGAATCCGCAGGCGGAGGCGACGAGCCTCGTGAACATCGCCGTGCTCGGAGATGGCTCTGGGTGAGTTTGAGGCGGCGCTCGCATCATCTTGAAGAGTCCGCTGACATCGACAGCCCAATTCCCGCGGTGGCCGTCACCGCGTCATATCGGTACTCAATCAGGCTGACCTGGCGCTGCCGAGACAGGCATGCTTGACGAGGCCGTCATGCAGCGTACCAACGCGGCCTTGTCGCTCGCGCTCGACATGGACGTCTGGCAGGTAGCGGTGAACTCGTTGTGCCGGCCTTGCCCGGTGTGCGCAGGCAGAACTGCGCGATATCCCGGAGGCGCGCGATTGGTGCAGCCAGCTCAGACATCTGCTAGCGGCAAGGAACGGGCGCTTTACAGATCGATGGCCGGTTGAGGCTGCCTTAGCTTGGGACGCCTGCATCAAGGAAGCAACTGGCCAGGCACTGGCGGCCCTCCAGCGCGCAATGCGAGAGCTTGCCCGAAGAGACATTGATCAGTGGCTGACGACTGCGACTTGAGGCGGTACGAATAGGCGAGTCATTCACAGGACTGAGTTGCAGACGACGAGCGAGAGAGGCTGCTCGGCGCTAGGGCGGAAGTACGGTGCGGCGGCGATCGTCGCGGGGGCCGAAGAGCGCGCGCTGAGTGCCGCGCGCGTAGCGGGGCTAGCCGGCCGCCGCGAGTCGCCCGGGCGCGCCTGCCGTTCGCTTCGCGCGAAGACGTCAAGAGCGCCTGCGGGTACCTCGTCGGCTCCTTGCGGAGGCGCGCCGCAACCAGGTCCCGGATTGCGGGGCTGCTCACGGCAACTTCAACCAACTGCGGATCAAACTGCCGACCAGAATACCGGCGCAAGCTCCTCAACTACGCGCTCATACGTGAGCGCCCTTCGATACGGGCGATCAGTCGTCATGGCGTCCATCGTGTCAGCAAGCATGATCACTCTGGCGCCGATGGGAATAGCCTCTCCCGCACAGGCCATGCGGATAGCCGGTACCGTCGTAGTTCTCGTGGTGGTGACGGACAGCCTGCTCGATTGGACCACGAAATGCCGATATCGTAGAAACCAGATCCGCCGACCGAGACGGGATGCGTCTGCATCAAGGCCTTCTCCGTTCCGTCGAGCTTGGCCTCTTTGCGGAGCAGCGGCGCAAAGTCCTCGTGGATCTTCCCGACATCGTGCAGCAGGGCCGCCGTGGTGATTTGCTCCACTACCTTGGACCCAAGGCCGCTCTCCTTCGCGAGTTGTCCCGCGATCCTCGACACCCGCAATGAGTGACCGGACGTGTACTGGTCTCGGGCTTCGATAGCTTTGACCATCAACTCAAGCAGATCCCTATTGACCTGCTCAAGCTGCATGTTGACCTGGTAGATGTGCCGGACAAAGAACAGCGGGAGCACCAGAAGAAGAATGCCGCCGAGCTGAAACTGCACATACAGAAACGCCAGCAACGGTCCAAGTGCGGACGAGAAGATGTCATATACGAGCGATGGGCCACCAATCCTGCGCCACGCAGCGTCAAACGGTAGTCGGTCGGCCAGTGCAACCGCGGACGTTACCGCGGTGGTATTAACAACAAAGTACGTGACAACCGCCGCCGCGATGGCACCGGCACTTCGAGGCGTCAGATCGGAAAAGGGTCAGAGAGGTGGCACCGCCCAGCCCTTGATAGACCCAGGAAGCTAGTGCCAGTGAGACTATCAACTGACTCACATTAAAGAGGATCTTGATCAGGCGGCTTCTTGCGGACTGCATACTCGACGCCGAGTTCGGCGACCGCGGCAATCGATACCGCCCATCCGGTATCAAAAAGGAGCAGCGACGCGATGAACGGAATGAATGCCACCGAAGCGTTCGTCTCACTCTCCCCGACCCGTAGGCGGAGATACGTCGCCTCGGACAGAAAGCCGAGCGTGGCAAACGCGGCGACGGCGTTCCAATGACGAGCGAGATCGGCGGCTGGAATATCCCAAGAAACCGCCGCCATGCAGATGGCGGCGGCGGCTATTACAAAGATGACGAGAAGCCTAACTCGAAGTGTCATGCTGAGTGAATACGACCCCCGGGGAACGGCTTACCAGCTGTTGTTCCCGCCCATATCCTGAACCAGCAGGCGGACGATGGCCGCGATGAGTCCTGCGAACCAACCGAAGTCGAACACGAGCGTCACCCCCTCTCCGTCGGGAAGTCACGCCTACTCGCTAGAGGCGTGCTGACGCTCCGCTCCCACATCCCCGCTTCAGCTCGCTTGAGCCTCGCCGGGGGTCAGTATCCTTTGTGAAAGAGCTCTTACACTTCGCTCGAAAAGCCGATCAGGTACCCAGGTACTGCACTCAGTGCTGCAACAAAAACCACCTATTGGTCGCATCCAGTACGGCCAGGACCGCCGCCTGCTCGGGACTCTCCTTGATCTCCGCCGTCCCCACCAGCAGCTGCGAGGTCCGCCCACCCACCCCGTGCACCCCGGCCAGTACCAGCTTCCGATCGAATGCCTCGACGACCCGCACACCCTCCAACACGACACCCGAATCCACCAGGTCCTTCTCGATCGCCTTCACCGCCGCCCGCGCCGCCAACTGCACCCGGCTCCGGGCCTCGTCCACTCCCTCCTCCATCCCCTCCACCAGCACGTCGCCCGAGCGCAGCAGCACCCGGATCTCGACCCGCTTCGGCCGCGGCGACTCGATCACCAGATCCGCGTACACCAGCTTGCGCTTGCTCGCGGCATCCGACACCGCCTGCTGCTCCAGCACGTCGATCGGCCGCACCTCGGCCGTCTGCGCCACGCTGATCTTGCGGTGATCCACCTTGATGCCGAGCTGCGCCATCAACGCGCTCTCGACGTTCCGCACCGCCTGCTTCGGCTGGATCTCCGCCGTCGTCAGGACGTGAATTTCCTCGATGTCACCACCCCGACCACAGACGATCCGCGCGGACAAGACCCCCGACAGAGCAGCGATCAACTGCTCGGCGCGGCGCATCGTCCACGCTTCGGGCGACTCGCCAGATACTGGGAGCCCAGGGTTCGCGCTCATCGGCACACCCTTTCGTACATCAATCTGCGTGCCGCAACGGGTGCTTCGGGCGCCGCCGGTATCGTTTCCTTGACTTGTGCACCTTGGCCGCTGGCGCGTCAAGTCGACCCTTGACCGGCTTGCCGGGGTTCGGGACCCTCAGCTTCGATCCGCGCCCCATTGCCCCCCGCCTAGACACGCCTCCCGCGGCGCCAGATTGCGCCCCGGGAACGAGCTAAGTTGTTGTGCTAAAATGGCTTGCTTCAATCGGCGTCCGGGTTTTACTGGCACCAGGCGCCGACGAATGGGACTACGCTACGATGGAAGCCTATAAAAGTCAAGCACTTGTGTGCCCACATCTCAAGTGAGGCTTGAGATGCTCCCCCCGCCCGCTTCGTACTCCTTCAGTTTCCGGTACAGCGTTCGCTCGCCGATGCCCAGCATCTCGGCCGCCTTGCGCCGGTTGCCCCCGGTCTGGGCCAGCGCCGCCTCGATCGTCGCGCGCTCCACGTCGGCCATGCTCATCCCCGATTCGTACACCACGTCCCGTCCCCGACCTGCCCGCGTAGGACCTTCCGCCCCTCGCGACACCATCCCGCCGCTCCGCGACCATGACTTCGGCCTCCGGGGCTTCGTGCGGCACCTCGATCACCTCGACCCGTTGGGGGTGCTCCTCGAGCCGGCGCCGCAGGTCCTCGACCTGGAGCCGGAGATCGAGCAGCGACTGCACGATGTACGTCAGCTCCTGTCCCGTCACCTCGCGGGCCATGCCCGGGACCTTGACCGGGAGCAGGCGCTCCCGGCCCTGCTCGCGGGTCTCGCGCGGGATGTCCTCGGGGCGGATCTCGCTGGTGGGCGCCAGGACCACCATGGACTCCACCAGGTTCCGCAGCTGCCGGACGTTGCCCGGCCACGGCGCGTCCACCAGCATCTGCAGCGCCGCCGGCTCGATGCCGCGGAAGGGCCGGTCGTGGAGCTTGCTGAACTCGTGGATGAACCGGCGCACCAGCAGGGGGATGTCGCTCCGGCGCTCCCGCAGCGGCGGCAGGTAGATCGAGAGCACGTTGAGCCGGTAATAGAGATCGGACCGGATGTCGCCGGTGGCCATCGCCTCGCGGAGCGGGCGGTTGGTGGCCGCCAGCACCCGCACGTCCACCTTGATGGGCGTGGCGCCGCCCACCCGGAAGAACTCCCGCTCCTCGAGCACCCGGAGCAGCTTGACCTGCGTCGAGGGCGGCATCTCGCCCACCTCGTCGAGCAGGATCGTGCCCGTATCGGCGATCTCGAACCGGCCCAGCCGCCGCTCCACCGCGTCGGTGAAGGAGCCCTTCTCGTGGCCGAACAGCTCGGACTCGAGCAGCGTTTCCGGCAACGCCGCGCAGTTGATCGCGATGAACGGCCGGGCCCGCCGCGGCGACAGGTCGTGGATGGCCCGCGCCACCAGCTCCTTGCCGGTGCCGGACTCTCCCTCGATCAGCACCGTGCTCGAGACCGGCGCCATCTGCTCGATCTTGATGAGGACTTCCTGGATGGCCGGATGATCGCCCAGGATCCCGGTCCGCTCCTGCAGCTGCTTGCGCTCGATGAGCCGGCGGCACAGCGCGACGGTCTCGACCGCGTCGGCGGGCTTGGGCAGGACGGCCGTGAGCCCCATGCGGTGGGCGACCGCCGCCGCGTCGGCCTCGGTCGGTTCGAGCAGGCCGAGCGTGGCCACGCGCCCGTCGCGCACCAGGCCCAGCAGCCGCGCGGCCGCCGGCTCGTGCAACCCGCCCGTGAGCAGCACCAGGTCCGGATCGTCGCGCAGCACGGCCGCCTTCTGGTCGTCCTGCGCCGACACCATGGACGTCTCGAACCCGGCGGCCTCGAAGGCGGCGTTGAGCCGGACCGCCGCTTCGAGATCGTCCATCGTGATGAGGATGCGGTGGGCCATCAGCTGTGCTCCGTCTTGCCCCGGAGCAGATCGACCGCGTGAGCGACCAGGGGCTCCAACGCCGCCAGCGATTCCTTCACGCCACCCACCGAACCGGGGAGGTTCACGATGAGCGCGGCCGCCCGCGTGCCGGCGAGGCCCCGCGAGAGGGCGGCGCGCGGAGCTGCCGCCGCGCCCTGGGCCCGCAGCCGCTCCGCGATCCCGGGCGCCTCCGTCTCCAGCGCCGCGCGCGTCGCCTCGGGGGTGCGATCCCGCGCCGTCAATCCGGTCCCGCCGGTGGTGAGGATCACGTCCACCGCTCCCCCGTCGGCCCAGGCCACCAGCCGGCCGGCGATCGCCGCCGTCTCGTCAGGCACCACCAGCCGCGCCACCACCTGGTAGCCGCGCGCGGCCGCCCACTCGACGATCGCCGCCCCCGACAGGTCCTCCCGCTGTCCGGCGGCCACGCCGTCCGAGACGGTGAGGACCGCGAGGCGGATCAGCGGTGCGAGCCTTTCGTCCAGAACGGCGTCTCCACCACCTCGGCGGGAATCCGCGCGCCCCGGATCTCGACCTCGAACCGCGTCCCGGGACGCGCCACGGCGAACGGCAGGTACGCCGTGCCGATCGCCGCGCCGGTGGACGGCGAGACGATGCCGCTGCGCACGTCGCCCGAGCGCTGGCCGTCCACCCACACCGGGTAGCCGTGCCGCGGGAAGCCCCGTTCCTTGAGCGTGAACCCCACCAGCTTGCGGCCGAGACCGCGCGCCTTCTGCGCCTCGAGCGCCGCCTTCCCCACGCAGTCGCCCTTCTTGAGCCTGACGATCCAGCCCAGGCCGGCCTCGAGCGGGGTGGTCTCGTCGTCGATGTCGTTGCCGTAGAGCGGGTAGGCCATCTCGAGCCGCAGGCTGTCGCGCGCGCCGAGGCCGACCGGCTTCACCTCGCCGCCCGGCTTGACCAGCGAACGCCACAGCGTGAGCGCGTGCCGGTTCCCGTGGTAGAGCTCGAAGCCGTCCTCGCCGGTGTAGCCGGTGCGGCTGATGATGCAGTTGACGCCGGCGACCTTGCCGGTGACGCAGTGGTAGTACTTGATCTCGTCGAGCTTCACGCCCGGCGCCAGCGGCTGCAGCACCGCCTGCGACCGCGGTCCCTGCAAGGCCAGCAGGGCCACCTCGTCCGACACGTTGGCGAGCTTCACGTCGAACTTGGAGGCGTAGCGATTGACGTGCGCCCAGTCCTTGGCGGTGTTCGACGCGTTCACCACCAGCATCATGCGGTCGGCGAGCCGGTACACCAGGCAGTCGTCCACGATGCCGCCCGTCTCGTGCATGAAGCACGAGTACTGCACCTGGCCATAGGCGAGCGCCGAGGGATCGTTCGAGGTCACATACGAGACGAACGCGACCGCGTCCTTCCCGGTGATCTCGAACTCACCCATGTGCGACACGTCGAACAGGCCGGCGCCCCGGCGCACGGTGTTGTGCTCGGCGGTGATCCCCTCGGCATACTGGACCGGCATCTCGTAGCCGGCGAACGGCACGATCTTCGCGCCGGCGGCCACGTGCAGATCGTAGAACGGCGTGCGCTTCAGGTTCTCGGCCATCGTCTCATCCCATCAGAGTTGCGAGCAGGGCCTTCTGGACGTGGAGGCGGTTCTCCGCCTCGTCGAACACCCGCGACTGCGGGCCCTCCATCACTTCTTCGCTCACTTCTTCGCCCCGATGCGCGGGCAGGCAGTGGAGGAAGATGGCCGACGGCTTGGCGCGCTTCATCAGCTCCGCGTCGACCACGTACCCCTTGAAGGCGGCCTTCCGCTCCTCGGCCTCGCCCTCCTGGCCCATCGAGGCCCACACGTCGGTGGTGACGACGTCGGCGCCGTCGGCGGCCTCTTCCGGCTCCTCGGTGATCAGCGTCTTGGTGAGCCGGCTGGCCCGCTCGAAGATGTCGTGGTCGGGCTCGTAGCCCTCGGGGCAGGCGAGCCTCAGCTCGAAGCCCAGCAGCGCCGCCGCGTCCAGCCACGAGTTGGCCATGTTGTTCCCGTCGCCGATCCACGCCACCCGCTTGCCCGCGTAGCCGCCCAGGTGCTGCCGCATGGTGAGCACGTCCGCCAGGATCTGGCAGGGGTGGTGCAGATCGGTGAGGCCGTTGATCACGGGGACCGTCGCGAACTTCGCCAGCTCTTCGACTTCCGCCTGCTCGAACGTGCGGATCATGATCCCGTCCACCATCCGCGACAGCACGCGCGCCGTGTCCCGGATCGGCTCGCCCCGGCCCAGCTGGATGTCGCGCGAGGAGAGGAAGAGCGCGTGCCCTCCCAGCTGGTACGTGCCGGCCTCGAACGAGACCCGGGTGCGGGTGGACGACTTGGCGAACACCATCGCCAGCGTCTTGCCCGCCAGGGGCTTGTCCCGGTACTCGCCGGCGTGCATCCGCGTCGCAAGCTGAAACAGCGCATCGACTTGCGGCTTCGTGAGATCGGAAAAGACGAGGTAGTCGCGCTTGGGCATGGGCATCGGGGTTGTCGGTCAAAATGACAGCAGGCAGGTGAACCTACCCCTGCCTGCGCCTTGGAGCAAGCGTGAGCCGCGGCGTCAGGATTGGCCGGTGGTCTCCGGGGCCGGGGCCTGCTCCACCGCGGCCTCCGCCTGCTCGGACACGTCGGTGCTCGTCACGCGGCGCACGCCGCGGAACTCGTCGGCCAGGCGGTCATAGTGCCACTGCAGGGCCCGGAGGATCACGGCGGCGGCGGCCAGCACGATGGCGAGGATGGCGAGGAGCAGTGCGCCGAACCACAGCAGCCGCCCGGGCGTGAGCTCCTCGATGTTGATGCCGATGAGCGCGAAGGCGCCGATCATGAGCAGCACCGAATACCGCCGCATCCGCTCGGCTTCCACCGCCGGCGGAATGACGTATCGCTTGTTCGGTTGCGTCGCCATCGGAGTTCCCTCCGCTAGAGGATGTACTTGCGCAGGTCCTCGTCCTGGACGATCGAGTCGAGCCGCTGCTTGACCTTCACCTGATCGAACACGATGTGCTTCTCCGGCACGTCGGGCAGGTCGAACAGCGTGTCCTCGAGCAACGTGGTGAGCACGGTGTGCAGCCGGCGCGCGCCGATGTTCTCCATGCGCTCGTTGAGGATCGCCGCGATGCGGGCCACCTCGCGGATGCCCTCGCCGGTGAACTCGAGGGTGGCGCCCTCGGCCGCGCACAGGGCGGCGTACTGCTTGGTGAGGGCGTTCTCCGGCTCGGTCATGATCCGGACGAAGTCCTCCTCGGTGAGCGGCGCGAGCTCGACGCGGATCGGAAACCGGCCCTGCAGCTCGGGAATCAGGTCGGACGGCTTGGAGACGTGGAACGCGCCGGCCGCGATGAACAGCACGTGGTCGGTGCGCACCAGGCCGTAGCGGGTCTGGACGGTCGAGCCCTCGACGATGGGCAGCAGGTCACGCTGGACGCCCTCGCGGCTCACGTCCGGGCCGATCGTCCCGCGCTCGCCGGCGATCTTGTCCAGCTCGTCGATGAAGACGATGCCGTGGTTCTCGACGCGATCCAGCGCCTCGTTCACCACGTCGTCCATGTCCACCAGCTTGCGCAGCTCCTCGTCGATGAGGATGCGGCGCGCCTCGCTCACCCGCACGGTGCGACGCTTCTTCCGCTTGGGGAGCATCTCCTTGAGCCAGTCCATCATGTTGATGTCCGGCCCTTCCATCCCCGGCTGCTGGAACATGTCCATCGGGGGGAACGACTCCTGGGTGACGTCCACCTCGACGTCCCGCTCCTCGAGCTTCCCGTCCTTGAGCAGCGCGCGGAGCTTCTCGCGGGTGCGCTCGCGGCGCTCCTTGATCTTCTGGTCCTCGCCGTCGCTGCGCTCGGTGACGTCGCCCTTGGGCGAGACGACGAACAGGGTCCGCGGCCCCGCGCCGGCCTCGGCCGGCACGGCTCCGGCCGCGGGTGCGGGCGGTGCGCCCGGCCCCGGCGGCCCGCCGGCCGAAGGGGGCGGCAGGAGCAGGTCCAGCAGCCGCTCCTCGGCTCTCACCTCCGCCTGCGGGTAGACGTCGTCCTCGCGCTCGCCGCGCACCATGTTGATCGCGGAGTCCACCAGGTCGCGCACCATGGATTCCACGTCGCGGCCCACGTACCCGACCTCGGTGAACTTCGAGGCCTCCACCTTCACGAACGGCGCGCCGGCGAGCCGCGCCAGGCGGCGCGCGATCTCCGTCTTCCCGACCCCCGTCGGGCCGATCATGATGATGTTGTTGGGCAGGATCTCTTCGCGGATATCGTCGGGCGCCTGGGTGCGGCGCCACCGGTTGCGGATGGCGATGGCGACCGACTTCTTCGCCGCCCCCTGCCCCACGATGTAACGGTCGAGCTCCGCCACGATCTGGCGCGGCGGCAGCTCCTCGAGCCAGGGCAGCGGCTCCTCGGCCACCGGGGGTTCGGCGCTTGGCTTGGTGTCGGGCTCTGCCATCATCCCTCGCGGCGCGTCAGCGCCATCATGGCTTCACGGTCACGGGCGCGCACGCGACGCCCCCGTGGACCGCGAAGAGAAACTCCCCCGCGGCCGTGCCCCAGACCTGCTCGAGCACCCCGGGGCACTGCCGGATCAGGCTTCCGGCCGCGTAGCGTCCCTCGGCCCCCCGCCTCTCGATGATAAGATAGTCGGGGTGGTACGCGCGAACGATCGCCCACAGGTCGTCGCCCAGGCCCCAGGCGGTGGACCAGTAGCCCTCCCGGTACCAGCGATAGCTGCGCTCCCGCCAACTCACCATGGTGGGGTTGCCCAGCCGCAGGTACACGAGGGGCGGATTGCTCGTCGCCACGAGCTTGCCGGGCGGCAGGCGCGGGCGCAGCGAGTCCAGCAGCGCCAGCGTGGAGGCGCTCCGCTGCCGGTGCCGCTCGATGCCCTTCGCCTGCGCGAAGCCCAGGATCGCCGTCAGCGCAGCGACACCCGCGACCGCCCAGCGCACCCGCGGCCAGCGCAGCGCCGCGACGGCGGCCAGGAGCAGCAGCGGCCACACGCTGCCCACGAACCGATCCTCCTGCGGGAACGGCCACAGCAGCACCGTGAGCACGTAGAGCCCGAGGCCCAGGGCGAAGGCCGGCCGCGTGCGCCCCGCCATCCCCACCAGGCCGACGATCGCGAGCCCCAGCACCAGCTCCACCGCCCGGGGCGCCCAGTGCCAGCCCAGCAGCGCCTGGCCGAGCGCCTGGGCGATCATCGGCGCGTTCACCACCGGAACGGTGAGCAGCATGGTGGCCGGGTCGGCCGCGAGTCCCTGGCCGTAGAAGGCCGCGTACGAGCCGTAGCCGGCGCCGGCCAGGACCGCCGGCACCGCGTGCCGCTCCAGGGCCACGTGCACGATCCAGGGCGCGAGCAGCACCGCGCCGATCAGCGCCGGGCGCAGCGCCCCCTTCCAGCCCCGCCGCCCCCAGCCGACGATCACCAGCGCGAGGAGAAACGGCGCCGCGACGCTGCGCACGTAGACCGCGGCGGCGAGGACGGCGGCCGCGGTCCCCGTCCGCCCTCGGGCCGCCAGCACGAGCCCCAGCGCCAGGAGCAGGAGGCACAGCGGCTCCGACATCGGAATGGTCCACCAGGTCTGCTCGGCCGGCGCGGCGACGCTCGCGATCGCCACCACGGCGCTCAGCGCGGCGGGCAGGCCGAACACTTCCATCCCGGCCACCGCCACCACGCCCGCCAGAGGGCCGGTCAGGACCAGGTTCACCCAGCGCAGGCGCTCGAGGTTGTCCGCGCCGCTCGCGCCCGGCTTCCAGGCCAGCGCGAGCACCGCGGGCCACCCGGGGGCGAACTTCAGCTCGGGGGGACGGCCCGGGAAGTTGAGATTGCGGTAGGTGTGCTGCTCGCGGATGGACTTGGCGAGGACGGCGTACTGGGCGTCGTCCTGGAAGGTGCCGACCGTGAAGTCCCGGGGAGTGAGCGCGGCCGCGGCCCAGCCGCCGACCGTGGCGGCGAGGGCCGCGCCGACCGCCGCCCTACTCCAGCTCGACAATCGTGAGGTTCCGGTTGGTGTAGATGCAGATGTCGGCCGCGATCTCGAGGCTGCGCTCCACGATCTCGTGCGACGTCAGCTTGGTGTGGGCCAGCAGGGCGCGCGCCGAGGCCAGGGCATAGCTCCCGCCCGAACCGATGGCGAGGATCCCGTCCTCGGGCTCGATCACGTCGCCGTTGCCGGTGATCAGCAGCCCGCGCTCCTTGTCCGACACGGCGAGCTGCGCCTCGAGGCGTCGCAGCACCCGGTCGCTGCGCCAGTCCTTCGCCAGCTCGACCGCCGCGCGCGCCAGGTTGCCGGGGTAGCGCTCCATCTTCTCCTCGAACTTCTCGAACAGGGTCAGCGCGTCGGCCGCGCCGCCCGCGAAGCCGGCCACCGCCTTCCCGCCCTTGAGCAGCCGCACCTTCTGCGCGTGCGACTTCATGACCGTCTCGCCGACGGTCACCTGGCCATCGCCGCCCATGGCGACGCGGCCGTCCTTGCGCACGCTGAGGATCGTGGTCGCGCGAATCGTTTCCATTTACGCTCTCGGGTGTGCCTGGTGATAGACGTGTTTCAGGCGTTCGACGCTGGTGTGCGTGTAGATCTGCGTGGTCGAGAGCGACGCGTGGCCCAGCAGCTCCTGCACCGCGCGGAGGTCCGCCCCGGCGTCCAGCAGGTGGGTCGCGAACGAGTGCCGGAGCGAGTGGGTGCTGATCTTCTGCCCCTCGCTCACCAGGTCGAGCACGCCACGCACCAGGAGCTGGACCGCCCGGGGCGTGAGGCGGCGGCCGCGCTCGCTGACGAAGACCGCGCCGGCGGAGGCCGCCACGGAGACATCGCCCTTCTTCGCGCCGCCCGCTCGGTCTCGCCCTGCATCCGCAGCCACCGCGCCGGCGGAGGCCGCCACGGAGACATCGCCCTTCTTCGCGCCGCCCGCTCGGTCTCGCCCTGCATCCGCGCCCTTCAGCTCGCGCAGCACCTCGTCGCGGCGCAGGTAGTAATGCCGCAGCGCCGTGACCGCCGGCCGGCCCACGGGCAGCAGGCGCTCCTTCCTGCCCTTGCCGCGCACCCGCACCTGGTCGGAGATCAGGTCGAGATCCTCCAGGTCGAGGCCCACCAGCTCGGAGAGGCGCATGCCCGTGGAATAGAACAACTCCAGAATGGCCCGGTCCCGCGTGGAACGGAAGGTGTTGCCGCGGGCTCGGCCTTCGACCAGGGCGAACAGGCGGTCCACCGCCTTGCGGTCGAGGTATCCCGGCAGCCGCTTCTCCAGCTTGGGGGTGCTGGCCGCGCGGGCGGGGTTCACCTCCACGCCGTGGTGGAGGTTGAGGAACCGGTAGAACGCCCGCACCGCCGAGAGCGCCCGCGCCATGCTGCGCTTGGACCAGCCGCGCCGGGACGCGTCGGCGAGGAACCCGCGCACCGCCAGGCGATCCACCTCGGCCCAGGTCCAGTCTTCGCGGCCGTAGTACCCGTCCAGGAACGCCGCGAACGCCGCCGTGTCGCGCCCGTACGCCTTGACGGTGTTGGGCGAGTCGTTCCGCTCCGACTCCAGGTAGCGCAGGAAATCCGCGGCCTCAGGCTTCATGCATCGTCCGGGCGAAGGCGCGCATCGCGTCCAGCGCGCGCTCGGCGAGCATGGCTTTCCGCTTCGCCTTGTCCCGGGGCGCGCCGGCCAGCGGCGGCAGCAGGCCGAAGTTGGCGTTCATGGGCTGGAACGCCTTGGCGTCGGCACCGCGCAGATAGGCCATCAGCGCGCCGAGCATGGTTTCGTCCGGGGGCAGCAGCGGCTCCAGCCCCTCGAGCAGCCTGGCCAGGTTGAGCCCGGCCAGGAGCCCCGTGCCCAGCGACTCGGTGTAGCCCTCGATGCCGGTGAGCTGGCCGGCGAACAGGGTGGTCGGCGCGTCCCGCAGCGCGAGGTGCGGCGAGAGGCAGGCCGGCGTGTTGAGGTAGCTGTTGCGATGGATGGAGCCGTGCCGCAGGAACTCCGCCCGCTCCAGGCCGGGGATCATGCGGAACACGCGCTGCTGCTCGCCGGTCCGCAGCCGCGTCTGGAAGCCCACCAGGTTCCACATCTGCCCCGCGCGGTCCTCGCGCCTGAGCTGCACCACCGCGTACGGCGGGCGGCCGGTGGCGGGGTCGGCGAGGCCCACCGGCTTCATCGGTCCGAAGCGCAGGGTGTCGCGCCCGCGGGCGGCCATCTCTTCCACCGGCAGGCAGCCCTCGAAGTACGGCACGCCGTCGAAGTCGTGGGCCTGGTACTTGTCGGCCGAGGTCAACGCCTCGACGAACGCGCCGTACTCGACGGCGCCGAACGGGGCGTTGAGGTAGTCGCCGTCGCCGCCCTTGCCGTAGCGCGACGCGGCGAACAGGCGCGCATGGTCGAGCGAGTCCGTGGCGACGATGGGCGCGATGGCGTCGTAGAAGGCCAGGGAGCCGACGCCGAGGCGGCGCGCGAGCGCCTGCGCCAGCCGGTCCGACGTCAGCGGGCCCGTGGCCACGATCCCCGGCGCCGGCAGCTCGGTCGCCTCCCGCCGGACCACCGTGACGTTGGGGTGCGCCGATACCAGCTCGGTGACGCGGCGCGCGAACACGCTCCGGTCCACGGCCAGCGCCGCGCCGCCCGGCACGCGGGCCTCGTCGGCGCAGCGGAGCAGCAGGCTGCCCAGCAGCCGCAGCTCGGCCTTGAGCAGGCCGTGCGCGTTGATGGTCTCGACGCTCTTGAAGGAGTTGCTGCAGACCAGCTCGGCCAGCAGGTCGGTCTGATGGGCCGGCGTGCGCCCGGCGGGGCGCATTTCCATCAGGGTGACCCGGACGCCGCGCTCCGCGAGCGCCCACGCCGCCTCGCATCCCGCGAGGCCGCCGCCGACGACCGTCGCCGTCAGGAGGGGACCGGCGTCGCGGTCTCCGCCCCCGCCGCCGCGGGCGTCTCTTCGGCCGTGAACTCCGTCCCGCACTTCAGGCACTTCAGGAACGCCCCCTTCGCCTTGCTCTGCTTGCTCTCGGCCCCGACGTTGCCGCACGAGGGACAGGTGACCGGCACCGGCCGGTTCCACACGGTGAAGTCGCACTCCGGATAGCGCGAGCACCCGAAGAACGAGCGGCCGCGCTTGCTCCGCCGCTCGGCCAGGTCGCCGACGCCGCACTTGGGGCACTTCACGCCGAGCGGCACCGGGCTGGTGTACTTGCACTTGGGATACCGCGTGCAGGCCACGAACTCGCCGTAACGCCCCGTCTTGATCACCAGCGGCGCGCCGCAGTCGGGGCAGAGCTGGTCGGTGGGACGGTCCGGCGCGCGCGGCTTGCGGAGCGACTTGGTGTACTTGCACTCCGGGTCGTTTTCCTTGGTGCACGCGATGTACGGTCCGAACCGGCCGGCCTTCGCCACCACGTGACTGCCGCACAGCGGGCAGCGCTGGTCCGCCAGGCCCTCGAGGTTGTGCGCCTCCGACATCATCTCCTCGGGCCGCGCCGCCGCGAGCGCCTTCGCGAACGGCTTCCAGAAGCCGTCCAGCACCTGCACCCGCGTGAGCTCGCCTTCCTCGATCCGGTCGAGCTCGCTCTCCATCTCGCTGGTGAACTCGACGTTGAAGATGTCGGGGAAGCGGGGGATCAGCATCTTCTCCACCGTCACGCCGAGCTCGGTGGGATGGAAGCGCTTCTCCAGCAGGCTCACGTAGTGCCGCGCCACCAGCGTGCTCGTGATGGCCGAGTAGGTGGAGGGGCGGCCGATGCCGAGGCGCTCCAGCTCCTTGACCAGCGACGCCTCGCTGAAGCGCGGCGGCGGCTCGGTGAAGTGCTGCTCCGGCACCAGGCCGAGCAGCGTCACGCGGTCGCCCACGGCGAGCGGCGGGAGCGGCGCGAGATCGTCGAGCGTGCGTCCCTCGCCGGCTCGCGCGCCTCGTGATACAGGCGGTGGTAGCCGTCGAACAGGATCACCGATCCCGTGGCCCGGAACAGGTAGCGGCCGAGGTCGAAATCCACCGTGGTCGTGTCGTACACGATCGGCATCATCTGCGACGCGACGAACCGCTGCCACACCAGCTGGTAGAGCTTGAACTGGTCGGGCGACAGGTCCTTGCGCACGCTCTGCGGCGTGCGCTCGACCTCGGTCGGGCGCACCGCTTCGTGGGCGTCCTGCGCCTGGGGGTTCTGCGAGGCGCCGTAGAGCACCGGCTTCTCGGGCAGGTACGGCTCACCGAACTGCCGGCGGATGTAGGCGCGGGCGGCGTCCACCGCGCTGGGCGCGACCCGCGTCGAGTCGGTCCGCATGTAGGTGATGAGGCCGACCGCGCCCTCGTCCGCCACCTCCACGCCCTCGTAGAGGTCCTGCGCCACGCGCATGGTGCGCTTGCTGGAGAAGCCGAGCCGCTTGGCGGCCTCCTGCTGCAGCGTGCTGGTGGTGAACGGGGCCGGCGCGCGCTTGCGCCGCTCCTTGCGCTTGACGTCGGTGACGACGAACGCCGCGTCGCGCGCGGCGGCCACGACTTCGGCCGCGGCGGCCTCGTGTCGACAGCTCCGGCTTCTTCCCGTCGAGCTTGTGCAGCTCCGCGTCGAACGCCTGGCCCGCGTGCTCCAGGTGCGCGGTGATGCTCCAATACTCCTGGGGCAGGAACTTGGCGATCTCGGCCTCGCGCTCCACGATCAGCCGCAGCGCGACGGTCTGGACGCGGCCGGCGGAGAGCCCGGTCTTGAGGGCCTTCCACAGCAGCGGACTGACCTTGAAGCCCACGAGGCGATCGAGAATGCGGCGCGCCAGCTGCGCCTCGACCTTCTTCTCGTCGATCTGGGTGGTGTTGGTGATGGCCCGCTGGATGGCGTCCTTGGTGATCTCGTGGAACAGCACGCGGCGCACGCGGTCGCCGCCGAGCTGCTGCCGCACGTGCCAGGCGATGGCCTCGCCCTCGCGATCCGGGTCGGTCGCGATCAGGATGCGCGCGACGTCCTTGGCCGCCTTCTTCAGCTCCTGGATCGCCTTCGCCTTGCCCTTGACGGTGACGAACTTCGGCTTGAAGTCGTCATCCACGTCCACGCCCAGCTCGCGCTCGGGCAGATCCCGGATGTGCCCCACGGTGGCCTTCACCGTGTAGCCCTTGCCGAGATACTTGCCGATCGTCTTCGCCTTGGCGGGCGATTCGACGACCACGAGCGCGCTATTGTCGGCCATCGTCCTCAGATTCGATCGTTCAGGTCACCAGCCCGTCATCCATCCGTAACCGCCGCCGCGCGGCGGGTTCCCGACGCCGCCCGGCCGCCGGCGTCGCGGCGCCTCCCGGGGGCGGGTCGGGGCGCGGAGTCTACCAGCCGGCGCGGTCGCGGGCAAGCAAGACGACGGCGACCGCGACGTCGGCCGCACTGCGGCCATCGGTCGGCACCGTGCACTCCGCCGCCCGGTAGAGCGGCGCCCGCCCCGCCAGCAGCGCCGTGATCCGCGCCTCGGTGGAGCCGCCCTCCAGCAGCGGGCGACCCGCCGCGCCGCCCAGCCGCTCCGCAGCCACCGCCGGGGTGGTCTCAAGGTAAACCACCAGTCCAGACCCCCCGGCCAAACGTCGCGTAACGTCGCCCGCGAAGAACCCCGCTCCCGGCGCCACGACCGCGGGCGGGCCGCGCAGCACCTCGGCGCCCAACTCCGCCTCGAGCGCGCGAAACGCGGGCTCGCCGTCCTCGGCGAACAGGCGCGGGACCGATTTGCCGGCGCGGCGCTCGATCAGCCCGTCGAGATCCACGAACGGCGCCGCGAGCGCCTCCGCCACCAGGCGGCCCACCGTCGTCTTCCCCGATCCCGGCGGCCCGACCAGGATGACGTGCCGTCTAATCAACCGGCGCCCAGCCGTCGCGGCGCCGAGCGAGCTGGGCCAGATACGCGTCGAAGTTGCGCCGCATCTCGCCCAGCGAGTCCCCGCCGAACTTCTCCGCATACGCGTCCGCCAGCGCGAGCGCGACGGCGGCCTCCGCGATGACGCCCAACGCGGGCACCGCGGTCACGTCCGACCGCTCGCTCTGCGCCTGGGCGGGCCGCCCGTTCTCCAGGTCCACCGACGGCAGCGGCTGCATCAGCGTCGAGAGCGGCTTCATCGCCACGCGCAGCACCAGCGGCTCCCCGTTCGTGATGCCGCCCTCGAGCCCGCCGGCGCGATTGGTCGGGCGGGCGAAGCCACCGGTCGTGGGCGCGGCGCCCTCGGCGCGGCGGATCTCGTCGTGCGCCTCGGACCCCGGCAGGGACGCCAGCGCGAAGCCGAGGCCGACCTCGACGCCCTTCACCGCCGGCAGCGCCATCAGCGCCGCCGCCAGCCGGCCGTCGAGCTTCCGGTCCGCCGTGACGTGACTGCCCACGCCGACCACCACGCCCCGCGCGACGACCTCGACGACGCCGCCGAGCGTGTCGCCCGACTCCTTCGCCGCGTCGATGCGCGCGACCATCGCGCGCTCGGCGGCCGGGATCGAGACAGCGCACGGGGGAGCCGTCGGCGGCCGGATTGAGCGGCGCGGGCAGCGGGTCGGGCGGCGCCGCCACGACCCCGCCCAGCGCGACCACGTGGCTCCCGATCTCGACGCCGAACTCCGCCAGCAGGCGGCGGCACACCGCGCCGCCCGCCACGCGCGCCGCCGTCTCGCGCGCCGAGGCGCGCTCCAGGATGTCGCGCGCGTCGGCGCGGTCGTACTTGAGGACGCCCGCCAGGTCGGCGTGCCCCGGCCGCGGGCGGGTGAGGCGCCGGCGCGGCGGCTCGGCCGCCGGCTCCGCCGCCATCACGTCGCGCCAGTGCTCGAAGTCGCGGTTCTCGATGAGGAGGGCGATGGGCGAGCCCAGCGTCGCGCCGGCGCGGACGCCGGCGACGAACTGGGCGCGGTCGGCCTCGATCTTCATCCGGGCGCCGCGGCCGTGCCCGGCCATGCGGCGCGTCAGGTCGGCGTCCACGTCGGCCGCCACGAGCGGCAGCCCGGCCGGCACGCCCTCCACGATCGCCACGAGGGCGCGCCCATGCGATTCACCAGCCGTGATGCAGCGAATCATCGCCTCGCACCGACCTCCCCAGAGAACGCGAGCCCGACCGCGCGGTCGGGCTCTGGCGTTCCTGCCACCTGACGGATCCCGCGGCGCGGCGCTAGGGCCGGGCCCTCGAGCGCGCGGGCACCACGTTCAGCACCCGCACCGGCGGCAACGCGACACCGGGCAGCTGCCGCACCGGGTAGGGGTTCACGAAGTTGGGCAGCCGCACCACCACCAGACCGTGCGACGTCACGCCCACCAGCACCAGGACCCCGCCGGTCTTCGCGACCCGCACCGGCCCGATCAGCGTGTCGCGGATCGGAATGGTCGCCACGCGCTGGTACCAGTAAGTGTCGAACACGTCGATGAACGGATCCGGTCGAGCGGCGAAGACCAGCCGGTCGTTCTTGTTCAACGCCCCCGAGGTGCGGGTGTTCGCGTCGAACGAGTTGTTCGGATCGAAGTCCATGCCGGGCTGACCGCTCGGCACCGGCAACAGGCCGGACTGCCGCAGCGTGTAGTCGAACGCGTAGATCGAGTCCGCCCGCACCAGGCTGGTGCGGCCGTTGAAGTTGGTCGCGACCGACAGCACCTTCGCCGCCCGGTTGACCAGGAAGTCGCGGACCAGGATGCCCGGCGACACGCCGCGGTCGATGATCTGCGTGCAATTGAGGTAGCCCAGGATCGCCGGGACGCCGGTGGTGTTGGGGTTGAGCAGCGGGCACGGCGGCAACACGATCCGGTTGATCGGGGCGCGTCCGTCGAGCGAGAGCGCCCGCGCGAAGCCCTGATCGAACCCGCCCTCGCCGATCACCGCGTGGTTGAAGTCGCCGGAATTGCGGACGAACGTGGACTCCTGGAAGGCGACCGTCGAGAGGTCCACCAGGACGCCCACGCCGGCGCCGAGGATCGTGTCGCGGATCTGCTGGCCCGGCAGCGTGTCGCGGACCGCGATGATCTGCAGCGTGTCCGTCCCCACGTTGGCCGTTTCGTAGAACAGGTGCCCGCTCCGCGCGGCCAGCGGCGCCGACAGGTTCTCGGACGCCAGGTAGCCCCGGCTGGTGAACGGACCGGGTTGCGCCGGCGTCGGGGCCGTGGAGTACACGGCGAACACCGAGTCGCAGGCCGCGCCGGTCAGGTGGCGGCATACCGCGCCGAGGTACTGCGGCCGGTCCGCCAGGTCGTAATCGGTGGTGAGGATCTCGATGCCGCCGGCGGCGGTGGGCTGCGTCTTGACCGTCTGGACGATGTAGTCCGCCAGCCGGCGCCGCTGCACCTCCGCCTTCGACACCATGTCGACGATGGACAGGTTGGTCCCGCCCGAGTTCGCGACGATGACGGTGTCGGCGTTGTCGCCCAGCGTGTCACGCGGCCACAGCGCGATGCCGACCGGCTGGGAGCCCACCCGGATCGGTGCCCCGAAGCTGTTCGTGTTGAGCTGGAACACCTCGATCTGGTTGAGCAGGGTGTTCGTGAGGTACAGCTCGTTGCGGTTCGGGTTCATCACCGCGTCGCCGAACCGCCCACCCTGCGGCAGCGAGATCGTCGTACCCGCCACCACGGTCAGCGTATCCGCATCGGCGACCGGCCACCGCTTCGCCACGGCGGTGATGGTGGACCCGCCACGGTTGGCCCCCGTGGACGCGTCCACGGCGAACGCCACCACGGTCACGACCCGCGGGAACGTGGTGAGGGTGTCCAGCGCCAGCCGGAACCGCTGGCTGACGTTGGTGCCGCCGCCGCTGAACTGCACGGAGTCGCCGTGCAGCACGGTACCCGCGGTGTCCTTGACGATGAAGCCGACCCACTTGATCCCGCTGAAATCGGTGGCCGTCACGGTGAGGCTGTCACCCACCTCGACCCGCAGCGGCATCGTATCCTGCACCACGGGCGGGACCGTGTCGGTCGACCGCGCTCTGGACCGTGTACCGTCACGCCCGGCGCCACGCCCGACGGATCGTCGAGCGAGTCGGTGGCGAACGGGGTGATCACGACGTTGCCGGCGGTCGTCCCGTTCGGAATCAGCAGCGAATCGGTGAAGGTCGCCGTGTCCTTCAGCACGCCGCCCACCGGCGCGTAGATGGTCGAGTCGGCCTTGGTGACCACGCCGGTAGCGCGCCAGCCGAGGACCTTCACGCCCTGCGGATGGATGCCGCGCACCTGGATCGTGATGGACTTCCCGATGGCCGAGACGGCGCCGAGCGCCGGCTGCAGCACCGATACCCTCGGCCCGTTCACCACGCGCACGACCGAGGTGTCCTTGCTCGTGTCGTTGGCCGCGTCGATGGCCGTCGCCGTGATGGTGACGAACTCGGCCGTGGAGTCGGTCAGCACCGCGCGCAGGTAGCGCGTGATGGTCGTGTCGGTGCTCTTCGGAAGGGTGACCGACCGCGACGCGAAGCGCGCCACGGTGGTGTCCGTGCCGAGGCTCACCGAACCGCGCACCGACGAACCGCTCAACACCAGGCTGGTCACGCCCTTGGAGTCGCTGAGCAGCACCTGGACGAAGACGCTGTCGCCGACGGAGACCGGGACGGTCGCCGTCTTCGACGGCACCTGGACGGTCACGACGCCGTTGCCGACGGTGCCCCCGCCCCCGCCGCCACCACCACCGCCGCCACCGCCGCCGCCGCCGCCCCCCGTCGAAGTCGGGAAACGCCCCTGTTCGCCGCACACGGCCACGGCGAACACGCAGCCCGCGAGGGCCGCCGCCCGCGCCACGAGGCGCAGCATGGATCTACCGGTTGTCGGTTGCACCGGCGCTCAGATCGTCGATGATGTGTGGCGTCACGAGAATCAGCAGGTCCCGCCGCTCCTCTTGGCTGGTCCGGAAGCCGAACAGCCGGCCCACGACCGGCAGGTCCACAAGAAACGGTATTCCCTGCTTGGCGACCGTGACGTTGGTCACAGTGAGGCCGCCGATCACTGCCGTCTCACCGTCGCGCACCAGCAGCTGCGTCGTGCCTTCCTGCGACGCGAAGACGAAGCCCGCCTCCGCGATGTTGGACGCCTGCGAGCGACGAATTCTCGGCGTGCAGCTCCATCAGCACCTCGCGGGTGCCGATCACCACGTGCGGCGTGACCACGAGCTGGATGCCCGTCGGCTGGAGCTGGGTGGTGGCGCGCGCGACGCCGCCCGCGCCCGTCGCGCCCGCGCTGGCCACGTCGATCTGGCGGATGGGCGTGCGCTCGCCGACGAAGATCGTCGCCTGGCGGTTGTCCGCGACCGTCACCTGGGGCTCCGCCTGCACGTCGGAGAGCTGCACCGACTGGAGCGCCTCGAGGAACGACGACAGCGCGAAGTTGCCGATCACGGTCGAGTACACGAGGCTCAGCGCCGGGTTCTGCTGGAACTGCGCCGAGGCGTTCGCGACCGCCGCCACCGCGTTGCCGCCCAGGTTGACCACCAGCGGCTGCTTGGTCGGATCGTAGGGCGTGTTGCCGGTCGTATCCTGCGGGTTGGGCCGCGCGATCAGCGTGTTGAAGAACTGGTTCGCGGTGCCCAGGTCGTACCGCACGCCCGAGCTCCTCGAGCTCGGTGCGGTCGACGAAGATGATCTTGGCCTGGATCGCCACCTGCGGCGTACGCTGGTCGAGCAGGTGGATGAACTGGGCGATCGTGTCGATCTGCGACGCGATGTCCGTGACGATCAGCGAGTTGGTGGTCGTGTCGGGCGCGACCTTGCCGCGCCGCGACAGCATCGGCGCGACCGACGGCGCGAGCACCGACGCCCGCGCGTAGTTGACCTTGACGATGGTCGTCGCCAGGCCTTCGGTCGAATCCTGGGCCGCCAGGTTGGAGCGGCTGTCCACCCGGATGATGCCGCCCGGCAGCTCCGTCGCGGCGAGGCCCTGGCCGGCCAGGATGGCGTTGAACGCCAGGTCCCACGGCTGGTCCTTGATCTCGGCGGTGACGGTCCCGCTGATGTCCTTGCCGGTGATGATGGAGCGGCCCGAGAAGGCCGCGAAGTTCGCGACGACTTCCTGGATGCTCGCCCGGTCGAAGGTGACGCTGATCCTCGGCTGCTGCGACGCGACGCGCGCCGAGCCGGCCATGACCGCGTTCTCCACGTCGGAGGGCGTGGCGCGCGGCGCCGGAGCGGGCGCGGCCGCCTCCGCCGGCGCGGTGGCGCGGACGGGAATCGCGACCGGCAGCGGCGCCGGCGCGCTGCGCGCGCCGTCGCTCGACCACGCGGCGAACAGCTGGGCGGCGGCGAAGGCCACGTGCACGCCGGAGCTGTCCTGGCTCACCTGATAGTCGCGCGCCTCGTCGAGCTCGACGACCACGCGCACGACGTCCGGCCGGAACTGGGAATAGCGCACGTCGCGGATGCCGCCCCGCGCCACGCCGTCGTACTGGATGGTCGGCGCCACGAGGTGGGCCCCGACCAGGTCGAGGACCAGCCGGGACGGATCACGCAGCACGAAATCCGATACCCGCACGGTGCCCGACACGTCGATCAGGACTTCCGCCCGACCCGGGCTCGGCAGGACGCTCACGGCCGTCACGTCGCCCGGTCCCGCATGGGGCGGCGGGAGAGAGGGCACGGCGGCGAGCCGTGGCGCCGCGGCGGCCGCGAGACTCAGGCCGGCGCACGCGATGAAAAGGGCTCGCTTCATGGATTAGCCTCCGCTTGCCTTTGGAGCGTCAGCACTTCCTGGCGCTCGAATCCGAATTCCTCGAGCTGGAAGACCACTTCGTATTGCCGGATCTGAAGTACCCGCATCCGGCCGACGGTGTCGCCCCGCTTCAGCCGGTGGATGATGTCGCCCGGTTCCTCGCGCACCACCGCCACGCTGCGGCCGTAGCGCGGATCGTAGATCACCGACGTCAGGCGCAGGTCGTTGATCGTCGGGCGCACGTCGCTCGAGGAGATCAACGTCAGGAACGGATCGCGCGACCCGCCCCCGTAGTGGAAGACCTCGCGGCGGTACTCCACCTTCCCGCCCGTCGTGTCGATGCCCGCCAGCGACGTGTCGCGACGGATGGTCGGCCGGCCGGCCTTCGCCCCCGGACCCTGCGCGACCGCCGGAGCGGCGGCCAGCAGCGCGAGACACAGCGCACCGGACAGCACGCGGCCCGCGCTCACCGGACACCTCGCGGCGTCGCCGGCTTGGCCGGCGTCGGAGCGGGCGCCGCGGCGGGCGGCGGCGGCGGCGCGGAGTCGCTCGGACTCGGCGTCTTCACGTAGGTCCGGATGGCGAACGTGGCCGTGAGCGGCGCGCCCTGCTTGGTCGTGTCCGCCGCCGGACCGGTCGCCCGGGTGAGGTGCACGTCGTAGGGCACGATGATCCGCGGCAGGCTCGCGATGTCGGTCAGGAATTCGCCGACCTGGTCGTACTGACCCTGCACCGTGAGCCGGTAGCGCTGGGTGTCGAACGGCGAGCCCGACTCCACGGTCTGCGGCTGGAAGCCGCCGAGGTTGGCGCCCCGCATCTTGGCGCGGCTGGTGATGTCGTCCAGCAGGTTCGGCACCTCGGACGACACCGGCACCAGCTGCCGCATCAGCGCGAGGTTGGACGTGAATTCCGCCAGCCGCTGGTCGAGCTGCGCCAGCACGCCGCGCGCCACGTCCCGCTTGGCGCGGCTCACCTGGGCCTCCATGGAGTCGATGCGCGTCTGCACGGAGTCACGGTGCGCGGTCATCGGCTTGTAACCGCTCAGGCCGACCAGCGAGAGGCCCGAGTAGCCGAAGTAGCCGAAGCTCACCGCCGCCGCCGTGAGCAGCAGCAGGATCTGACCGCGCCGGTCCTGAGGAAGAACGGGCATGGGCTATCGCCTCGCCCCGCCGCCCGAGCGCACGCCCGAGACGACCGAGGCCTCCAAAGGCTCCATGGTCAGCACGGACGGCGACGGCAGCTGGTAGTGCGCATTGATCACGAAGCTCGTCACGTCGCGGCCCTGCTCCGTCACCGTCGCCGTGGTCACGAGCTGGACCCCTTCGACGAACGGCGACTCCTCGAGGTTGCGCATGAAGCGCGTGACGGCCTGGTCCGACGCCGTCTTCCCCGCCACGGAGAAGGAGGCCTGGCCGGTCGAGTCGCCCTCGCCCGCCCGGGCCGCCACGTCGTCCAGCCAGGTGTAGTCCGGCAGCGCCTTGGTGATCGCGTCGAGCAGGTGCGGCCACACGTAGCGGTCCCGGTCGATGTCGCGGATGACCTGGATCTCCGCCAGCAGCGAGTCCCGCCGCTGCTCGAGCCGGTGCTTGCGGTTGATGTTGCCGGCCAGCTGCACGCTGTCGCGCATCGCCGTCTCGAGCCGCGGCTCGAGGTCCCGGACCGCGTGCGAGCGCTTGACGTACAGGGGCGTGCCGAGCAGCAGGACCAAGGCCCACGACACGGCCGCCGCCACCAGCCACGGCTCCTTGATGGACGCGGCCATGGCGCTGAAGTCCGGCAGCTTGAAGCCGGGACCCTTGGCGCCGCGCTTCCGCTTCGCACCCGGGAGGAGGTTGATCTCAATCATGGTCGCCGACGCTCACTCCCTATGCGGCCCGAAGAGCCAGGCCCACCGGCAACATCAGCAGCGGCCCGACCTCTTCGACCGCGAGCGTGTCGAACACGCCCTCGCGCACCGTGATGTTCTTGATGGGGTCCGCCTTCTCCACCGGGACCTTCAGCCGGTCCGCCAGCACCTCGCCGAGGCCGGGGATGCGCGAGCCGCCACCCGACATGTAGATCTTGCCCATCGCCACACCGCTGCGGCTCGCCGTCTGGAGGAACGCCGCCGCCCGCTCGATGCCGACCGCCATCTCCTCGCCCCGGCTCTCCACGTAGGGATCCACCGCCGGACTGCGCTCGGCCGCCTGCAGCAGCTTGTCCGCCTCCTCCGCCCCGACGCCCCGCTCCCGCTGCAGATCCTCGCGGAACCGCCGCGTCCCGATCGCGAGATCCCGCGTCAGGATCGGCACGCCGTCCTCGAGGATGTTGATGTTCGTCACCTCGTGCCCGATGTTCAGCAGCCCGACCATCCCCGCCTGCTCGTCCGGATAGTTGAGCTCGAACGCGTTGTGCAGCGCGAACGCGTCCACGTCGATGACCTCGGGGGACAACCCGGCGTCCGTCAGCAGCGACACCTTGTTCTCCACCAGCTCCCGCTTGGCCGCGACCAGCAGCACGCTCATCTGGAGCCCCTCGCCCGAAGGGTCGAGGATCTGGAAGTCGAGCTCCACGTTCTCCATGTCGAACGGCACGTGTTGCTCGGCCTCCCAGCGGATCACCTCGCGGGCGTCCGACTCCTTCATCCGGTCCATCTGGATCTTCTTGACGATGACGTCGCGCCCGCCCACCGCCGTCACCACCGCCTTCTGTTTGATGGCGGCCGTGACGAACAGGCCACGGATGGCATCAGCCACAATGCCGGGATCCATGACCTCGCCCTCGACAATGGCGTCGGCCAAGACGGGCGTGATCGCCACCTTGACCAACTCCGGCTGGGCTTTGCCGTGCTCGATCACGACGAGCTTGATCAGCCCGCTGCCGATGTCGAGCCCCACCGTTCGCTTCTTTCGACCGAAGGGTGCCATATCCGTTTAGGGTGCAAGAAGATAGCAGAAAATAGGGTCCGAAGGCGCACTACGATAGCGCTCGGCTATGGCATTTGTCAAGATACTTGAACCAAGCCGCCTAAAGTCAAGCTGAGATAGTGACTTACGGCACGAACCACCCTAGAAGAGCTGGGCCCAGCCGCGACGAGCGAGGGGGGTCGCCGGGGCCCCGGCGAGGAGCGCATTGGTGAGTGCGCAGTCGGAAAAGGCGACCTCCGCGGTCCCCGCGCCGGAGGGCTGCAGCGTGGCGCCGGATGCCCGAACACCGCCCAGCAGCCGGCCTCCGCCGTTGACCACCGACAGCCGTCCGCGCACGAAGACCGGGCCGTAGAAGACGAATCCCCCGTCCACCTCGAGATCACCAGTGACGAGCAGGACGCCCTGCCCGAAACCGCCCGATACCCTGAGATCGCCCCTGGCGAGGATGATGGGATAGTACTGGCGGCAGCCGGCCGCCCAGGGAGGCACCGCCGGATCTCCCCAGTTGTCGCGCGCGGAGGTGTCGCAGGCGGCCACCGTCCCCACGGGTTGCGGCGAGATCACGCTTTCATCCTCGGCGTCGTACACCTTGCCCGCGTGCCGGGCCAGCGCGCTCCAGGCAGATTCGGCGGCGGCACTCGCCGCCGCATCGCTGGAGGCCGACGCGACGTGGACCGGCGGATCGCCGCTCAGGCACTCGCCGTCGGCGCAGCCCGACTGCGTCACCGCGCCGGCATCGCGCACCGCGACGGCGGGGACGGCGGGTGTCGGTGGCGGGCAATCCCGGCCGGCGGGGGGCTGGTCCGCACCCTCGACGCGGCTGGCGCCGCCCACGACCAAGGGCCCGGTGACGGTCAGCGCCGCGCCGTAGACGAGCGGGACCGGCGTGAGTCGCACGAGGCCGCCCAGCGACCGCTGGGCCAGGCCCGCGGCGTCCCGACCGGTGGAGCGGATCAGGAACAGCCGGCGATCGAGTCGCAGCACGGAGCCATCGTACGAGCCCGTCCCTCCGCCGAGCCGCCCGGCGAAGGGCGCCGAGCGGCCGGGGGCCAGAGCGTCGTAGACGGACGGGTCCCATCGAGCCACGACCGAGTGGAGTCCGGCTTCGGCGGCGTCGAAGGCGCGCTGCGCGCTCCGCATGTTCTCGCCCAGCCGCAGGGACTGCCTGGCCGCGAAGAAGATGCCGGCGATGAGCGCCCCGATCAGCACCAGCGCGAACACCGTCGCCGCCAGCGCGAAGCCTCGCGCGGACCGCGGAGAAGTGCTCACCATGCCGCGCCCTAGTTCCGCAGCGCCGCTTGCACGGCCACGGAGTCCTCGTACGGACGTCCCGACGTCGTGCGGCCCGGCTCGGCGATCGGGGCCGCGCTGAGGCCTCGCGCCACCACGCCGATCCGCACCACCTGGGCCGGGTCGGTCGTGAAAGCGCCCGCGCTGTCGTAGTAATCGAACGACAGCCCGCCGACGCGCCGCAGCGGCCCCGCCACCGGTGAGAGCGCCGACCAGCCTCCCTCGGAGTATCCGCGCTCGCCCAGCCAGGACAGCCCCTGGTCGTCGGCGTACAACCGGTACGTGACCCGCTCGTACGTCCGCAGCGGAGAGCCCGCCGACACGCCGTCGAGGTCCGAGGTGGGGCCCACCAGCCGCAGCGTCGTGCCGGACGACCCGTCGTCGCAGGTGGCGCCACCCAGGCCGGCGATGCCGAAGTCCAGCCACCGGTCGTCGTCACCGCTCGAGGGATCGCCGTCGCGGAAGACCAGCGCGCGGTCGCGCGCGGGGTCCACGGCGCGCCAGGCGAAGGTGAGGCTGTCCGACACCACGACGGAGCCCGCCCCCGCGTTCGGCGTCGCGCAGAGAACGGCGAGACTGCGCATGGCCCGGATGGTGACCGAATCGCGCCCCATGCCGAGGATGTCCCCACCTTTGGCGCTCAGTTCGCGCAGCTCGCCGGGGACCAGCTGCGCCACCGCCCGCAGGCCTTCCTCGACGTCGAGGATCTGCGACTCGGACCGGTAGAACCGCTGGTTGGACGCGAGCAGCATGCCGACCGCGCCCAGCGCGACCGCCGCCAGCACCACGACGACGACCAGCTCGACGAGCGTGAACCCGTGGGGCGGACGGGGCTTCAGGGGCACCACGCGGTCGCCTCGAACGGCTCGCTCCGGTCGCCCCGCCCGTCCGGGTAATCCACCGTCAGCGCGATGGTGCGCAGCGATCCCGCTTCCGTGACGCTCCACTGCAGGCGGTAGGGACCCACGGAGTCGCGCCCGGAGCCGAGCGACCCGCAGCCGCCGGCGCGCAGCGCCTCCAGGCGCGACTGCGCGGCGATGGCGGAGCCGCTCAGGCGCTGGCCCCATCCCACCATCCGGGTCACCGCGGCCGCCGTGCCCGCGAGGGCGAGCACGCCCACCGTCAGCACCAGCACGGCCACCACCAGCTCGACGAGCGTGAAGCCCCGCGTGCCGTTCACGCCGCAACGATGGGCGCGGCTCGGACGCGGCGCGTCATCCGTCGGTTGTGGAGCGGTACGCTCGCCCGCCGCTCCTACCCGTCGGTGATGCCGAACTCCTTCAGCTTGTAGAAGAGGGTGCGGACCGAGACGCCGAGCAGTGCGGCGGCTTCGCGGCGGTTGCCCGCGCTGCGGCGCAGCGCCTCGCGGATCACCTCGCTCTGCAGCTGCCCCTCGCGCGCTTTCAGCGTGAGGTCGGCGGCGGGCGGCGGGGCCGCGCCCCGCCGCGGCTCCGTGCTCAGCACCACGGGCGGCAGATCGGCGCGCGTGATCGAGCCGCCGCGCGCGATCACCAGGGCGCGTTCGAGCGCGTTGCCGAGCTCGCGCACGTTGCCCGGCCAGGGATAGTCGAGCAGCGCGCGCAGGGCGTCCGGCTCGATCCCGGGCACGGCTCGGCCCAGGCGCGCGCAGTGGCGCGCGAGCAGGGTGACGATCAGGGGCGGGACGTCCTCGGCCCGCTCGACGAGCGGCGGCAACCGGATGGCCACGACGTTCAGCCGGTAGTACAGGTCCTCGCGGAAGCGACCGTCCGCCACGTCGGCCTCGAGGTCGCGGGCGGTGGCCGCCACCACGCGCACGTCCACGCGGCGCGACGCCCGATCGCCCACGCGGCGCACCTCGCCGTCCTGCAGGGCGCGCAGCAGCTTCGCCTGCAGGCCGGTCGGCAGGTCGCCGATCTCGTCGAGGAAGAGGGTGCCGCCGGTCGCCTCCTCGAACAGGCCGCGATGGTCGCCCACGGCTCCCGTGAAGGCGCCGCGCACGTGACCGAACAGCTCGGACTCGAGCAGCGCCTCGGGAATCGCGGCGCAGTTGATGGCGACGAACGCGCGCTCGGCACGCGGCGAGAGGCGGTGCAGCTCGCGGGCGAGGACCTCCTTGCCCGTGCCGCTCGGTCCGGTGAGGAGCACGGTGGTGGTGTGCGGCGCCACCTTCGCCACCACGTCGAGCGCGGCCAGCATCGCCGGCGACGCCGCCACGATCTCCGGCGAGACGGCCCGCGAGCCGAGCGCGGAGCGCAGCGACTCCACCTCGCGCCGGAGCCGCTCCCGCTCGGCGGCCTTGCGCAGCACCAGGATCACCTCGTCGGCGCGGAACGGCTTGGAGATGTAGTCGTAGGCGCCCTCCTTCATCGCGGCGATGGCCGCATCCTCCGACCCGTACGCGCTCATCATGATGACCAGCGCGGGGCCGCCCGCGGCGCGATAGCGGCGCAGGAACTCGAGGCCGTCCAGGGCCGGCATCCGCACGTCGCACAGCACGGCGTCGAACGGCTCGGCCAGGACCCGCGACAGGCCCCGCTCGCCGTCCGCCTCCTCGGCGACCTCGTAGCCCTCTTCCGACAGCAGCAGGCGCAGCGACTGCCGGAGCCCCGGCTCGTCGTCGATGATGAGCAGCTTCACGGCACGATCCCCGGGAAGATCACGGTGAACGCCGCCCCTCCCTCACGGGCCCTCGCGACGTCCACCCGCCCGCCATGGTCGTGGACGATGCGCTGGACGATGGCCAGACCGAGCCCGGTGCCCTTGCCCGGCGGCTTGGTGGTGAAGAAGGGGTCGAACACGCGCTCCGCCAGGTCCTCGGGCACGCCGGGCCCGCTGTCGCACACCGTCACCTGCACCGCGGAGGTCCCGTCGGCCGCGCTCTCCAGATGGCGGCCGGAGCGGCGCGCCACGCGGCCGCCGCGGCCGTGGCGTCCGGATCGTCGCCGCGGCGCGCGCCGTCGCCGTCGCCGATCCGCGTGGCGCTCGCCGTCACCGCGATGCGCCCGCCCTCGCCCGCCGCATCGATCGCGTTGAGCAGCAGGTTCACGAACACCTGCTCGAGCGCCGCCGCGTCGCCGAGCATGGGCGGCAGGCCGTCGGCACAGACCACCTCGACGCGCACCGCGCGGAACAGGCCCTGCGAGCGGAGCAGCTCCGCGGCGCGCCGCGCGATCCCGCCCAGATCCACCGGCTCGCGCTGCTGCGTCCCGCGGGCGGGCGTAGTCGAGCAGGCTGCGCACGATGGTGTCGATGCGCGACGACTCGCGCTCGATGGCGGTCACGAGCTCGGGCGCGGCGCCGCGGCGCCCGAGCAGCTCCAGGTAGTTGCCGATCGCCGCGAGCGGATTGCCGATTTCGTGCGCTACGCCGGCCGCCAGGCGGCCGACCGACGCGAGCTTCTCGGCGCGCACCAGCGCGCTCTGCGCGTCGAGCAGGCGCTCCGTCATCAGGTTCACGCTTTCGGCCAGGCGGTCGAACTCCCGGGTCGCTCCCGGCGGGGCGCGCCGCGCCATCTCGCCCGCGGCCACCGCCTGGGTGGCGCCCACCAGGGTGTCCATCGGCTCGGTCACCAGCCGCGTGACCAGATAGCGACCGAACCCGATGAAGATGGCGACGTCGGCGACGACCAGCGCCGTGAGCAGCACGAACCGCAGCAGGCCCTGACCCAGGAGCGGCGCGAGCACGGCCGAGAACACCGCCAGGACCAGCGCGCCGGCGGCGAGCACCGCGAGGTTGAGGAGCATCTCGGTCCGGAGGGACGGCTTCAGGTGCATCGCGGCGTCGGCCGGGCTTCGTACCATAAGCCTCCACGATGCGCGGTCGGGACCAAAATGCAAAGGGCGGCGCCGAGGCGCCGCCCTTGAACGGATCGCGGTCGGCGTCCTACTGGCAGGTGGGAGCGCCTTCCGCCTCGCCCGAAACCGGCGGCGTCGCGCTGCCCACGATAGATCCCGCAGGTCTTCGTCGTCGCCGTGTTGGTGCTCGTCGCGCTCCAGCCCGTGCCCGTCGCGGCGGTGACCGTCACCGTGTTCCCGGCCGAGATGCCGTAGCTCAGGTTCGTGGTCGTGGTCGCGTACGTCACGTTGTCGGCGAAGTAGGCTTCCTGCGCGGTCACCAGGTTGCGCAGGTCGGCCTTCATGCTCGCGATGTACGCCTTTTCCTTGGTGTTCGCGAACTTCGGAATCGCGATGGCGGCCAGAATGCCGATGATGACCACCACGATCAGAAGCTCGATCAGGGTGAAGCCCTTCGCGCTCTTCATGTAGCCACCCTCCCCGTCGTGCGGTGAACGTCAAAAAGGAGCGGGGCGGCACAGGGACGTGCCGCCCCGCAGCGAACGCTGAGCTACTGGCAGGTCGGGGCGCCTTCCGCCTCGCCCGAAACCGGCGGCGTCGCGCTGCCCACGATAGATGCCGCAGGTCTTCGTCGTCGCCGTGTTCTTCGACGTCGCGCTCCACCCCGTCCCCGTCGCGGCGGTGACCGTCACCGTATTACCCGCGGAGATCCCGTAGCTCAGGTTCGTGGTGGTGGTCGCGTAGGTCACGTTGTCGGCGAAGTAGGCTTCCTGCGCGGTCACCAGGTTGCGCAGGTCGGCCTTCATGCTGGCGACGTAGGCCTTCTCCTTCGTGTTCGCGAACTTCGGAATCGCGATGGCGGCCAGAATGCCGATGATCACCACCACGATCAGAAGCTCGATCAGCGTGAAGCCCTTGGTGTTTCGCACGGAGTCCTCCGCTATACGAAAGGTGGTACGTTCTGCGAATGGCTACAGGAGCGCAGACGCTATAGGGGCAACCCCTATGCCAGTGCGTGCGCACATGGTGTATCTCGTTTATTCTCAATGGGATATGGTGAGAGCGCCAGCGACTTCTCGGAGCCTGCCAACCCTCGGCGTCTTGCGTTTCGCAAGGCTCGCCGCTGGTCGCAATAAGCCCCGTCAGCGGTGGGCTGCGGCGGCGACGATCGCCCGGACGGCTCCGAGCCTGGCGCGTGAGATACTGTCGGGCGGGGCCGCCCGGGCGGCCAGCACGAACGCCGACTCGGCCCGAACCGGCTCGCCGAGCGTGGCGAGCGTGGAGGCCTGCAGCAGCCAGCCGTCGAAGGCCGATCCGCCCCGGCTCCGGAACGCCGGCCAGACGGCGACGGCGCTGTCCCGCCATCCGAGCGCCGCGAAACTCGCCGCGAGCATCCGCGCCGCCTCCGCCTGACGGGGCGCGAGCTGGACGGCGCGCCGCGCCGGCCCGAGGGCCGCGGCGGCGGAGTCCTCCGTCAGCAGCGAACGCGCCGTCAGCGTCTGCGTCAGCGCCAGCGAGCTGTCGAGGCGTTCGGCCCGCCGCAGGTAACCGAGCGCCAGACGCGGACGGCCGCCGTCGAGCACCGCGCTCGCGGCCTCGTCGAGGGTGTAGTAGTCGAGCGGGTACAGCTCGATGGCCAGGTCGTATTGTCGCTGCGCCCCCGCGAGGTCGCCGGCCCGCACCAGCGCCCGGGCGGCGGCCTGATGCTCGCGGTACGACTCGGGATGCGTCTCCAGGCCCCACAGCACGAGATCGCGGTTGCTCTTCCACACCGGGACCTGGATGGCGCTGCGGTACGCGAACGCGACGATCCCGGCGCCCGCGAGCCACGGCGCCAGGCCGCGCAGGCGTGACCCCTCGAGCCCCTCGAACGCCGCCGCCGCCACCAGCGCGAAGCCCGCCGAGGCGAAGTACAGGGTGCGTTCGGCGAGGACGATGCCGGTCGGAAAGAGCAGGTTGGAGGTGGGCAGCCAGGCGAGCGCCACGAGCAGCAGGCCGACCGCGAGCGCGCGGTGGCGGCGCCACGACACCGCGGCCAGCGCGCCGACCGCGAGCAGCAGGAGGAGCCCGGCGAGGCCGAGCAGGGTGAGGTGCTCCAGTCGCGGCACCAGCGCGGGGCCGTAGTCGGCCGAGAGATCGAACGGCCAGACCAGCAGGCGCACCACCACGAAGACCACGGGCAGCATGGTGCTGACGCGACCGACGGCCCCGAGGTGGAAGAAGGTCGGCGCGATCATCGCGAACGACTCTCCCGCGTCCACCGGACGGCGCAGCGCGAACCAGACGACGGTCAGGAGCGTCACGGCCGCATAGTCGCGCCACGGCAGGGCGCGGCCGATCCGCCCCCGCGACGCCAGGTCGTCCAGCGCGAGCAGCGCCACCGCGATGGCCGAGTGCTCCTTGCTGAGCAGCCCGCAGGCGACCGACGCCACCAGCGCGCACTCCAGGAGCCAGGTCGTCCGTCCCTGCTCCAGGCGCCGGCGGATCAGGCGGCCGACGAGCACGGCCGCGAAGAGGAACACCGCGGCCATCAGCTCGGCCCGCCCCACCAGGTTGGCCACGGCCTCCACGTGCACGGGGTGCACCGCGAACAGCAGCCCGCCGGCGAGCGCCGCCGTCTCCGGGACGTAGCAGGCGAGCACGGCGACCAGCAGCGCCGTCGCGGCCGCGTGCCAGACGACGTTCACGGCGTGCAGCCAGACGGGGCTGCCGCCGGAGACCTGCCAATCCGCCGCGAAGGAGAGAATGACCAGGGGGCGCCACTGCCCCGCGCCGTTCTCCGCGGGCCAGTAGGCCTGGTCGAAGGCCCGCAGCGCCGCGCCCACGGAATGCGCCGACGGATTGCGCTCCACGATGGAGCCGTCGTCCAGCGCGAACTTGTTGCCGAGCGCCGGGAGGTACACGATCACGGCGGCGGCCGCGGCGAGCCAGGCGGCGCGGGCGTGCGTCACGACGGCCCCAGCCCGCAGCGCGCGCCGGGCGCCAGGCGCGCCAGGAGCGCGCGCGGTTCCCGCTCGGCGGGCGCGAGCGCGATGGCGCGCTCGAGGCGGCCCCTGGCCTCGTCGCACCTTCCGTCGTTCGCGGCGGCGTAGCCCGCCACCTGCTGGTAGCCCCAGCTGCCGCGGCAGGAGGTAGACCGCCCGCCGCGCCAGCGCCAGCGCGTCGCGCGGCCGACCCGCGGCGACGTACGCCTGCTCCGTCACCAGGAGCAGCGGCGCGTTCGTCCGGGAAGCGGCCGAGCGCCGCCGAGCCGACCGCCGCCGCCGAATCGGGCCGGCCTTCCTTGAGCAGCGCGAACGCCGCCCGCACCGCGGCATCGGTGCGCAGCGTATCCATCTCGAAGGCGCCGAGGAACAGGCGCGCGGCCGGCGCGAACAGCCCCGCTTCCAGGTACTGCTCTCCGAGCTCCGCCAGCACCGCCGGATCGCCCGGGTAGATCCGGATCGCCGTCTGCATCTCGCGCTCGCCCTCGCCGCGGCGGCCCTGCCGGAACGCCTCCACGCCGAGGGCCCAGTGCGTCCGGTACGACTGCGGCGCGTCACGCACCAGCGCCGCCAGGAAGCCCTGCTGGTCGTGCCACACCGGGATGCGCGCGACCGTGCGCGCCGCGAGGAGGGCGAGAACGAGCGCCGTGACGGGCCAGAGATAGCGGTGGCGCGGGAGCGCCTGCCACAGCGCGCCGACCACGAGGGCCGCGCCCACCGACGGCAGGTAGGCCAGCCGCTCGGCCAGCAGGACGCCGGTCGGCACGACCACGTTGGCGGCCACCGACGCCGTCACCGCGAAGCAGACGATGCCGGCGGTGACGCCCGGCAAGCGGTGCCGGGCCTTCCACGCGCCCAGCGCCAGCGCCGCCACCACCAGGAGGCCGGCGAGCTGCGCCATCCCGAGCCGCGCCGCGGGCACGAAGGCGTTCGGCAGGTAGTCGGCCGAGAGATGCGCGGGCCAGACCAGCCACCGCAGCCACACCAGGACCGCCGGCGCCATGACCAGCACGCGGCCGAAGACCGACTCGCCCTCGAGCCCGGAGGCCACCACGCCGCCGCCGAACTGCGGCCCGAGCACGTGCGCGCGCGCCGCCAGATAGCCCACGGCGAGGGCCACCACCCCGAGCCACAGCACCGCGTGGCCGCGGAACCGGTCGCGCACCCGCCCGCCGCCGCGGCGCGCCTGCCAGGCATCCGCGAGCAGCAGCATCGCGGGCAGGGTGATGGAGTTCTCCTTCGCGCCGAGCGCGAGCGCCGCCGCCGCGAGCGTCGCCACCGCGAGCCAGGCCCGCCGCGCGCCGCCGCGCCGGCCGGCGGCGGCCGCGTCGCCGTCGGCCACGTACGCCAGCAGGGCGCCCAGGTACCCGGCGGCGGCCAGCAGCTCGGCGAGGCCCACCCCGTTCGCCACGGCCTCGACGTGGACGGGCTGCACCGCGAACCACAGCGTGCCCACCAGCGCCCCGGCCGGGCCCAGCACCAGCGACGCGACGGCGAGCAGCAGCGCGACCACCGCGAGATTCACGACGACGTTGGTCGCGTGGAACGCGACCGGCCGCCCGCCGCCGGCGGCCCAGTCGAGCGCGAACGCGACCGTGGTGACCGGCCGATAGGCGTTGGACGCGGTAGCTGCTGGTCCAGAACGGCGCGCTGGCGAGCGCCGGCAGGCTGTCGAGCGTGTGGATCCTGGCGTCCTGCTGGATCACCTCGACGTCGTCGAACACGAAGCCGTTGGCGAGGCTTCCGGCGGAGGCCGCGAGCGCGACGCCGAGGACCAGCGCGTACGCCTTAGCGGACGGCATAGCCGCCGCCGGCGATACCGAGCGGTGTGAACGCGGGAGGGCCGCCGGGCTCGCGCGGCGCATACCGGTACAGCGCGCGGCCGGCGTAGTGGGCGAACAGCGCGTCGTTCCACGGCCCGAGATCGCGCGCCCACACGACGTCGCCGTTCAGATCGGCCCGGTTGAGGTAGAGGAACGGCGCGTACGCCAGGAAGCCGGCCGCATCGCGGGCGAGCTCCACGCGGCATGCCGGCGCGAGGTCCTCCCCCTCCGGCAGCCGCAGGTTGGGATCGAGCGTGACGCCGGTCCGCACGCCCGGGCGGTGGAGCTCCGCGAGGGAATCCAGGGCTTCCACCAGGCGCGCGCCGCGGCCGGCCGAATCACGCGCCGCCGCATCGAGCGCCTGCTCGAGGCTGCACGCGTCGATCGCCGCGTAGAGCCGGGTGGACCTCGGGACCGGGACACCCTCGGCCCACATGCGGACGATCAGCCTCGAGCCCCATCCATCGGGGATGACGACCACGGCATGGTGGATGCCGGCCCGCCGCGCGTCCCGATCCGGGTGCAGATCGAAGACGGGCGTCGCCCGGCGATAGGCGGCGATCCGTCCCGGGGTGATGGCGCCGAGGCCGAGCAGCATCGCGACCGCGAAGACGAACACCACCGCCTGCCCCGCCGTGACGGACGGCGCCACCTCGCGGCCGGAACGGCGCAGCAGCACCAGGCCGCGCGCCGCCACGATCACCAGCCACGGCACCGCGGTGAACAGGAAGCGCGGGCCGTAGAAGACGTCGCGGTGCCAGTAGAAGAACAACAGGAAGGACAAGGCGGCCACGCCCGCCACGGGCACGGCGTCCCGCGCCACGAGGCGGCGGCGCGCCGCGAACAGGGCCAGCGCCGTCAGGACGAGGATCGGCAGCGGCGCGTCGAAGAGGTAGGTGTCGAGCTGGTGCAGATCGAGGCTGGTCAGCCCCACGGCCCGCCAGGGGGTGAGCGGAATGCCCCACGGCACCGGATGGAAGCCGAGCGAGTGGTTCGGCCCCCACAGGTAGTTGTAGCCCAGCAGGTGCCACGAGCCCGTCGTGCCCGCGTTGTACCACAGGAACGGGAGGGTGAACACGGCGCCGGCGGCCACGGCGGCGGCCAGCACCGCGACCTTCCGGTGCGGCGGCGCCGCCATCAGGAGGATCAGGGCCACCGGGGCGCCCGCGGCCACGGCATCGAGCGGGCGGAACGCGGCGAGCACGCCGAGGGCTGCGCCCGCGACGATCGGCGCGCGCCACGAGCCGCGCCCGGCCGCGGCCGCCGCGGCGGCCGCCACCATGGCGAGGGCCGCGGCCGGGAGGTGGCTCATCTCGCTCCCGGAAACGGCGGCCACGAACGGCGACAGCAGCAGCAGCACCACCGCCAGGCGCGCCGTCGTCTCGTCGGCGCACCAGCGCGCCGCGCGATACGTGCCCACGACCAGCAGCACGACGAACACCGGATTGATCAGCCACCAGGCGCCGAGCGCGAGCCCGGCCGCGAGCGCCAGCGACTGTCCCGGTGGGTACTGCGAGAACCAGCGCGCGGGGCCGACGATCATGTGCAGCGTCGCGAAGTTCGCCACCTCGGCCGGCGGCGGCGGCGCGACCCAGAGGCGGCCGGCGAGGAACATCCTCGCCTGGAACAGCTGCGCGAAGCCGTCCACGTTGCGCGGGTTGCCCGAGAAGACGGCGAGGCACATCAGCAGCGCGATCGTCACCAGCACCAGCGACGCCAGGGCGAGGAAGCGCCCGGACGGCGGCCCGGCGATCACGCGGCGCCACGCGGCGAACAGCGCCGTCGCCGCCGCGCCGCGGGTCAGCAACAGGAGCAGGGCGGCGCAGCACAGGGCCAGCACGGTGCCCCAGAACCAGGCCTGCCACGCCGAGGTGTAGTACTTCAGGTCGGCCCCCGCCGCCCACACGCCGAACGGGATCAGCGACCAGGCCGCGGCGGCGGTCACCGCCGCCGGGACCACGCGCGAGGGCCAGCGCGGGGAGCCGCTCACGGCGCCGCCGGCGCGGGAACGCGTGCGAGGCGGCCCACGAACAGGAGCGGCGTCTCATCCACCGGCTGCACCTGCACGCTCGAGCCGGCCGCGGCGCCGCCGACATCCGGCAGGACGATCGTGAAGGCGCGCGGCGGCCGGGGAAGGGGCGAAGGCTCGAAGCGCGAGAAGACCATGGCCGCCGCGCCCTCGCGGCGGGCGTAGTCGGTGATGCGCTCGAAGGAGTCGTACGGCAGGACCCGCCAGGGGCGCGAGGCCCACAGGGCGACCGCCGGATGCCAGCTCATCACGGCCGAATCGGGCGGCAGGTGCTCCGCCAGGTACTCGCCCACCGCGCGCCGAGCGGTCGCGACCTGCTGCAGCGCGGTGGTCTGCGGCCAGGCCCGCACCAGGTCGCGGCCCGCCGGCGCCGCGAGCGCGAGGCCCGCCACCGCCGCCATGATCACCGGAGCCGTCTTCCAACGCGCTTCGACGCCCCGGGCGATCCACATCGCCGTCACCGCCGCGTACATGGCGGCCAGCGGCGCGAGCGGTAGCAGGCTGCGTGGCTCGACGTAGGTGAGCAGGGACGGAACCAGCGCGCACGCGGCAAGCGGCAGGACCCACACCAGGCCGCCCGAGGGCGCGAGCAGCAGGCCGGAGAGCGCGAGCACGCCGAGCCACCACGGCACGACGGCCGTGACGCCCCGCCACCAGACGGCCAGTGTCCCCCGGCGCGGCGACCGGGCGGTCACACCGGAATCGGCGGCGGGCCCGGCGGCCGGCGGCGTTGCGGTTCGCATGGGAGCCACGGCGGCCGGCGCGACCGGCGGACTCCGGTGCACGCCCCAGTACTGCGACGCCATGCGCGTCCCGGTCGCGTCGAGGCTGTAGAGCGCCTGGAGGAACGCGTCGGGGCGGCCCTGCCACACGAAGGCGTCGAGCACCCCTCCCCCGCTCCGCGCGCCCTGGACGGCCGACGGCGCGTCCTCTCCGGCCTGCGACGCCGCCTGCACCCGGCCGCTGATCGCCCAGCGTCCCAGCGTGGCGTGGAGGTAGAACAGGTACGGCGCGGCCACCAGCGCGGCGGCGCAGGCCGCGAGCGCGAGGTGACGCCACGCCGCCGCGCGCCTGCCGATCGCCGCCGTGGCGCCGAGCACGACGAGCAGCACCGGCGCCAGCACCGCGCCCTCGGCGCGCGCGAGGAAGGACGCTCCCGCCAGGAGACCCGTCGCGAGCCACCACCGCCACCCGCCTTCGTTCGCCCGCGCGGCCGCCGCCACCGCGCCGAAGGCCAGCAGGAGGAACAGCGGCTCGCTGCCGAAGTAGAGGTTCCAGCTCTCGCCCGGGAAGAACGGCACGAAGCTCATCAACGCGGGGCTCGCGGCGGTGAACGCCGCGGCCGCGAGCGCCACCCTCGGACCTCCCGCGCGCCGGGCCAGGTCCGCGACCGGGACCACCAACAGGGCTCCACAGACCGCGGCGAGGAGCCGCGAAGCCCACAGGTCCGGCACGCCCAGCGCCGACAGCGCGGCCACCAGCACGGGCTGGAGCGGCGAGAGCGCCACGTGGGGCAATCCGTTCAAGCGCGAAGCCGTGGCCGGCCCTGAGGCTCCGCGCGAGCAGCAGGTAGTAGCCCTCGTCGTAGACGATGTAGTCGCCCCGGGCCACCAGCAGCAGGAGCCGCAGCGCGAGCGCCGCGAGCAGGACGAGCACGAGACGTCGGCTGTGCGCGCTCACCGCACCTCGACCGGTCGCGGCGCCGTCCGCAGCCCTAGTCGCGCGCCGAGCGCGGCGGCGGCGCGGCGGATGTCGTCCCAAGGGCTCTCCAGCAGATCAAGCAGCCGCGCGATCGGAACGCGTCGCCGTGCGTACACGGCGCGGCGCGCACGCAGCACGCCCGGGAGCCTCGGCCAGAAGGCGAACCAGCCCCGCGCTGTGACCCGCAGGGGCCGACCGAAGAACACCGGATCAACCCAGGGCGACGCCAGCACGAGCGGCCCCCAAACCAACACCCGCCTGAGCGGCATCGTCTTGAAGAAGAGCATCAGTCTGTTCCGCACCGAGAGGAAGAGCTTGCGATCGCTCATCGTCGCCGCCGTAGCCGAGCCGTGGTGGTGCACGATCGCCGCCGGCTCGTACCAGCAGTGGAACCCCGCCAGCTGCGCCCGGATACCCAGGTCCACATCCTCGAACCACGCGAAGTACGACTCGTCGAACCAGCCGATGCGCTCGAACACGGTGCGCCGGTATGCGGCGGCCCCCGCGCACGCGCTCAAGATCTCGCGGCCGACGTTGAAGCGCGCGGCGTCGGGCTCCCCGCGGCCGACGCTCCACGCGACCAAGGACATCGCATCCCCGGCGGCGTCGATGGTCCCCGGCCGTTTCGCGTCCATCATCTTCGAGGCGACCGACCCGACGTCGGGCATGCGGTCAAGGGCCGCGACCAGGGCCGCAAGCCAGCCCGGCTCGCACTCAACGTCGTTGTTGAGACAGACCAGAATCTCGCCGACCGCGGCCCGGAGCCCGGCGTTCGTGGCAGGCCCGAAGCCGCGGTTCTCCGGAAGCGTCAACAGCCTCACCTCCGGAAAGTCGCGTCCCAGCATTGCCGCGGTGCCATCGCAGGACCCGTTATCCACCACGACGATCTCGAAGTCTGGATACGTCTGGGCGCGCAGCGAGCGCAGCGCAGCGGCGAGCAGGCCGGCCTGGTTCCAGGTGGGGATGACGATGCTGGCGCGGGGCACGAGCTACGAAGGTGGTGCGCCGGAGCGGCCGGGGCAATACGCCGCTGGCCCCGGGGTATCGGTATGCCCGGCGCATGAGCGAACGCAACCCGCGCTGCCGCATCAGCGGCAGCGGAAACCCCCGTCCGTCCCCGACCCCGGGGAGCAGGCCCTGACGAATCCCTGTCCCTTCTATCTCCGTCACTGATCAGGGCCATTCCGTCGACCGTCCCCTGGGGGAGGTTGCGCACCTCCTCAGCCCGGGCGGCTGCCTCCGCCGCGGCACGCTCGACACGCATCCAACGCGACCTCCAGCTGCTCGCTCGACGACGTCCAGGTCCAGCGTCGAGGAATCTCTGCGGCGGCCGCGCCCGCCAGCCGCGCGGCCAGGCCGGGGTCGCGTAGGATCCGGTCGATTGCGGAGGCGAAGGCGCTGACGTCTCGCATGGTGAGCAGCCCGGTCTCCTCCGACCGGATGCTCTCGCGCGTGCCCCCCTCCGCCACAGCGACGACGGGCGTTCCGCAGGCCATCGCCTCAAGGCTGGCGAGACCGAACGGCTCGAGGTAAGGCGCATAAGCGAGTAGCTGCGCGCGGTTGTACCACTCCACGAGCTCGTTCTCGCTCACCCGCGCATGAATCTGGAGCCGGACGCCGCGCGCCCGGGCACGTGATTCGAGCAGCGCTCGATACGCTCCGTAGGCGCGGTCCGACACGATGTCCAGCGCCGGGCGCCGCGACGCCGGAATCTGCGCCAGCGCGTCCACGACGAAATCGAACCCCTTGGCCGGGTGGAGCGCGCCGACCGTGAGGACGCGGCCCGTGCGCTCGAGCCCCAGCGGACGGAAGCGCGCCGTATCTACGCCGAGATAGACCACGCGAGCCGCTCGGCCGTAGGCTCGCATGATGGATTCATGGGAGTACACAGAATTGGCGAGCACGAGGGTCGCGGCCCGCACGCTGCGGGCGTCCACCGGCCGCAGCACCCACTTAGCGGCGCCGATGGCCAGACTCTGCATGGCCCGCCCAACCGGCCCGCCCGGCGCCGGCATCGCGAGCCCTACCGGCGCCTCGTACACGAACCGCAGCGGCTCCTGGCAGAAGTACGCCGCCGGCGTCGTGAGGTGCCGCAGGGCGCGTGGCGCGTGCGTGTACTGGTCATGCGCGGCCAGCACCACGTCGAAGCCGCCGGCGTCGATCGCCTGCGCCATGTCGCGATGAATGCGCGCCAGCCCGCGGACCAGACGCAGGGCGGCCCACGCGGAGCCGGCCCGCACCTGCGCGAGGATACTCGGCTCGGGGTTGGGAGGTCGCGGCGCGCGCCATACGTGCACCCGGTCCACGACGGGCTCAAGCGGCAGGAAGGCCTCGTCCGCCGTGTCGGGGTAGAATGCTTCGACCCAGTGCCCGCGCCCGCGCAGGCCGCGGCAGTGCTCGATCAGCGCCCGCCGCGCACCGCCCGACGGCAGGTTGTGAAGGACGGCGATCTTCACGCGCCGGCCGCCAGTGCCCGCTCGTATACCGCCACAGTGCGCTCCGCCGTGCGAGCCCAAGAGAACTGGCGCTCGCGACGCAATCCCCGCTGCGCCAAGGTGCGACGTTCGCTCTCGGACCTGAGCAAGCGGTCGAGCGCCGCCGTGATGGCATCCACTCGAAGCGGATCCACGAGGAGCGCCGCATCGCCCGCCACCTCGGCGCAGGCACCGCCGGCACTCGTCAGGACGGGGACGCCCGCCGCCATCGCTTCGAGCAGAGGCAAGCCGAAGCCCTCGCAGAGAGATGGATACGCGAACACCGTCGCGCCCGCGTATAGGGCACGGAGGGTAGGATCATCCACGCCGCCAGTCACCGTAACGGGCAGATGTTCACATTGCTCCTTCAACGCCGCGCGCAGGGGCCCAGTCTGCCAACCCCAAGGACCGGCTAGCACCAGGCGCACAGGCCCCAGGTCCGGCGAGAGTCGGCGGAAAGCGGCGACGAGTCTGATCAGGTTCTTGCGCGGCTCGAGAGTTCCCACGCAGAGCGCGAATGGCTCCGCGCCGAGTCCGAGGCGCTGACGGACGTGGTCCTGCTGCGCTATGAATCCCGCGGTGCCGCGCGCGAGTGGCACCACATCGAGACGGTCGAGCGGCAGGCCGAGCACCGCGGCGGCATCCGCACGTGTAGCCTCGGCGTCAATGATCACGCGGGTGGCGTGGCGCCGAATCCAAGCCAGTCGCCGGTGGTGCAGCACGCGGTTCCGCCAGCTGTGCCACTCGGGGTGGAGCTCGGTGCTGACGTCATGAACGGTGGCCACCACGGCCTGCCCCGATCGCAGCCGCGGGTATACGAACTCTCCGATGTGGAAGAGGTCGGCGGCTTGGACTTCCCGGCGGAGCGCCTCAGGGTAGGGGCGGTCGAATATGGGCGCCGGTAGGCCGCGCCAACGGAGTGGCGAGCAAAGCACTTTGGCGTTCGGCCGCTCCAGCGAAGCTGCGAGTCTCTCCCCGACTCCCGGCAGCCCGTTGTAGAGAACCCTGAGGTCTAGACCGGGATTGGCGGCGAGCGCCTCCACCAGGCGATACACGTACACCGCCGTCCCGGAGCGGAGACCGGCTGTCAGCGCCGAAACATCTAGCGCCACGCGCATCAGCGGGGCTCAGCGACGGCGAACGCCTCCGCCGGGGCCGGTGAAACGAAGCACTTGAGCAGCCGCAAGGGGGCCCGTACCAGGAGGCGCACCGGCGCAGGGACTCGCAACGCGCTTACATACAGGTCCGTGATATCGCGCGGATACGCTGGCGATACCGCCACCAGACGGCACCCGGCCTCTGCCACGAGCTCGCCGAGAGACGATTCGGTGTAGGTGCGCAGGTGGCTTCGATCGCACCAGTGGGAGTACAGGAGCCCGGCTCGGGCGAGAAATGGCGGCTCCGCGAGCGGAACCTGGACGATGACCCGTTCGCGCGCTACGCGTGCCGCCTCGCGCAGGAGCGCCAGGTCATCACCGTGCTCCAAGACAGAAAGCAGCAGCACGGTATCGGCGCTGCCGTCACGGAACGGGAGAGCGTGCGCCGCTGCGCAGGCGCACCGGAAGCCTGCAAACCTCGAGCCTGCCGCCCTGAGCAGCCCGGAGCTGTAGTCCACTCCCACCACGTCGCGGCCGCCGCGCGCCAGCGCCTCGGCGTACACGCCGGGCCCGCACGCCACGTCGAGCACCCGCCGCCCCCGAATCTCCGCCTGAAGGTAGGCGAGCTTGGCCGGGTCGGGCTCGCTGTCCGGCCCCCACCCCAGCTGGGCGGCATGGGCCGCGTAGTACTCGGGACCGAACTGCTCCCGGCCGAGACTCATCGGCTCGCAGCGAGCCAGCGCAGCAGACGGCCACCGGGCAGTTCCGCCAGCGCCTCGCTCTCCCCGGCGTCGAAGACCCGCAACCATCGCACCGCCAACAGAAAGGCCGCGCCTGCGGCAAACGCGGCCGCCGCGTAGCCCGTTATGCCCCGCGCCAATCCGGTGCCCGAGGCCACTGCCACGACGGCCCCGGCGATCGCGGCGGGCAACAGCGGCTCGAAGATCGCGCGAAGCGTGTACCGCGCAACCGGGGCCCCAACGACCTTGCGGGTGACGGCCCGCACGAACCACGGTGCCTGCAACACCACGTTGCCGAGGATTGCTGCCCCGGAGCCCATGATGCCGAACCGCGGGATCAGGATCACCGCCAGCGCTACGTTGATAGCCAGTCCCGCCAGGCTGTATCGCGCCGCGATGTCCGGTCGGTCGAGCGCATCGGCCGCGTTGGACGGGATGGCCGTCAGCGCCATGAGCGCGTACGCCACCGCGAGAACGCGCAGCAGGCCGGCGCTGCGCGCCGCCACGGCCGCCCCGACCCACAGATGGAGAATCGGGCCCGCGAAGACGACCAGCACTATCGCGAGGGCGAAGGTCGCCACCGCGACAGCACGGCTCGTGCGCTCGTACAGGCTGTAGAAGCCGGCGCGGTCGCCGGACGTGGCGGAGGCGCACGCTGCCGGGTAGTAAGCCATTGACACGTTGGTCTGGACCATCAGGAGCCGCTGCGCGAGGTCGAGAGGTGCGGCGTAGAAGGCAACCCACTCTGCGGAGAGAAACACGGCTACCAGCAGACGATCGAGGTGCTGCACGAGAAGTGACGCGACCTGCTGAATGACCTTCAGGAATCCGAAGCGCCCCAGTTCGCGCCAAATCGGATAGGAGAAGCTGACCCGGAGGCCGAGCGAGCCCAGCAGCCGACGCGCCAGCAGGAGCCGTCCGCCCAGGCCGGCCGCGCGTCCCGCAGCCATGGCGACGGCGAGGCCGACGAGTCCCCCGCCCGCCACCACAACCCCGATCTGCGTCGCGAGCACGCAAGCCGTGACACTCGCATCCAGAGTCACAAGGGCGTCAAGCCGCTGCAGGGCCATCGGTACGGCTCCCAGCGCGGCAGCCGGGACCGAGAGCCAGATGGTCACCGCACCCACCCGCAGCGCCGCAATGAACTCCGGCGCCAGCGCCGCCGGCACGTGCACGATGCCGACGATCACCGGCGCGGCCACCCAGACCAGCAGCGCCCCCGCCGCGCCGAGCGTCGTGGTCGCCGCTACGGTGGCGCCGAGCGCGAGGCCGAGGGCGTGTCGATCTGCGGCGGCATGCAGCGCGGCGACCCGCCGCACCAGGGACACGCTCAGGCCCAGCTCGAGGACGCCTCCGTACGCCACGATCGCCATCAAGACGGCCCAGGCGCCGTACCGCTCGAGGCCGAGCAGGCGCACGAAGACGGCCGTCGCAGCCAGTCCGAGGACCAGCAGCGCCGATTGCAGCCCCAGGGCCGTGGCGGCGTTCGCAGCGACCCGCCGGGCCAGGGTCATCTACGCCCCCAACTCGATGCAGGCGACCGCGCTCGCGCCCCGCGTACGCTCGCCATAGCCGACGCCACAGCACTCCTCCGACCGCGCCCGCCGCCATCCCGCGTCGTAGAGGTGGTACGAGGCCTCGACGCGAAGTGGCGCGAACGCCCCGATCGCGTCGTCCAGAGCCGCCGCGTCGAGCTGCACGAACCAGCCGTGATCCTCGTAGCGACCGAATGGTACCGTCAGTAGCAGCGCCCCTCCCCCAGCGACCAGCGGTCGAAGGGCCCGCATCACCTCCCGGCGTGCCGCCCGCGTCTGCTCCGCCGACGCCGGTACCTGGGCGGGCGCGCCGTAGCGGGTGTTGTCGCACCCCACGTGCTCCAGCGTGGAGAGGCACGTCACGAGGTCGAAGCTGCCGGGCGCCAGTCCGGGATCGCGTGCATCGCGAGTCACGTACCGGACGCTCTGCGCCGGACTGCGGTACCCGTCGTCCGGATACGGGTTCAGATAGGTGATGGACACGAACCGTGAGCGCAGCCGCTCGACGTGGTATGCGGTATTGAGCGTGCAACCGACATCCAGCAACCGACGTCCGCCGGACAGGTGGGCATAGACCCAGGGCAGCTCGACCACGCGCTCGTCGAGACCAGGAATCTCGCGACAGGCCGCGACCGAGCGCAGCCAGTCGCTCCTGCCCCGCAGCGCCATCCCGCAGGCCTCGCGCACCACGGCGGCATGCACGCGGGCGTACCGGCTGTCGGGAGGCTCCCGACCGAGCACGATGCGGAGTCGCTCCGCCACCGCCTTCCGCAACGGGCCGAGCATGCCGTCGGCGCTCACACCGTCAACACTACAGCCGACCATGGGCGGGCTCAACGTCCGCCGGCCTCACGCCCTCGGCGCCTCGCCGAGCGCGGCGGCCAGCCCGCGCGGGAGCCGCCGCTCCAGGCGGCCGCATTGGAAGCCGAGCATCCGCACCGCCTCCATCCCCACGGCATGAGGCAGCGCGCCGGCGCCGCACTGCGCCGCGATCCACCGCATCTCGCGCAGCAGATGACCCGCGCCGGCGCGCCACGCGCCTCCCGCGAGCCCGAGCGCCTGCAGCGACGAACCGCTGTCGAAGTTCCTGCGGAAGGCGCGGACGAAGCCGAAGCGGTGACCGTGATAGACCTCGGCCCTCGGCTCGTAGCGGATCTCGCGCCCCGCCCTGAGGACCGTCAGCGCCCACGCCTGGTCCTCGCTCATGACGATGTCGGGGAACGGGACCGCCTCCCAGTCCGCGCGCCGCACCGCGCCGAACGCGCTGGAGAACAGCGTCGCGCCGGGGCCGAAAGCGGCGCCGAGGTCGGCGCGGGTGATCCGCCGTGGACGCCCCGCGTAGTTGACCTTGGCGAGAAACGCTTCCTCCGGCGACGCGCCGCGCGGCACCTGGCGGCCGAAGGCGCCCGCCACGCGCGGGTCATCGAGCGCCTCGAGAAGAGGCGGCAGCCAGGCGTCGCCCACCGGCTCCACGTCCTGCGTCAGGAACAGCAGCACGTCGCCCGTCGCCGCCGCCGCCGCGCGGTTGCGCGCGCTCGCGTGGCCGAACCGCGCCCCGCCCAGGTCCAGCACCCGCGCCCCGGCCCGCTCGAGCAGCGCCGGCGTCCCGTCGCGCGACCCGGAGTCGATGGCGAGGATCTCCACCAGGCCGCGCGCCGCGGCCCGCTCGCGTGCGAGCGCCGCCAGCAGCGCGGGCAGCGTGGCGGCGCCGTTCAGGGTGGGGATGATCGCGGAGACGCGCGGCGTCACGTCACCGGCGCGGATCGTCGTGCAGCACGCTGATGAAGAACGAGCCGAAGACCGCCTGGGCGCCGACCACGATGAGGCTCAGGCCCAGCAGGGCGGGCCGCACCGCGAACAGCTGTCCGCGTCCGGCCCCCAGCCACGAGGACAGGATCCACGCGTTGGTGCCCAGGCCGGCGGCCACCAGCCCCAGCCCCACCAGCAGGCCGCGCTCGAGCGTGAAGTGGCGGTCGAGCCACGCCAGCCAGCGATCGCCCCGGATCGAGAGCTCGCCGCGGGCGTACGTCTTGGCCGCGAGCCCCAGCACCACGAGCTGCACGCCGAGAATCGCCAGGGCGCTGGCCACGAACATGAAGTGGTAGTCGAACATGAGGCCGCCGACGTACACCGGCCCGGGGAGCAGCACGAACAGCCCGGCCAGGCCCACCAGCAGCGCCGCCAGCCCCGGCAGGAGAAACAGCGGCGTGGGCGAGAGCAGCAGCATGAAGCGCAGGTGGCGCCAGCCGTCGCGGAAGCTCCGGAGCTTCGACTCGCCGCCGCGCGGATAGTAGGTGATGGGGATCTCCGCCACCCGCAGCCCGTGGCGCAGCGCCAGCGCCACCATCTCCGACGCGAACTCCATCCCGCTGCTCCTCAGGCGCATGCGCTCGCCGGCCTCGCGGGTCATGGCGCGCAGGCCGCAGTGCGCGTCCGAGACGCGCCGGCCGAAGAACACGCTGAGGATGCCGGAGAGGATGGGGTTGCCCACGTAGCGGTGCAGCCACGGCATCGCGCCGGGCAGGATGCGCCCGCGGAACCGCGAGCCCAGGACGACGTCGTTCCCCGCCTTCAGGGCCGCCACGAACTCGGGCACCACACCGAAGTCGTAGGTGTCGTCGGCGTCGCCGAGGACGAGGTAGTCGCCGCGCGCGGCCTCGAGGCCGGCGAGATACGCGGCACCGTACCCCCGGACCCGCGCCGCGACGACCCGCGCGCCCGCGGCCTCGGCCAAGGCCGGCGATCCGTCGTCGGAGCCGTTGTCGGCCACCACGATCTCGCCCGGGAGGCCGGCGCGCTCCAAGGCCGCGCGCGCCTTGGCGACGCACGTCGCGACCGTCGCCGCCTCGTTGAGGCAGGGCATGATCACCGACACCTGCGGCGTGGGGCCGTTCACGGGGCGGATCCTCCCGACGCGGGGGCCGGTCCCGACCGGTCGACGGCGAACGCCATCGGCCCGCCGGGCCACTCACGCGCCACGTGCAGGTAGCCGGGGTAGCGGCCGATCAGCTCGCTGATGGTGGGCGCCGCGTCGGACCCCGGGCCGCTCAGCAGCACGTAGCTCACCTGCGACCGGTCGAGCCAGGACCGCAGCGAGTCCGGTCCCAGGCTCTGGTCGCCCCGGCCGCGATAGCGCCAGACGTACGCAGGCACGGCGCGGCGCCCGGTGTAGAGCCACAGCAGCGCCTCGTCTTCGCCCGCCACCACGGCGTCCGGCGCCGCGGTCGCACGGACCCACGGCACCAGGTCGGCCATGGTGGCGGAGATCCCGCGCTGCAGCCGGCTCGCGTCGCCGCGCACGTACCCGCGCACCTGGTAGAAGCCGTAGCCGACGACCACCAGCAGGACGCACGCCGACACGCACCACCGCCCCACGGTCGCGGTCGGCTCGGCCGCCGCGCGCGCGCGTCCGAGCATCTGACCGGCGCCCGCGAAGAAGGCGACGGCCAGGAACGGCCACGCCGCCCACACGAAGCGGTCGGGGCCGTACGGCCAGATCACGACGATGGCGCCGTACGCCAGCAGCGTCCAGCCCAGCGACGGCGCGCGGCGGAGCAGCGGGCCGAAGCCCGCGGCCACGAGCGCGAGGGCCGGCACGCCCAGGAAGAAGCGCAGCCAGCCGTGGAACGGCGCCAGCGCCACGGCGCCGATGGGCCGCAGCACGCCGGCGATGCCGGCCGGCGACAGCGTCGCCCAGCCGGCCTGCGCCAGGAGATCGGTGTAGGTGCCGTAGCCGGCGACGAGCGCCGGATCCACGTCGGCGCGGTGGTGCGCCACCCACAGCAGCCAGGGCGCCAGGCACAGCGCGGCCGCGGCGCCCGCGAGGCCGGCGGCGCGCGGCCGCCGCGCCAGCAGGAGCGAGAGCGGGACCGCCAGCACGACGGTCACCCCCAGCGACCGGGTCAAGCGCCGCCGCGCCCGCCAGCAGGCCGGCGGCGACCGCGAGCAGCCACGTCGCGCGCCGCGAGGATGCCTCGCGCGCGGCGTCACCCGCCCAGCACGCGGCGACCAGCACGACCAGGAACAGCGGCTCCGCGAACAGCACCGTGGCCACGGTCACCAGGGGCAGCGCGGTCGCGGCGGCCGCGACCAGCAGCGCGAGCCGCCAGGTGGGCTGCGCCAGGCGCCGGTCGAGGTAGAGGACCAGCAGCGACGCGCCCAGGCCGAGCAGACAGAGCGTTCGCCGCCTTGAGCAGCAGCGACGTCCGCCGGAAAGGCGGGGGCCAGCTTCGACAGCGCGGCCAGCAGCAGCGGATAGAGGAACGGGTAGTGGACGGCGCCGGGCGCGCCGGGCAGGTAGAGCAGCCGGTAGCCGTGGCCCTCGGCGAGGCTCCGCCCCAACGCCAGGTAGATGCCGTCGTCGTAGAAGACGCCGACCAGCGAGCCCGTGAGGTTCAGGGCCACCACCAGGCCGACCGCCAGGCCGGCGCCGGCCGCCCACGCCGCGCGAAGCTTCAGCGGCCCGCCGTCACGGCGCCTCTTCGTATCGCGCCAGCTTCCGGTACAGCGTGGACGGGTCGATGCCCAGCACCTCCGCCGCGCGGGTCTTGTTCCCGTCCTCGCACTGCAGCACCCACTGGATGTACGCCCGCTCGACGACGTCCAGCGTCGGGTTGGCGGACGGGCGCTCGGCCAGCAGCGACGGCGCGCGCCGCTCGGTGACGCGGGCCGGGAGCACCGACGCGCCGATCGCGTCGCCCTTGGTCAGGGTCGAGGCCCGCTCCAGCGCGTTCTCCAGCTCGCGCACGTTGCCCGGCCAGTCGTAGCGCCAGCATCGCCTCCAGGGTCTCGCGTTCGAGGCTCTTGGGCGCCTCCGAGCGCTCCGACGCCATCCGCCGGAGGAACGCGTCGGCCAGCAGCGGGATGTCGTCGCGGCGCTCGCGCAGCGGCGGGAGGTGGAGGGCGATGACGTTGAGGCGGTAGTACAGGTCCGAGCGGAACCGCCCCTGCTTCATGTCGTCTTCGAGATCGCGATTGGTGGCCGCGATGAGCCGCACGTCCACCGGCACCGGCTGGGTGCCGCCCACCGGGATCGCCTCGCGCTCCTGGAGCACCCGCAGCAGCTTGACCTGGGTGGCGGGCGTGGTCTCGCCGATCTCGTCGAGGAAGAACGACCCGCCGGCCGCCGCGGCGAACAGGCCCTCGTGGTCGCGCACCGCGCCGGTGAACGATCCCTTCACGTGCCCGAACAGCTCCGACTCCAGGATGCCCTCGGGCAGCGCGCCGCAGTTGATCGAGAAGAACGAGCCGCGGGCGCGGGTCGACAGCGCGTGGATGTAGCGCGCGATCACTTCCTTGCCCGTACCGCTCTCCCCCTGCACGAGCACCGTGCTGTCGGTGGGCGCCACCGTCTCCACCATGCGCATCAGGTCGCGGAACGGCTTCGAGACGCCGATCGGCTTCACGATGCCGCTGCGGTCGCGCCGCTGGATCTCCTGCTTGAGGACCCGGTTCTCGGTCTTCAGGCGGCGGTGCTCCAGCGCGCGCCGGCAGATCGAGACCAGCTCGTCGTTGTCGAACGGCTTCTGGAGGTAGTGGAACGCGCCGCGGTTCACGCCCTCGATGGCCGTCTTCAACTCGGCCTGCGCGGTCATGAGCACCACCGGGAGATCCGCGTCGCGCTGCTTGGCGGCGATCAGGACGTCGATGCCGTTCACGGTCGGCATCCGCACGTCGGTGAGGATGATGTCCGGCGCCGCCTTCTCGATCGCCTCGAGCGCCGCGGGCCCGCCGCGCGCCACCGCGACGTCGAACCCCTCGTTCTTGAACAGGATGCGGAGCGAATCGAGAATCGCCGATTCGTCGTCCACGATCAGCAGCGACGGCCGCTCGCTCACGCGCTCTCCTCCGCGTTGAACCGCGCGGGCAGGAACACCGAGAACGTGGTGCCGCGCCCGCGCACCGAGTCACAGAAGATGAGGCCCCGGTGCGCCTGGACGGCGCGCAGCACGATGGCCAGGCCGAGCCCCGTGCCGCCGATCCGGGCGGTCACGAAGGGCTCGAACAGCCGCGGCAGCACCTCGGGCGAGACGCCGGGGCCCGTGTCGCTCACCACCAGGCGGCGCGGCGACTCCATCGTCACGCCTCCGGGCAGGTCGCCGGCCTGGGCGGGCTGCGACGCGCACGCGGACGTCCGCGGCCACGGGGGCCACCTGCACGGCGTTGAGGACCAGGTTGAACACCACGCGGTGCAGCAGGTCCTCGTCGCCCTCCACCAGCACCGGCCCGCTCGGGCGCCTCGAGCGCGATCTTCGCGTCGGGCGAGCAGTCGGGGTGCTGGCGCGCCAGGCGGATGCCGTGCTCCGCCACCGCCACCAGGTCCAGGCGCACCGAGCGCGTGACCCGCACCCGCGAAAAGTCGAGGAACTCGGTGAGCAGCGCCGACAGCCGGTCGCTCTCCCGCACGATGAGCCCGGCCAGCACGCGCTCGTCGGCGCCCGGCGGCGCCAGGCGCGAGAGCTGCGCCACCGCGCTGCGGATCGAGGCGAGCGGGTTCTTGATCTCGTGCGCCAGCGACGCCGACAGCTCGGCCACCGCCTCCAGGCGCTCGGTCCGCAGGCGCAGCTCCTCGATCCGCCGCGCGTCCGAGATGTCCTGGAAGATGGCGGTCACCGACGGCGCCACCCCTTCCGCGGCCCGCACCGCCGTGGTCGTGAAGCCCACCGGCAGGGTGCGGCCGTCGCGCGTCACCTCCGCCACGGTCCGCACCACGCGCCGCCCCTCGCGCGCGGTGCGCCGGATGGCCACGCCCAGCGCCGGCGCGACCCGGTCCACCGAATCGAGCACCGGCTGGCCCAGCAGCTCGGTGAGCGGCAGGCCGAGCAGCGCCTCGGCGGTCGGATTCGCGTAGACCAGGCTGCCGTCGCCGTCCACCGTGATCACGCCCGCGCCGATGTGCCGCAGGATGTCGGCCGCCTGCAGGCGCACCCGCCGGAGCTCGGCCTCCAGGGTCTCGTGCGCGGCGCCGGCGACGCGGACCCGGCTCGCCAGGTACCCGGTCGCGCTCGCCACCAGCCAGAAGACCGCCACCTGCAGCAGGACGGCCGCCGACAGCTCGCCGCCGACGATGACGTCGGCCGTGTAGACGATGCCCGCCAGCAGCGCCACCAGCAGGCCGTTGGCGAGCGGCATCAGCACGGTGTAGAAGGCGATCACCAGGATGTACAGCGCGGCGAAGTAGGAGTACGGCCCGCTGATGTGCGAGATGGCCGTCACCAGTGCGACGTCGAACACCGCCTGGCCGTACAGGAAGGTCTGGCCGAAGTCCCGCAACCGGATGTGCGAGTACCAGAACGACACCGCCGTCACGACCAGGGCGAGCGTGACCGACAGCGAAGCCACCAGCAGCGCGGTGAGGTCGGCCCGCCACCACGCCAGGGCCGCGGCGAGGAAGACCGCCGAGGCCACCGACACGCGCCCGACGTACAGCCACTGCAGCAGCGTGCGGGCGGGAGGCACGACCCCGCGCGGCTGGCGGCGAATCTGGCTCGACGGAGCGGCAGGAGCGGTCACGGCCCCAAACTATGACCGGTATTGCAGAATGCAAGAGTAAGACTGGTTGCCAGACGCCAAGTTGCCAGTGGTTACCAGACTCAAGACTCGAGGGGCCAGTCCGGTTGTCAGTACTCGCAACCGGTCTGGCCCCTCACATCTCACAACTCGCAACCACTGGCAACTTGGCGTCTGGCAACTGCTCTGCCCTCCGCCTCCCTGCTCTTCTCAATTCTCCTCTATTGAACCGCTCCGATCATGCCGAAGATCGGCAGGTACATGGCCACGATCATGCCGCCGACGACGACGCCGAGGAGCACGATCATCACCGGCTCCATCAGGGACAGCAGGGCGCTCGACCGCCGCGTCCACCTCTTCGTCGTAGAAGTCGGCGATCTTGCGTCAGCATCTCGTCGAGGCCGCCGGTCTGCTCGCCGACGGCGATCATCGAGATCACCATGGGCGGGAACACCTTCGATTTCTGGAGCGGCGCGGCGATGGTCTCACCGCCGGCGATGCGACGCCCGCGATTCCATGACCGCGTCGTGGATCACGCGGTTGCCGGCGGTCTTGGCCGTGATCTCGAGCCCGTCGAGGATCGAGACGCCCGACGCGATCAGCGTGCCGAGCGTGCGCGTGAAGCGCGACACGGCCGACTTGCGGATGCACGTCGCCCAGGACCGGGAGCGCCAGCATGCATGCGGTCGAGGTTGAGGCTTGCCGGCGGGCGTGGCGTAGTAGCGGCGTGACGCCGAAGATGACCGCGGCGATGCCGACGGCCCAGCAGCCCACCAGTAGCCCTTCAGGAAGTCCGACAGCCCGATCACGATCCGGGTCGGGCAGCGGCAGCTCCATGTTCACGTCGGCGAACATGGAGCTGGAACACCGGGATCACGAAGATCAGCAGGACGATGACCGCCATGGCTGGCGACCGAGAAGATGACGGCCGGGTAGATCATCGCGCCCTTCACCTTCCGGACCAGGGCGTCGTTCTTCTCCATGAAGGTCGCGAGCCGCAGCAGAATCGTGTCCAGGATACCGCCGGCCTCGCCGGCGGCGACCATGTTGACGTACAGCTCGGTGAACGCCTTGGGGTGCTTGCGGAGCGCGTCGGCCAGGGTGTGGCCGCTCTCCACGTCGTACACCACGGCCCGGGTCACGTCCTTCAGCGCCTTGTTCTCGGTCTGCTCCGACAGGATGTCGAGGGCCTGCACCAGCGGCAGGCCGGAGTTGATCATCGTCGCGAACTGGCGCGTGAAGATCACGATGTCGCGCGTACCGATCCCGCTGCCGAAGGAGATCTTGATGTCCTTCGGCGCCTGCTGGACCTTCACGACGATCATCCGGTTCTTGCGCAGATGCTGCGACGACGTCGTCGTGGCTCGGCAGGTCGATCGTAGCCGGACTGCAGCTCGCCCGGTCAGCGTGCGGGCGGTGTAGTTGAATACCGGCATCGGTCAGCCTCCTCTGTGCTCGATCATCGCTTCAGCCCGCCCGTGAGGGGCCGGTCCTTCGGGGCCACCCTGTCCTCGTCCCCGGGCACCGGCTCGCCGATCATCCGCAGGAACTCGTTCGGGTCCCCCGACACCCGCAGGCACTCGTCCAGCGCGACCTCGCGGTTCATGTACAGCTGGTAGAGCGAGTCGTTCAGCGTCTGCATCCCGTACTTCTTGCCCGGCCTGCATCGACGACTAGATCTGGTGCACCTTGTCGTCGCGGATCAGCGCCCGGATGGCCGGCGTGCACGACCAGGATCTCGCACGCCATCACCCGCCCGCGCCCCTTGGCCTTGGGCAGCAGCGTCTGGGTGATGATCCCCTCGAGCACGAACGCCAGCTGGGCCCGCACCTGCGACTGCTGGTGCGACGGGAAGACGTCGATGATGCGGTTGATGGTCTCGGCGGCGGAGTTGGTGTGCAGCGTGGCGAAGGCCAGGTGCCCGGTCTCGGCGATGGTGAGCGCCGGCCTGGATCGTCTCCAGGTCGCGCATCTCGCCGATCAGCACGACGTCGGGGTCCTGCCGCAGCGCGTACTTGAGGGCGCTGGCGAAGCGACTTGGTGTCGGTCCCGACCTCGCGCTGGTTCACGATGCACTGCTGGTGCCGGTGGATGAACTCGATCGGGTCCTCGACCGTGATGATGTGCCCCTTCCGCTCCCGGTTGATCTTGTCGATCATCGCCGCCAGCGTCGTGGACTTGCCCGAGCCCGTCGGGCCCCGTGACCAGCACCAGGCCGCGCGGCTTCTCGGCCAGCTTGGCCGACGATCGCCGGCAGCCGCAGGTCGCTCGAACGTCTTGACCTTGAAGGGGATCTGCCGGATCACCAGCGACACGCAGCCGCGCTGCTTGAAGCGTTGCCGCGGAAGCGGGCCAGGTTCTGGATGCCGAAGGAGAAGTCGAGCTCGTCCTCGGTCTCGAAGCGCTTCTTCTGCTGCTCGGTGAGCACCGAGTAGGCCAGCTGGAGCGTGTCCTTCGGGTTGAGCACGCCTCGACCTTGCGTGCTCGATGATGTCGCCGTCGATGCGCAGCTTGGGCCGCTCGCCGGCGGTGATGTGCAGGTCCGAGGCGTCCCGCTCGATCATTTCCTCGAGCAGGGCGCGGAGGTTGAAGGCGCTGGGCGCCTGGGAATGCGCTGGTGCCGTCACGTTACGCTGCCGCCGTTTCCTTGACCACTTCTTCGAGCGTGGTGATGCCCTTCTTGATCTTCACCAGCCGTCCATGCGCAACGTCAGCATGCCGTCCGTCACCGCCTGCTCCGACAGCTCGCTGGTCGACGGCGCCCTTGCAGGATCATGCGCCGCAGCTCCGGCGAGAGCGACATCACCTCGTACAGGCCCGCCCGGCCCTTGTAGCCGGTGCCGTTGCATGGTCGCAGCCCGTGCCCTTGAAGAAGGTAACGCCTTCGAACTCCTTGCGTGTCCCCGCCCAGCGCCTTCAGCTCCTCCGGCAGGTACTTGTGCTCGGTCTTGCAGTCCTTGCAGATCCGCCGCACCAGCCGCTGCGCCACGATCAGGTTCACGCGCCGACGCCACGTTGAACGGCTCGATCCCCATGTCGATCAGGCGGGTGATGGTCGACGGGCGCGTCGTTGGTGTGCAGCGTCGACAGCACCAGGTGGCCCGTGAGCGCCGCCTTGATCGCGATGCCGCCGGTCTCGATGTCGCGGATCTCGCCCACCATGATGATGTTCGGGTCCTGGCGCAGGAACGCCTTCAGCGCCGCCGCGAACGTCATCCCGACCTCGTTGCGGACCAGCACCTGGTTGATCCCGATCAGGTTGTACTCGACCGGGTCCTCGGCCGTCATGATGTTGACGTCGATGGTGTTGATCCGCGACAGCGCCGAGTAGAGCGTCGTCGTCTTGCCCGACCCCGTCGGCCCGGTCACCAGCACCATCCCGTACGGATTCGAGGATCGCCTTCAGCAGGTCCCGCTCGGCCTTGGGCTCGAAGCCGAACTTCGTCAGGTCGAGCGTCAGGTTGCCCTTGTCGAGGATCCGCATCACGATCTTCTCGCCGAACAGCGTCGGGCAGCGTCGAGACGCGGTAGTCGATCACCCGCTTGCCCATCTTCAGCTTGATGCGCCCGTCCTGCGGCACCCGGCGCTCGGCGATGTTCAGCGCCGCCATGATCTTGATGCGGCGACGTCGAGCGCCGCCTGCAGCTTGAGCGGCGGCTTCATCACTTCCTGCAGCGCGCCGTCGATCGCGGTAGCGCACCCGGAGCTCGTGCTCGAACGGCTCGATGTGGATGTCGGAGGCGCCGCGCTTGACGGCGTCGGTGAGGATGCGCGTTGATCAGCTTCACGACCGGCGCGTCGTCGGCGCTGATGCCGGCAGCCCTGCTGCTCGTCCTCCTCCTCCTGCGCCACCACCTCGAGCTCGCCTTCCGCCTCCGTCCTCCATGTCCTTGAGCAGCGTGTCGAGCTGCGCGTCCGACCTGCTCGTAGTATCTTGTCCAGCGCGTTCCGCAGCGTGTACTCGCCCGCGATGACCGGGAAGATGTCGTACCGGGTGATGAACTTGAGGTCGTCGATGACCGACGAGGTTGGTCGGGTCGGCCATCGCCACGGTGAGCGTGCGGCCTTCGCGCTTGAGGGGCAGCACCAGGTGCTTCAGCGCCAGGTCGGCCGGGATCAGCTTGACGATCTTGGGGTCGACTTCGAAGCGCGACGAGGTCCACCGCCGGCATCCGGTACTGGCGGGCCAGCATCTTGGTGATCTCGGTTTCCTGGACGAACCCCATCTTGACCAGGTTGTAACCGAGCCGCTGGCCGCTCGACCGCTGTTCCTGAAGGGCCTTGTCGAGCTGGTCCTTGGTGATCAGGCCTTCACGGATGAGCAGGTCGCCGAGACGATCGCCAGGAGCCGCTTGCGGTGCCGGCATCGTAGTGGAGCCGATGGAAGAAGGGAGAACTGGCGCCAAACCTAGGATCAAAGGGGAATAGTACGGGCGCTCCCCCCCCTGTCAAGGGATTGTGACACTGTCCTTCAGGCGCCGGATGCGCGCCGCGCCGAAGCCCTTAACCCGCGCCAGATCAGCGATGTCCCGGAACGGTCCGTGCGCCGTCCGCTCGGCCACGAGTCGCTCGGCGAGCACCTGGCCGACGCCCGGCAGGCAGACCAGTTCCGCCACCGTGGCATGGTTGAGATCGGGGGGATGAGCGCAGCCGGACGTCTTGGTCGCCGCCGTCGATGGCTGGGCCGCCGACACCGACACCCACACCGCCGAGCCCGACGACGCCTGGCGCACGGTGCGCGCCGCCGGGGCCTGGCATGACCGCGGTGAGCCGGGGCTGCGTCGCGAACGCGTCCGGCGCCACGGCCGCCGGCGGCACGCCGCCGAAGGTCACGTGGGCCTCCAGGTCGCGCAGCAGCTTCGGCCCGATGCCGGTCACCCGCCTGAGGCCGTCGAGGCTTCCGAACGGGCCGTGTGCCTCCCGCTCCTCGACGATCCGCCGCGCCAGCGCCGGGCCCACGCGCGGCAGCCGTTGCAGCTCGTCCGCCGGCGCCCGGTCCACGTCCACGCGCTCGCCCGGCGCCAGCGGGCGGGCCACGGCCTGGGCGCGCTGCGACAGCGCCGCCTGGCGCACCAGGTCTCCGCCCGGCAGCTCGGGCGCCACGGCCGCCACGCTCGCCGCGGGCGCGCCGCCGCCGTGACTGGCCCGGAAGGCCGCCCCCACGGCCGTGACCACGGCCAGGAAGACCAGCGCCCTCCGCTCGTCGGTGGTGAACACGCGGCCAATATGGCCCGGACGGCGCCGGGCCGCGGCACCGGCCGGTTGCGGCGCGGGGCGAACTCAGTGCAGCAGCGCGAGGGCGAGGCGCCCGACGTCGCCCAGCGACGTCTCCGACATCTTGTCGGGGGTGTCCTCGAGCGTGTGGTGCCAGGCGCGGTAGTTCTCGAACCCGATGACGTCGATCGCCCGGATGCCGGCCTCGAGCAGCGGGACGTGATCGTCGGTGATGTAGCCGCCGTTGGTCGGCCGGAACATCGCGCCGAGGTGCAGGTCCTCGGCCTCGTTCCATACCCGCTCCACCACCTCCGGGGCGCGATCCAGCGAGTAGGCCTCCTCGTAGATCACCTGGTCGCGTCCGCCGATCATGTCCCACAGCACGGCGAACAGCGGCTGGTAGCCGGCGGGCAGGTGCTGCGCGAAATAGCGGGCGCCGATCAGCACGTCCTTCATGCTGTCGGCCTCGAACGACCCGTAGTCTTCGCCGTCGACGAACAGCAGGTCCACGCCCACCGAGGGCGGCGCCTTCTTCAAGGCGTCCGCCACCTCCAGCAGCATCGCGGTGCCGGACCCGCCGTCGTTGGCGCCGGGGATGGGCTGGTTGCGCCTGGTCGAATCCGGGTCGTTCTCCGCCACCGGGCGGGTGTCCCAGTGGGTGACGTAGAGGATGCGATTGGGATCGGCCGGACGGAACCGGGCGATGATGTTCTCCAGGGCCAGCGTGTCGCCCCGCGCGGTCACGTGGGTGAACGCCTGCACCTCGACGCTGTCGGCCCGCGTCTTGAGCTCCCGCACCAGCCAGTCCGCCACCAGCTTGTGGCCCGGCATCCCGGGCACGCGCGGACCGGCCGCCACCTGGTAGCGCACCCAGCTCATGGCCTGTGCCGCGTCGAACCGCTGGGCCTCCGAGGTCCGCCCGCGGCAGGCCACGCCGAGCACCGCCGCCGCCACCACCGCCAGGCGCCTCATCGCGCCTGGCCCGCCGCGAAGTTCACCGTCACGGAAAACGTGAGGACGAACTGCGCGAACTTCTGGTCGAGATTCGCGTCGTTGGTCAGGATGTACCCGAGGGAGGCGCCGGCGGAGACGTTGGGCGGCATGTCGGTGTCCATCTCGAAGTTGTACTGCTGCCGTTGCGAGTTGATGAACGAGGCGCAGTCGCCCGACCCGACCAGCGTGATGCATCCGTTCGAGGTCGTGGCCTCGTACTTGATGGCCGTGCGGATGTCGGACTTCAGGGGCAGGATCTCGTACGGCGGCTTGAACGCGAAGTTCAGGCTCGCCGAGGCGTCGGTATTGGAGTTCTCGGTCAGGCTCCCCGCCTGCCGGGCGAGTGACCTGCTGCCGCTGTAGCCGACGCTCATGTTGACGCGTCCCGCCCAGGTGATGGACAGGCTGAGCGGCCACGACCGGGTCTCCTGCTTGGTGCTCACCCCGCCGATGGTGTCGGCCAGCGCCCCGATTTCGACCTGCAGGGGCGGCTGCGACGTCGTGGCGGTGACGACCCTGAGGCCCGCCGTCGCGCTGAGGCTGCTGACGATCTTCTTGAGCAGTCCCGAGCGCGGGGCCCACGACCACCGGCCCTGCACGTCGGGCCAGGTCGTGTTCGTCTGGTCGGTCTCCGCCAGGTTCACGTCGCGCGCCATCCAGGTGCTCTGCGTGCCGGTGGTCCAGCCCGCCGTGAACCCGAAGCCCAGCGGCAGCCGCAGCGAGGAGGCCAGCCGGTTCTGCTGCGACTCCGACGCCGAGACGGCCAGGCGCCCGTCCTGCGCGCGGAACGATCCGGCGCCGCCCAGGCCGAGCTGGTAACCGAGCGACGGATCGAATCCGGCCCGGTAGAACTGCGACCGCAGGTCGGTGTGGGACGCGAAGTCGAGCGGCGCCAGATGGTCCAGCCACGGCAGCAGGTGCGAGGAGTCGCCGAGCAGCACGTGCAGCGCGCGCGAGAAGTCCACCGAGCCGCCCAGGTCGGTGGTCCGCGCGTTGGTGAAGGCGGTCGGGATCCGGAAGCCGCCGGCGCTGTCCCCGATCACCCGCTCCGGCGTGCCGCCGTTCGGGTCGCGCGTCAGCCCCGACGACGACGACGCGCTGAAGCGCGGATGCAGCCACGAGAAGAGGCTGGGCGCGTACGTCATCCGCGTCGACACCGTCCGCGCGCTCTCGAAGCCCAGGCCCAGCCCGAGGAAGCGCTGCCCCTGCTGCCGGGTCAGCAGCCCCATGGTGGTGCTGTCTCCGTAGTTCTTGAGATCGCGCGTCGAGCCCACGTCCATGCCGAAGGACAGGGACTGGACCGGCCGGAATTCGATGCCGGCCTGGCTGCGGAACGTCGCCTGGAGCGAGGTCACGCTGGTGGCCAGCGTGTCGCTCACCGTCGCGATGGGCACGCGGAAGGTCTGCAGGTTCGAGGTGACTTTGGTGTACCCCACCGAGAAGTGCACCAGCACCGGCGTCCAGCGCAGCGTCGCGTTGTCGAGTCCGCGGAACAGCTGCGCCTTGCCCAGCACCGGGATGGAGCGGAGCAGGCGCGCGACGAATCCCGGCATGTAGCGGACGCTGCTCACGCCCGGCATCGCCGAGTAGTCGGCCTGGAGGGTGGCCAGGTTGCTGGAGTTCTGCGAGAGCTGCGTGGTCGAGCTGCCGTTCGACAGCGAGCCGGCCAGCCCGATGTTGTCCACCAGCCAGCGCTGCCACCAGTGGGTGCCGCGCTTCGACCGCCGCAGCGCCAGGCTGTAGAAGGCCTGCTGCGACTGCGGCCGCCGCAGCCCCGCGAGCGGCGCCGCCAGCACGTCGGTGCCGCTGAGGAAGTAGGGGTCGTCGGTGGAACGGTTGAGCTGGAACGAGAACGGCGCCGTCAGGCCAAGCCGGTCGAGGCCGAGCTTCTCCAGGCGGACGGTGGAGCTCACCGCCAGCTGGTTGTCCGTGATGTAGCTCGGGTCCTGGCCGAGCTGGCGGAACTGCGCGTCGCGCCGCTGCGCCAGCACGTTGATGTCGGCGATGTCGGCCGCGACGACGTGCAGGTCCACCGCGCCGGCGTAGCCGGCGTCCTTGACCACCTGCGAGAGCCGGATGTCGTCCACCCACACCTCGGCGGTGTCGGTCACGGCGCCGGAGTCGCGCTCCAGGCCCACCGCCAGCTCGCGCACCTGCGCCAGGTTGGGCGGCGCCACCCCCGGATCGCGGACGTGCACGATGTAGCTGCGGGCGCTGTCGCACTCGACGTACGCCAGCGTGTCGCCGCCGCACAGCGCGGCGCCGAAGGGCTTCTCGCCGCTCAGGAACCGCCGCTCGATGTCGGCCCGCATCGTCTGCCAGCGCGTGAAATCCACCACCAGGTCCGGCAGCCAGGTGGTGGTGTGCACGTTGGCGCGATACATGTAGAAGTTGTTCTCGTCCTGCCCGACCTTGACGTAGAAGGACAGCTGACGGTCTTCCCACCCGGCAAGCCGGCCCCGCGCCCACACGTGCAGCTGCTTGTAGCCGAGGAAGTTCCGCTGGCCCTCCGGGAACTGGAAATAGGCCTCGGCCCGCTGGCCGACCGCCACCTGCCGCCCGATGATCCGGAGCGACCGCTCGTTGATCTGCGTCGTGCCCACGCTCAGGCTGCCGGTCTGGGTGGTCCCCTGGTCGGTGACGCCGGGCGGCGACGTGTACGACAGGTCGGCGTTCTCGGTCGAGACGGTGCTGGCGATGACCTCGCCGAGGCCCGAGCCGGTGCTGCCCGCGATGCCGGGGATGGGCGTGGACGCGCGCTTGACCCAGGGCGCGCCCACGAGGTTCAAGCGCGCCAGGCCGAGCAGCAGGACCCGCTGCCCGGTGGGCGTGTCCGGCGCGGTGATCGTCACGCGCAGCGAGCGGATCTGCCGGATGTCGGGGGCGCCCACCTGGAAGGTGTCGGCCCGGAAGGGGATCCGGTACAGCCGCCACCGGCCGAAGCTCGAATCCACCACGTTCCGGCCGTTGATGGCCACGACGGGGCCGCCGGCCCGCACGAAGTACTTCGCGTCGCCGACGTGGAACACGTAGCGGAAGTAGCTCTCCTGCACCGCCGCCACCAGCGTGTCCAGGTGCCCGTCGCCGTCGAGATCGTCGCTGTCCGGAATGCCGTTGTTGCGGGTGCAGCGGGCCCGCTGATCGCCCCACGGATACGACACCAGGCCCTGCGCCAGCTTCGAGGTGCACAGGGGCACGTTGAGCAGCTTCGCCCCGGTGTTGAGGTCGACGATGGTGTCGGCGACGGCGCCCAGGATGCCGTTGTCGTTGACGAGCGCGTTCCAGGCGTTGGTCAGGGTGTCGCGCTCCGTCTGGAGCCGGCCCTCGCCGATGCGCCGGCGCCCGGTGTAGGTGGTGTCTCCGGTCGGCGAAACCGAGAAGCTGCGCGGCACGAAATCCACCGCGTCCTCGTACACGCGCCCGAAGTCGAAGATGATCGAGGACTGGGCCGTGCTGTCCCGGCGGTCCGCGGTCTCGAACAGCCAGAATTCGAGGTACTCGACCCGCGACAGGTCGACGCCGGTGGCCGAGAGCGGCAGGGTGATGGATCGCCAGCGTGGCGCGCCCGGGCGTGTGGGGCAGGTACCATCGGATCTTCCCGGTCGTCGCATCCGGCAGCCCGCCCACGGTGTCGGGGTGCAGCGCCAGCCACATCACGTTCTCCGCGGTCTGGCCGCTGCCCTGCAGGATGAGGTTCGGGTCGATCTGGTTCGACGTGTACTGCAGCACGCCGGTGCTCGTGCTGATGAGGTTCTGCCACACCAGCGACGCGGCGTTCGCGTCCTGGAACCCGTTCACCGGGTCGATGCCGGTGGTGGGATCGAGCCCGTGGGCCGAGGCCGGCCGGCTTCCCAGCTGCCAGGAGCTCTCGGTGAGCGGGAGGAAGGTGCCCGATTCCCCCTCGAACGTCTCGACCCACGCCTGGCCCGTCTGGTTGGGCGACGGCCGCGAGGTGGCGAGCTCGGCGTCCAGCGTGATCTGCGAGGGCACGTCGGTGTGCACGCCGGGGAGGCGGTTCAGCAGGCTCGTCAGGCCCGACGGCTCGAACTTGAAGTTCCCCGAGACGCCGCCCACGAAGTTCGACTGCGGCTCGAAGCCCAGGGGCGGCCGGGTGAAGTTCGACTGCTGCTGCTGCAGCAGGCCGAGCACGGTGACCGAGCCGTGGTCGCCGAGGTCGTAGTGCGTCTGCAGGCCGTAGATGGACGTGGGGGCGATCGCGAACCCCGGCTGCTCCTCGTACTGCACGTTGACGTTGGTCGGCGCGGAGAACAGCGAATCGGGGTGCAGGAAGGTGACCTGGCCGATCTCGTAGTTGATCGTGTAGTCCACGTTGCGGACCAGCGGGCGGCTCGGGACGCTGATCCGTTCGCTGCCCGGCCGGATCTGCACGGTGCCCAGGCTCAAGGTGCCGCCCTGGTCGCCGCCGTTCGCCTGGTAGTGGAGCGCGAGCTGGAAGAGCGGGGTCGGGCCCTGCGTCAGGAGCAGGTAGGTCGGCGTGCGATACAGCGAGTCGTTGCGGTACTGCGGCGGCAGCAGCGCGCTGTCGGCGAACGGCGCCAGGCTCGGAAAGACGATGTAGTAATCCGTGAGCGGCGCGCCGCCCGACGGATCGCGCTGCCGCGGGAACAGCCGGTTCACCTGGTCGAACTGCGTCTGGTCGGTCGCCAGGCCCATCCCCAGCAGCCCCAGGAAGGTGGCGGCGCCCGTCGCGGGGCGCTCCGACTGCGCCACCAGGATCCTGAGCTGCAACCCGTCGCGCACCACCGCGCTCGCCCCGCCCACCCGGTACACGTTGCGCATCATGTAGCGGAACGTCGGTACGTCGGCGCCGCGCTGCGGCTCGTTGATCAGGCGCAGCGTGTCGACGTGGTTGGCCTGGGCGGCGGCCGGAAAGGTGCCGACCGTGTCGGCGGCGGTGACGTAGGAGACCGCGAGGTAGTCGCCGTTGTCGAGCTGGTTGGTGAGCGCGAACCACAGGCCCGACGGATCGAGGTAGTAGTCCCGCCCCTCGATCAGCAGCTCCCAGGCGAACGGTCCCGCGCGCTGCGGGCTGTCGGGCCTGAGCGCCACCGCGGGAATGCCGCCGTAGTTCTGCTGCGCCGTGGTCACGCCGACCGTGCTGCGCCGCCGGTACACCCGGACCTGGAGCACCTGGCTGGTCCGGGGGAGGCCGGCCTGGTTGAGGTTCAGCACGTCCACGTTCGGGTAGCCGGGCAGGGTGGCGGGATCCACCACGAAGAAGAACCGGTTCGGCTCGTAGTCGCGGTCGTTCAGCTGCCGGTCCACCGGCTGCAGGGTCTGGGCGCCCACCAGGTAGTTGCGCCCCGAGACCACGTTGCCCTGCTGCTGCGCGTAGATGCCGCTGAACCCCACCGGCCCCAGCTGTCCCGACGCCTGGAACCCGAAGTTGTTGGCGGGAATGCCGCCGGTGATGAACCGCGACGACGGCGCGCTGAAGGTGACGTTGCCCACCTCGACCCGCTGCAGCACTTCGTCCTGCAGGCCCTGGTAATACACCCTGATGTTGTTGGACGCCTCGAACTCGCGCTGCGAGTTGTAATCCACGTCGAGGTGGATGCGCTCCCCGATGATGCCGCCGGTCCGCACGTCGAACGTGGGATCGAGCCGCGGCGGCGTGATGACGTTGGAGCACCCGGAGGAGAGCACGTTCACGTCGGACGGCTGGCAGTGCAGGTTCTTGAGCTGGTCGAAGCGCAGCTCGAAGCGCGCGTTGAGCTGCATCCCGAGGTCGGCGTACCGCTGCAGCACGGTCGGCCGAGGCTGGTTCTCCTCGAAGCCGGCCGACGGCGCCAGGAAGAGGGCGGCCTGCGGCGCCCGGACGCCGAACAACGCGAGGCTGTCCCCGCCCGCGATGGCGAAGCGGAGCTGGGCCGCCTCCAGCACCGCCCGGGCGGCCCGGATCGAGTCCGCCCAGCGCCTGGCCACCGCGGCGGGTCCATCGCCCAGCGCGACCGGAGCCCCGATCGGGGGCCGCACGACGAAGTACAGCGAATCGCCCGCGAACCTCTGCGGGCGCAGCCGCGGCAGCGAGTCGGCCTGCTGCGCGATGGCTCTGGGGGCGGCGAGGACGGCGAGAAGAGTGATCGCGACGGCACAACGCGTCACGTACGCCCGCACTTTCGGTGGTATTCGGGGCGGCTGCTTCGGGGTATTATACGAAAGCACCACAGGCCCCTCAACCCCGAATCGAGACTCGGTTTAGGCCGTGAAGCTGCTGTCCCGCTACCTGCTCCGCGAGCACCTGCCGCCGTTCGTCTTCGCCCTGGCGGCGCTGACGGGCTTGATGCTCCTGAACCAGGTGGCGCGGCAGTTCAGCCAGCTGGTGGGCAAGGGCCTGCCCTGGGGCGTGATCCTCCAGGTGTTCGGCCTGTCGGTGCCGTTCATCCTCGCGATGACGCTGCCCATGGCCGTGCTGGTGGCCGTGCTCTACGCCTTCGTCCGGCTCGGCGCCGACAACGAGATCACCGCCCTGCGGGCGAGCGGCGTCAACCTCGTCGCGCTGGTGCAGCCGGTGCTGCTCGCCTCGCTCGGCCTGGCGGTGGTCGCCTTCCTGTTCATCGACCAGGTGCTGCCCCCGTCCAACCACAAGCTCAAGACGCTGCTGGTGGACATCGCGCGGAAGAAGCCCACCTTCGAGCTCAAGGAGCAGATGGTCAACGAGGTGATTCCGCAGCAGTTCTTCCTCCGCGCGGGCCGCATCGACCAGGCCGCCGACCGCCTCAAGGACGTGCAGATCTACGACCTCACCAGCGACCAGCGGCACCGCACCATCTACGCCGACAGCGGGTACATGCGCTTCAACGCGGACCGCACGGACCTGTGGCTCACGCTGTACGACGGCTACGTGCACGACTACGACCGCAGCCAGCCGGCGGTGTTCCGGCAGGTCTTCTTCCACACCGACCTGGTGCGCAAGCACGGCATCTCTAATACCCTCGAGCGCACCGAAGAGGACATCGGCAAGGGCGACCGCGAGATGTCGGTGTGCGAGATGCGCACCGAGCTCGACCACCACCTCACCTCCCTGGCGCAGCTCGAGCGCGAGCGCCGGACGGCCATCGCCAACGACGTGCGCACGCTGCTCGGGGTCCCGCCGGCCGCCGCCGGCGACACGTCCGCGGTGCGTCCCCGCCGCGGCCTCGCCGTCGCCACGCTCTACTGCGGCGCGCTCGGCGGCCTGGCGCGCCTGGTGCGGCCGCAGGTGGCGCACGCCCAGCAACCCGCGCCGCCCGGGGCCGCCGCGCGCCCGCTCGTCGTCAACGCGCCCCGCCAGTACGGGCCGGGGGGGCCGGCGGCCGCGGCGTTCGCGGCCGCGGCGGCCGCCGCAGCGACCAACCGCCTGGGCGACACGACGGGCCTCAAGCTGAAGGTCCGGCTGTCCGATTTCGACGCCCGCCTGACCGCGGTGCGGCAGATGGCGGCGCGCTACCAGATCGAGATCCACAAGAAGTTCGCGATCGCCGCGGCATGCCTGGTGTTCGTCATCATCGGGGCGCCGGTGGCGCTGGGCTTCCCGCGCGGCGGCGTCGGGCTGGTGATCGGCGCCAGCGTGCTGATCTTCGGCTTCTACTACATCGGGCTCATCGGCGGCGAGACCATGGCCGACGACCTGATCGTGACCCCGTTCTGGGCCATGTGGGGGGCGAACCTGGCGATGACCGCGATCGGCCTCGCCTTCTTCCTGCGCCTCAACCGGCAGCGCGTCGCGGCGCGGAGCGGCGGCTGGCGGGACCGGCTCGACGCGCTGCGCGAGCGCTGGAAGGGCCGCCGCTGATGCGCGCCTGGCGCGTGCTCGACCGGTACGTGACCGCGGAGTTCGTGAAGATCTTCGCGATCACGGCCCTCGGTTTCCCGGTCCTCACGATCCTCATCGATCTCACCGATCACGTGGACCGCTACCTCGAGAAGCACCTGCCGGCGCCGCGGGTCGCGCTCGCCTACCTGGCCGGCGCCCCCGAGCAGGTGTTCTTCATCACCCCGGCCGCCGTGCTGTTCGCGACCGTCTTTTCGGTGGGCGCCCTGGCCCGCCACTCCGAGATCACCGCGGCCAAGGCGTCGGGCATCTCGTTCCACCGCCTGGTGCGCCCCATCTTCCTGCTCGCCGCCGCCGCCAGCATCTTCGCCTTCTTCCTCGGCGAGTTCGCGCCGCTGGGGCAGGAGAAGCGCGCCACCCTGCTGGGCGAGCGGGAAGTGCGCTCGCAGACCGTCCGCTACGACTTCGTCTACCGCGCCGACGGCGGCCGGATGTACACCATCCGCTCGCTGTCCGTGCCGGACCGCCTGATGACCGGCGTCCAGGTCGAGCGCGAGGGCGCCGTGGACCAGGCGGGGGCGGACTCCACCTTCCCCGGCTACTACCTGTTCGCGCAGAGCGCCATGTTCGCGCCCGCCACCGGGTGGACGCTCCACGGCGGCTCGCTGCGCCTGTTCTTCGGCCGGAGCCGCGAGATCGCGTTCAGCTTCGATTCGCTGCGGCAGCGGGCCATGAGCGAGCGGCCGCTCGACCTCCTGGTCGAGCCCAAGGCGCCCGACCAGATGCGCTACGCCGAGCTCGGCCACTACGTCCGCACCGTGGAGCGCGCCGGCGGCGACGCCAACAAGCTCAAGGTCGAGCGCGCCCTCAAGATCGCCATCCCCTGCACCTGCCTGATCATCGCCCTGTTCGGCGCGCCGCTCGGGATCGCCGGCGGCCGCAGCGGCGCCGCCTACGGCGTCGCCGTCAGCCTCGCCACCACCATCGTCTTCCTCACGCTGGTGCAGATCATGAAGGCCGTGGGCGCCGGCGGCGTCGTGCCCCCGCTGGTGGCCGCGTGGATCCCCAATACGCTCTTCGGCATTCCGGGCGCGTTCCTGTTCGCCAAGGCGCGGACCTGATCGGTAGCCTGCAGAGGGGACCGCAGTCTGCAGTCTTCAGAACAGTTGCCAGACGCCAAGTTGCCAGTGGTTACCAGCTGCAAGAGGCCGAGAGAGCAGACCAGTTGCCAGATACTGGCAACTGGTCTGCGCTCTGCCCGACTTGCAACTGGTAACCACTGCTGTAACTTGGCGTCTGGCAACTCTTCTGAGTCCTCGGAACTCAGATACTGTCTACCGAAACAGAACGGGGGAGCTTTCGCCCCCCCGCCCCGCCTCACGCGGTCGCCCGCGTCAGGAATGCTACTGGTTCAGCATGTACCGCACGCCCAGCTGCATCCGCCACACGTCGTTCGTGCTGACGACCTGGGTGAACGACTTCGGAGGCAGCAGCGCGGTTCCGACGGTCGCGAGCTTGTACTGCGCGGCGCCGCTCCCGCATCCACGCCCCGCAATGGTGATCAACGGCCGGGTCGTGACGAACGTCTGGCTCACGCCCCAGTTCTTGTTGATCAGGTTGGTGACGTTCAGGATGTCGAGCCGGATCTGCAGGGCGTTCGACTGCCCGAAGAACCGACCACCGATGTTCTGGGAGAGGCTCGCGTCGGCCCGCCACACCATCGGCAGGAAGACGGCGTTCCGCCCCGCGTACTGGCCGCGGTGCGAGCTGAGGTACTTGTCCTGGTCGATGTACGCTTCCCACGCCGCCTGCTGCTGCTGGCGGGTGTAGGTGACGGCGCCGGTGCCGCTCCCCACCGTCTCGGAGACGAAGTTCATCTGGCTGGTGTCTTTCGGAATGTAGATGAGGTCGTTGTTGCTGACGCCATCGCCATTCATGTCGCCCGAGAACACGTAGCTGCCGTTGCCGTTCGTGTTGCCGGAGAAGTAGACGCCCGCCGTCGTCGCGCCGATGCCGAAGAAGTCACGCGAGTAGTTCACCGCGGCGAAGAACCGGCTGCCCGGCGAGTTGGCGGAATAGCCCACGCCCGGATTGTTCGGATTCGAGGAGCTGGCGATGCCCGTCCAGCTGCCGAACGCGATCGAGCCGGGGTCGGTGATGTTCTTGCTGACGCCATAGGTGTAGCCGAGCTTGAAGTACAAGCCCGTGGTCGCCGGCTTCTCGAGCGAGAACGAGAGGTTGTAGGCGCTGCCGACACCCTCGTTGGTGAGCACGGTCGCGTCGGAGACGGCGCCGTAGATCCGGTTGCTGGTCCAGCGCGGCCGGGCGTCGGCACCCGTGAAGGCCGTCTGCGGCGCCGGAAGGTTGACGTTCTCGTACGAGATCCCGTTCACGTCCTTCGTGTACAGGAACTCGGCCGTGCCCGTCAGGCCCCACGGCAGGCGCTGGTCGACGCCGATGTTGCTGCGCCACACCTGCGGGAACTTGAACTTCGGCGCGGTGAGCGCCAGCTCGAAGGTCGCCGCCGGGCCGCCCGTGATGGCCGACGCGGGAGGCGCGTACGCGGTGTTGCTCGGGTTGAACCCATAGTTCACCGTGTTCTGGGCCTGGATGAAGCCCGTCAGCACGCCCGGTGTTGCCGATCTGGTTCGAGATCCACACGTACGCCGGGCGGCCGCTGAAGACGCCGGTGCCGCCGCGGATCTGGGTGCTGTGGTGACCCTGCACGTCGTAGTTGAAGCCCAGGCGCGGCGAGAAGAGCGGGTTCACGCCCGGCAGCTTCCCGCTGTTGAACTGCACCGTCGAGCCGCTCGCGTCGAGGAAGTTCATGGTGTCGGCGACGGCGTTGTCGTAGCCGGTGTTCCCGAACTTCGGAGCGTCGATCCGCACGCCGGCGGTCACCGTCAGGTTCGGGGTGGGCCGCCACTCATCCTGCCCGTAGATGCCGGAGTACGTCACGTCCAGCGGCTGCACCGGCTCGGTCTCGCCGGGGATGTTCGCGTACCGGTACTGGAACTCGCGCAGGTTCGGCTGCCCGCCCGAGGCCGCGCACGTGGTCGGCGTGATGAAGCAGTTGGCCGACCGGTAGAAGAGCGACCAGCGAGTCGTACACGTACACGCTCTGCGCGCCCGGGAAGAACACGTTCTTGGAGTGGTACTGCTCGACGCTCACCCCGAAGGTCAGCGAGTTCTTCGGCAGGTAGATCGTGAAGTTGTCCTGGAACTGGGCGCTGTGATAGGTCAGCTGGTTGGCCGGGGTGAACGGCTCGAACCCGAACGTCGTGAAGGGCTGGCCGGCCTGGAGGATCTCCACCTCCGGGAACCAGGGCTGGCTGATCTGGGTGCGGTTCTCGTTGTTCGACGTGTAGCCGACGATCAGGTTGTTGGCCATCGTCGAGCTGATGGACGAGTTCCACTCGGCCACGGTGGAGCGGATGTCCTCCAGGATGCCGTAGTTCGAGTTGGAGAAGGTCAGGGAGCTGGTGGTGCCGCGCCGGTTGCCGAAGCCCAGCGAGTTGGAGTTCGACACCAGGACGTCGGTGCTGGAGTTCAGCACGTTGTAGCGCAGCGTGATCTTGTTCTTGTCGTTCAGGTTGTAGTCCAGCCGCGCGAGGAAGCGGCCGGCCGGCGTGTTGAAGTTGTACCCCTGATACGACGCCGGGGTCGTAGTTGAAGTTGGTCTTCAGGAAGCTGGTCAGCGAGTCCAGGGTGGACGCGTTGACGCGGGTGATGCTGCCGCCCACGGTCTGGCTGCCGTTGTTCGCCTGGAACGTGGTGCCCGGCTGCGTCTGGACGTCGTTCTCGCCGCTCACGAAGAAGAACAGCTTGTTGCGGATGATCGGCCCGCCGAGGTTGAAGCCGATGTCGCTGAACTTGAACGTGCCCGGATTGAACTTGTTCGGGCCGGCCTGCGTGCCCACGTACTGGTTGTTGCGGAAGTTGTAGTAGAGCGAGCCGCTGAAGTCGTTGGTGCCGCTCTTGGTGACCATGTTGATGCCGGCGCCCACGAAGTTGCCCTGCCGCACGTCGTACGGCGCGACGCTCACTTCGACCTGCGAGAGCGCGTCGATCGAGACGGCGGAGACGCCGGTGCGGTCGCCGGGCTGCCCGGCGAGGCCGAACGAGTTGTTGAAGTACGAACCGTCGATCGTCATGTTGTTCAGCAGGTTGTTCTGGCCCGCGAAGCTGAACCCCAGGTTGTTCGGGCTGTACTGCGGGGTCAGCCGCAGCATGTCCTCGACCCGGCGGCTGATCGTCGGCAGCGCCGCCAGCTGGGTCTGCGGAACGGCCGTCGCCGCGCCGGTCCGCTCGGAGCTGAACGTCGCGTCCGCCTGACCGGAGACGGTGATGGCCTCGAGCTCGACCCCCACCGCCACCATGTAGAACTGCAGGTCGGCGCCCACGCCCAGTTGCAGGTAGATCTTGTCTTCGACCCGCTTCCGGTAGCCGATGTAGGTCACGGCCACGGTGTACGGCCCGCCGACGCGCATGCCGGGGATCGTGAACCGGCCGTCCTCCCGCGTCGTCGCGACGTACTGCGTGCCCGAGGGCACGTGCACGGCCTGGACGTGCGCGCCCGCGATCGCGGTGCTGGTGGCGGAGTCGGTCACCACACCGGTGATCGTCGCCGTCGTCAGGCCCTGGGCGAGCAGCGATCCCGACACCGCGACGGTCGCGACCGCGACCGCGAGCATCGAGATCACGCGAGAGAGAAGCTTACGTTGAGTCCCATCTCTCATAAAACACTCCTTCAATTGTGAAGGGCATACTGCGGAGGAGCGCTTGCAGCAGGCGCAAAAGTACGGGGCGAACTAGGAGGCCGCTAGAGGGAAAAAACGTAAAGAACAGGTCACGATTACGGCGCGGCGGGAACCCCGAAAGAGCAGGTTCCGTGCCACCTTTTCGAGGTCAGTGGGGGCCGAGCCTCGTCCAGATCCAGTACGCCGGCAACCCGGCCAGAATGACCCCGAATGCGAGGGCCGTACCACCGGGATTACTCACCAGCGCATTGCCCAGAATCAGCAAAGCGCTGAGCAGAAAGAGGATCGGCGGCAGCGGATAACCCCATACTTTAACCGGCCTATCGAGACTCGGGCCGGCGGCGGCGCAGCACGAACACCGCGGCGGCCCCCAGCGCGTAGAAGGGCCACAGGGCCAGCACGAAGGTGTCGGCCAGCTGCTCGAACGTCCGCGCCAGCACGAAGGCGATGCCGAGGCCCGCGGTGAGGACGATGGCCACCGACGGGGTCTTGTACCTCGGGTGAATGAACGCCACCCCGCGGAAGAAGAGCCCGTCGTCCGCCATGGCGAAGAAGATCCGCGGCCCGGTCATCATCGAGCCCATCAGGCCGCCGAACGTCGAGACCATCACCACGACCGCCACGATGCCCACGCCGACGCGGCCCACCAGCAGCTGCGCCGCGTCCGCCGCCACCAGCCGCGAGCGCGCCATCTCGCCGATGGGGATCAGGTAGAGGTACGCCGCGTTGGCCAGCAGGTAGATCACGACGACCGACGCCGTCCCGAGCAGCAGGGCCCGCGGCAGGTTGCGCTGCGGGTCCTTGACCTCGCCGCTCACGAACGAGACGTCGGCGAAGCCGTCGTAGGCCCACAGCACCGAGACCAGCGCCAGGCCGAAGAGCCCGGCGCTGAGGCCGGCCCCTCCGCTCGGCACGAGGCCCGCGAAATGACGGAAGTCGCCGTGCCCCGCGACGAACGCCACCGCCACCAGGCCCACCAGCGCGCCGTACTTGGCCACCGTCGTCGCGTTGAGCACCACGGCGCTGCCCCGGAGCCCGAAGTAGTTGAACACGGCGGTCACCGCGATGGCCGCCGCGGCCAGCGGATGCACCACCGGCGCGTACTGCGGCAGCTCGGGATTCATCCCCAGCGAGCGGAGCAGGTACTCGGCGAACACGGTCGAGGTCGCGCCCAGGGCCGAGGCCCGGATCACCAGCAGCTCGGTCCAGCCCAGCAGGAAGGCGGCGGGACGGCCGAAGCCCTCCCGCACGTAGACGTAGAGGCCCCCCGACCGCGGGAACATCGCCGCCAGCTCGGCGTAGGTCAGGGCCCCGCACAGCGCCAGCACGCCGCCCAGCACCCACACGCCGAGCATCGGCACGGGCGCCGGGACCCGGCTCGCGATGAGGGCCGGCGTGCGGAAGATCCCGCTCCCGATGGTCGAGCCCACCAGGACGGCCACCGCGCTCCACAGGCCCAGGCTGCGCGGGAGGCGCTCGCCCCACTGGTCCTGGGTCGGTTCGGGCGGCAGAGGGCGTTCGGGAGTGCGCTGGGGGCACGCGCGAAGATAACCCCCAGGAGTGAGACACAATAGCAGGCCCGCGGTGCCGGCCCTCTCGTTCGCCGGCGAACAAGCCATGGCCGAAGTCCGCTTCCAGCCTTGGTTTCCGCCCCCAATGACAGGCGGGGCCGGCGCCATTAAGTTTCTCGGCTGTTCGACCCGACAATCAATCTCAAACGTCCTACCTGCGACCTCCCGGGCTGAGGGAGGCCTGAGTCACGGCGGAGACACAGCGATGCACTGGTGGTTCCCGGGCAACGCGTCGAGCGTCGGCGGCAAGGTCGATTCCCTCTTCTACGTCATTCTCTACATCACCGGAGCGGTGTTCGTCCTGGTCGAGGCGACGCTGCTCATCTTCCTGGTGCGCTACCGCAAGCGCGCCGGGCGGACGGCGACCTACGTCGAGGGGAGCACCAAGGCCGAGATCATCTGGACGAGCATTCCCGCCGTCATCCTGGTTTCGCTCGCGCTGGTGAGCCAGCCGCTGTGGTCGAAGATCAAGGACTCCGACACCTATCCCAAGGACGCGACGCACCTCGGGCTCGAGGCCAAGCAGTTCGAGTGGCACATCACCTATCCGGGCCCCGACGGCAAGCTGGGGACGGACGACGACTTCATGAAGCTGGACTCGATCCACCTGGTGGTGAACCGGGACTACGTGATCGAGATGACCGCGCGCGACGTGGTGCACAGCTTCTTCGTGCCGGCGTTCCGGATCAAGCAGGACATCGTGCCCGGGATGGACATCAAGCTGTGGGTGAAGCCGACCCGGACCGGCACCTTCGAGCTGGCGTGCTCGGAGCTGTGCGGCCTCGGGCACTACCGGATGCGGGGACTGGTGATCGTGCACACGCCGCACGATTACGCCGCCTGGCTGGTGAGCCAGGGCGCGGCGTCGGCCGCCGACTCGGCCGCCGCGGGCATCGCCTCGGGGAACACCACCACTGGAAAGGGCGCCTCATGACCGCCGCCGCGACCGCCCACCCCGGGCCGCACGCGCACGCCGACGACCGGTCGTTCATCCGCAAGTACGTGTTCTCGACCGACCACAAGATCATCGGCATCCAGTTCCTGTTCCTCAGCCTGTTCTTCCTGCTGGTGGGCGGCCTGCTGGCGATGGGCATCCGCTGGCAGCTCGGCTTCCCCGGCCAGGCCATGCCCCTGGGCGGCTGGCTGCCGCAGGGCGTGGCGCCGGGCGGCGTGGTCTCGCCCAAGACGTACATCGGCCTGGTGACGATGCACGGCACGTTCATGATCTTCTTCGCCGTGATGCCGCTGCTGGTGGGCGTGTTCGCCAACTACCTGATCCCGCTCAAGATCGGCGCGCCGGACATGGCGTTCCCGCGCCTGAACATGTGGTCGTTCTGGCTGATGATCCCGTCGGGCCTGCTGATGACGGCGAGCCTGTTCGTCCTGGGCGGCTCGTCGGTCGCGGGCTGGACGGTGTACGCGCCGCTCTCCAACACGCCCGACTACACGGGCGTGCACCTGGGCCAGCAGCTGTGGTGCCTCAGCATCGTCATCTTCGGCGCCTCCTCGCTGCTGGGCTCGGTCAACTACATCACCACGGTGATCAACCTGCGCGCGCCCGGGATGACCTGGTTCCGGCTGCCGCTCTCGGTGTGGGCGCTGTTCATCACGGCGGTGCTGGCCGTCCTGGCGGTGCCGGTGCTGGCCGGCGCCGTGATCATGCTGTTCTTCGACCAGACCATCGGCACCCACTTCTACCTGCCGGCCGGCGGCGGGCAGCCGCTGATGTGGCAGCACCTGTTCTGGTTCTTCGGGCACCCGGAGGTCTACATCCTGATCCTGCCGGCGATGGGGATCGTCTCCGACGTCATCGCCAACGGCGCGCGCAAGCCGATCTTCGGCTACACCTCGATGGTGTGGGCGATGGTCGCCATCGCGTTCCTCGGGTTCATCGTCTGGGGCCACCACATGTTCCAGAGCGGGATGAACCCGACGCTCGCCAGCTACTTCATGGTCTCGACCATCGTGATCGCGGTGCCCTCGGCCATCAAGGTGTTCAACTGGCTGGGCACGATGTGGCAGGGCAGCATCCACTTCACCACGCCGATGCTGAACGCCCTGGCGTTCGTCTCGATGTTCATCATCGGCGGGCTGTCGGGCATCTTCATGGCCTCGACGCCGGTGGACATGTACATCCACGGCACCTACTTCATCGTGGCGCACATCCACTACGTGCTGTTCGGCGGGAGCCTGTTCGCCATCTTCGCCGGCATCTACTTCTGGTTCCCCAAGATGTTCGGCAAGCAGCTCGACGAGCGGCTGGGCAAGGTCCACTTCGCCCTGACGTTCCTGTTCTACAACCTGACCTTCTTCCCGATGCACATCCTCGGCCTGGGCGGCGAGATGCGCCGGATCTACGATCCGACGGTGTACGACTACCTGCAAGCCGCTGCAGCCCATCAACGTCTTCATCATCGATCAGCGCGTTCCTGCTGTTCCTCTCCCAGCTGGTGATGGCGTGGAACATCGTCCGCACGCTGGTCGCGGGGAAGAAGGCGGCGATGAATCCCGTGGCACGACTGCGGGCTCGAGTGGACGCGTGGCCTCGCCGCCGCCGCACGGGAACTTCGAGCACACGCCCACCGTCTACCACGGCCCGTACGAGTTCAGCGTGCCGGGCGCCGCCCAGGACTTCATTCCGGTGAACCAGCCGCCCGCCCAGACCGCGGAGGCCCACCGATGACCGCGCACGCCGCGGCGGCGCCGCACCAGGCCGCGTACCGAGGGCGCCATCGACGTCCACACCCAGAAGCTCGGGATGTGGGTGTTCCTGGTCTCCGAGGTGATGTTCTTCACCGCGCTGATCGGGTCGTACATCATCCTGCGCTGGGGCACCAACGCCCCGTGGCCGGAGCCGCGCTCGGTGCTGAACATCCCGACCACCGCCATCAACACCTTCATCCTGATCTGTTCCACCGTGTCGATGGTGAAGGCATACGCCGCCGCCACGCGCGACGACCAGCCGGGCCTCAAGAAGTGGCTGCTGCTCACCGTGCTGGGGGGCGGGACGTTCGTCTCGGTGCAGGTCCGGGAGTACGTCAAGCTGATCCACGACGGGTTCCTGCCCAGCTCCGGGCTGTTCGGCGCGAGCTTCTACACGATGACCGGGTTCCACGGCTTCCACGTCACCTGCGGCGTGCTGAGCATGATCTGGGTGACGATCCGGGCGTTCCGGGGCAAGTACGCGGGCGGGAAGTTCCAGGGCATCGAGACCATCGGGCTGTATTGGCACTTCGTCGATCTGGTCTGGATCATACTCGTTCACGATCGTCTACCTCATATAGAGGGCGGATGGCAGAGGGCCGAGTGCAGGGAAGTTGCCAGACGCCAAGTTGACAGTGGTTACCAGACGTGAGACGGCAGCACTCGAGAACTGCACTCAACACTGCATTCCCAGCGGGGACCGGCAATGGAAGCAGCTGAGCACAAGGCGCCCAACTACATCGCCGTCTGGGGCATGCTGGCGATCCTGACGATGGTCGAGGTGGCCGTCGTGTACATGGGGCTGCCGCGCCGCCTGATGGTCGTCTCGCTGGTGTTCCTCGCGCTGTGGAAGGCGGGGCTGGTGGCCCTCTACTTCATGCACCTCAAGTTCGAGCCCAAGCGGCTGCTGTACGTGGTGCTGGCGCCGCTCCCGCTGGCGGTTATACTCGTGGTAGCCGTCATGCACGGGTTCCGGCAGCCGTGATCAATTTTCACAAAGTCCTGATCGTCACCGCGATCCTGTTCTGCGCCTTCTTCGCCGTCTGGGGTTGGCGCGACCATCAGCAGACCGCCAGCACCTGGAGCCTCGCCTCCTCCATCGCCTTCTTCGTCTTCGCCATCGGGTTCGCCGTGTACCTCAAGTTCCTGCGGAGATTCCTGGGCCGATGAGCGCGCCCGAGGATTATCGGCCGGGGCTGCACCGCTACGCCGTCGCCGTCGCCATCGCCACCGCCGCCCTGCTGTTCATCGGCGGGCTGGTGACCAGCACCGGCTCGGCCCTCGCCGTTCCCGACTGGCCGCTGTCGTTCGGCAAGCTGTTCCCCCGGATGACGGGCGGCGTGCTGTTCGAGCACGGCCACCGGATGGCCGCGGCCACCGTCGGCCTGCTGACGGTGCTCCTGGCCGTGTGGCTGTGGCGCGCGGAGCCGCGGCGCTGGGTGCGCGGGCTGGGCATCGCGGCCCTGGTGGCGGTCGTGCTGCAGGGCGTGCTCGGGGGCATCACGGTCCTGCTGAGGCTGCCGGTCGCGGTCGCGGTCTCGCACGCCGGCCTCGCCGAGATCTTCTTCTGCCTGACCGTCGCCATCGCCACCGTGACCTCGCCGCGCTGGCTGGAGGCGTCGGAGCCGGCGCCGGAGGCGGGCCGCCCCTCGCTCCGCGTCCTGAGCGCCGTCACCGTCGTCATCGTGTACCTCCAGATCCTGGCCGGCGCCCTGGTGCGCCATACCGGCGCCGGCCTCGCGATCCCCGACTTCCCGCTGGCCTTCGGCCGGCTGTGGCCGCCCGCGGCCTCGGGGCTCGTGGCCTACCAGATGCTGCACCGGGTGGGCGCCGTGGTCGTGGCGGTGTTCGTCGTCTGGACCGTCGCCGCGACGCTGCGCCGCCACGGTGACGTGCGGGCGCTGCGGCGCCCGGCGCTGGCGCTGGCGCTGCTGCTCGCGTGGCAGATCTACCTGGGCGCCGCCATCATCTGGACGCGGCGCGCCGTGATACCCACCACCACGCACGTGCTCTCCGGCGCGCTGGTGCTGGCCACGAGCCTCGTCCTCGCGCTGCGCGCGGCGCGCCGCCTGGCGCCGCTGTCCCCGGACCGGACCTCACCCGCCGCCACGGCGGTATGAGCGCGGTGGCCGGCGGCGCGGCCGTCGCGCCCGGCGTGTCCGGCCCGCCGTCCGTCCCCGAGACGAAGCGGCTCGCCGCCTTCCTCACGCTGACCAAGCCCGAGATCACGTTCAACGTCGTCCTGACCGCGCTGGTGGGTTTCCTGGTCGCCGCGCACGGCTCGGTGGACGTACTGGCGCTGGTGCGCACCCTGATCGGCACCGCGCTGGTGGCGGGCGCCGCGAGCACCCTGAACCAGTGGGTGGAGCGGGAGCACGACGCGCTGATGAAGCGCACCGTGCGCCGCCCCCTGCCCGCCCGCCGGCTGACGCCGCGGGAGAGCCTGGCCTTCGGCGCCGCGCTCGGCATCGCGGGCACGGCGTTCCTGACGGCGACGGTGGGGCTGCTGGCCGCCGCGCTCGCGGCGCTCACCGCGGCGAGCTACCTGCTCGTGTACACGCCCTTGAAGCGCGTCACCTCGCTCGCGACGGTCGTGGGCGCCGTGCCGGGCGCGATCCCGCCGATGATCGGCTGGGCGGCGGCCCGGGGCCGGCTCGACGCCGGCGCCTGGGTCCTGTTCCTCATCCTGTTCTTCTGGCAGATGCCGCACTTCCTCGCCCTCGCCGTGCTGTACCGCAAGGACTACGCGCGGGCGGGCTTCCGGGTCCTCCCGGTCGAGGACCCCGACGGCGCGAGCACCGGCCGCCAGTCGGTGCTGTACGCGCTGGCGCTGCTGGTGGTGAGCCTCCTGCCCACGCCGCTCGGCATGGCCGGCCCCGTCTATTTCTACGGCGCGCTGGCGCTGGGCGGCGGCTTCCTCTACTACGGCGTCCGGCTCGCGCTCAGCCCCGAGAGCCACGCCCGGGCCTCGGGCCTGTTCCGCTATTCCCTGCTCTACCTGCCCGTGCTGTGCACGCTGATGGCCCTGGCCTGACCGACGCCGCGGTCCTGATCCGCGACCTCCGGCATCGCTTCGGCGACCGCGAGGCCCTGGCCGGCATTTCCTTCGACGTCCGCCGCGGCGAGCTCCTGGCCCTCCTCGGCCCCAACGGCAGCGGCAAGACCACGCTGTTCCGGATTCTCTCCACCGCCCTGACGCCCACCGCCGGATCGGTCACCGTCTTCGGAGAGGACGTGGCGCGCCGGCCCGCGCTGGTGCGCCGCAACCTGGGCGTGGTGTTTCAGGCGCCGAGCCTCGACAAGAAGCTCAGCGCCGCCGAGAACCTCCGGCACCAGGGACGGCTCTACGGCCTGCGCGGCCGCGAGCTGGAGCGCAGGATCGGCGCCGCCCTGGAGCGCGTGGGCCTCGCCGACCGCTCCGGCGAGCGGGTCGAGCGGCTGTCCGGCGGCCTGGCCCGGCGCGTGGAGCTGGCGAAGGGCATGCTGCACCGGCCCGGCCTGCTGCTGCTGGACGAGCCCACCACCGGCCTCGATCCGGCTGCGCGCCGCGAGTTCTGGGCCTACCTGGACGCCGTGCGCGGCGAGACCGGCGCCACCGTCGTGGTGACGACGCACCTGATGGACGAGGCCGAGGCCGGCGACCGGCTGGCGCTGATGGACGAAGGCCGCCTGGTGGCGCTGGGAGAGCCGGCGGCGCTGAAGTCGGAGATCGGCGGCGACGTGATCACGCTCGAGTCCGCCGACCCCGAAGCCCTGGCGATCGCCGTCGCGCAGCGCTTCCGCGTCCAGGCCCAGGTGGTGGAGCGCGCGGTCCGGGTGGAGCACGAGCGCGGGCACGAGCTGGTGCCGCGGCTCGTCGAGGCGTTTGGGGGCGCGATCCGCGGCCTCACGCTGGGCAAGCCCACGCTGGACGACGTGTTCGTCCGCCGCACCGGCCACCGGTTCCGTCACGGCGCCGGCGGTGACGAACGATGAGTCTCTTCCTCCTCGCCGTCTGGACGCTGTGGCAGCGCGAGCTGGTCCGCTTCTACCGCCAGCCGAGCCGCGTGATCGGGGCCCTCGCGCCGCCGGTGCTGTTCTGGCTGCTGATCGGCGCCGGGCTCGGCCCGTCGTTCCACGCCGCCGGCGCGGCCGGCACCAGCTACCTGGCGTGGTTCTTCCCCGGCGTGGTGATCCTCATTCTGCTCTTCACCGCGATCTTCTCGGAGATCTCGATCATCGAGGACCGCCGCGAGGGTTTCCTGCAGGCGGTCTTGGTCTCGCCCGCGCCGCGCGCCGCCGTGGTGCTCGGCAAGGTTCTGGGGGGCACCACGCTGGCCATGCTGCAGAGCGCGCTGTTCCTGCTGCTGGGGCCCGCCGTCGGGCTCCGCGTGCCCTCGCTCGGCGCCCTGCTGGTGCTCGCCGCCGTGCTCTTCCTGCTCGCCTTCGCCCTCACGGCGCTGGCGTGCGCCATCGCCTGGTCGCTGGATTCGACCCAGGGGTTCCACGCCATCATGAACCTGTTCCTGATCCCGATGTGGCTCCTGGCGGGCACCCTGTTTCCGGCGGCCGGCACGCCCGGCTGGTTGGGCGCGGTGATGGCCGTGAATCCCCTGACCTACGGCGTGGCGGCGCTGCGCCGCGCGCTCGCGCCGGAAGCCGCAGCGGGCCTGCCCGGCTTCGCGCTTTCGCTGGCCGTCACCGCCGCCTGCGCCGCGCTCGCCTTCGCCGCGGCGGGCTGGGTGGCGTCGCGCCGGCCGACGCGGTGATCGCCACCGCCGACCTGCCGGCCGTCAACGCCGCCCTGAACGGCACGACGGCCGTGCTGCTCTGCTGCGGCTACGCGATGATCCGGCGGCGCCGGATCCGGCTCCACCGCGCGTTCATGCTGTCGGCCTTCACGGTCTCGACGGTGTTCCTGGCGTCCTACCTCTGGTACCACGCGCACGCCGGGATCCGGCATTTCACGGGCCGGGGCTGGATACGACCCGTCTACTTCGCTATCCTGATCTCGCACACGGTGCTGGCAGCGGCGATCGTTCCCCTGGCCGTGACCACGCTGTACCTCGGCCTGCGGGCGCGACACCCCACTCATCGGCGCATCGCGCGCTGGACCCTGCCCCTATGGCTGTACGTGTCCGTGACTGGCGTCGTCGTGTACTTCCTGCTCTTCCGGCTCTTCTCCTAGCGGCCCGCCCGGCGTGGGCGCAGGCCATGCAGGACATGTCGCACGGCCCCCTGGCGAAGACGATGTTCTGGACCGGCGCCCTGCTCGCCCTGACGCCGGTAACGATCGGCCTGATCGTGCTGGGCGTCGTGCTGCATGCCCGCCGGCAGCGCAAGCAGGGGCGGACCCCGATGACCGATCCTGAGCGGCCGGCGCCGCACCCGGAGGGTCGGAGCGTCCTGCTGGTGGACGACGACGACGACCTGGCCCAGGTGCTGTCGCGGGCGCTCGAGCGGCGCGGCTACGAGGTGCACCGGGCGCGCACGGGCAACGAGGCCCTGGCCTCGCTGTCCAACCTCCAGCGTCTCGACGCGGCGGTGGTGGACCTCGTCCTGCCGGGCGCCGGCGGCCTCGACGTGGTGCGCGGCGTCCGGCGCGTCTTTCCCGCCTGCCGCGTGGTGGCGATGACGGGCCTGGCCGAGCCGCTGATGGAGCAGGCGTTCCGCGAGGCCGGCGCCGACGTCTTTCTCGGCAAGCCGGTCGAGCTCAAGGACCTGTACGAGGCGCTGACGGCCTAGCCCGCTACGCCACCGCAAACGGAACGCCCCCGGCCGAAGCCGGGGGCGTTCCTTCGCTTCGAGTATCGCAACGGCGCTACTGCAGCTTCACAATCAACCGGTACCCGACCGAGTAGTTCCCCAAGGTGGAGGTCAGGACGGCGACCCAGTACTGGCCAGCGGCCTCGGAAGGGGTCGACCCAGTCTCGGGCATGTTGGCTACGGCCGCCGCGCCGGCCATGAGATCGTGAGCGAAGTCGGCTCCAGAGTTCTCGTCGCAACCCGCCGCGACGCTGCAGACCATCATGTCCAGGTCCACCGTCGCCGCCAGCTTGCCCGCGTCAGGGGCTCCGCTCGTGTATGGATTGCCGTCGCCGAACCAGGCCAACGAGGGCGTGATGATGTGGGCCGCCGTCGTCGTGAATGTCCAGAAATCGTTGGCGTTGCCGGTCGGGCTGATCGTTCCATACACGGTATCGACGTTCGCTGCCGGTATCGTCATGGTGGCGGCTGTCGCCTGCGTCCCGTGAGCCGAGAAGTCCGACGCGATGCTGTCGATCGCCACCGGGTTCGCCGAGGAAATGGACGCGATCGGCACGGCACCCCACAGCACGTTCGTCAGAGTGACGGTCCCCGTCCCGCCGCGCTTGGCGAAGCCGGAGATCGTGGACGCCGTGCGGCCCACCACCCACATCGTATCGCTGGTCGCGATCCCTCTGTTGCCGAGAACCACTTTCGACGTCGGCGAGATCGCGAGACCCGCGGGAGCCGTCACGGTGATGGTGTCACCGAGCTTGGCGTTGTTCGGCGACATGGACACCTGGAGCGCACCGAAGCGCTGCCGGGCCATCGCCACGCTGTCACCGATCAGGGAGTCGATGACGATGTTGCCCACCGCGGCGTTGCCGGTCACCATCAGGAGGTGCGTCACGATGACCTTGCCGGCCGCGCCGGCCAGGAACGCCACCTGGAGCTCGGTCGGCGTCTTCGACACGATGATGCCCGGTGTCACGCCGGCCGGGCCGCTGATGTAGGCGGTCGCCTGAGACGTGTCGAACTGGAGCACGCTGGTGCCGTCGATCACGAGCGTGTCACCGGCCGTGTACGCGACCGTGTCGGGGGGGGTCGGCGGCGGGCCGAGCGAGCCCGGCACGACCACGGTGTCGGCGGATGCCGTCCCCTTGACCGACACCTGCGTCCCCGCGAGGGTCGGCGGCGTCACCACGACGCGCACGGTCCCGGTCACGCCCCGCGACGTCACCGTCACGTTCGTGACGCCACCCGTGGTGACCACGCCGCGGATGATGCCCCGGGTCTCGAAGTTCCCGGGCTCGGTCGTCGTGTCCTTGCGGACCACGGCGACGGCGGCGCTGCCGGTCGACCACACCGCGTCGGTTTCAGCGAGGACGTTGCCGGAGTTGTCCTTCACCTGGGCCTGGACGTTCACGCTGTCGCCGGCCGCGACGTAGATCGACTGCGCATCCAGCACCATGGTCGCCGGGCCGCCCCTCAGACTGCTCACCGGGTCCTTGAAGCAACCCGCGGCGCCGGCTGCCACGAACGCCACCGCAAGCAGAACCAGACTTTGACGCTTCATGATTACCCTCGCGCTCAAGTAGCGTGATTTCGACCGCGCACGGCCATGCTACTGGGACTGATCAAAGTTCGACAACCCGAGAAACCTGACGACATCCACGGAATCTTCGGGGCTCAACAGCTGCCCCCAATCCTGCTGCCCGACCTCGCTGCGATCGTTCGTGAAGATCAGCCGGTACACGCCCAACTGCGACTGATCCAGGAACACGTAGTAACGCGGACGGCCTCGCGTGTACCTCCACACCTGGTACGGTGCCGGTGAAGCCGCCGGGCGCCGCAGGATCTCGTCCCACGGCCCGTTCTTCAGGTACACCCTGCCGCGATCGGTGCGCCAGCCCGACACCTGCCCGGCGCCGCCTTCGCGGAACGCGCGATTCGCGTACTCCACGGCCGCGTAGAACCGCTGCATCGCCTGGTTCACGCCGCCGGCGCCGTGCTGCGGATCCCGCTTGGCCCAGGCCTCCCGCAGGAACCGCCGCTTCCCGTCCACCGCCAGCTGGTCGTACACCCGCTGCTCGGCCGGATCGAGCAGGTAGACCATCGGCGCGTACATCGAATCCAGCTGCATCTCGTTCGCCCGGGCGAATACGTCGCCGGCGCTCTCGGCCGGTGGGGCCGGAACGGCCGCCACCGCACTCGGCTCCCGCATGGCGAACGGCGCCGTCTCGACCAGCATGCTGTCACCCAACCGGACCCGGAGCTGCAGCTGGTACTCGCCGCCCGGCAAGCCGTCCAGGGGGAGCGACCCCTCGGTGACCCCGCCCGCCGCCGGGAAGTGCGGCGGCGCGCGGCGGCGTCGCGATCACGCTCTTGCCTCCCGCGCCCGTCACCGCCACGCTCACCTGGCCGTCCAGCGCCGCGCCCTGCCACGGATACACCTCGGCGTAGTACGACAGCATCGCCTCGGTGGGCGTGAGGTGCGGGACGGGTGCCGTCTGCAGCACCAGGGAGCCCCGCCGGATCTCTCCGGCCGCCACGGCGCCGGTGTCGGCCGCCGCGGCATGCGCCGACGTCGCGAGCAGCAGGTCCGACAGCGGGGGCCGCGTCGCATACGCCGTCACGCTGGTGGCTCGCTCCACGGCCGGTCCCGACTCCGGGATCGCCCGCACCATCAGCTGATACCGCCCCGGTGCCGCCGGGAACTCGAACGTCTCCACCGCCGTGGCACCCCTCATCCGGGCCACCGCCGCCGGCACCTCCCTGGACCACCCCGTGTGCTGCAGCTCCAGGCCGGTGGAATCACGGATCGACACCTCGACCCGATAGCGAACCGCCGCTCCCGTCGCCGCCCCACCCAGGGCGTCCAGCCGCAACTCGCAAACCCCTTCGATTGTCGTGGTCGCGCGGGCGGGAGAGTAGAACCGCACCGCCCTGACCGTCAGCGGCTCTTCGCCGCCCTGTCTGCCTGCCGCCGAGGCCACCACCACGAGCGCGGCCACCGGCGCCCACCAGATCTTCCGCATCCAAGCCCGCCGGAAGGGGCCGGAGAAAGCCGCTTCCCCGGCGCCCCTCCCAGGAAAAGTCACTCTACCAGGTGAACGCTACGCTGAGCATGCTCACGCCGCCCAGCAAGCCCATGTTGCGATACGCGTAGTCCACGCCGACACCGAAGCCCGACGTAGCCGGCTTGTAGTAGATGCCGCCGCCGTAGGAAGCGCGGTACTGGCTGGTGCCGCCGACGCTGCTGAGAAGCCGGCCGAGTCGGCCGACGCCGTCAGGTTGTTGTCCGGCCAGTAGGTCACGCTGGCGCGACCGGCGACCGCGAAGCCCGTGCTGCCGAGCCCCACCTGGTACTCGCCGCCGAGATTGAAGCCCGGCTGGTTGTTGTTGGGCTGGGTGAATTCGCCCAGCACCGACAGCCGGCCCGCCGTGGTCTGGAACACGTCATAGGCCAGGCCGACCCGGAAGATGACCGGCAGCGACCAGCTCTTGGCCGTCAACTGGGCCGTGGCCGGCTCCTGCGGGACGTCCTGCTCTCCGGGGGGCGCCGAGCGATCGACGGTGACGCTCAACGCCTGGCCGCTCTGCGTGATGTTCGAGCCCAGGTTCTGGACGACGAACGACGCGCGGATCGGCCGGCCGCCGATCAAGGCGTGGAAATCCGTGCCGAAATCGAAGGCCACGGCCGTGCCGGTCGTGCGGCCGAGCTGGTCGTTGACCAGCTTGCCGGTGACGCCGGCCGAGAACCGGTCGGAGAACTGCTGCGAGTAGGTCAGCCCGACCGCGGTCTGGCTCACCGAGTACACCTCGCCGGAGGACCCGGTCGGATCCTCGACCGTGTACACCGGCTGGTTGCTGAAGCCGAAGTTCGCGACCGACACGCCGATGGCGCGGGACCCGCCGCTCATCGGGAACGCCGCCGCCGCCCAACCGTACTTGGTGCCGGCGACGTAGTTCATCGTGGAGGCCATGATCCCCGCGTGGTCCATCTGCGAGAGGCCGGCGGGGTTGTAGTAGACGGCCGACACGTCGGTCGCCAACGCCGCGAACCCGCCCCCGAGCGCCGTGCCGCGGGCCGATGGGGCCAGCAGCAGGAACTCGTCGGCGGTGGTGCCGTACGCCGTGTTGTTCACCGGGATGCCGGCGCACGGTCCGACGGCTCCGCCGCACATTGCCGTCTGCGCCTGCGCCCCGGCGACGCAGGCAAGGGAACGGCCACCAGCGCGGCGCCCACCAGTGACGAAACGATTACGCATTCGAACCTCCGCGCGGGCCGGGGCGAGGCCCCGGCCCGCTTCGGGATGTTTTACTGAGCGAAGTTGACCACCGTGAGCCGGCCGATCTTGGTGCTGCCGTCCGCCGCTTCGACGTGATAGAAGTACACGCCGCTCGCGACGAACTGGTTATTCCGATTGCGGAGATCCCAGACGGCCTATCCGCCGCCCGTCGGGTCGTTGTGCGTCAGGACCCGCACCAGGATTCCGCTCACGCTGTAGATCCGGATGATGGCCTGGGTCGGCAGGTTCACGAACCGAGGACCTTGCGTGTTGGCCGAGGTCTCGAGCGAGTTCGTCACGTAGTACGGATCCGGCACCGTGTGGATCTTCGCGAACACCGTCGTCGGCCGTCGTCGGCGACGCCACGGACGGCGTGACACGATCTTCAGCGTCAGCCGGGCACGGCCGCCGGCCGGATCCTGCGGCGCGGAACGCGTACGAGCCCGACGTCGCCGCGTGACGGAGCCGGCGTAGGTCGCACGTTCCAGACGGTGCCCGCGGCGGGCAGGGCCGCCATCTGCATCACGAAGAACTGCCCCGCGATGTAGAAGATGAAGCCGTTGCCGGTCGCGGTGAGCGCGGCCGAGCCGGCGGACGTCGAGCCGCCGAACGTGCACGGGGCTCAGCCGGGCGTGGTTCATCAGGAACGCCGGCGGCGTGCCGGTGCACCCGCCGTACGCGGCGGGCGCCGGATCCACGCAGGCGATGTCCGTCCACGTCAGCAGGCCGTTGTTCTCATCTCTGGTGGCGCCGGCCGCCGTGTTGGTGAACGACGAGTCGTTCAGGATGCCCCACGACGCCCGGATGTTCGTGGCGAACGGCACCGGTAGCTGGTGCGTGACGTCGATCACGGAGTCGACGGCGCCGCTGGCGCCCCAGTACACCTTGAAGTCCGCCGGCGCGCGACACATAGGCCAGCAGGCGGGTGGCAGCTGGCGCATCGGGGAGCTCTGCACGGTCTCGTACGCCTCGATGTGCATCACCTGGGCGCCCGTGAGCGTGCCGGCGGTGATGCCCGGTGCTGCCGGGCCACGGACCGCCGGCGCACGACCCGGCTGCACATGCCGGCCCACGGATTGGGCGTGGTGTCGTTGCGGCGTGCCGTCCCACCAGACCGGCCCGTTCTAGCCCTTGTTGCCGCTCGGGTACGTGTTCGCCGCACCGCGGCCCCAGTTGGTCAGGTCCCAGGCGCCCGGCGACCGAGGAACGTCTGGCCGTAGAGCGCGAGGTCGAGTCGCCGCCGTACCGCGACGACTTGGCCGTGGTGCCGTAGACGGCCGGGAACGGCCCGCCGACGGAGTCGAAGGCGCTGGTGTAGTCCACCAGGAACGGAGACCGCCGGCACGTGCCGCCGGCCGGAGAGTGCGGCGACGTAGTACGTGCCCGGCGAAGCCGTTCCAGCCGTCGGCCGGCACGACCGAGTCAATGCGCACCGACAGGCTGTCGGCCTTGCCCAGGATCTGCGGCACGAAGGCCACGAAGCCGAGCCCGACGCCGTTGGTGGGCGGCGCCGGACCGCTGAAGATGCCGGTGACCTTGATGGTCGGCGCGGCCCGGCGGGAACTACCCTCTGCCTTCGCCGAGGTATGCAGGGCGCCGAGCGCGCCGGCGGACTCCTCGTTCGAGTTCGCCCGCGGCACGACCCACTTCGTGACGAGGGCCGACTGCAGCGACGACGGGCCGGACTTGACGCTGTTCACGTCGAACGCCGTGACGGCGTAGAAGTACTGGAAGCCGTCGAGACGGCGTTGTCCACGAAGGAGAACGGCACGCCGGCGTCGGTCAGCGCCGGATAGCCGGGCGCCGCCCGTGACCGCCGTGTCGGCGTTCAAGAGGAACACGTTGCCGTTGTTGCAGCTGCACCCGCCCGCCCGGCGGGATCTGGACGAGGTTGCCGCCCAGGTTACAGCCACGCTCGGCCCGGTGCCGGTGTACGGGTACTGGAACTTCACCGCGCACGTTCGCCCTTCAGCCCGATCTCCGGCGCGCAGTTGGGGTTGTTCGCGTCGTACACCTGGCCGGTGTAGTCGGTGAAGTCGTGCCGGCGTAGTCGTACTGGGCGACGACCTGCATTCGGCCGCCGTCCGGCCGCGCCAGATGCGGTAGCCTTCGACGTCGTACTGGCGGTAGTTCGGATCGTACAGCGCGCTGGCGTGATCGCTGGCGACCGCGTAGTACGGGTCGCCGCCACCCGCCTGCACGGTCTCGGTCGACGGACTTCTTCCACACGATGGTCACCTGATTGTCGCCCGGCACCAGGTAGAACGTGCGGCGCCTCGGGCGCGAACGGCAGCAGGAACTTCGCGTCGAAGATGGCCTGCGCCACCTTCGCCTTGTCGAGCAGCGAGCCCGGCGCGGTCTGGACTTCGTTCTGCTCGATGGTGCCGTCGCCGTTGACGTCGCTGAACTGCCCCCAACCCATCGCCCGCTCGACCGGGTCGCGGATGGTGGCGCCTTGCCGCAGTCAGGCCCGTGCCAGCCCGCGGCGCCCGCTGTCCGTGCCGACCAGGGCGAGCGTGTCGGGCGAGGCCGGCCAGCCGGGAGAGAACGTCTCGGGCGCCGCGTCGATGTGCCGAGGTACCCGCTCGAGCCGTCGATCGGCCGGCGGGCATCGAGTAGATGCCGTTGGTCGTCGCCGCCCACTTGTGCAGCGGCGCGGCGAGAGAGGGCGACCACGATCACCGACGACTGCCCCGGCGCAGCTCGAACGGCCCGGACGACTCGAAGAACCGTGTGTCGGCGTAGCCTGGATGGCCTGGCAGGTGTGCAGCAGGATCGGGTCGGAGTTGCAGGTCCCGTCACCCAGCGCGGGCGTCGGGTGGCCCGAGATGTAGCGGTACATCTGCGTCACGCCGACCGCGTCGTTGAAGACCTGCAGCCGTTGCAGGTGTTGCCCCACACCGTGATGCCGAACGGTTGCCTTGGTCTGCGCGTCGGCCGGGTTGAGTCGTCGGGCTCTTCAGGTACTTGACCGCCTCGAAGCCCGGGGCCGGATAGAACGGCTCGCCGAACGCCGCCGCCGGAAACGGCCACAGCGGCTCCGCGTAGTTCTCCTTCATCACCGACACGAGCGAGAAGGGCAGGACCGCCGTGGAGAAATTGAAGCTCGGCGTGCCCTCGTCCGCGTCCTGGAAGTACGACGCGTAGATGTTGTGGAAGTGTAGCCCGAGGCCGGCAAGGTCACGCCGTACGCCGCCTGGACCGGTTGTGGAAGTCGTGGCGATGTTGACGATGTCGTTGATGTCCGAGATCGCTGTAGCCGGCCTCCGACAGGCCCGCGTAGCGCGCCGCGTCCGTCGCCGTGATGTTGATGAACCGGAACAGGAAGTACATGATGTCCTGGTTCCCGGACGGGAAGTTCCACAGCAGGCCGCGCTGCTCGACCAGCACGCCCATGGCGTGCTTGCGGCCCGACGTGATGGTGGTATTGCCGTCCCAGTAGCGGACCCAGGTATCCTGCTGCGAGATGGACTGCCGCCCGAGCAGCGCCGCGTTGTACAGCGACGGGTCCTTGACGAACGCGGCCGAAGGCCAGCCCGCGATGTCGCTCGCGTTCAGGCTGCTGTAGATGTTGGTGATCGCGTCGCCCTGACGTGGACGCCCGCGGGTCCATGAAGAAGACGCCGACGGTATCGCCCACCCACGGGCCCGTGCCGCTCCCCGCGGTAGTCGTACAGCACCGTGGCGGCCATCTGCAGGCCGCCGTTGAAGACGTAGTTGTCGCCCGTGCCGTTGGGCCAGAAGCCGCCCTCGACGGTGCCGCTGCCCAACAGGTCGGTGCACTGGTTGCCGAAGTTGGTGATGCCGAAGCAGTCCAGCGGTTGGCGTTGACCCGCAGGGCAGCGACCCCGGCGAACAGGTTGAAGCGTGCTCCGAGGGGTCTGGATCCGGGGCCGGACGCGACGGCCTGGCCGCGGCCGTCGAGACGACCGAAACGCCCGCCCCGAGCACGAGGACCGCGGTCAGTGCAAGACGCTGTAGCACTCTGGGTTGCATGCGGACTCCTTGAACGTTTGCGCCCGGCGGCGCCTCGCCCGATGGCGCGGCGCCGCCGGCCGTCCCCAGCTAGAAGGTGAACTCGAACCCAAGACGCATGTTGAACCCGTTGCCGTACAACGTGTACGGGCCGTGGTAGCGGTTGTAGAAGCGTTGAACGCGTTGTTGATCTCGTTGCGTGTCGAAGAAGTTGTCGCCGTTCCCGAAGCGCGCCTCGTCCTGCCGCAGCATCAGGCAGTCCGGCGTCCCGTTGGCGCCGACCGGGTGTACGGGTACTTCGAGCAGTCGCTCAGGTCCACGCCCGTCTGGTTCTGCGCCACCCCGTTCACCGTCACCTGCCGCGAGACCCACAGCCCACCCGCGTCCGCCTTCAGCTGATCGCCTCTGCGGCTGGAGCAGGAGGTTCTCGTACGGCTGGTTCACCACGTCGCCGGTCTCGGCGAAGAGGTTGTTGAGGTTCTTCCAGTTGAACAGGTTCCGGAAGTCGGCGAACACCGAGATGCTCTTGCCGGCCAGCGTGAAGCCGCGCGTCAGCCGCAGGTCCACGTCCTTGATCCACGGCATCGTGGAGTTGTTGATCGGCTCGAGCGGCGTCGCCGCCAGGCCGAAGGCGTTGCCCGGGGCCAGGGAGCCGCGCGCCCTGTTCAGCATCAGGGTGTACGGCAGGCCGCTCGCCGCCCGGAAGGTGGCGTAGATGCCGCCGTTCTCCAGGATCGTGCCCAACAGCGTGCCGCTGTGCCAGCCGGCCGGGAACGTCGCCGCCAGGTTGCCGGCGATGGTGTGCGTCCGGTTGTCGCTGCTGGTCAGGATGGCCTGCGGCGGCGGGATCCGGGCGCCGGTCACGGCGCTGTTGCTCCGGGCCAGCGTGTTCAGGTACGCCAGCGGGTCGGAGCCCGTGTTCTTCGCGGTCTGGAACGTGTACGAGATCGTGCCCTGGAAAATCGAGCCGAAGCGGCGGTCGAGCCGCATGTCGATCCCGCGCGACGTTCCCGAAGTCCGCCGCGGTGTACAGGTTGTACGCGGCGTTGGTCTGCGTCGGATCGGACCCTGCCGCCGATGACCGGGTCGTAGATGTTGACCGTGCGGCCGGCGCCTTCGGACACGAGGTCCTTGTTGTACGCCGCGATGTCCAGGACCATGTCGTCACTGAACGCGTGCCGCACGCCGAACTCGAACTGGATCGTCTTCCCGAAGCCCACCGGGCGGGCGAACACGTCGTTGCTGTTGCGAGATCGAGATGTCGGTGTTCGAGCCGCTGGCCAGCACGCTCATGTCCGGCGTCTCGACCTGGTGCGAATACGACAGCCGGAAGCCGGTCCGGTCGGTCACCGGGAAGGACACCCCCAGCGACGGCGACAGGATGTCCTGCGGCGTGGCGGCGAAGAAGTTGCAGGTCGCCAGCGCCGAGCACCGAGCCCGTTGGCCAGGTTCGCGGCGATCGCCGCGTCGCAGGCGCGCGACATCGCGCTGTCCTGCGCGTTGTACGAGTAGTACTTCAGCTTGGTCGAATCCGCGATCGTCGCCAGCTTGATCGGGTCCGTGAAGGCCCGGCCGGGCACGCGCGGATACAGGATGCCGGTGTTCATGTGGTTGTAGCGCAGCCCCAGCTCGATGACCAGGTCGCCCAGGTCGATGCGGTCCGTGGCGAACAGGCCGTAGAGCTTCGGCGAGTCCTTGTAGGCACTCATGAACGCGGGGCTCGTCAGACCCGACGTGAAGGCCAGGTCGGTGAAGTTCGTGAAGTCGAACCCGGCCTGGAACCGGTCGTAGCGGTCCGCCTGCCAGTCCACCAAGGCCCGGCCGGTGACCCGCGTCTCCTGCTGCATCCGCGGGCCGGTCGTGCCGAGCCCGAGGCTGTTGAACGTCGAGGACGTCACGCCGTACGGGTTGATCCGGTAGGCGCCGGCGCCGGCGAGGTCGGTGCGCTGGAAGTACGGAACGCAGACCACCGAGGCCGACGCAGTTGCCGATCCGCAGGTTCTGGATCAGCTGGTCGGTGATCGGGAAGCTGTTGAAGTTCTCGAGGAAATGGATGCTGCTCGCGTTGAACCAGGCGAACGGATCCTGGTGCGACTCCATCCAGCTCGGGTCCACGGTCCCGGAGATGAACTGGTCCCGCTGCCAGCTCAGCGCCGCCTCGAGCGACAGGGCGTGCTCGCTGGACGACGACAGCGTCTGCGACCAGTTGCCGATCACGGCCTGGGAGTTGTTCCACGTGCCCGTCTGCTCGAGCGGATCGTACGACGGGTAGCCGCTCAGACCCTGGTTGCGGTCCAAGTGATAGGTCGCCGACACCCGCGAGCCGTTGCCGAACGTGTACTGCAGCTTGCCGTCGAACCCGGCCTGGTCGCTGTTGGAATTGGCCAGGCGGCCGCGACTGGCAGGTGCCCTTTTCCGACGCCGACAGCGTGCGGTTGATGCCCGTGAGGTCGCCGCCCAGGCCGTAGGGCTGCGACGGCGCGGCGTAGCTGCACCCGCCGCTGCTCGAGTACTGCACGAAATGCGGCACCACGACCAGCTGGCTGTCGGAGAACGCACCGCGCGAGGGCTGGGTCGGCACCATCACCGAGTCCGCCGCCCCGCCCAGCACGAATTGCGGGATGCCGCCGGCGCCGATCGGCCGCAGGCCGTTCTGCTGGCCCTGCAGCGTCGTCGCCAGGTAGAACGTGAAGTTGGAGACGATCGGCCCGCCGAGCGAGGCCTCGACGCGATTCAGGCCCGAGCCGTACAGCTGGCCCGAGACGTTGTCGGTCGCGTAGCTGATCGCCCCGTGATACGCCGTGCCGCCGGCGCGCGTCACTTCGTTGACCACGCCGCCCTCGGCCTCGCCGTAGCTGGCGCCCACCGCGCCCGTCGTCACCGACGCCTCTTCCAGCGCGTTGGTGCCCACCGTCGTGGCCGACGTCGTGTTGGACGACGAGCCGCCGCCGCCGCCGCCGAAGCCGCCGTTGAAGTTCTTGACCAGCACGCCGTCGATGTAGGTCGCCTGCGAGCCCGGCCGGCTGCCGCGGATCGAGATCCCGCGGCTGCCTTCCACCACGCCCGGCTGCAACCGCAGCACCTGGCTCACCGCGTCCACGGGCAGATCCTGAATCGTCTGCCCCTCGACGATCGGCTTGCTGGCCACCTGGTCGCGCGGGACGATCGGGTTCTGCTCCTCGGTCACCGTGATCCCGGTGAGCTCGATGGCCCGGCGCGAGAGCACCGGGTTGACCGTCATCGTCTGACCGGCGAGCACGTGGACGTTCCGCACCTCGTTGGGCGCGAACCCGAGCTGCTGGGCCCGCACGATCACGACGCCGGCGGGAACGTTGTTCATGAAGAAGTAACCCGCATCATCCGTGGTGGCGTGGAACGCCGAACCCACGATCAGCACCTGCGCCCCACCGACGGGGGCGCCAGCCGAATCCTTGACCGTGCCTTCGATCTTGCCGGTCTCGCCCTGAGCCAACAGCCTGCCGGCTCCGAACAACACCACGGCCGCAACGGCCGTCGCCACACGGGCGAAGCGAGAGAAGGCCCAGCGACTACGTTGAGTCATTGCAGACCTCCACAGGCGTGAACACAAGAGGACACGAAAGACGAACGTGGCAGCGACACGCCACCTCCTTTCGAAACACTTCACGGTCTTCGACCAGATCGGTCTATGCGCTTTGGCGAGGCGTGCAAACCCTAACCTCGGCCAATATGCGCCCTGCCTGTTCCGAGTGTCAAGGAACGGTAACAGGGGGTGTCCTGTTTCGAGGACGTCACCCCGCCGGTGGCGAATTGGCGCCGGAATCCCCGGTAAAGCGCTGCCCCAGCGTGGCGAGCGACGCGCCGAAGTCCGCGACGTTCAATTTGCGCCGTTCCAGCTCCGCCGCCTTCATCTTGAGCTCCTCGAGGCGGCTCCGGGTCTCGTTCAGCAGGCCGTCCACGCGCCGGGTGAGCTCGGCCATGACCTGATCGAGGAGCTGCGTCACCTTCTCCGCGTGCGCCTGCTGCCGCCGCGAGAGGTCGTCGAGCTGCGCGGTCACGCGCTGCGCCAACTCGTCCATCCGCTGGCCGACGCGGCGCTCGAGTTCGGCGATCTGCTCGGCCGCCGCCCGTCGCTCGCTCGCCTGGTCGCGCTCCAGACGCGCCAGCTCCGCGCCGAAGAGCACCTGGCGTACGGTGTCGAGGTCGCCCGCTCCCGGTCCCGATGATTGCGTCACGGCAACGGCTCCGCCCAAAAAAAGTGCCCTATGTTACCGCGCGACTCCCGAGGCCGCTAGAGTCCGTTTTGCGGCGCGACGCCCGCTACACGTGGAGCGCGACGATCTGCTGCTGCGGCTCGGCCGGCGTGACCTGCGGTCCGTTCTCGCGCAGGTACACGTTGATCTCGCTCCTGCACGCCGAAGCGCCCGGGGAGGTAGATGCCGGGCTCGACCGAGAAGCCGACGCCGGCCATGAGCCGCCGGTCGTCGTGCGTCTCGTAGTTGTCGAGGTGCGGGCCCGAGCCGTGCAGCTCGCGGTCGATGGAGTGACCGGTGCGGTGCACGAAATGCGCTGCCGTGTCCCGCGGCGGTGATCACCTTGCGCGCCACGTCGTCGAGGTCGGCGCCGGTCACCGGCCAGCCTTCGCGCCACTTGTCCGTCAGCACGGCCACCGTCTGGTCGCGCGCGTCGCGCACCACGTCGAACACGTGGGCCACCTCGTCGGGCGGCGCGCCTCCCACGTAGGCCATCCACGTCTGGTCCGCGTACACGGAGTCGATCCGCGGGCCCGCCCACAGGTCGAGGAGCAGGACGCCGCCCCGCTCGATGATGGTGTCGGGTTGCCCGGTCGGGTCGTGATGCGGATTGGCGGCGTGCTCGCCGGCCGCCACGATGGGCGGCTCGTTGGTCTGCAGGCCCGCCTGCTCGAAGGCGGCCATCACCCAGCGCTGCAGGCCCTGCTCGGTGGGCGTCGCGCCGGCCGCGTACCAGGTCTTCACCTGCTCGAAGGCCGCCAGCGCGATCTCGCGCAGCAGCTCCGCGGCGTGCAGGTGGCCGGCCAGTTCGTCGGGCGTCCAGCGCGAGGCCAGCGCCGTGACCAGCTCCGCCGAGGACACCACGTCGGCTCCGGACGCGCGCAGCAACTCGACCACGCCGGCGGGGATGCGGTCCAGGTACGGCACCGCGTCCTTGCCCGAATACTCCATCGCCAGCTTGCGGCCCGAGACGAGGCGCGCGAGCTCCGCTTCCAGCTCGCGCCACGCCGCGTAGGTCCGCACCTCGCCGGGGAAGCCCGCGATGCGGTGCTGCTCGATCTTGTGCGCGAGGGCGACGGGCTTGCCCGCCGCCGGCAGCAGGACGAACAGCCGGCGGGTGGCGAGGCCGCCCAGCCCGAGCACCCGCGTGGCCACCGGGTTCATGCCGTGAAAGTCGAACAGCAGCCAGCCGTCGAGCTTCTGGCCGGCCAGCAACTGGCGCACCTGGGCCAGCACTTCGGGTGTCAAGTAATCGCTGACGCTCACCACGACCTCCTCATGGGGCGGTCGAGCGCCACTCGCAGCGCGAATCGCCGCGGGCGCGGCACGCCGGGTGGAGCATTCCGCCGTCGAAATCCACCAGTTGCCTGAGCAGCTCCGCGATGCCGGCCGCGAAGAACTCGCACGCCGCGCCGTCGGGCGTGGCCTGGACCGCCACCGGGTCGGCGAGCGTCGCCACGGCGCCCCCGCCCCGCCGGGCCAGTGACGCGCCGAACACCTCGCCGGCGCAGCGCCGCGCGGCCCGGAATCCCACCAGGCGCCGCGCGAACCGCGGCAGGTGCCGGGCCGCCCAGCGGGTCGAGAAGGCCAGGCGCTGCATGGCGCGCCGCGCCGCCCGGCGCCCGCCGTCGGCGAACACCAGGGTGGCGTCGTTGCGGCGGCTCACCAGCCGGAGGATCTGCTCCAGCTCGGCGGTGGCCACGCCCTGGTCGCGGCGCACCACCACCTCGTAGCGGGCGATCTGCGCGGCGACGGTATCGGACAGTCCCAGCCGCTTCTTGAGATGTTCGTCCACGTACTCCGCCGCCTCTTCGTCGCGCGGGGAGTCGAGGTGCCGCATCGCCTCGAGGACGGCGAGCGGGAGAATGCTGTGGGCGCGGAACCGATGACGGTCACTCACGGCGGCGAGCCAAGATAGTGCGCGCGCCCGCGACTCACCACCGCCGGCGTTGCGCCGCGGCGCGACGCCCCGCTAACTAGAGCGCCGTGACGACCTGGCTCTCTCCCGGTGGCGCGCTCGCCGCCCTGGCGGTCGGCACGCTGGTGGCCGTCGGCACCGGCTGGGCCGGCCTCGCCCTGCTGTTCGCCTTCTTCCTCTCCTCGACGCTGCTCACGCCGGGCGGCGGGCGCCGCCGGGCCGTGCAGGTCGCGGCCAACGGCGGGGTCGCCGCCGCCGCCGCGCTGCTCGCGCGCGCCCAACCCGCGTGGGCCGCGGCGTTCGCCGGCGCGCTGGCCGCCGCGGCCGCCGACACGTGGGCCACCGAGATCGGCGCGCGCAGCCGGCGCACGCCGCGCCTCATCACCACCGGGCGGCCCGTCGCCGTCGGCACGTCGGGGGGAGTCACGTGGCTGGGGACCGGGGCGGGCGCCGCGGGCGCCGCGTTCGTCGCCGGGGCGGCGGCGCTGCTCGCCGTGGTCGGACCCCGCCGGGCCGTCGTGGTCGCCACGGGCGGCTTCGCCGCCTGCCTGGCCGATTCCCTGCTCGGCGCCACGCTGCAGGCGCGCTACCGCTGCGTGACGTGCGGCACCGCGAGCGAGACGCCGCGGCCCTGCTGCGGCGCGCGCCCCACGCTGGCCGGCGGGCTCGCGTGGATGACCAACGACACGGTGAACCTGATCGCCACGGTCGTCGGCGCGGCGGTGGCGGCGCTTCCGCTGCACGGCGGTGTACTTACTCTTCCTTAACCCCGATCTCACCGGCCGCAGCCCGACCCCGGAGCCCACCACGACACCGGCCTCGCCGTTTCCCCTCGCCCACCCCGCCTGACGTGCGCGACCTGCTGGTCGTGGGAGGAGGACCCGCCGGCGCCTCGACCGCGGCGTGGGCCGCGCGCCTTGGGCTCGACGCGCTCGTCGTGGAGCGGGAGCGGTTTCCGCGCGAGAAGGCGTGCGCGGAGTACCTGAGTCCCGAAGCCGCGCGGGACCTCGACGCGCTCGGCGTGCTCGAGGAGATCGAGGCGAGCGGCGCGGCCAGGCTGACCGGCATGCGGATCATCTCGGACGACGGCGGCGACGTGGTGGGCCGCTTCCCCGCGTGCCGGGGCGCGCGCCCCTACCGCCCGTACGGGCTCGCGCTGCCCCGGTCGCGGCTCGACACCATCGTCCTCGGCGCGGCGCGACGGTCCGGCGCAGGCGTGCTCGAGGGCGCGGTGGTCGAGCGCCTGCTCGTGGAGGACGGCATGGTGACGGGCGCGGCCCTGCGCAGCGGCGACCGGCGCTGGGAGGAGCGCAGCCGGGTGGTGGTGGGCGCCGACGGCCTGCACTCGCTGGTGGCGCAGCGGCTCGGCCTCGCGCGCCACGGCGCCCCGCGACGGCTGGCCCTGGTCGCGCACCTGGCGGACGTGGAGGGCATGCGCGACTGCGGCGAGATGTTCGTGCGCGGCGGGCGGTACGCGGGCCTCGCGCCCATCGGCGGCGGCCTGGTCAACGCCGCGGCCGTGGTGCCGGCCAGCGAGGCGCGCGAGATCGCGCGCGACCCCGCCGGCTACCTGCGGGCCGAGCTGGCGGCGGTGCCGGAGCTGCGGCGCCGGATGGCCGGGGCGCGGCTGGTGCGGCCGGTGATGGTGGCCGGCCCGTTCGCGCGCACCACGCGGCGCGCGGTCGCGGACGGCGCCCTGCTGGTGGGCGACGCGGCGGATTTCTTCGATCCGTTCACCGGCGAGGGGATCTTCGCGGCGCTCCGCGGCGGCCGGCTCGCCGCCGAGGCCGTCGCGGGGGCCCTGGCCCGGGGACCGGCCACGCGGTCCGCGCTGCGGCCCTACCAGGCGGCCCGCCGCCGCGCGTTCTTCGGCAAGTGGGCGTTCGAGCGGTTGGCCGCGCTCTCGGCCACCCGCCCCGCCCTGATGCGCCGGTTCACCCGCCGCCTCGCCCGCCGCCCCGCCGTGGCCGACATGTGGGTCGGGGTGGCGGGCGACTACGTTTCCCCGGTGGCGCTGCTCGCCCCCCGGGCCCTGGCGGCCCTTATCCTATAGTAGAGGCACGGGCTCCCAGCTCGCCTTCACCCCCATTCCCGGATCGGGACGTCACCATGCCGCTCGACGAAGCGCGCTTCCGTCATACGATGAGCCAACTGGTCACCGGGGTCACGATCGTGACGGCGCGCGTGCCGCGCGGACGCGCCGTCGGGATCACCGCCGGCTCCGTGACGTCGCTCTCGCTCGACCCGCCCATGCTGCTGGTGTGCGTGGGCCGGGACGCGGAGATCCACGACGTCCTGCTCGAGGCGGAGCGGTTCGGCGTCAACGTGCTCGCGGCCGGCCAGGTCGAGCTGGCGCGCCGCTTCGCCGACCGGGGGCGCCAGCACCTCGAGGAGGGCGAGCTGGCCACCTCGCCGGGAGGCGCGCCCCTCCTGCCCGGCTCCCTGGCGCGCATCGAGTGCCGGCGGCGGGGCCATCTCGACGGCGGCGACCACACCATCATCACCGGCACGCTCGAGTGGTCGGAGGTGGCCGCGGGGAAGCCGCTCTGCTACTTCGGCGGCCGGTACGCGGAGCTGGCCGGGTGACGTCGGACGGGCGCGTATGGCGGGGCGCGGCCAGGCGTGCGGAGCTGCTCGACGATCCCGCCGCCGATGCGGCGACGGTCGTCGCCTCGCTCAAGGACATCGCCCGCGCCAACCGCTTCCTGGGCGGCGCGGCCGCGGCGCTGCGGCGCCTCGACGAGATCCTCCGCCCGGTGCCCGCGGGCGCCACGCTGACCCTGCTCGACGTCGGCACCGGCGACGGGGACCTGCCGCGCGCGGCCCGCGCCCGGGCGTCGCGGGTGGGGGTGCGGCTGCGCCTGTTCGGCGTCGAGCGCCATCCCGCCGCGGCGCGCCATGCCGCCCGCGGAGGCGACATCGCGCTGCTGCTCGCCGACGGGGCGGCCCTGCCGATGGCCTCGCGCTCCGTGGACCTCGTGCTCTGCTCCCAGGTCCTCCACCACTATCAGGGCGCCGCGCTGGCGGCGATCGTCGCCGAGCTGGCCCGCGTGGCCCGGACGGGCGTGCTGATCGTGGAGCTGAGGCCCAGTCCGCTCGCCGCCGTCGGGCTGTGGCTCGCCTCGTACCCGCTGCGCTTCCATCCGGTGAGCCGGCGCGACGGCGTGACCTCCGTGCTGCGGGGCTTCACGCCCGCGGCGCTGCGCCGGACCTGCGCCGAGGCCGGCGTGCGCGCGGAGATCCGCACCCACCCCATGTTCCGGATCACCGCCGCCTGGCGCCCCGACGGCGACGGCGCGCGGCGCGGCTCCCGATGATCCAGGTGGACCGGCGCGAGGTGCGCGCCAGCGTGGACCGGGTGTTCGCCCTGGCCGCGGCCGTCGAGCGCTGGCCCGAGTGGCTCCCCCACTACCGCTGGGTGCGCCTGCTGGAGCGCCGCGACGACGGCGGCGTGGTGGAGATGGCGGCGTGGCGGCCGTTCGGGCCCGTCCGCTGGCCGACCTGGTGGGTCTCGGACATGACCGTGGACCGCGGGGCGCCGGCGGTGCGGTACCGGCACGTGCGGGGTATCACGCGCGGGATGGACGTCGAGTGGACTTTCACGCCAGCGAGCGAGGACCGGGTGACCGTCACGATCACACACCGCTGGGCCGGGCCCCCGTGGCCCGGGCTGCGCCGCGCCGCGGCCGGCCTGGTCATCGGCCCCCTGTTCATCCACGCCATCGCGCAGCGCACGCTGGCGGGCATCGCGCGGGTGGCCGAGCGCGGGGACGCCGCGTGAGCGCGCCGCGGCGCGTGGTCGTGACCGGCGTGGGCTGCGTGACGCCGATCGGCACCGGCGCCGAGGGCCTGTGGAGCGGGCTCAAGGCGCGCCGCTCGGCGGTGCGCACCATCACCCGCTTCGACGCCGCGCCGCTCCGCAGCCGCATCGCCGCCGAGATCCCGGACTTCCGCCCGCAGGACTTCCTCGACGCCCGGCGCACCCGCCGCCTCGACCGGTTCTCGCAGCTCGCGGTGACGGCCGCCGGCCTGGCGGTGCGCGACGCCGCGCTGGAGCTGGAGCGCGAGGACCGCGACCGGGTGGGCGCCTCGATGGGCTCGGCGCTCGGGCGGCGTGGCGTACGCCGAGGAGCAGGTGGGCGCCTACGCGGCCGGCGGCATCAAGGGGATCGACCCCATGCTGGCCCTGTCGGTGTTCGGCGGCGCCGCGAGCTGCAACATCGCCATCGAGTTCGGCGTCACCGGACCCAACACCACCAACGCCATGAGCTGCGCGTCGGGCACGATCGCGGTGGGCGACGCCTTCCACGCCATCCGCGACGGGCGGGCCGACGTGATGCTCGCGGGCGGCGCGGAGGCGCCGCTGGCGCCGCTGTGCTTCGGCGCGTTCGCGGTGATCCGCGCGATGAGCACCCGCAACGACGATCCGGCGGCGGCGTCGCGGCCCTTCGACCGCGACCGCGACGGGTTCGTGATGGGCGAGGGCGCCGCGGTGCTCGTGCTCGAGGAGCGGGGCCGCGCCGTCGCGCGCGGCGCGCCCATCCTGGCCGAGGTGCTCGGCGCCGCCGTGACCAACGACGCCTACCACATGACGGCCCCGCGCCCCGACGGCAGCCAGGCGGCGCGCTGCCTCACGCTCGCCCTCGCCGACGCGCACGTCGCGCCGCACGAGGTGGACTACGTGAACGCGCACGGCTCCTCGACGCCGCTCAACGACAAGACCGAGACCCTCGCGCTCCGCCAGGCGTTCGGCGCGCACGCCCCGCGCCTGGCGGTGAGCGGCACCAAGGGCTACTACGGCCACCCGCTCGGCGCCTCGGGGGCCATCGAAGCGGCCGTCACCGCCCTGGCGCTCGCCCGCGCGTGGCTGCCGCCGACGCTCAACCTCACCGTGCGCGACCCCGAGTGCGACCTCGACTACCTCGACGGCGCCGGCGCCGAGCGCCGCAGCGCCGTCGCGGTCTCCAACTCGTTCGGCTTCGGCGGCATCAACGCCGCCGTGGTGCTCCGGCGCTCCGAATGACGCGCCGGTCCGGGCGCACCGTGGCGCCGACGGCCCCGGACTCGGCTTGCGCCTGCCCGTGCGGCCCGGGCATATTGGCGCCGCTTTCGCCGGCTCAACGATCCACTTCGACCCGAGGGATGTGATGCGTCAGACGCTGCGCCCGCTCATCGCGGAGTTCATCGGTGTCTTCATGCTGGTCTTCATCGGTGGCGGGGCGATCATCATCAACGCCGCGTACCGGGACGCGAGCCTCGGCGTTGGGCGGCATCGCCGCGGCGAGCGGGCTCGCCTACGCCATCGCGGTCACCGTGGCCATGAACATCTCGGGCGGCCACATCAATCCCGCCATCACGGTGGGCCTGTGGTCCGTCGGCCGGATCGACGCCCGCAAGGCCGGCCTGTACATCGTCGCCCAGCTGCTGGGCGCCGTCTTCGCCGCGCTGGTCCTCAAGGCCGCGTTTCCCTCGGGCGCCGCGGCGACGAAGCAGTTCGGCGCGATGAGCCTGGGCGCCGACACCACCCTGATGGGCGGGATCGTCGTCGAGGCGGTGCTGACCTTCTTCCTGGCCCTGGCGGTGATGGGCACCGCGGTGGATCCGGATGCGCCCAAGATCGGCGGATTCGGCATCGGCCTGACGCTGTGGATGTGCATGCTGGCGGGCGGTCCGCTGACGGGGGCCGCGCTCAACCCGGCGCGCGCGTTCGGGCCCGCGCTGGTTTCCGGCTTCTGGGTCGGCCAGGTGGCCTACTGGGTGGGACCGATCCTGGGCGCCGTGGTGGCCATGCAGGTGTACGAGCGTTTCCTGCTCAGGAAGGACCGGGCCTGACCCGGAGCCGACCCTGCCCCGCCCGATCGCCGACGCGCCGCTCGCTGCGGCGCGTCGTGCATCCGGGACCTAGAAGCCGGATCCGCCCGGCCGTTGCGGGCGCGCCGGCGGCGGCAGAGCCGCCGGAACCATGTTCAGCCGTTGCCGCACCACGCCCAGCCGCGCCTCGTAGTTCCGCAGCGTCGCGATGACCCGGTTCCCGACGACGCGCACGTCGTCCCGCAGGCGCCGGGCCGCCTTGGCCCCGCGCTCCAGCTGCCACAGCTGCGCGGCGCACTGCGCCATCCCGCGGCGCAGCGATGGCATCATCAGGCGATAGCCGTCGAACGCGGCCTGCACGTCTTTCGACGCGCAGCGGCGGCAGATCTTCGGCTCCATCGCCCCCGTGACCGAATCGACGGCCGCGCATGAGCTGCGCAGGTAGTCCGCGTTGTGCAGCACGTCCTCGTCCTGGCCGTTGAAGACGGCGCGGCGGTACACGTCGAGCGCGCTGCGGACCTCGGCGATGGGCCGGCCGACGCGGGCGATGGCGACCTTGGTCGAGTCGAACGCCGCCAGGCGCGCGGCGAGCGCGGCCCGCGATTCGTGCACGGGGTGCTGGAGAACGAGCGCGGCGAGGACGACGGTTGGGCTGAACATGGTCGGAACAGTCGAAACCCGGCGGTCGGGAGTCAAGGGTGACGGAGGTAGCGCGCTCGACGTCGCACGCCCGCCGGCAGCGGCGCTAGCGGCCCCGGCTCCGCCACAGCAGCCAGGCGGTATACGACAGGTAGATCACGGCCGCCGCCACGTACGCGGCGACCATGAAGCCGCCGTTAGCGGGAGGCATCGGCCCCATCCGCTTCGCTCTCGGCGCGCGCCGCGAGGAGCCTGGCCCAGGCGTAGCGGCGCCACAGCAGCCCGACGTAGAAGACCGTGAAGGCCAGGAACGAGTAGAGGATGGTCACCAGCATCGGGCCGGGCACGCGCGGCCGGCCGGGCTGCAGCACCACCGGCATCGGGTGCAGGGTGCGGAACAGGTAGACGGTCATGTGGATGAACGGCACGAGCAGCGCCGCACAGGATGCCCAGCACGGCGGAGTAGCGCGCGCGCCGGCCCGGCTCGTCCACCGCGGACCGCAGCACCAGGTACGACAGGTAGATGAAGTAGAGGAACAGCGTCGAGGTGAGCCGCGCGTCCCAGGTCCACCAGGCGCCCCAGACCGTCTTCCCCCAGATGGGCCCCGTCACGAGCACCACGGTGGTGAAGACCGTCCCGACCTCCGCCGACGACGCGGCCAGCAGGTCGAGCCGCGGGTCCTTGAGGAACAGGTACAGGGCGCTGAAGATGCCCGACGATGCCGCACGGCGAGGTACAGCGCCACCCACGCGCTCGGCGCGTGGATGTAGAAGATCTTCTGCGCCAGGCCCTGCGTGGCCTCTTCGGGGGTGAACGCGAGGGCGCGCACGTACACGCCGGCCACCAGCAGCAGGCCGACGGCCGTCAGGATCCCGCCCCGCTTCAGGGCGCGCTCAGCCGATGGAATCGCGGTCATTCCTCGAGCGTGAACTCGAACACCAGGGTGCACAGCACGACGAACGTGATGTCGTAGGCGGCGAGCAATTTAAGCCACGGCGCCCACTCGGCGAAAGGACGGTGGGCGAACAGCTTGGCCGTGATTTCGGCCGCGGTGCTCACCGGCGTCAGCAGGAACGGGAGCACCAGCACCAGCAGCATCATCTCGCCGAACCGGGTGTTCACCGCCATCGAGCTCATCAGCGTCCCGACGGCCACGAAGCCCACGGTGGCCAGCGCGATGACGAGCACCAGCGAGCCCAGCACGTCCAGCAGCGGCACGTTGAAGAACAGGGCGAACAGCGGCAGCGCGATGGCCTCCACCGCTCCCACGAACACGAGGTTGGCGAGGGTCTTGCCGAGGTAGAGCGCCGTGCGGCTCGCCGGCGAGAGCAGCAGCCCGTCGATCGCGCGGTTCTCCTTCTCCAGGCTGAACGCGCGGTTGAGGCCGAGCACGCCCGCGAACGAGAACGTGATCCACAGGACGCTCGGCGCCAGGTCGGTCGCCGAGACGGCGGTGGGGTCGCGGGCGAAGTTGAAGATGGCCAGCACCAGCGCGGTGAAGACCAGCGCCGAGAGGAACGCGGTGCGGCTGCGGAACTCGAGCAGCAGGTCCTTCGCCGCGATGGTCCAGGCCTGCGCCAGCACGCTACGCATCGCCGGCCGTCGCCTCGGCGTAGCGGGCCCGGTAGGCGGCCAGGTCGCCCTCGCGCGGCCCGAGCGACACGAACCTCCCGGCCACCTGGATGGCGACGTGGGTCGCCAGCTCGAGCCCCTCGTCGATGTTGTGCGTCACCAGCACCATCGTGCGCCGCTCCGCGCGCAGCCGGCTCAGCAGCGCGCGCAGCGACGGCCGCCGCGCGCTGGTCGAGCCCGCTGAACGGCTCGTCGAGGAGCATCACGTCGGGATCGTGCAGCAGCGCCCGCGCGATGGCGAGCCGCTGCACCATGCCGCGGCTGAACGTCCCGACCTGGTCGCCGGCGCGTCGCTCGAGCCCCACGCCCGCCAGCGCGCGCGCCGCCGCCGCGCGCGGCTCCGCCAGCGAGTACAGCCGCGCGTAGAACACGAGGTTCTCGGCCGCCGTCAGTCCGTCGTAGAGCAGGGAGTGATGCGAGATCAGCCCGACGCGGCGGCGATGGGACGCGTCGCCGCGCACCAGCGCCGCGCCGGCGAACCGCACGCTGCCGGCGTCCGGCCTGAGCAGCCCGGCCAACACCCGCAGCAGCGTGGTCTTGCCGGCGCCGTTGGGCCCGAACACCGCCAGCGACTCGCCGGCCTCGAGGGCGAAGTCCACGCCGCCCAAAGCGCGCACGTGGCCGAAGCGCTTGGCGAGCCCCGCCACCTGCAGCACCGCGGTCACGCGGCCCGGGCTCGCCGAGCCCACGAAGCGCTGAGTCGCGAGAAGCCTGTCATGGTGAAGCGCAAATATACTCGCGGCGTCGCACCGCCATAGCGGCGCGCGCGGAGCTCACGTCACCGGCGGCTCGAACTCGAAGCGATCCTCCAGGCGGGTCAGCACCAGCAGGAAGCGCAGCTCCTCCGACGCGCCGCGCAGGCACACCGTCCAGCGCGCCTCCGCCGCCCGCTCGCGCACCAGCACCAGCGCGCCGAGGCCGGCGCTGTCCACCCGCGTCGTCTTCTCGAGGTCCACGATCACGCGTCCGCCCTCGTCGCGGCCGCCGCCGGCGCTCGTCTCCACGACGCGAAGCGCCTCGCGCCGGAACGCCAGCCTGGTGTCCCGGTCCAGCACGGTCGGAGCGCGTACGAGGAGCTCGTTCACGCCACACCAAATACGAAGGAATAGTGCCGCGGGGGCGAAGTACATGTAAACGCCGTTGATGCTAAGCGGTTAGGTACACTTGTGACAGGCGCCACACTTGGCCACGCTGTGGCAATCCACAACAGCTCTGGCGGGCTTCGTCGTGCAAGCAGATGCACTCGAGCCACAGAAAACGGCGAGGGCCCGGGGTGGTCCCGGGCCCTCGTCTACGGCCGGTTTGGGCGACTCAGATCTTGGTGACGTTCGCGGCCTGAAGGCCCTTGGGGCCCTCCCGCACCTCGAACTCGACCTTGTCGTTCTCCTTGAGGGACTTGAAGCCCTCCGCCTGAATCGCCGAGTAGTGCACGAAGACGTCGGGGCCGCCCTCACGCTCGATGAAGCCGAACCCCTTCGCATCGTTGAACCACTTGACCCGGCCGGTGATGCGAGACATACCTAACTCCTCTGACGGGTGGCACAAATCGCGAACCTCGGACCGACCGCAGGAGCGGGGCCGGCCGGGATCCGTCGATGGGCGCCATACCATACGACTTTTCCCACTTTCAGCGCAAGAAGTAGCGGAGACCCCGGCCCAGAGGCCCAGAAAGGGTGCCCCTGCAATGACAGACGTCGCTTCGGATCGACACACTGCTCGACGAGACGCGGGTGTTTCCGCCGCCCGAGGCGTTCCGTGCCAGCGCCCACTTCTCGGTCCCCGGCCGACTACGATGCGGCCGCGCGCGACCCGGAGGGCTTCTGGGCGTCGTTCGCCGAGCAGCTCGTGTGGTCGCGGCATTGGGACAAGGTGCTCGACTGGGATCCGCCGCACGCGAAGTGGTTCGTGGGTGGCGAGCTCAACGCCACGGTGAGCTGCCTCGACCGGCACGTGGCGACGGCGAAGCGCAACCAGGCGGCGCTGATCTGGGAGGGCGAGCCGGGCGAGCGCCGGACGCATCACCTACTGGGAGCTGTACCGGCAGGTCAACAAGTTCGCCAACGTGCTGAAGAAGCTCGGCGTGCGGCGCGGCGAGCGCGTGGCGATCTACATGCCGATGATCCCGGAGGTGGTGATCGCGATGCTGGCCTGCGCCCGCATCGGCGCGCCGCATTCGGTGGTGTTCGGCGGCTTCAGCGCCGAGAGCCTGCGCGACCGCATCAACGACGCCGGCGCGGTCGCCCTGATCACGGCGGACGGCGGGTTCCGGCGCGGCCAGGTCGTGCCCTTGAAGCGCGCGGCCGACCAGGCGCTCGAGCAGTGTCCGACCATCCGGCACGTCGTGGTCTACCAGCGGCGGCTCGGCGCGGCCGGCGACGAGGCGTTCGTGCACATGCAGGAGGGCCGCGACCACTGGTGGCACCGGCTGATGCAGGACGCCGCGCCGTTCTGCGAGCCGGAGCGGATGGACGCCGAGGACGTGCTGTTCATCCTCTACACCAGCGGCACGACCGGGAAGCCCAAGGGGATCGTCCATACGACGGGCGGCTACCTCACCCACGTGATGGCGACGACCAAGCTGGTGTTCGACCTCAAGGACGACGACGTGTTCTGGTGCACGGCCGACGTCGGCTGGGTCACCGGCCACTCGTACGTGGTGTACGGGCCGCTGGCGCTGGGCGCCACGCAGGTGATCTACGAGGGCGCGCCCGACTGGCCGGAGCGCGACCGCTTGTGGGACATCGTGGAACGCTACGGCGTCACCGTCTTCTACACGGCGCCGACGGCGATCCGCGCGTTCATGAAGTGGGGCGCCGAGCTGCCGGCCCGGCACGACCTGTCCACGCTGCGGCTGCTGGGCACGGTGGGCGAGCCGATCAATCCGGAAGCGTGGATGTGGTACCACCACAACATCGGCGGCCAGCGCTGCCCGATCGTGGACACCTGGTGGCAGACCGAGACGGGCGGCATCATGATCACGCCGCTGCCCGGCGTGGTGGCCACCAAGCCGGGCTCGGCGACGCGGGCCGTTCCCCGGCGTCGCGGCCGAGGTGGTGGACGGCGCGGGCGAGCGGGTGGAGGTGGGCGGCGGCTTCCTGGCGCTCACCGCGCCGTGGCCCGGCATGCTGCGCACCATCTGGGGCGACGACGACCGGTACCGCGAGGTCTACTGGTCGAAGTGGCCGGGGATGTACTTCCCCGGGGACGGCGCCAAGCGCGACGAGGACGGCTACTTCTGGCTGCTCGGCCGGGTGGACGACGTGCTGAACGTGGCGGGCCACCGCATCGGCACGATGGAGATCGAGAGCGCGCTGGTGGACCATCCCTCGGTGGCGGAGGCCGCGGTGGTCGGGAAGCACCACGACCTCAAGGGCCAGGCCATCGCCGCGTTCGTGACGCTCAAGGCCGGCTTCGAGCCGCACGACGAGCTGAAGGACGACCTCAAGGAGCACGTGGCCACCAAGATCGGCGCCATCGCGCGGCCGGACGACATCCTCTTTTCGGCCGACCTGCCGAAGACCCGCAGCGGCAAGATCATGCGGCGGCTGCTGCGCGACATCGCCGAGGGCCGCGCGCTCGGCGACACGACCACCCTGGCCGACCCGGCCGTGGTGCAGCGTCTCAAGACGCAATACGAGGAAGGCGAGGCCTGACGGTGTTTCAGACCATCGTGGTGACCACCGACTTCTCCGCCAACAGCGCGGTGGCGGTGCGGCCCGCGATCGAGATCGCGCGGAAGTTCTCCGGGCGGATCCTGCTGGTGCACGCCCTGGAGGCGGCGGTGCCCGGGCCCGACGCGGTCCCCGAGGACATGGCGTCGCTGGCGGCGATGACGCGCGAGCAGCTGCAGGAGTTCGGGGCGCGGGAGATCGGCGCGCAGGTGCCGTGGACCGCCGAGGTGGTGTTCGGCCCGCCTTACGTGGCCATCACCGACGCGGCCTCGCGCCACCAGGCCGACCTCATCGTGGTGGCGACCCACGGCCGCACCGGCCTGCCGCACCTGCTGCTGGGCAGCGTGGCCGAGCGCGTGGCGCGCACGGCCGACTGCCCGGTGCTCACGGTGCGGGTGGCCGGCTAGCCCGGCGCAGGGCGCCCGCGGCCACGAGGAAGATGGCGAGGATCGTCACGCCGGACACGCTGCACCACAGACAGACGGCGTGGATCACGAACAGCTCGAGCCCCAGCAGGTAGAGGGAGAACAGCACCCCCAGGCCCGACAGCGCCGCGAGCCAGCGCGTGGCCCCGGCACCGCCCGTGTCCGCTTCGCTCAAGCCGTACAGCGCGATGCCCAGCAGCAGCAGGTAGCCCGCCACGCCGAACGCCGCGACCGGCACGCCGCCGACCGACGACCAGGCGCTGGTGTTGACGCGCTCGCAGCCCCCGCTCCCCACGCACTTGAGCGAGCCCACCACGCCGAGCTTGTAGAGCAACAGGTAGGTGGAGACCATGAGTCCCACCAGCGCGAGGGCGGCCGCCGCCATCCGGTGGCGCATCGTCAGCTCACCGCTTCGCCGACGGCCCGCGCGCCGCGGCCACGGCGGCGCTGACCGAGTCCACGATCCGCGCCAGGTCGTCGTACGCCGGGGTATCGGTCAGCGCGTGGCCGTTGACGAAGAACGTCGGCGTGCCGTTGATCCCCAGCTTCTCGCCCGAGCAGCGGTTGGCCTCGATCTGCGGCCAGGTCCGGCGCTGGTCCATGCACACCTTCAGCGAGTCCGCGTCGAGCCCGGCCGCGCGTGCATAGTCGAGGAACCTGCCCTCCGGATCGCGGTCCTCGACCCAGTCGTCCTGGTGGTCGTAGAGCGCGAACTCCATGTCCCAGAACTTCCCCTGCGCCGCGGCGCACTCGGCGGTGATGTGGGCCAGCGGGGAGTTCGCGTGCTGCTGGAGGGGGAAGTCGAGCCACTCCCACTGGAGCTTTCCCGTCGGGACGAGGCGGCGCAGCACGTCGGGCATGGTGATGACGGCGAACCGCCCGCAGGACGGGCACTCGAAATCGCCGTACTCCGTGATGTGGACGGGCGCGGAATCGGGGCCGGCCGTGACGCCCTTGGGCGGCACGTTGCCCAGCGGCGGGCCGCCGCACTCGGCCATCACGATGGGCGCGCCCCCGCCGCCGGTCGCCGCGTGCACGATCAACGCGATCCCGACCACCGCGATGGCGCCGAGCGCCAGGTAGAAGGCCTTCAGCGACCGTCCGGCTTCCGCCATGGATCCTCCTCGTCCCTTCCGGTTTCGTCGGGCGACCACCCGCGCGCTTCCTCGACGATGCGGCGGTGCTCGGCCGTCTCCGGCGTGTCGAACGTCTGCCGCACCTCGTAGCGGAACAGCTCCGAGCGGATGTCGCCCAGCGTGCGGAGCAGCGCCGACGACTCGCCCAGCAGCGCGCCGCCGCGGTCGAGATCCATGATCCGGCGGGCCAGGGCCCGCAGCATCTCGACCAACTGCTCGGCGCGCCGGGGATCCCAGGTCTCGTCGGGGGTCATGACGGGTCTATCATACCCAGGGGGGGCACCGCCGCCAACTCGCCCGCCGGCTCGCTTCTCCCTATCATCAGGGGTGTCCTTCCCGTCCCATGCGTCTCCGCGCCTCGCCTCTCCCCGCGCGCTGCTCGAGCTGGCCGGGATCGCCTCGGCTCCGCTCAGGTACGGCCACGCCGTCCGCGTCCTCCGGGACGGCGCGCTCGCCTTCCCCGCCATGCTGGCCGGCATTCGCGCCGCGCAGCGCAGCGTCAGCTTCGAGAACTTCATCATGGCCGACGACGCCACCGGCCGAGACTTCACGTCCGGGCTGACGCGGGCGCGGGGCCGCGGCGCGCGGGTGCGGGTGATCTACGACCCGGTGGGGACGCTGCTGGTCAAGGGCGGTTCGATGGCGCGGCAGCTCCGGGAAGCCGACATCAGCGTGCGGCCGTTCCGCCCGCTGTCGGCGCTCGCGCCGTGGAGCTGGCTCCGGCTGCGCCACCGCGACCACCGCAAGCTCCTGGTGTGCGACGACCTCATCGCCTTCGTGGGCGGCATCTGCATCGCCGACCACTGGTCCCCCTCCGATCGCGGAGGGGCCGGCTGGCGCGACACCGCGGTCTCCATCCGCGGACCCGCGGTGGCCGACTTCCAGCGCGCCTTCGAACGGATGTGGAGCCGCGCCTCGCTGGAGCGGCCCGGCGAGCCGCCGCCGGGCCGCCGGCCGGCCGAGAAGGGCGAGGCGGCGGTGGTCGTCGTCGGCGACCGGCCGGGCCTCGGCCGGGTGGCGGAGATCTACGAGTGGATCGCGGACCGGGCGGAAGAAACCCTCGAGCTGACCGACGCCTATTTCGTCGCGCCGCGCCGGGTGCTCGAGGCGCTGATGCGGGCGGCGCGGCGCGGCGTGCGCGTGCGCCTGCTCGTACCGGGGCGCAACAACCACCCGGTGGCGGGCCTGGCGGCCCGCCGGATCTACCAGCCCCTGCTGGACGCGGGCGCCGAGATCTTCGAGTGGACCGGCGTGATGCTGCACGCCAAGACCGCGGTGGCCGACGGCGTGGTGACCCTCGTGGGCTCGAGCAACCTCGACCCGCTGTCCCTGCGCCGCAACTACGAACTGAACGCCCTGATCGCCGATCCGGCCACCGGCGCGGCGATGCGCGCCCTGTTCGCGTCCGATCTCGAAAAGGCCGCGCCGGTGCTGGCGGAGGAGTGGACGCGCCGGCCCCTGCGCGCCCGCGCCGCCGAGGCCGCGGCGACCGTCTTCGCGGACCTGCTGTGAGGTTTGCCCGGGAGCGGGGGGACCCTTTATATTCCGGGTCGGCGGGAAGGTCCCGCCCCTAACGGAGGTGTGATGCCGAAGCGTAGTAACCCCCGCAAAGTCCAAGTGCCTACGGCATTTGAGTTGGCCCGCGACGAGCTGTTCAGCCACATCCTGCGCTGTGGAGTCCTCGAAGCTGCCGAAGAGCACCGGAAAGAGTGGTTCGACGACACGATGGCCTACCTGGGGGAGCGCTACGAGGAGTTGACTCCCGCCCAGATCCAGGAGCTGCGGACCCTGGGCGAGCGCTACTGCCAGCCGGTCGTGGCCAGACCCGAATCGGTGGAGACCGCCGGCGTAGCTTGAGCCGGCTGTTCACCCCGAACGTGTCACGCCCCGGCGCCTAGCGGCCCGGGGCGTTGTGCTTCCGCCACCGGTAACCGATGGCGACCCGCGCCCCGCCGCCCACCCCGATCTCCAGGAACGACCCGCCGCTGCCTCCCGGCGCGTTCTCGATCCCGAGCACCAGCAGCACGTACGGCACGACGCGGCCCCCCCGCACCACCGCGGTCAGCCCGCCACCGCCGTAGACGGCCGAGCCGACGCGCTTCACCGGATCGAGCAGGAACTGGTACGACAGGTCGGCGCGGACGCCGAATCGGCCGTCGCCGAAGCCACCAAAGGCGACCGCCGGCGCGAACCGGTCGCGCTGCTCGTCGCGCCAGCCCAGGCCGAAGCCGGCGCCGTAGAAGGCCGGCTTCGACGCCACCACCGTGCCCCACAGCTGAAGCTCGGAGAGACTCTGGGCTCGCGCCGGAGCAGCGAACGCCAGTGCCGGCAGCAGCAGCGCGCTACGCCTCCAGCACCAGCTCATAGCGCCGCGCGGTGTCCGGAGCGAGCGAGTGGCTGACCGAGCAGTACGTCTCGAGCGACAGGTCGATCGCGTGCCGCACGCGTTCCTCCGGCGCCCCGGGGGCCTGGATCCGGAAGGTGAGCACGATGGACGTGAAACGCCTGGGATGATCCGGCTTCCGCTCGCCGGTCACCTCCACCGTCATGCCGCGCACGGGGAAGCGCATCTTCTCGAGGATCGAAACCACGTCGCTCGCCGTGCAGCCGGCGAGGGCCAGCAGCAAGGTGTCCATCGGCCCCGGCCCGGTCTTCCCGTCCGCGTCGATCACGATGGACGGCTTGCCCTCGACACCGCCCTCGAAGGCCATCCCGTGCCGCCACCGCAGGGCGACGCGTTTGGCCTCGGCCGTCACGGCGCTCCCCGCGTGGCCAATCCGATCAGGAAGCGGTGGCGCCCCAGGCGATCGAGCGCGTGATACTCGATCAGCCAGTTGAACGCGGGACGGAACCGCAGCTCGAAGCCGATCACCACCGTCGGCCAGATGGTGGTGCAACCGCTGCACCGGCTCATGTGCCCGACGCCGATGCCGGCGTACGGGATGGCCGGGGCGTCGTCCGGCTGGAAGCGGTACACCACCTCGCCAGCCAGGTGCAGCTGGACGTTGCTGCCGTTCGACGACACCTCGAGCGAGGGGCGGAGCCGCACCCGCGGCGACCACATCTCGGCCACGTCGAGCGTCGTACCCACCACCCACTGGGCGGGCCGGCTGACGTCCACGCCCCCCCGCACCGAGAAACTGTAGAGGTCCATGTTGAATCCGTTGCCGCCCGACGACGAGCTCGCCGCCGCGGAAGCCGGTGGCTGGAACTCCTGGGCGACAACGGCCGGCGCGGTGCACCCGAGCGGCACCACGCCCAGCATCAATCGCATCACGGCCCGCATCATCATCCTCCTCACGAAGGCGATCGCTCGCTCCGCCTGACCGCGAGGCGGCCGTAGTCGGCGATCGCGTACAGCGCCATCGCGGCGGTCGCCCAGGCCAGCGGCTTCAACAGCGACGAATCGAGCAACCAGGCGAACAGGGTCAGCGTCTGGCCCACGGTGACGGCCTTGCCGCCCACCCGGGCCGGGGGCACGCGGAACGGCCGGCGCGCCACCACACTTGCCAGATACCCGGCGGGCGCCAGGACGTCCCGCAGCAGCACACCCGCCACTTCGAAGGGACCCAGGGCGCCCGACACGGCGAGGGAAGCGAACGCCGTGAGCATGAAGATCTTGTCCGCCACCGGGTCCATCCAGGCGCCCAGGCGCGAGGGCCCCAGCCGGCGCGCCAGCCAGCCGTCCAGCAGGTCGGTGCCGGCCGCCGCCGCCAGCACCGCCAGCCGCACCCCGACACCGGGGTTCCAGGCGAAGGCGACGGCCAGGGGGACCCGCGACGCCGAGACCACGTTGGCCGCCGTAAGTACCCTTCCCGAGCGGACTTGCTGCTCTCCGACGCGGGGGATACCTTCAGCCCTCACGCATGGACCTCGCGCTCCTGAAGCAGGCGGCCATCTTCCACGACCTCGATGACGGGGAACTGGCGCGCGTCCTGGAGATCTGCAAGGAGCAGAAGTTCCAGAGCGCCGCCACCGTATTCAAGGAAGGCGAGCCGAGCAACCGGCTGTACATCATCGCCGAGGGCGAGGTCCGCATCAGCCGCATCGTGCCGGGCAGCGGCGAGGAAGCGCTGGCGGTGCTCAAGCCGGGCACCTGCTTCGGCGAGATGGGCATCTTCGACCGGTCGGAGCGCTCGACCGACGCCATCGCCAACAGCGATTGCACCCTGCTCACCATCACGCGCTCCGATTTCGAGCTGCTGCTCGATTTCAACCGCGACATCGCGTACAAGGTGCTGTGGGCGGTGGTCCGCCTGCTCTCCAGCCGGCTGCGCGTCACCAACGACAATCTCCGCTCGTTCCTGGCGATGTCGATGTTCTGAGCGCGCGCGCCGCGCCCTCTCCCTGACTCAGAGTGCGATCCGGAACCGGGCGTCCAGCGCGAGGGCGCGGTCCGGGAACGAGACCAGCGGGTTGATGTCCATGTCGAGCACGGCCGGGTGTTCGCCCACCAGCTGCGAGACCCGCTGCAGTATTTCCTCCAGCGCCACCACGTCCACCGCCGCCTGGCCCCGCACCCCCTCGAGCAGCGGGTAGCCGCGGATCGCCCGGACCATCTCCCGCGCGTCCACGTCGGTGAGCGGGTGCACCCGGAACGCCACGTCCTTCAGCACCTCGACCGCCACGCCGCCGAGGCCGAACATGATGAGCGGCCCCGCCCTGGGATCGCGGGCCGAGCCCACGATGGTCTCACGCCCGCCGGGGATCATCTGCTGCACCAGCACCGCCTCCGGGACGACGCCCGCGCGTTCCTTGACGCGCTGCAGCATCCGCCGGTACCCCTCGCGCACCTCGCGCTCCGAGCCGAGCCCCACGACCACGCCGCCGACGTCGCTCTTATGGACGATGGAGCGGCTGATCACCTTGAGGACCACGGGGTGCCCGAGCTCGCGCGCGGCGGCGACCGCTTCCTCCTCGGAGCCCGCCTGCCGCCACGGCACCGTCGGGATGCCGTAGGCGTCGAGCACCTCGAGCGCCTCGGTCTCGCTCAGCTTCTCCCGACGTTCCTTCCTCGCCTGCTCGACGATGGCGGCGACGCGCGCCGTGTCCGCGGGGAAATGCAGCTCCACGCCTTCCGGCCGCTCCAGCCACTTCCGGTAGCGATTCATCGCCGCCAGGGCCCGCGCCGCCGACTCGGGGAAGATGTACCCGGGCATCCCGGCGCGGAGCAGGTTGCTCATCCCCGCGCTCACGCCCTGCCGGCCGAGCAGCACCGCCATCACCGGGACGTCGCGCCGCGCGGCGGTGGCCTGGACGATGGCCTCCGCCACGTCGCCTTCCTTGCCCTTCAGGGGCGGCGGCGCCACCGAGACGATCACCGAGTCGATGTTGGGATCCTGCAGCACCAGGCTCAGCACGGTGCCGAACGTCTTGGCCGTGGCCGAGGCGATGAGGTCCACCGGGTTGCGGACCGCGGCCTCTTCGGGCAGCAGCGCGCGGATTGCCGCCTGCGTCTCCGCGGCCAACTCCGCCACCCGGAGCCCGAGCGACTCGCACGCGTCCGCCAGGATGATCGCCGGCCCGCCCGCGTTGCTGATGATGGCGACCCGGTCTCCCCTGGGAAGCGGCAGCCGCGGGAACGCCATCGCGTAGTCGAACAGCTCCTCGACCGTCTGCGCCCGCATCACCCCGCACTGCTCCATCAGGGCGTCGGCGGCGAGATCGGTACCGGCCAGGGCCGCGGTGTGCGAGGACGCGGCGCGCGCGCCGGCGGCCGTGCGGCCCGCCTTCACCACGAAGATCGGCTTCTTGCGCGTGAGCTTGCGGGCGATCTGGAAGAACCCCCGCGCGTCGCCGAAACTCTCGAGGTACATGAGGATGGTGCGGATCTCGGGGTCGTCCGCCCAGGCCATCAGCAGGTCGTTCCCCGACACGTCGGCGTTGTTGCCCACCGAGACGAACTGGTGGATCCCGATGCCGAGCTCGCCGGCGTAGTCGAGGATGCTGAGCCCCATCGCCCCCGACTGGCTCACCAGGCCGACCGGACCGTACGGCGGCATCGTGGGCGCGAAGGTGGCGTTCATCGAGAATTCGCTCGCGCTGTTCAAGACGCCCATGCAGTTGGGGCCGACCATGCGCATCCCGTAGCGCCGCACCACCTCGACCAGCCGCCGCTCCCGCTCGACCCCTTCGCCGCCCACTTCCGCGAACCCGGCCGTGATGACGACCAGCCCTTTGACGCCCTTCTTGCCGCACTCCTCGGCCGCCGCCAGCACCAGGTCCCGCGGCACCACCAGGATCGCCAGCTCCACCGGGTCGGGGATGGCCGTGATGCTGGGATACGCGCGGATCGAGTGGATGACCTGGGCCTGCGGATTGACCGGATAGAGCGGACCGTTGAAGCCGTAGCGGACGAGGTTGTCGAGAATCTGGAACCCGATGGTGTTCGGGCGCCGGGAGGCGCCCACGACCGCGATGGACCGGGGACGCAGAAGCGAGTCGAGCACGCCAAGAACCTAAAGCCGGGGCCCGGCGCGGTACAGGCGTGAGCTTGGCATTCGCGGCGACGCGGAGTAGACTGGGCGCCGTGCAGCCTCACCGTCGCCGCTACGCCCGACGGGCCACCTGCCTCGCCGTGGCGCTCTCCGCCTCGTCCGCCTGCACCGACCGGCTTCCGCTCGGCACCACGGGAACCGTGACGGTGGCGCCCAGCGCCGCCGCGCTGTGCGTCGGCGACAGCCTGGCCTTCACGGCCCGGGTCCTGGACGACTCCGGCCACCCGGTGGCGTCGCCGCCGCTGCTGTGGAGCTCGAGCGCGCCGCAGGTCGTCTCGATCGATCCGGTCGACGGCGTCGCGCGCGCCCTGGCCACCGGCTCGACTCAGATCACGGCGTCGAGCCGCGGCGCGCGGAGCGCGCCGGCCGGCCTGGACGTGCCCGCCGACCTCAGGCCCGAGTTCGTGCCCGACAGCGTGGTCCTCGCCCCCGGCGACACGATCACCCTCGGTGTCCGGCTGCGGCGCGCGTCGGGTGGGGCGCTGCCGAGCCATACACCCGTCATCACGCCCTTCAGCTCACGGGTGGCGAGCCTGGATGCGACGGGCCTCGTGACCGCCAAGGACACGGGGCGGGCGAGCCTGGCGCTCACCGTCTGCGGGCAGGCCGGCGGCGGCGCCGCGGACGTCTTCATCCCGCCCGATAGCCTGACGGGTTCGTCGTACCTGTGGCTGTCGGGAGCGGCCGAGCTGCGCGTGCGGCTGCCCGCGCAGGCCATCGACTTCACCCGGACCGGCGGCGGTCCGGCCTTTCAGGTCGTCGCCCCTCCGGGCAACCCTTCGCGCTTCTTCCTGTACGAAGACACGGTCTCGCTCGCGGGCGCCGGGACGTACGCACTCGACTCCCTGAAATCCACCGAGGTGACATCCACGCTCGCGTGCCAGCCTCCGCGTCCCTTCGCCATGTACACCGACCAGGCCGCGGTCACGCTGCTGTTCGGCCTGCGGGGCGCCTCCGCGCAGGTCACGACCTTCACGTCGCAGGCGCCCAGGGCGGTCAGCGGGCGGATGATCTTCCGAGTGCGGGGAAGCGTGAACGGCCAGCTGGGGCCGGGTGGCGGGCCGGATACGCTGGCGGCGATCTATACGTTCAGTGTGCCGTTGGTGAGCGTTGCGAATGTCTGTCCGTGAGAACGGCGGTTGGTAGGTTGTGGGTTGTGGGTGGTAGGGACGACAACCCACCACCTACAACCCACAACCTGCCTTCTCATTTCAGGATCTTCACCAGCCCCGCATCCGCGTAGCCGCGGATGAAGCTCTCCGGATCGGTGGCCGGGATGGTGACGCCGGTCAGGCGTGACGCGCGCGCGGCCGCGCCCGCCAGGAACTCCTCGATGGGCCGGCCGGAGAACGCGACGTCGTCGTCCCGCATGGCGACGACGATGTCCTCCCACGTCCCGACGTAGGTCGCGCCGTCCCTCGTGGTGATCCGGTGGACCTCGAAGCCGCGCGGCTGGCGGTGCATCGCCTGCAGCTCCGTGACCAGCGTGCCGAACAGCTCGAGCTGCGCCGGATCGCGCGAGCCCGTGCCGTCGGGGCCCGCGGCCTCGATCTCGGCCAGGAGCAGGTCGGTGGCGTCGGCGTCGCCCGCGAGGTCGCCGAGGCGCACCAGCCACGGCTTCAGCTCGGCGTCGTCTTCCGGCAAGCGGTAGATGCTTCGCTTCAGCTCGATCAGGCGCCAGATGCCGAGCTCGTCCCAGTGGTCGTCGGGCTCGGTGTGCTCGAACTCCGCCAGCGCGGGTTCGTACTCGCCGCGGTCGTAGAGCAGGTTCGCCAGGTAGATGCGCGCTTCGCCGTGCTCGGGGTCCAGCGTGAGCGCGTGACGCAGCCAGCGGATCGCGTCGGTCTCGGCGGCGAGGCGGTGGGCCGCGTACCCCACGCACGCCGACGCCTCCGCGCTGTCGGGATGACCGGCGAGGGCGACCTCGAAGAAGCGGCGCGCCGGCTCGAGCATCCCCTCCCGGAACAGCGCGCGCCCCATCTGGAGCACGATGTCCAGGTCGTCCTTGAACCCCAGCTCCAGCACGCGATCGAAGCACTTCAGCCCGGCCTCGCGCCCGCCGAGCTTGAGGAGCACTTCGCCCAGACCGGCCAGCGCATCCTCGTGGTCCGGGTCGAGCTTCAGCGACGCCTCGAAGCTCTGGCGCGACCAGGCGTACTCCTCCCTCGCCAGCCGCGCGTAGCCCATCCCGACCAGCAGCTCCAGCGCGTCGGGATACAGCCCCAGCCCTTGCTTCAGCACGCCTACGGCTTCGTCGTAACGACCTTCGTTGTACAGCTGGTGAGCACGCTCATCGTATTCGTCCGAGCTGAGGAACGGATCGGACATCGAGCAGGACTCCCCGGGGAAGGTTGTGATATGATAAGAATCGCCGGAATCACGAGCAAGAGCGGAAATGGTTGCCGGGCGCCGAGTTGCCCGGCCTCGGCGCCGGCGCGGCGGGCCGGCCGCGGGTCGGCGCCGCGCGCCCCCGACGCACCACGCCCGGGTCCCGGCACGGTGCCGGGGCCCGGGCGCGTCAGGCGACGGTCGGCTAGTGCCGGCCGGTCATCTCGTCCGCGAGCGGACCGGCGTCGTACACGTGCCGGAGCGCCTCGATGATACCGCGCGAATCCACCCACACCGCGCGGCCCACCGCCTCCGAGTAGAGGAAGCGGAGCGGCTGGTCCTCGATGTTGCCGTCGAAGATCAGGCCGACGATTTCCGCGTTCTTGTTGATCACCGGGCTGCCGGAGTTCCCGCCGATGATGTCGCAGGTCGAGACCGCGTCGAGCGGCGTCGAGAGGTTGAGCGAGTCACGGTGCGAATTCCAGCGCGCGGGCAGGTCGAACGGCGGCTTCTGCCCGAAGCTGTAGGACCGGTCGTACATCCCGTAGAAGGTCGTGAACGGAGGAGCGATGGTGCCGTTGTACGGATACCCCATCACTTCGCCGTCCTGGATCCGGAGGCTGAACGTCGCGTCCGGGGAGACGGTGTTGCCGAACACCGCCAGCAGGGCGCGCGCGATGCGCTCGGACGCCTGGGCGTCGCGGGCGTTGAGCTCGGTGGCCTGCCGGGTGAGGACCCGCTCCTGCGGGTCGATGAACAGCGCCAGCTTGATGAACGGGTCGGTCGAGGCCTTCACGGCCGCGGCGCCGCCCTGGATCAGGGCCTGCCGCTGATCCGCCGTGAGCAGCTGGCTGCTGGTGACCATCGCGCGCGCCGCGGCTTCCGGCGTGCGGCCGGCCAACGCCATCCGGACCAGCGGATCGGCGGCGGGCAGGTCCTTCTGCATCTGCGTGAAGTACGCCGTCAGCGTCATGATCTCGGCGGTCGTATCCACCGGAGCCGCGAGCATGCCCTGAACCCGGCGCTGCATCGCGTCGCGGAACATCATCAGGCGCGAGCTGTCCGGCTTCGCGGCCTCGACCGGCTGCCGCACGATGTAGCCGGCGAGCTGCAGCAGCTGGGCGCCGTAGGCGTCGAAGGCATAGTAGCGCCGGCGCGCGGCGATCTGGCCGAGCTGGTGCCATACGGCCGCGCTCTCGTCCCACGCGGTCCCGTACAGCCGCTTCCACTCGGGATTAGCGTTCACCTTGGCGCGGAAGTTCTGCTCCCACTCGCGCTTGTGCGCCATCATCGCGGGATTCGTGAGACCGGCCTGGTACCCGTCAATCGCCTTGTAGGAGTTCTCGAGGCCGAAGATCAGGTTGCGCAACGGGCGGGCGCGGTCCTCGCTCATGTTGGAGAGCTGGTGCGCGATCCGGATCCGGTCCGCCAGCATCCGCATGCTCGCCGGATACGAGACGTCGCGCAGGTACTCCATCTGGGCCACCGTGTTCAGCCGGCCCGTGCCGCCGGGATTGCCGACGGCGAACACCAGCTCGTGATCGCTCGCGCCGTTCGGGCTCCAGCGGAAGTACTCGGTGTGCGCCGGCTGCCCGTTCACGTAGGCGCGCACGATGGACATGTCGAGGTCGTAGCGCGGATACGTGAAGTTGTCGGGGTCGCCGCCGAAGAAGGCGGTCTGACTCTCGACCGCGAACACCAGCCTGAGGTCCGTGTAGTGGTGGAACCGGTACAGCTTGTACTGGCCGCCCGCGTACATGGTGACGACCTGGCAGCGGACGTCCGCGGCGCCGGCGGCGCAGCGGTTTTCCAGCCCGCTGATCGCCGCGTCGCGCAGCGTCGCCGCCCGCTCCGCCGGCGTGCCGGCCGGAACGGCCGCGCCCACGCTGTCGGTGACGTCGGTGATGGACAGCAGCTGGTCGAGGGCCATCCCCGGGCACGGCCGCTCCTCGTCACGCGTCTTGGCGTAGAAGCCGTCCCGCAGCAGGTCCTCACCCGGCTTGGTCACGGCATCGATGCACCCGCGGCCGCAGTGATGGTTGCTCATCACCAGGCCGTCGGGCGAGACGAACGAAGCCGAGCACCCCGGCAGCCGCCCGGCCGACAGGCGGACGTGATCCAGCCATTCCTGGCTCGGATGGAAGTTGTAGCGGCGGGCCCAGTAATCCATCGGCGGCACGTCGAAGGTCCACATCTTTCCGGTCTCGATCCCCGGGTACTCGGCCGGCGCGGGCTGCTGCGCGCGGAGCGCGGTGGCGCCGCCGAGACAGACGGAGACGAGGAGCAGTGAAGCGAGACGCAATCGATGCATAGAGACTCTCCGTTGAAGTGACTGCGGGTCAGCGCCAGCGGGTGTTGCAAATTCTATACGAGTCGGCAACGGGCCGCGTTGCCGCGCCATACCCGACCGCGCGGAGCGTGCTAGCTCCCCGGGCGGCCGCGCCCGCGGCTTCCGGGCGGCGGCGCCCACACCGCGCCGTCCGGGAAGCGCGCCATCTCGATGAGCCCCAGTCGGTTGGCGAGCGAGTCCGGCGGCGCCGCCGGCGAGAGGTCGAACGGGAACTGGACCAGGATCCCGCGCTCGGCGCGCAGCACCCGGCCGAACGAAGCCACCGAATCGGGTTCGAGCGTCTGGGGCACGTCACGCGACGGGCGGTGCGTGAAGAACCAGGCGCTCGCCGTGTTGTTGGAGAAGATCGCGTGCCCCGCGCCATCCGCGCGCAGCCACGCGCCGAGCTGCGAGGTCCGCGCCTCGTCGCTGGCGTAGCCCCAGCCGCCGTCCAGGGCGTCCCGCACCGCCTGCGACGGTGGCCAGCGCGGAGCCGGCCAGCCAGGCCAGCGCGGCCACCGCGGCGGCCGCGCGCCGGCGCGCGCTCCAGCGGCGCCACGCCGCCGCGAGGGCGGCCACGGCGGCCACTTCGGTGATCACGATGTACGGCGAGAGGATGCGGACGTCGAATGGAATCGTCGCGTCCACGAACAAGCGCGAGAAGATGACGAAGGCGGCGTAGCATGCCGGCGAGCAGCGCCGCGGCGGCGAGGAACCGCCGGCGCAGCGGCGCCGCACCAGCCTCGGCGTCTTCGCCCCTCGGCGGCCGTGCTTCGCGCACCAGCGCGGCGATCGCGACCGCTCCCACGGCCACGGCGAGGCCGCCCCGCAGCCACGCGCCCGGCACCGCCGGCGCCAGCCAGGCCCCGAGCGTGGCCATCAGCTCGCGGAACGTCGCACCCAGCCCGCCCCTCAGCCCGAAGCTGCGCACTTCCCCCGCCTCCGCCGCCGAGCGCAGCACCCACAGCGTCTGCACCACCACCGAGGGGGCGGCCGCGACCGCCGCCCGGCGCAGTCGCTCCCGCCGGCTGCCGCCGAGGGCGTACGCCCACAGCGCCACCGCGCCGGTGGACGCGACCGCGGCGTAGCGCACGAATCCCGCGGCCGCCGCGGCCACGCCGTAGGTCCACGGCTTCGACGAGTACGTCATCAACGCCAGGGTCGCCATCAACAGGGCGAGGCACAACGGCTCGCTCACCACCTGCCAGTGATCGAACGCGAAGCTCGGCGAGACGAGCAGGATCGCGCCGGCCAGGACGCCCGCGCCCGAGCCGGCGACGGCGCCCACCAGCCAGACGGCCAGCGCGACGGTGACGAAAGCAGCCACCGCCTCGATGCCGCGGGCCGCCTGCGCCGGCGGCGCCCCGAGCGCGACCGGGACGGCGATGACGAGTCGGAAAGCCGGCTGGGAAGTGCCCGAGTGCCTCGGTGCTGTCGCCGGAGATCCAGTGCGCCGACGGGATCCGCAGGGTGCCGTGGCGCACCAGGGACTCCGCCGCGCCGAGATAGGACATGGTGTCGGGGTCCAACCCCGGCCCGGGGGGCTCGGTGACGGCCAGAACTCCGTAGCACGCCACCGCCCCGAGCAGGACGGCCAGCACTGAGCGTCGCACGGGCACGAATGTACACTACAGGGCGAAATGCTCGCGATGCGCCTCGAGGCCGCCGGACGCCCGCTCGTCCCGGCGAGCACGCCACGACCCGAGCCCGGGCGGCAGCAGGTGCTGCTCCGGGTGCTGGCGTGCGGCGTGTGCCGCACCGACCTGCACATCGCCGACGGCGAGCTCGCCCGGCCCAAGCTCCCCCTGGTCCTCGGCCACGAGATCGTCGGGGAGGTCGCCGGACGCGGCGCCGGGGCGGAGCGCTTCGCCGTGGGCGATCGCGTCGGCGTGCCGTGGCTCGGCTGGACCTGCGGCACCTGCCGCTACTGCCGCTCCGGTCGAGAGAACCTGTGCGACCGCGCCCGCTTCACCGGCTACGACCTCGACGGCGGCTACGCCGAATACGCCGTGGCCGACGAGCGCTACTGCTTCGCGATGCCGGCCGCGCTGGAGCCCGCACAGGCCGCACCGCTGCTGTGCGCCGGACTCATCGGCTACCGCTCGCTGCTCGCGGCGGGGGACGGCGCGAGCGGCTCGGCATCTACGGCTTCGGCGCCGCCGCGCACATCGTCACGCAAGTGGCGCGGTCGCAGGGACGCCGCGTCTTCGCCTTCACCCGCCCGGGCGACCTCGAGGCGGCGCGTTTCGCCCGGGAGCTGGGCGCCGCCTGGGCCGGCTCGTCGGGCGAGGCGCCGCCGGAGCCGCTCGACGCCGCCATCATCTTCGCGCCCGTCGGAGCGCTGGTGCCGGTCGCGCTCCAGGCGGTCGCGCCCGGCGGGACGGTGGTCTGCGCCGGCATCCACATGAGCGACATCCCGAGCTTTCCCCTACGACCTGCTGTGGGGCGAGCGCGTCGTGCGCTCGGTCGCCAACCTCACCCGGCGCGACGGCGAAGAGTTCCTCGCGCTGGCCCCGCGGGTGCCGGTGCGGACCACCGTGGAGGAGTTCCCTCTGGCGACGCCGCCACGGCCCTCGACCGGTTGCGCGCGGGCGAGGTGCGCGGCGCGGCCGTGCTCCTGCCCGAGGCTCACCCGGCGGCGCCCGGCGCCTGAGGGCGCCGTCGGGCCCGATCAGCCGGCCAGGCTCTTGAGCAGGAGCGAGAGCACCAGGAGGGCGACCAGCACGTAGGTGCGGTCGCGCTCCAGGGCGAACGCGACGGCGGTGAACGCCACCCGCGCCACGGGCGTGGCCACGAGGATCAACAGGCCGAGCTGGACGAGGCCCCGGCCGCTGCCGCTCGTGGCGTCGCGGACGATGCCGCCGAGGGCGCGCAGGTCCAGCGGCTCGCCGCGGAAGACCCGGTAGTCGGGCACGCCGCCGCCGTGATGCCACAGGTAGATCGCGCCGCCCGCCAGCACCACCGCCGCGGCCAGCAGCACGCCGGCCCGCAGCAGGTTGCCCACGGCCTGCTGCACGTCGGCGTCCTTCACGCCCCGCCACGGTGCGCGCACGCTATCGGCCCCCCGCCACGCCCTTGTAGATCATCTCCGCCGCCACCGCGACGAGCGCCACGGCGAACAGCAGCCGCAGGCGCGCCGTGTTGGCGCCGAACAGCAGCCGCGCGCCCACCAACGAGCCCGCCAGCACACCGAGCATCACCGGCATCGCGAGCCCCGGGTCCACGAAGCCGTGCCGCAGGTAGATCCCGGCGCTCGCGGCGGCGGTCACGCCGATCATGAAGTTGCTGGTCGCGGTGGACACCTTGAACGGGATGTACATCACCTGGTCCATCGCCAGGACCTTCACCGCGCCCGAGCCGATGCCGAGCAGGCCCGACAGCACGCCCGCGATCCACATCAACACGAAGCCGCCCGGCACGTTGCGCACCCGGTAGCGCTGCTGCCCCTCGCTGGTGGGGTACGACCCGTCCAGCCGCAGGCGCGTGGCCAGCGGGTCGGGCGGCAGGTTCGCCGTCAGGTGCTCGGCGTGCGGCCGGGTGGTGAGGTAGGCCGACACGAGCAGCACGGTGCCGAAGGCGATCGTGATGGCGCGGGTCGGGAACGCCGTCACGAGCGACGCGCCGACCAGCGCGCCCAGCACGGTCGCGATCTCGAGCAGCATGCCGACGCGGAGGTTGGTGAACCCTTCCTTCACGTAGGCGGCCGCCGCACCCGAGCTGGTGGCGATGATCGAGATGAGCGACGCCCCGATGGCGTACCGGATGTCGGCGCCGAAGACGAGCGTGAGCACCGGGGTGACGATGAAGCCGCCGCCCAGGCCCGTCAGGGAGCCCAGGAAGCCGGCGCAGAAGGAGGCCCCGGCGATGGTCGCGCTGAATGCGAGGGTGTTCAAACTTCGGGTCTCACAGTGTACTCTAACCTGTCCGCCCGACATCCACACAAGGGGTTCGCATGGCCGCCGTCCGCGGAGTCGAGGACGTCATCATCGCCGGAGCCGGTCCGATCGGCCTGGCGTGCGCCGTTTCCGCCAAGCGCCACGGCGGCGATCCGCTCCTCGTGGACGCGGGCGCCGTCGTCAACTCGATCGTCCACTACCCCGTCGGGATGTCGTTCTTCACCACGCCGGACCTGCTCGAGATCGGCGGACATCCCCTGGCGTGCGCCGGGCAGAAGCCCACCCGCGAGGAGGCGCTCAAGTACTACCGGGGCGTGGTGCGGTCGGAGGGCCTGCGGGTCCGCACCTACACCGCGCTCGAGGGCCTGAGCCGCGCCGGCGAGGTGCTGCGCTGCGCGCTCCGGGACCGGCACGAGCGGTTCGAGCAGCCGTGCCGCCGGCTCGTGCTGGCCACCGGCTACTACGACCACGCCAACCCGCTCGGCGTGAGCGGCGAAGACCTGCCGCACGTCAGCCACCGCTTCGACGAGGCGCACCGCTCGTTCGGCCTCGACGTCGTGGTGATCGGCGGAAAGAACTCGGCCATCGAGTCCGCGCTCGAGCTGTACCGCGCCGGCGCCCGCGTCACGCTGGTGTACCGGCGCGCGGAGCTGAAGCCGACGGTCAAGTACTGGTTGAAGCCGGACATCGAGAACCGGATCAAGGCGGGCGAGGTCGCGGCGCGGTTCGGAGCCGAGGTCCTCGGGATCGACGCTCGCGCGGTCACCATCCGCGACGCGCGCGGGCGGGAGGAGCGCCTGCCGGCCGACCGGGTCTACGCGCTCACGGGCTACCACCCGGACTTCGACCTGTTCCGGCGGCTGGGCATCGAGCTCGACGAAGAGACCGGCCGCCCGCGCTGCGATCCCGAAACCCTGGAAACGAACGTCCCCGGCCTCTACCTGGCGGGCAGCATCAAGGCCGGCCGCGCCACCTCCGAGATCTTCATCGAGAACGGGCGGTTCGACGGCGAGCGGATCTTCGGAGTCGAGCGCGATCGAAACCCGGGCGCCCCGGAGGCGTAAGGCACTCCGAGAGTCCTTCCGGGAGGTCGTCGTGCGTCCAGTCTTCAGCGCGCTGCTCGGCGCCGCTGCCCTCGCCTGCGTCCCGGCGCTGCTCGCCGCCCAGGACTCGTCCGCCGCCCCGACCGACGCGGACGGAGCGCCCCGCCATTGGAGCCTCGACATCCCGGTCCGCGGCTACGGCATCTCGATCGGCAACGCGGCGCGCTTCACCGGGCTGCGGTTCAACTGGCAGGACGCCGGCCTCGAGCGCATCGACGGCATCAACATCACCCTGTGGAAGCCCGGCAAGCCCGTGACCGGTACCGTCAACGGACTGTCGATCGGCATCGCGGGGCCGGCGGCCGGCGAACTGAACGGCATCACGGTCGGCCTGGCGGGCGTGATCGCCCAGTCCCGCGCGCGCGGCATCACGATCGGCGGCCTCGGGGTCGTGTCGCAGGGCTCGCTCGACGGCCTCAGCTTCGCCGGCCTCGGCGTCGTGACCGAGGGCCCGCTCCGCGGCATCAACGTCTCCGGCCTGGGGGTCGTGTCCCAGGGCGGGATGACCGGCGCCGGCCTCGCCGGCCTCGGCGTCGTGTCGGAAGGGCCGATGACCGGAGTCGGCGTCGCCGGCCTCGGCATGGTCTCGCAGGGCAGCATGGCGGGACTGTTCGCGTCGGGGCTCGCCATCGTCTCGCAGGGCCGGATCGCGGGCGCCAGCCTGAGCGGCCTGGCGTCGATCGCGCAGGGCGACCTGAACGGCGTGCACGCCGCCGGCCTGGCATTGGTGGCGCAGGGCGACGTCACGGGCATCACGGCGAGCGGACTCGCCACCGTCGCGCAGGGCTCGCTCACCGGCCTCAACGCCGCGGGCCTCGCGGTCGTGGCGCAGGGCCGGACGCGCGGCATCACGGTGGGCGGCCTGGCGGTGGTCGGCGAGGGCGGCGTCAACGGCCTCACCATCGCCGGCTACCAGGTGCGCACCGCGCGCGCCGCGGGCCTCACGATCGCGGCCATCAACCTCAAGGCGTATGCGATGTCGGGGATATCGGTCAGCGCCTTCAACCAGGTGCGCGGCGTGCAGCACGGCCTCAGCATCGGGCTGCTGAACTACGCGCGCGAGCTGCACGGCATCCAGATCGGCCTGCTCAACATCGCCCGCAACAACCCGCCGCCGTTCCGGGTGCTGCCCCTGCTCAACGTGCACGGGCGCTGAGCGCCCGGTCTCCCCTGCTCAGAACAGGCGCGCCACCACCCGCGCCAGCCACCCGAGCCCCATCAGCGGGATCGGGAGCAGCGTCAGGCCGATCGCGAAGCTCAGGCCCTGGCGGAACAGCGCCGGGCCCGCGTCGGGCGCCTTCTCCCTCCACAGGGCCCGCATCGCCACTTCGGCCGCCCAGCCCAGGGAATAGCCGAGATTCGCCAGGACCGCGTAAACTACGACACCGCGCCACACGAAGACGGGCCCCGGCAGGCCCGGGGGCACCACGCTGAACAGCGCCAGGCAACCCAGCGTGACGAGCCCCGCGCCGCCGACGGCGACGTTGTAGGTGAGCCGCCGCGACTCCCACCAGCGGAGCAGCGTCATCGGGGTCCGCCGGTAATCCGGCAGCGGAAAGAGAATCCGGGTCAGGGCCGACATGCCGCTCCTCGCCGCTGGGGCGGCGGTAAGATGCGCATCGAACTCTGAATTGACAAGTACTTTGTGTTGTGAAGTTCATACCCTTGGGGCTCGGAGGGAACGGCGGGTGACGCGACCGGGCATGGTCGGGAACGAAGAACTCAAGGATCTCGGCTTCGGGTCGGTCGTCTCGGGCGAGAGCCGGCAGCGGCTCCTGAACCGCGACGGGTCGTTCAACGTCGCGCGCCGCGGCCTCAGGCTCGGCACCTCGCTCAGTCCCTATCACCTGCTGCTGACCACGTCGTGGACCCGGTTCATGGGGCTGGTCGTGGGCTCGTACGTGGTGCTGAACGGGGTGTTCGCGGCGGCGTACCTGCTGTGCGGCCCGGGGGCGCTGTCCGGCGGGAACGGCGTCGAGGCCGGCTTCGCGCGCGCGTTCTTCTTCAGCGTCGAGACCTTCTCCACCATCGGCTACGGCATCATCGGGCCGGTGGGGATGGCGGCCAACCTGGTGGTGACGATCGAGGCGCTGGCCGGACTGCTGTGGCTGGCGCTCGCCACCGGCCTCCTGTTCGCGCGCTTCTCGCGGCCGACGGCCAGGGTGCTGTTCAGCCGCACGGCGGTGATCGCGCCGTACCACGGCCTGACGGCCTTCGAATTCCGGATCGCCAACGCGCGGAGCAGCCAGCTGATCGAGCTCCGGGCCACGGTGATGTTCGCCCGCTTCGAGGACGTGGGCGGGCGCGTGTTGCGCCGGTTCTACCCGCTGGAGCTGGAGCGCGCCTCCGTCGTATTCTTCCCGCTGTCCTGGACCATCGTGCATCCGATCACCGAGTCGAGCCCGCTCAAGGGGCTCACGCGCGACGACCTCCGGAAGTGCGACGGCGAGTTCCTGGTCCTGCTGAGCGGCATCGAGGAGACGTTCGCGCAGCAGGTGCATGCCCGCTCGTCGTACAAGTGGGACGAGATCGTGTGGGGCGCGAAGTTCAGCGACATCATGCACCATCCGCGGGGCGAGGAGACCATGACGATCGACGTCGGCCGCCTCCACGCCATCGAGCCCGCGGGCTAGGCCGGCGCCATGACACCCTGGGTGACGTTCCTCATCCTCGCCAACGTGGCGATGCTGTTGCTCGAGATGAACCTGCCCGGCCTGGGCCAGGCGTTCGCGCTCGTGCCCGCGTTCATCCTCACGCGGCCGTGGACGGCCGTGACCTACATGTTCCTGCACGCCGGCTTTCAGCACCTCTTCTGGAACATGCTGGCGCTGTACTTCTTCGGTCCGCGGCTCGAGGCGCGGCTGGGGGGCCGCCGCTTCATGGGGCTGTATCTCACCAGCGGGGTGGCCGGCGCGCTGGGGTCGCTCGTCACCCCGTACGCCATGATCGTGGGCGCTTCGGGGGCCGTGTTCGGCGTGATGCTCGGCTACGCCACCTTCTGGCCGCGCGACCCGATCTACCTGTTCTTCGTGCTGCGCATCGAGGCCCGGTGGCTGGTGATCCTGATGACGCTGATGGCGCTCTACCAGGGTCTCCATGGGCAGTCGGGGATCGCCAACTTCGCGCACCTGGGCGGGTTCGCCGGCGGCTTCCTGTACCTGCGGTGGATCAGGCTGCGCGCGCCCGCCGGCCGGTTCCGGGCCCGCGCCGCGGAGGTGCCGCGCGCCACCGGCGCGGACCTCGAACGCTGGAAACGCATCCGGCCCGACGCGCTCCACCCGGTCAACCGCGAGGAGTACGAGCGGGTGATGGGCAAGGTGGCGCTCGGCGGCAGCGCGAGCCTGACCCCCGACGAACGCGCGTTTCTCGACCGCTTCAGCGCCCAATAGTAGGGAAAGGGACCAGCCAATGACCGGCTTCAGGACGATGGGGCTCGCCTTGCCGTGGCTCACCCTCGCCGCGCGGCTCGCGGCGCAGGCGGCGCCGGCCGCGCCGCCCGTGCGCGGATTTCCCGCGGCGACGCTCGCCGCCGAGCGCGCGAGCGAGGACGCGCTGCGCGCGGTGCCGAGTCCCGACACACTGCGCGCGCAGTTGATCGCGCTGAGTGCGTTCCCGCACGAGGCCGGAACCGAGCGCTCGCACCGCGTGGCGGAGGAGATCCTGGCCCGGTTCCGCGCCTTCGGCCTCGACGCGTCCATCGAGCAGTTCGAGGCGCTGATGCCGCGGCCGGTGAGCCGTTCGCTCGAGCTGCTCTCCCCCGAGCGCTACACGGCGCGGCTCAAGGAGCCGCCCGTTCCCGGCGATCCCACCTCGGGCCAGCCGGACCAGCTGCCGACCTTCAACGCCTACTCGCCCGACGGCGACGTCACCGGCGACCTGGTGTACGTGAACTACGGCGTGCCCGACGACTACCGGATCCTCGACAGCCTCGGGATCAGCGTGCGCGGCAAGATCGTCATCGCGCGCTACGGCGGCTCGTGGCGCGGCATCAAGCCCAAGGTGGCGGCCGAGCACGGCGCGATCGGGTGCCTCATCTACTCCGACCCGCGCGACGACGGCTACTTCCAGGGCGACGTGTACCCCGCCGGGCCGATGCGGCCCTGGCAGGGCGTGCAGCGCGGCAGCGTGATGGACATGCCGCTGTATCCCGGCGACCCGCTCTCGCCGGGTTGGGCGTCGGAGCCCGGCTCCCGGCGCCTGTCCATCGCCGAAGCACAGACGCTGCCCAAGATCCCCGTGCTGCCCATCTCGTACGGCGATGCGCTCCCGCTGCTCCGGAACCTCGCGGGCCCGGTGGCGCCGGAAGCCTGGCGCGGCGCGCTGGGCATCACCTACCACGTCGGGCCGGGACCGGGCCGCGTGCGGCTCGCGGTGCGGTTCGACTGGAAGACGCGCCCGCTGTACGACGTGGTGGCCACGATCCGCGGCGCCGTCCATCCCGACGAGTGGGTGATCTACGGCAACCACCACGACGCCTGGGTCAACGGCGCGGAGGACCCCATCTCCGGACAGGTCTCGCTCGACGAGACGGCGCGCGCCTTGGGCGCGCTCCTGAAGACCGGCTGGCGGCCCGCGCGCACCATCATCCTGGCGGCCTGGGACGGCGAGGAGTGGGGCCTGCTCGGCTCGACCGAGTGGGCCGAGAAGCACGCCGACGAGCTGGCGGCGAACGCGGTGGCCTACCTCAACGGCGACACCAACGGCCGCGGCTGGTTCGGGGCCAGCGGCTCGCCGTCGCTCGAGACGTTCCTGCGCGAGGTGGTGCGCGACGTCCCGGACCCCAACGGCACCGGCCTGAGCGCGCTGGACGCGGCCCAGCAGCACCGGCGCGTCGAACGCTCGCGCGACACGACGCGCGCCGACACCGCGTTCGCCATCGGCGCCCTCGGCTCGGGATCCGACTACACGGTCTTCATCGACCACGTGGGCGCCGCATCGCTCGACATCCGGTACGGCGGCGCCGCGCAGTCCGGCATCTACCACTCGGCCTACGACGACTACACGTTCTACCTGCGCTGGCTCGACACCACGCTCACCGCCGAGGTGGCCGAGGCCCGCACCGCCGGGACGGCGCTGCTGCGCCTGGCCGACGCGCCGGTGCTGCCGTTCGAGTTCGGCGCCGCCGCGCGCAAGTACCGGCGCATGGCGGAGGAGATCGCGCGCCTCGCGCAGCGGGGCGACACCACCCGCTCGCTCGACCTGGCCGCGCTTCAGGGCGCCGTGGCGCGGCTCGACAGCGCGTCGCGGCGTTACGAGGCGGCGCTCGCGCCGCTTGACGCGATGACGGCGGCGGGCGTCGCCGCGCGCGCGCCCGCGCTGGAGCGCGTGAACCAGTTGCTCTATCGCACCGAGCGCGCGACGACCGACACGGCCGGACTGCCGCGGCGGCCCTGGTTCCGGAACCTGATCTACGCGCCCGGCTTCTACACCGGCTACGGCGTGAAGACCATGCCCGGCATCCGGGAGGCGGTGGAGGAACGGCGGCCCGCCGAAGCCCAGGCGCAGGCGGCACGGGTGGCGGCGGCCGTCTCCCGCCTCGCGGGCGAGGTGGACAGCGCGGCGGCGGCGCTCGCCGAGGCGTTGAAGTAGCGCGGCGGCGGACATGTCGCTGAGCCGCAGCCTGCTTTTGCGCGCGTCCCGCAGCCGCCGCCTGGCGGCGGTCCTGCGCCACCGTCGCTTCGTCGGCCGCGCCGTGAGCCGCTTCATGCCCGGCGAAGAGCTGTCCGCCGCGCTCGAGGCGGCGCGCCGCTTCTCGACCGCGGGCATCGGCACCGTGCTGACGCAGCTCGGCGAGAACGTCACCAGCCTCGCCGAGGCCGAGCGTGTGCATCTCCACTACCTCGACGTGCTGCGGGACATCCAGCGCGCGGCGCTGCCCGCGCAGGTGTCGGTGAAGCTCACCCAGCTCGGACTGGACGTGGACCGGGGCGCCTGCGAGCGTGCGCTGCGTTCGCTCGCCGGCCGCGCCGCCGAAAGCGGCTCCACCCTGTGGATCGACATGGAGGACTCGCGCTACACGGACGTCACCCTGGAACTGTTCCGGACGGTGCGCGCCGTCCAGCCCAACGTCGGCGTGTGCCTGCAGGCGTATCTGCGACGCACGCCGGCGGACCTCGCGTCCCTGTGGCCGCTCGAGCCGGCGATCCGGCTGGTCAAGGGCGCCTACGCCGAGCCGCCGGAGATCGCGTACCCCGACAAGGGCGACGTGGACACGGCGTACTTCTCCCTCGCCGAGCAACTGCTCGAGCGCGCGGCGCGCGGGGCGGCGAGGCCCGTGTTCGGCACGCACGACATGACCCTGGTTTCGCGGATCCGCGCCCGCGCCGCCGAGCTGCGGGTACCGCCGCGCACCTGCGAGTTCCACCTGCTGTATGGGATCCGGGACCGGGACCAGCGCGCGCTCGCGGCGGCCGGCGAGGCCGTGCGGGTGCTGATCAGCTACGGCAGCGCGTGGTTCGCGTGGTACATGCGGCGGCTGGCGGAGCGGCCCGCGAACGTCTGGTTCGTGCTGAAGAACCTGTTCTAGGACGCCGGCGGCCCGCCGCACGCCACGATGCGCAGCACCGCCACCCGCGCATCGGTATCGAACGCCTGGTGGGCGACGCCGATGCCGGAGTGCTCGGCGCCAGGCAGGGTCCCGTAGCCTTCCAGCGCCACGCAGCCGCCCGCCAGCAGGTCGCCGACCAGCAGCTCGCGCTCGCGGTCGATGTCCGGTGCGATGCGGTGCGTCACCGTGTGGTGCCGCGCGCTCACCAGCATCCCGACGTCCTCCGTGGCGGCCGCGGCCCACAGCGTGTCGGACGAGTCCGCGCGCCACAGCCGCACGTGATGCCGCGCGCGGGCCGACGGGCTCGCGCGCTCGAAGCGCAGGTCCTCCACGCGCCCCAGGTAGTACTCGTGGCTCATGGGGCCCGCCGAGTCCCGCCGCTGCAGCACGATCGTCCTCGGTCTCGCGGGCGAGCGTGCCGAACGTGGAGCGCTGCGCCGCCATCCAGCCCGCGCTGGGCGAACGCCGAGTCCACCTGCGCGGCGGTCCCCAGGAAGAGGAGGTTGATCGGATCGGCGCCCGTCCGGCCGGCCTTGTCCGTGGCGCGCGGCGGCAGCGACGGAAGGGCGACGGCAGCCGGCGCCCGCCCACGCGTCGGTGGCCCGCTCGCAGCGCGGCGGCGCTGGCACTCGAGCGGCGCCAGCAGGCGCAGGGCGCCCGCGCTGGCCGGCCAGGATGTGGGCGGCTCCGCCCCGCAGCACCAGGTCGAGCCCCGTGAGGACGAAGACGGGAACGATGCCGACCCCCGTGGCCGCGCCCGCCAGGCCGGCGGCGCCGGCGGTGCCGACGATCCCCCTGATCGAGTGCCCGCGCTGCTCGAGCTGACCCTGGACGTTCAGCGTGCCGCGCGCCGCCCACTCCAGCGAGTCCAGCACCGCGGCCAGCGGCACCCAGATTCCCGGTGCCGGCGACAGGGAATCAAACCTCATCTCCAGTCGCCCGCGGCGGCCGAACAGCCGCGCGGGCCGCGAGATGACCACCGTCGCGGCCACCGGGGCGAACGGCCGGCACCGACGCGCAGCCCGCCGCCTCCAGGGCCGAGCGTCGTCTGCAGCGCGCACGAGGGACCCCACCTTTTCCCGGCCGCCCTCGACCGACTCGGGAAACCGGACGCGGACCTGCGTCCCCGCGGGCACCGCGCGAAGGCGGTGGCTGCGGGACCTGAGCCAGCAGGATCGCGAGGGTCAGCACGCCGAGGGTCATGGCCGTAAACCTAGTGTTGGCCCCCCTCTCCGGCGAAGCCGGGCGGGGGCCGCGCCAAGGCACCCTTCCGACGCGGCCAAGCTGCGCGATAGGCTATCAGCGTGATCCCCTTGCTGCTCGGCGCCCTCGTCTACTCGTCTCCGTTGGGGTCCAGTCCCAGCTCCGGACGAATGGGCCGGAGCGACCGAGGCGCGGGCTCAGCCGGCGGTCCGCATGGCGCGCGGCGCGATGCGCCGGCTGTTCGCCGCTCTGAGGGACGGAGTCCGCCGCCTGTTCTCGCCCTCGACGCACGTCCGAACAGCTGATGGAGGTCCTGCACCGGATCGAGGGCATCCGGACCGCCGCCGAGCTGGCCGAGCGCCGCTGGCTCGAAGCGCAGCTCCGCCAGGCGCAGAAGCTGGAGACCATCGGACAGCTGGCCGGCGGCATCGCGCACGACTTCAACAACATCCTCGCGGTCATTCTCGCCAACAGCGAGCTGCTCGCGTCGGCGCTCCCGCCCGAGCGCGCCGATCTCCGGGCCAACCTGCACAAGGTCCAGGACGCGGCGCGCGGCGGCGCGAGCATGGTGAGGGGCCTGCTCGGCTTCAGCCGCCGGGCGGACCTCAGCTTCAGCACGCTGGACCTGCGCGAGGTCGTGGCCGACCTGTCGCAGATGGTCCGGCCGATCCTGCCCGAGAACGTGGAGCTGCGGGTCGTCGCGCCGGCGGAGCCCTGCCCCGTCTGGGCCGACAGCGGCGCCCTGCAGCAGATCCTGCTCAACCTCGTGACCAACGCGCGCGACGCGATGGCGAAGGGCGGCTCGCTCACCATCGAGGTGGCGCCCGCGCCGACGCGCGGCACGCTACCCCGAGGCCGTGCCCTGGCTCGACGCGGAGTCGTACTACTGCGTCGCTGTGAACGACACCGGCACCGGCATGGATCAGGCCACCGTGGACAGGGTGTTCGAGCCGTTCTTCACCACCAAGGCGCCGGGCACCGGCACGGGCCTCGGCATGGCGATGGTGTACGGCCTGACCAAGCAGCACGGCGGTTTCGTCCACGTCTACAGCGAGGTGGGGGTCGGCACCGCGGTGAAGGTGTACGTGCCGCGCTCGCCCGAGGCGGCGGCCGCCGCGGCCGCCGTGCCCGCGGACCTCGACCGGCTGGTGGGTGGGAGCGAGACGATCCTGCTGGTGGAGGACAAGGAGGAGCTGCGCAGCACCACGCGGCGCGTGCTCGAGCGCCTCGGCTACACGGTGCTCGAGGCGGCGGACGGCGAGGAGGGGTTGGCCGCCCTCCACAGCGAACGAAGCCGGATCGACCTGATCCTGTCGGACGTGCTGATGCCGAAGCTGAGCGGACCGGAGCTCTATCAGGCCGTGCACGCCGTGGATCCGGCGGCGCGGTTCCTGTTCACCAGCGGCTACAGCGAGAGCGACATCAGCCAGCGGTCGCTGCTGGAGCCCGGTGTGATGTTCGTGGCGAAGCCCTGGACCATCGCCGACCTCGCGCGCCAGGTGCGCAAGGCGCTCGACAAGCCGACCGGCCAGGACTGATTACTTCGCGCGCTCCAGGTAGGTCCCCGTGCGCGGATCCACGCGCACCCGCACCCCGCTGTCGAGAAACTCCGGCACCTGGATGGTGACGCCGTTGCTGAGCTTCGCCGGCTTGCCGCTGGCCGTCTTGGTGGCGGTCTTCATCACCGGCGAGGTGTCCACGATGGTGTACTCCATCGCCGCCGGAAGCTGGATGCCCACCACTTGCCCGTCGAGCAACTCCGCCTGGATGTGGATCTCCGGCTCGAGCCACGGCGCGGCGTCGCCCGCGATCTCGTTGGTGAGGGTGTACTGATCGTACGTCTTGGCGTCCATCACGTGCACGCCCTGATCGTCACGGTAGAGCACCTGGAATTCCTTCGTATCGAGCCGCGCCTCGTCCACGTACTCCGTCGCGATGTAGCGCGTGTCGAACGTGTTGCCGCTGACCAGGTTCCGCATCCGGATCTGCACGAACGCCCGCAGGTTGCCGGGGGTGCGGTGCTGAAAGTCCAGCACCCGGCACGGCTGGCCTTCTACCATCAGAACGTGGCCCTTCCGAACTTCTGAAGCCTTCATAACTCCCTGTCACATCAAAGGTTAAGAGAAGGGGCACCGCGGGAGGCCGTGGCTTCCGGCCGCTCCTGCGGCGCCCCCAGACCGGGCGGGAACCTAATCGCCGGGCGCGATGCGCGCCACCCGCGACGGCGGCCTACGCGGCCGCGCCGGCCTTCAGCTCACGGTGGCGATCCACCCACGCGCCGAAGCCCACCAGCACCAGCGCCACGGCGAGTCCGACGAGCGCGAACACCTTTCCCGGAGGCGGCGGCGAGCCGGACAGCGACGCGACGTACAGCACGACCAGGAGCAGCACCAGCCCCCAGAGTCCGAAGCGCCCCACGGCATCGCGCGCCCGCGTGGCGCCGGCGTAGAGGGCAACGCCCGCCACGAAGAGCAGACCCTCGACGATGAGCGTCCCGGGGACGGAGGCCCACAGCTCCAGACCCAGCTTCGGGCCGCCGGGCCACAACGGCATGTCGGGACGGTGCGTCACGAAGTCCAGCAGCCAGTGGCTGAGCACCAGCAGCGCGACGACCACCGCGCCGCGCGCGTATCCCGTGCGCCACCGGTACAGCGCCGCGAACAGGATGCTCCACCCGATCAGGGTCAGCAGGCTGTGCGAGATCGGGATCTGCTCGAGCTGGATCGACAGGAACGGGCTGGAGGTGACCGCGAACGACGCCTTCTCCCAGCCGAGCGCCACGAACAGCGGGAAGAGGATGTCCGCGAATTCCGGCGCGGCGAGCAGCGTCCCGAGCGACGTTCGTGGGAGCGATGCGCTTGGCGGCGAAGCCGAGCGCAAAGTGACCGATGAACACGAGGCCTCCGGATTGGGCTGGGGTGCGGTCTCAAGCTAGCGGACACGCGCCCCGGCTTCCACGGGCCTCGCGCTGCTACGCCAGCGGCCTGACTCCCGAACCTGGCCGGCCGCGCCGCGAGGGCATGCGCGGCCCAGGACGGGGCGTTCACGACCGACGAGCCCGTGGCCCGGCGGAACGCCGCGTAGACTTCCGGCCGCCACCAGCCCCGGCGCGCGTGCATCAGGTTCAGCGCCGCCGGACCGGACATCGCCGGCCGGTAGCTCCGGCACGTGGTGAGCGCGTCGAACACGTCGGCGATGCCGATGATGGACGCGTGCAGCGGAATCTCGTCGCCCATCAGTCCGTCCGGATACCCCGAGCCGTCGCACTTCTCGTGGTGCCAGCGGATGGTGGGCCGGACGTCGAATGGGAACTCCACGCCTTCGAGCACCTCCAGGCCCCACACCGGGTGCATCTTCATCAGGTCGAATTCCGCCTCGGTGAGCCGGCCCGGCTTGTTCAGGACTTCCTGCGGCACCCGGATCTTCCCGACGTCGTGCAGGTAGGCGCCGAGCCTGACGGCGGACACCTCCGCCGGCTCGAGGCCGAGCGCCATGGCCACGCGCGCCGCGTACCGCGCGACCCGCTCGCTGTGCCCGAAGGTGTAGCTGTCGGAGGATTCGATGGAGAGACCGATGCTGCGCACCACCGTCAGGAACCGCTCGTCGAGCGCGGCGAGCCCGCTCGGCGCCGGGTCTTCACGCACCAGCACGGTGGTCGCGTTCGGGCCGAGCAGATCCTCCTGCAGTGCGAACGACTCCCGCTGCGTGGCCAGCGTCGTTCCGCCCGTGATGCCGTGAGCTGACGCCGAATGCTCGTTGGTGCCGATCCGCATGGCTGCCTCCGGTCCCCGTCGTCATCTGGATCTCGCACGCTCGCCTCGAGCGGCGCGCCACGCTATGCCGGTTGTAAGGCCCAACAGGGACACGGCCATACGGCGGAAGGTGACGCCGCTCCCGCTGTGGACGTGATGCCACATACGCCAGCGGCCGAGCAGGGTCGGAGCGGTGAAGATGATGCGGAGGAAGTGTTTAGAGCTGGAAGCAGGGCGCGACCCCGGCGAGTGCCGGAGTCGCGCGAAGCCGGCGCGGGAAGGAAGTCTACGCCGCGGCCCGACCCCCGAACGCCGGGTTCGGCCGCAGGTCTTCGGCCTCGGCGCGCACGGCCGGATCGCCCGACACCGCGGCCGCGACCGCCCGGCCGAACGCCTCGTATACGTCGGCCCGCCACCAGTGCCGGCACCGCTGCATCTCGGCGAGCGCGACCGCCGGCGCCATGGCCGGACGGTAGCTGCGGGTCGTGGTCAGCGCGTCGTACACGTCCACGATGCCGATGATCATCGCGTGCAGGGGGATCTCGTCGCCGCGCAGCCGGTCCGGATAGCCCGTCCCGTCGCTCTTCTCGTGGTGCCAGCGGATGATGGGCTTGATGTCCCACGGAAACTCCACCCCCTCCAGCAGGTCGAGACCCCAGATGGGATGCATCTTGATGACCTCGAACTCGTCGTCGGTGAGCCGGCCCGGCTTGTTCAGGATCTCGTGCGGGACCTGGATCTTCCCCACGTCGTGGAGGTAGGCGCCCAAACGCACGGTGGTGACCTGCGGGTCGTCGAGGCCCAGCTCGCGCGCCACCGCCGCCGCGTAGTTGGCCACGCGCTCGCAGTGGCCGAAGGTGTAGGTGTCGGACGACTCGATGGACTGGCCCCAGTCGCGCACCACGGCCAGGAACGTGGCCTCGAGCTGCGCCACCTTGCGGCCCACGTCCACCAGGTCGGCGCGCGCGTCGAGTCCGCCGAACAGGCGGTGCGCCGCGTTCAGCAGCGACAGCGCCTCCTGGTTGCGGCCCATGCCCTGGTAGAGCAACGCCAGCTCGCGCGAGGACTCCGCCTCGCACAGCACCAGCCCGTTCGCGCCGGCCAACTCGATCGAGGAGCGCAGGCGCGATTCCGCGAGCGCGGGCCTCCCGGTCTCGCGATAGACGATGCCGATGACCCGGTACGCGTCCGGCTTGTCGAGCTGGGCTCCGAGCTGGTCGAAGACCGCGAGCGCGCCTTCCGCGCTGCGCTTGGCCCCCTCGAACTGCTGCCGGGCGACGAACACCTCCGAGTGGTTCAGCAGGCACAGCCCCTGCAGGTGCAGGTCGCCCAGCCGCTCCGCGATGGCGCGGCTCTGCTCGAAGTAGCCGTCGGCCTCCTCCCACAGCTCGCGGTCCGCGCTGATCATCCCGAGGTTGTGGTAGGCGAGCGCGCAACCGTGCTCGTTGCCCGCTCCCCGATACGCCTCGAGCGAACGGGCGTAGTGCTCCAGGGCCTCGTCGTGCAGGCCCTGGACGTTGGCGAGGACACCGAGGTTCTGCTCGATGCGAGCGCACAGCTCCGTGCTCGCACCGCCCATGCCCAGCGCCCGGAGGAAGGTGGCGCGTGCCGCCTCGATGTCCCCATGGTCCATGGCGAACAGGGCGCGCACGTTCAGCGCCTCGGCCGCCAATACCTGATCTCCGTTGCGGGCGGCGATCTCGTAGCTCCGATCGCACGCCTCACGTGCTTCTTCGTTCTCGGTGCGGTGATGATACAGGACCGCGATCCGGCGCAGGGCCTCCGCCTCGATGGCCCACTCGCCCGTGCGCCCGGCCTCGGCGGCCGCCTCGAGGTAGCGGTCCCTGGCCTCCACCATGCAGCCGGCCCGCTCGTGATCCCGCGCGCGGTGCAGGAGGTCGGCGGCGCGGACCGCTGTGGCCTGCGGCATCGGCCGCGCCGTCGTCCTCCGAGGAACCGGGGTGCTGCTCACGGCCCTACCAGGCCACCGCGTACCGGGAGAAGTGCGAGACCTGACCCGTGACGTGATGGGTGAACAGATCGGCGAGCGAGGGGATGAAGTACAGGAGCCGGAGCCCGTCGGTGGTGTACGCGATCCGCGGCAGCAGCCACGCGACCAGGCCGCAGTTGGCGTAGCTCATCGTCAGGGCGGCCGGCCGCTCGAACTGCAGCCCTTCCGGGTACAGCCGGACCGAGTTGACGCTATCGGACGGCGCTTCGCCCCGGATCATCACGGGGTGATCGAGCGCCCACGGCGGGATGACGAGCGTGTGCACGCCGAGGTGCAACACGCCTCCCGCGGGTCCGATCAACGCGCTGTCGGCGGCGTAGGGCAGCGGGCTGCACGTCAGCAGCTTGCCCAGGAGGCCGGCGGTCGTGCCGAGGAGGTCCGACGCCGGGGCCGTCGCCGTCGGCCGTGCCGACAGCGGCGCCGTCGGGGCGTCGCGACCACAGCTCGCCGCGACCAGCGCGGCGGTCACCGCGCCCAGGATCGCGCGAGTCCAACGAGTGCTGCTCCGGAGATCCATAGCATCCTCCCACTTCGCTCGAGGTACGACCGCCAGGGATCGCTCCGCTCCGCTCGTGCTGCCGGCTCTCCTGGGGGCTGCTCAGACTACCCGTACAGGAGATAGCCGAATACGTCGGTAGGAAATGCAACCAGCGTGCCCAAAGCTGTGTGTGAGCCGTATCACCCGAGAGGCGGTTCGACCGGGCCTGAGAGCCGAAAAACCACTGTATTCGATGTAATCGTGGTGTGGCGACGGCGCAGCAGTATGGTTGCTTGCCTACAGACGGCCGACCGCAAAACGGCTCTACGAGGAGGGCTCTCCGCGGGGGTCTAGTGCGCTTCGCAGGCCGTCCGCGACGGCGTGCAGCGCCACGACCACGCCCGTGATGGCGACCCCCGGAAACAGCGACGCCCATGGCGCCGTCGCCAGCTGATCGCGCGCGTCGGCGATCATGTTGCCCCAGCTCGGCACGGGCGGTTGGACGCCCACGCCGAGGAAGGAAAGGCCCGCCTCCAACAGCATGACGTTGGCGACGCCGAGCGCCGCGGCCACCACCACGACCGCGCTGGTGCCGGGCAGGACATGGCGCCAGACGATGCGCCACGGACCGACACCGAGCGCGCGCGCCCCTTCGACGAACGTGCGCTCTCGGAGGCTCAGCACCTCGGCTCGCACCAGCCTGCTGGTGGCGAACCACCCGGTGAGGCCGAGCAGCAGCGCGAGCGGCGCCACCGAGAGCGGGCGTCCCACCGCGATCGCGGCGAGGACGAGGAAGATCCTGGGCACGGCGAGGCCCACGTCCACCAGCCGCATGAGCACCGCGTCGGTCGTTCCGCGGAAATACCCTGCGACCGCGCCCACCGCCGCGCCGAGGCTCATGGACACCACCGTCGCCAGCAGCCCGATTCCGATGGAGACGCGCGCGCCGAACGCGATGCGGCTCCATACGTCGCGGCTCAGGAGGTCGGTACCCAGGACGTGCCGCCAGGAAGGCGGCCGCGACTGCAGGCCGACGATGTCGAGCTGCAGCGAGGGCCGATACCCCGACACGAGCGGTGCGACCACGGCGACGAGGATGAAGAAGACCAGCACGCCGAGGCCGAAGCCGGCCGCCGGCTGGTCGAAGAAGCGGCGGCTTCCGGGCGCGCTCCGCAGCATCCGCACGGCCGCCGCCGAGCCCGCGCCCACCAGAAGGAGCGCCACCCAGGAGGCCGGGCTCACGCCGCCCTCGACGGCCTGATGCGGGGATCCGCGACCGCGTACAGCAGGTCGGCCGCGAGGCTGCCCGAGACGACGAGCAGCGAGGCCACGAGCGTCGCGGCCATCACCACGGGGTAGTCGCGGCTGGCGATCGCGTCGGCGGCGAGCTTCCCCATGCCGGGCCACGAGAACACGGTCTCGACCACCACCGATCCGGTGAGGAGGAACGGCAGGGCCAGGCCCAGCAGCGTGATCGAAGGGAGGAGCGCGTTGCGCAGCGCGTGCCCGAGCACGCGGAGCTCGCTCAGCCCGCCCGCCCGGGCCGTGCGCACGAACCCCTGGTGCAGCGCCTCGAGCATCGCGGCGCGCTGGAACCGCGCGGTCCCCGCCGCGCCGACCAGGCCCAGCGACAGCGCGGGCAGCGCGAGGTGGTGCAGCCGGTCGAGCAGGCGGCCGGCCAGGGGCAGCGCGCCGTAGACCACCGGATCGGTCACGCCGCCCACGGGAAACCAGTGCAGCCACTGGCCGAAGACCAGCAGCAGCACCAGGCCGAGCCAGAACGTCGGCAGCGCGTACACCACCAGCGTGACGCCGCCCAGCGCGCGGTCGGCGCGGCGGCCCGCCTGCGCGGCCATCAGGACGCCCATGAGCGTCCCCAGCAGGAGGTCGAGCGCGAGGGCGGTGCCGGCGAGCACCAGAGTGTTGGGAATGGCGTCGGCGAGCGCGGTCCTCACGTCGCGCTGCTGGCTGAACGACTCGCCCAGGTCGCCGCGCGCCAGCGCGGACAGATAGCGCCCGTACTGCACCAGCAGCGGCCGGTCGAGCCCGAATCGCGCCCGGAGGCCGGCCTCGACCGCCGGGTCCAGCGGCCGGTCGCCGCCCGGAAGGAAGGGCCTGCCCGGCGCGAGGTGGATCGCGAAGAAGATGAGCGTGACGACGGCGAGCACCGTGACCAGCGCGGCGACGGTGCGACGCAACAGCCAGGCGATCATTCAGCGGCCCAGGCGGTCTCGCTCGATCAGGCGATCCGGCGGGATGCGCCATGTCCACACGTCGGCCCAGTACTCGTCGGCGCGGATCCGGACGCCGGCCACCCGCTGGTCGATGGCCGCGATATTGTCCGGCGCGCACAGCACGATGGCGGGCGCGTCCTGGGCGAGGACCTCGAGGGCCGCGCGCCAGGCGCGGGCCACGTCGTCCGGCGAGCCGGCCCGCAGCGCGGCATCCACCCAGCGATCGAAGCCGGCGTCGGCGTAGTGGCCGAAGTTCGAATCGCCGCCGCTCCTCCACGCGCCCGGTATCCCCGACGAGGGGGCGGGATCGTTTCCCCACGACTCGATCGCCGCGTCGTAGCGCCCGGCGCGCAGCCGCTGATCGAGCGTGGGCGGATCCACTTCCTCGATACGCACCTGCACGCCCACGGCGCGCAGCTCTTCCTGGATGAGCTGGGCGTACTGCCGGCGCGGCGGGCTGGTGGACGGCACCAGCAGGGAGATGGAGAGCTTCCGATCGCCGCGCCGGCGCACGCCGTCGGGGCCGGCCTTCCAGCCTCGCTGGTCCAGGAGCCGTTCGGCCTGGGCGGTGTCGTACGGCGGGACCGCCAGGTCCGTGAACCACAGGCCGGTCCACTCCTCGGGAATCGGGCCGGGCGGCACCTTCGCGGCGTCGCCGAACACGCTGCGCGCCATGCGGACGCGGTCGGTCGCCAGCACCAGCGCCCGCCGCACGTCGGGGTCGCCGAGGATGGGATGCGGTGCGCCTCCCGGGACGCGGAGGTTGAACCCGACCATGGTGTAAACCGAGCCCGGGTACGGGTACAGGCGCAGGTGAGGGGCGCCCCGCGCCCGCGCGATGTTGGACGGAGAGACCAGCACCTCGATCGCGTCCGCCTCACCCGCGACGACCTGCGTGACCGCCACCGAGAGGTCGCCGTTGAACCGCCACACCAGGCGCCGGATGTGGGGCCGGCCCAGGAAGAAGCTCGAATCCGCCACCAGGTCCAGGCTCTGCCCGGGGGTCCAGTTGACCAGCCGGTACGGCCCGTCGCCCACGGGGGCGCGGCCGAAGGGCGCGGTGCGCCAGCGCGCGAACGGCACCACCCGCAGCAGGTGCGCGGGCACGACGCGGAGGTAGTACACCGCGTCGTAGAACATCTCGGGGTAGCGCGAGCGGAAGTGGAATACCGCGGTCGAGCTGTCGGCGGCCGTGACCGACGCGATCCGCTTCAGACCGTCGCGGTACGGCGAGTCGAGGGACGAGTCGGTGAACGCGGCGAAGCTGAAGACCACGTCGCCGGCGGTGACCGGCGGGCCGTCCTGCCAGCGCGCCTTCGGATTCAGGTGGAAGGCGAGCGTGAGCGAGTCGGTCCACGTCCAGCGGTCGGCCAGCCGCGGCACGAAGCCCGCGTCGCCCACCGTGTTGAGGCCGGGGCCGATGTCGGCCAGCCGGAGGAAGATCTGGTCGAAGATGTCCCGGTCGAGCACCTGGTCGGTCACCGGCGGCAGCAGGGTCACCGGCTGCCCGACCGCCGCGAAGACGAGCGTGCCGCAGTACTCGCCGTGGCAGATGCCCTTCGGCTCGCACGAGGCGGCCAGCAGCACCGCGAGCGCCGTGCCCGCCACTCCCGCGGTGCGTGAACGCGATTCGATGGCCACGGCGCGCACTCCTCGCTAGGCCGGCGGCAGCGCCGGAACGTGCGGTTGTGTCGGGAACGGCGGTACGATGCCCCGGCGCGGCGTGCGGCGTCAAGCCGCCGGCGTCCCCTCCGGCGCGCTCCCGGTGCGAGGCCGAGCGCTTGCCCGCACGGCCCTTCCGCGCAACCCTTTCGCGTCCCCCTGTGTCGCACGAATGACCGTCACCGCACGGAGTCCCGTGGACGAAGCTGAGCTGGTCGCCCGAGCCCGCGCGGGAGAGCCCGCCGCCGAGCGGGCGCTGTACGAGGCGCACGTGGACCGCGTCTACCGGCTCGTCTACCGCATGGCCGGCGACGACGACCTGGCTCGGGACTTCACCCAGGACACGTTCGTGCGCGCGTTCGAGCGGCTGCACGAGTTCCGCGGCGAAGCACGATTCTCGACCTGGCTGCACCCGATCGCCGTGACGGTCGCGCTGAACGGGCTGCGCAAGGTGAAGCGCCTGCGGCACCGGGAGGTCGAGCTGGACGAAGGGCTGGAAGTGGCGGGATCGGCCCGCACGGCCGAACCGGACCTCAAGCGGCGGCTCGCCGCCGCCATCGAAGCGCTGCCGGAGGGTTATCGCACCGTGTTCCTGATGCACGACGTGGAAGGCTACACGCACGAGGAGATCGGCACGGCCGTGGGCGTCGAGACCGGCACCTCGAAGGCGCAGCTGTCGCGGGCCCGCGCCAAGCTGCGGGCGGCCCTGGCCGATTTCGCGGGAGAATGGGCGACATGACGACCGAAGAACGGGACGAGGAGCCCTTGCCCGAACCCCTGCTCGGAGCCGCGCGCGGCTATCACGAACCGCCGCCGGTGCCCCGGGACGCGATGTGGTCGGCCATCGTGGCCGAACGGGAGCGCCGCCGTGCCGCGCGCCGCAACCTGCGGCGGCTGCGCTGGGGACTCGCGCTCGCGGCGACTTTGGTTCTGGGCATCGGGATCGGGCGGTTCGGCTGGATGTCAGGCTCGACCCGCGCCCCCGCGGCCGCGGGTGCTGTCGCGCCGGGCGTGCCCGCCGTGGCGTACCGCGTCGTGGCCGCGCAGTACCTCGTGCGCACCGAGGCCCTGCTCACGGACTTCCACGCCGAGAGCCGGCGCGGCCGGCTCGACCCGCAGTTCCTCGCGTCGGCCCGGGACCTGCTCACCACCACGCGGCTCATGCTCGACTCGCCCGCCGCCGACGATCCACGCCTCGCCGCCCTGCTCCAGGACCTGGAGCTGGTGCTGGCGCAGATCGCTCAGCTGCCGGAAGAACCAGGCGGCAGGAGCGACCTGGACCTGATCAACCAGGGCTTGACCCAACGCAGCGTGTTGACCCGGCTCCGGGCGGCGACGCCCGCTGCCGGCACACCGACGCGCATCCAAGGAGCACTCTGATGGTCGCAAGATTCTCGCTGCTGGCCGCCGTCACCGTCACCCTGCAGGGCGCCTCCGGCGCCACTCTTCGCCCGGCGCACCGCGCCGGCGCCGCGCCCGTCCCGCGTGCCTGGTCGGCGCAAGACGCTCGCGCCCCGCTCGCGCAGCCGCCCGAGGCGTGGGCGCCCGCCGATCCGGGAGACTCGCTCTACCGCGCGGCGCGCCAGCTCTTGAACAGCGGCCGCTACGTCGAGGCCGCGGCCGCCTTCAAGGACCTGATCGCGCGCTATCCGCGCTCGACGTACACCCCCGATGCGCACTATTGGGCGGCGTTCGCGCTCTACCGCACCGGCGACGACGGCAACCTCCGCCGCGCCACCGCTCTGCTCGAGTTCCAGGCGTCCCACTACCCGCAGGCCGCCACGCGCGGCGACGGCGACGCCCTGCTGGCGCGGGTCTACGGCGTGCTGGCGCAGCGCGGCGATCCGCACGCCGGCGAGTGGGTGCAGGCGCACGCGAGCGCCGGCGGCGCCGACACGGTGCGCGCGAGCGGCGGAGCGTGCGCGAGCGACGACGACGATCCGCGCATCGCGGCGCTGAACGCGCTGATGCAGATGGATGCGGTCAACGCCGTGCCCGTGATCAAGCAGGTGCTCAACCGGCGCGATTCCTGCTCGGTCGATCTCCGGCGCCGCGCCGTGTTCGTGCTCTCGCAGAAGCGCACCGCCGAAACCGAGGACATCCTGCTCTCGGTGGCGCGCAACGACCCGAGCGAGGACGTGCGCGAGCAGGCCGTGTTCTGGCTCTCGCAGGTGGGCAGCGACCGCGCCGTCGCCGCGCTCGACTCCATCCTCCAGAACTCGAGCGACGAGGACCTGCGCGAGAAGGCGCTGTTCTCGCTGTCGCAGATCCACGGCGACCGCTCGAGCCAGATCCTGCGCGACTACGCGGCGCGCGAGAGCGCGCCGGAGGAAGCCCGAGAGAAGGCCGTCTTCTGGCTCGGCCAGCAGAGCGAAGGCGACAACGCCGCGTTCCTGCGGGACCTCTACGGCCGCGCCACGCCCGTGGACCTCAAGGAGAAGATCCTGTTCTCGCTCTCCCAGATGCGCGGCGGCGAGAACACGCGCTGGCTCATGGATCTCGCGGTCAATCCCCGCGAGGACATCGAGCTGCGGAAGAAGGCCCTGTTCTGGGCGGGACAGACCGGCGCCGACATCGGCGACCTGGTGGCGCTCTACGCACGCACGACGGACAACGACCTCAAGGAGCAGCTGATCTTCGTGTACTCGCAGCGGCACGAGCCGCAGGCGCTCGACAAGATCATCGACATCGCGCGCCACGAGACCAACCCCGATCTGCGCCAGAAGGCCCTCTTCTGGCTGGGCCAGTCCCACGACCCGCGGGCGGCGCAGGTCCTGCTGGAGATCATCAACCAGTGAGCCGCGCGCTCGCGTTTCTGGCGCTCCTGCTCGGCGCCGCGGCACCCGCCGCGGCGCAGAACCTGGCGCAGCGCGTCGCCCGTGCCCCCGACGGCGTGGTGCATCTCAGCTACGCCGCGCGCGAGGGTGTGTGCGGCAACGGCGCGGGTTCGATCTCCTTCGACTGCGCCGGCGGCAGCTGCGGCCGCCACCGCATCAACTCCGGCTCCGACTGGGACGACGACTCGTGTCCCTGCGAGTCCGGCCCGGTGCGCCTGGCACTCGAGCTGTCGGGTGGAAGGGTCACGCGCCTCCGGGCGTACGTGGGTGGGCGCTGGAGGGCAGGTTCGGCCGCGACCGACTTGGGCGCGGTGCCCGCCACCGAAGCCGCCGCCTTCCTGCTCGATCTCGCGCGCCGTGGCGACGACCCGGCGGCGCACGACGCCGTCTTCCCGGCCATTCTCGCCGACTCGGTCACGGTGTGGCCGGACCTCGTGCGCCTGGCGCGCGACGAGAGCATCGGCCGGCAAACGCGCGAGCAGGCCGTGTTCTGGCTGGGCCAGGCGGCCGGCGACGCGGCGGTGAAGGACCTTACCGCCCTGGTCGGCGACGATACGCTCGACCGTGACGTGCGCGAGCACGCCGTGTTCGCGCTGTCGCAGCAGCCGCACGACGTGGGCGTGCCGGCGCTGATTCAGGTCGCCCGCACCAATCGCGACCCCGAAGTGCGCAAGAAGGCCTTCTTCTGGCTCGGCCAGACCGGCGACCCGCGCGCCGTGGCGTTGTTCGAGGAGGTGCTGACCAGGCCCTGAGCGCGAGGCTCGCCCCCGAAGTTGCGACGTCGCAAGCGGCGACTTAGTCTGTCGTAAGCCCTTCACAGTCGTTTCCGTCCAGTCGTGGGGGATCGCCGCATGCCCATGAACTTCAACCGCCTCACCGAGCCGCTGGTGCGCGACCGCTCCGGGGCGCTCCGGCCCGCGTCGTGGGAAGCCGCTCTCGACCGCGCGGCCGAGGGGTTCGATCGCATCAGGACGCGCCATGGGGGCGACGCCCTGGGGATCTTCAGCTGCTCGAAGGCCAGCAACGAAATGAACTTCCTGGCCTCGAAGCTCGCCCGCGTCGTCTTCGGCACGCACAACATCGACAGCTGCAACCGAACGTGACACGCGCCTAGCGTCGTCGGTCTGGCGACGGTGTTCGGGGCTGGTGGAGGCACCAGCTCGTATCGCGAAGTCGAAGAAACGGACGTTCTCTTCCTCTGGGGGGCGAACGCCCGTGACGCGCACCCCATCTTCTTCCACCACGTGCTGAAGGCCATACGGCGGGGCGCCACGCTGTTCGTCGTGGATCCGCGCCGCACCGCGTCCGCGCAGTGGGCCGACGATTGGCTCGGATTGAACGTCGGCTCGGACATCGCCCTCGCGAACGCGATGGCACGCGAGATCATCCACGCCGGCCTCGCCGACGAGGCCTTCATCGAGCACGCCACGAGCGGGTTCGCGGCCTATCGCGACTCGGTCGAGAAGTACACGCTCGAGTATGCCGAGCAACTGACCGGCGTGCCGGCCGCGGTCATCCGGCGCGCCGCCCACGCGTACGGGCGCGCCGATCGCGCGATCATCTGCTGGACCCTCGGCATCACCGAGCATCACAACGCCACGGACAACGTGCTGGCGCTCATCAACCTCGCCCTGCTGACCGGCCACGTCGGGAAATACGGCTCTGGCGTGAACCCGCTCCGCGGGCAGAACAACGTCCAGGGAGGCGGGGACATGGGCGCCATCCCCAACCGCCTCGTGGGCTTCCAGGACTGGACCACCGATGCGGACGTGCGCGGGAGGTTCGAGCGCGCGTGGGGCGTCCCCCTCAAGCCGGCGTACGGGAAGAACCTGACGGACATGTTCCACGCCATGCAGCACGGCGAGCTGCACGGCATTTACGCGATCGGGGAGAATCCGGCCCAGGCCGAGGCCGACCAGCACCGCGCGCAGCGACTGCTCCAGGGCCTCGATCACCTCGTGGTGCAGGACATTTTCCTCACCCGCACCGCCGAGCTGGCGAGTGTCGTGCTGCCCGCCTCCGTGAGCTGGTGCGAGTCGGAAGGGACCGTGACCAACAGCGAGCGCCGGGTGCAGCGGGTGAGGAAGGCCCTCGATCCGCCGGGCGACGCGCGCGACGACATGTGGATCATCTGCGAGATCGCCCGCCGCCTCGGGACCGACTGGGGCAATCCCACGGCGGAGGAGGTGTGGAGCGAGGTGCGCTCGCTCGCCCCGATCTTCCGCGGCATGACGTACGCGCGGCTCGACGAAGCCGGGGGCCTGCAGTGGCCCTGTTACGACGAGCAGCATCCGGGCGAGTTGTTCCTGCACGCGCGGTTGTGGCAGGAGCCGCGCGGCGGACCGCCGGCGCCCTTCTCGGTGGTGGAGCACGATCCGCCGCTCGAGCTGCCCGACGCCGACTACCCGTTCCAGCTCACCACCGGCCGGAGGCTCGATTCCTACAATACCGGCGTGCAGACCGGCGGCTACAGCTCCCCGCTCCGGCGGCCCGAGACGCTGGACATCTCGCCCGAGGACCTGGCCCGGCTCGGGGTCGAGGAAGGCGATCTCGTGACCATCACGTCACGGCGCGGCAGCGTCGTCGCACCGGTGCACGTGGATCCCGGCCTGCGAGCAGGCCTGGTGTTCATGACCCTCCATTTCCAGGACGAGGTGCGAACGAACATCCTCACGGTGGACTACACGGACCCCAGGTCCGGGACCGCCGAATTCAAGGCGTGCGCCGTGCGCGTCGAGCCCGCGCGCGAGCCCGCGCCGGCCGGAGCCAAGGGCTAGCCGATGGACCTGCACTTCTCCAAGGCCGCGCCTGCGGGCGAGGAGCGCGCCGCGATTGACGCGCTGCTCGGCGCGCCGGCCACGGGCTGGGAAGGCGGCGCGCGGCAGGCGCAGGACGCGCACACCGCCGCCGGCGGGCGCGAGGCGCGTTCGCGCCGCCACCTCCTCCTTCCGGCGCTCCAGGCCGTGCAGTCCCGCGTGGGCTGGATCAGCGAGGGCGCGCTGGGCTACCTGTGCACGCGCCTGGATGTGCCACCCGCCGATGCGTACGCGGTGGCGACGTTCTACGCCCTGCTCTCGACGACGCCGCGCCCCAAGCGGGTGCTCCACGTCTGCGACGACATCGCCTGCCGCTGCAAGGGCGCGGCGGAGTTGTGCGCCGCGCTGGAGCGGAGCGTCGGGCCCGCCGGCCACGGCGGCGGAAGCGAAGACGGCGCCGGCGCGATCTGGCTGCGCAGTCCCTGCCTCGGGCTCTGTGACCAGGCACCGGCCGCGCTCCTGACGGTCGCCGGAGCAAGTCCCACGGAGCATCTCTTCGGCGGCCTGACCGTCGCCCGAGCGAAGGCGGTGCTGGGCGGCGAGGTCCCCAAGGCGGCCGGCGGGCGCTCCCTTCCCCAGGCGGGCGACGACTCGCTTCGTCTGCTCCGCCGGGTGGGTGTCGTGGACCCGACGAGCCTGGATGACTATCGCGCGCATGGCGGATACGACGCGCTGCGGCGCGCGCTGGAGATCGGGCCGGACGCCGTGATCCGCGAGGTCACGGACGCCAGGCTCATGGGACGCGGCGGCGCGGCCTTCCCGACCGGACGGAAGTGGGACGCCGTGGCCAGGCAGTCGGTCCGCCCGCATTACCTCGTCTGCAACGCCGACGAATCCGAGCCCGGCACCTTCAAGGACCGCGTGCTCATGGAGGATGATCCGTTCAGCGTCATCGAGGCGATGACCGTCGCCGCCTTCGCGACGGGCTGCGAGCGCGGGTTCATCTACTTGCGCGGCGAGTATCCGGTCGCGCACGAGCGGCTTTCTCGCGCCATCGAGCTGGCCCGCGTCCGGGGGTTCCTGGGCGAGTCGGTGCTGGCGCGGGGGTTCCGGTTCGACATCGAGATCCGCCGCGGCGGGGGCGCCTACATCTGCGGCGAGGAGACGGCGGTCTTCAACTCGATCGAGGGCTACCGCGGGGAGCCGCGCAACAAGCCGCCGTTTCCCGTCGAGTCGGGGCTGTTCGGGAAGCCGACGGTCATCAACAACGTCGAGACCCTCGTCAACGTGCTCGAGATTCTCCGGATCGGTGGGCCCGCCTACGCGTCCATCGGCACGGCCGGCTCGACGGGGCCGCGGCTCTTCTGCCTCTCGGGTTGCGTCGCGAAGCCCGGCGTCTACGAGGTGCCCTTCGGCGCTACGCTCCGAGAGCTGCTCGACCTCGCGGGCGGCGTGGCGGAGGGGAGGCCGCTCCAGGCGATCCTCCTGGGGGGCGCCGCCGGGGTGTTCGTCCGGCCCGACGAGCTGGACATCGCTCTCACCTTCGAGGGCGTGCAGGCCGCCCGCGCCACCCTCGGCTCGGGCGTCATCATGGTCTTCGACGATCGTGTCGACATGACCGGCATCGTGCGGCGCATCGCAGCCTTTTTCCGCGACGAGTCGTGCGGGCAGTGCGTGCCCTGCCGCGTCGGCACGGTTCGCCAGGAGGAGGCGCTCGTCCGGATCGAGGCGCGTCGCCCCATCGGGACGGTGCGTGACGAGCTGGCGCTGCTCGAGGAGGTCGGCCAGGCGATGAAGGACGCCTCGATTTGCGGACTCGGGCAGACGGCGTACAGCGCGATCCAGTCGGCGGTCACCCGGCTGCGCCTCTTCGACGGCGCGAAGACCTCATGACCGCCCTCGTGCAGCTCGAGCCGCGGAAGCGGACCGTGGAGATGGTGGTGGACGGCCGGAAGATCCAGGCGGTCGAAGGCACCACCATTCTGGACGCCTGCCGCCGGCTCGGGCTGACGATCCCGACCCTGTGTTATCTGGACACGCTCCATCCGGTCAACGCGTGTCGCGTGTGCGTCGTCGAGCTCGAGGGGTCGCGGACGCTGGTGCCGGCCTGCTCCCGCAAGGTCGCGGCCGGGATGGTGATCAAGACCGACTCGGAGCGGGTACGCCTGAGCCGCAAGCTCGTGCTCGAGCTCCTCGCCTCCTCGGTGGACTTGTCCACCACCCCGGACGTGGCGCAGTGGTTGAGCGAGTATGGGGCGAAGCCGGAACGCTTCGGGCCGCCCGCGCGCCCCTCGGGCGCCGGCGCGCGCGACGCGGCGGTGGCCGGGCATCACGCGGCGCCCGATCCGGCGCACGCCGCGACCGTGTCCCAGCCGCCCAAGAGCGACAACGACCTGTACCTCCGCGATTACGCCAAGTGCATCCTGTGTTACAAGTGCGTCGAGGCGTGCGGCACCGATCATCAGAACACGTTCGCGATCGCCGTCGCGGGGCGAGGGTTCGATGCCCGTATCGCGACGGAGTTCGCCGCGCCGCTCCCCGATTCCGCGTGCGTCTATTGCGGCAACTGCATCGCCGTCTGCCCCACCGGGGCGCTCATGTTCAAGACCGAGTTCGACCACCGGCAGGCGGGAACCTGGGACGAAGCGCGGCAGACGGTGACCCGGACGGTGTGCCCCTACTGCGGTGTCGGGTGTAACCTCGAGCTGCACGTGCAGGACAACGAGATCGTCAAGGTCACCTCGCCACTCGACCATGACGTGACGAGCGGGAACCTCTGCATCAAGGGCCGGTTCGGCTGGCGGTACGTGCAGAACCGGGCGTCGCCCCGGGACTAGGCCGCGACGCGTTGCGGGTGGGTATACACGGTCATCCGCCCCTGGCGCGCGAATCCCACCAGCGTCAGTCCCGCCTGCTGCGCCACGCGCACGGCGAGTCCGGTGGGTCCCGAAATCGCCGCCAGCAGGCGCGCCCCGAACACGGTGGCCTTCTGCGCCATCTCGAAGCTCGCCCTGCTCGTGACCACCACGAAGCCTCCCTCCGGCTTGACGCCCGACTTGAGCAGCGCGCCGATCAGCTTGTCGAGCGCGTTGTGGCGGCCGACGTCCTCGCGGGCGACGAGAATCGCCCCCTCGAGCGACGCCCATCCCGCCGCGTGGACCGCGCCGGCGGACGCGTTGAGCTGCTGGTGATCCACCAGGGACTGGAACGCTCGCTCGATCGCGCCGGCCGGGACCACCACGCCGTGCGCGACGGGGTGCACCGTCTTGAGCACCCCCTCGATGCTGTCGGAACCGCAGATGCCGCACCCCGTCCTGCCCGTGAGGCGTCGGGCGCGTGCGGCGATGACCGCTTCGCACTCGGTCGAGACGGAAGCCTGAAGCTCGATGCCCTGGCTGTATTTGACGACTTGAAGGCTCTTCAGGTCGGCGGGGGAGCGGATCAACTCCTCGGTGACGCTGAACCCCAGCGCGAAGTCTTCCAGGTCGCGCGGGGTGGCCATCATGACGACGTGCGGAATGGCATTGTACACGATGACGACGGGCGTTTCTTCGACGACCTGTTCGGTCCGCTCCTCGAACGTCCCCGCGTGCCATTGGCGGGCGTCAACCCGAAGGAGCGCTTCCGCGTAGCCGAGGCGCAGGAGTCCCAGCGGCTCCTGCATCTGCTCCAGGTCGCGGTCCATATACGAATAATGCTACCATGACCCTTGGACGTTCGGAACGCTCGCTCGTCTTCGCCGCCGCGCTCGTCCCCGGGCGCGCCGCGGCCCGGCAGGGACGCCGGGCCGGGGTTCCGCGCGCTACTCGCTCCGCAGCGCCTCCACCGGGTCCACCCGCCCCGCCCGCCGCGCCGGTACGTAGGTGGCCGCCAGCGCCACCAGCCCGAGCGCGAGCGCCGCACCGCCGAACGTCACGAGATCGGTGCTCGTCACGCCATAGAGCAGCGAGCGCAGGGTGCGCGTCACGCCGAACGCCGCCGCCAGACCGATGGCGAGACCGATCCCGACCAGCACCACGGTCTCGCTCAACAGGAGGCCGAGCACGTCGATCGCGCGCGCGCCCATCGCGATGCGGATCCCCAGCTCCCGCGTGCGCTGCGAGACCGCGTAGGCGGTCACGCCGGCGATCCCGATCACCGCGAGCACGAGCGCGAGGCCCGCGAACAGCGTGATCAGCGCCGTGATGAGCTTGAGGCTGGCGTAGCGCTGCTGGATGATCTGCCCGTAGGTCGTGATCTCCGCGATCGGCTGGGCGGCGTCCTCGGTGCGCACCGCCTGCCGCAGCTCCGGCACGACGCGCAGCGGATGCGCCGAGCGCACCACGACCCACATCTCGTCGTAGCTCCTGTCCCGCGACTGCGTGAGCGGGACGTAGATGGCGGGCTTCCCCTCGCGCTCCAGCGATTCGCCGCGCACGTCGCCTGCGACGCCGACGACCGTGGCGTCGCCATTTCCCCCCATCCCACCCTGGCCGACCGCGTTCTGGTTGGGCCACAGTTGGCGCGCGAGCGCCTGGCTCACCACGCAGACTTCCTTCGAGCCCTCACGGTCGTCGGCGCCGATCGCCCGCCCCTGGAGGATGGGGATGTGCATGGTCGAGAAGTAATCCGGCCCGATGCTCATCGCGGTGATCTCGAGGAACTGATCGGGATCGTCGGGCCTGATGGCCTGCGGATTCATCCCCACCGTATTGACCTCGGCGAGCGGGAGCCCGTCGGCGATCGTGACCGCGCCGACGCCCGGCTGCGTCCTGAGCCGCTGCACGAGATCGTCGAAGAAGGTGCGCTTCTGGCTCGTCGCGGCGTACCTCGCCGGCGTGAGTCGGATCCGCGCCGCGAGGACCCCCTGCGGGTCGAAGCCCGGGTTGATCGCGTTCACACTGATGAAGCTCCGGACGAGGAGGGCCGAGCCCACGAGGAGCACGAGCGCCAGCGCCACCTCGCTCACGACGAGCACGTCGCGCGCGCGGCTCCGCTGCCGACCGACCGTCCCGCCCGCGCCCTCGCGCAGCGACTGCTCCAACGCGGGCGCCGAGGCGCGCAGCGCGGGCACGATGCCGAAGCCCAGGCCCGTCGCCACGGCGAGGAGAATCGTGAACCCGAGCACCGCCCCGTCGATGCCGACGACGTACCCGCGCGGCAGCTGGGCGGCGAGGAAATGAAGCCCCAGGGCGGCGAGCCCGAGGCCCGCCACGGCGGCGCCAAGGGCGAGGACCACGCTCTCGGCCAGCAGCTGGCGGACGATCGTTCCGCGACCGGCGCCGATGGCGCGCCGCACGGCGAACTCTCGCTCGCGCCGGTTCGCGCGCGCGACCAGGAGGTTAGCCGCGTTGACGCAGGCGATCAGCAGCACCAGGGCCACCGCGCCGACGAGGATCAGCAGCGCCTGCCGCACGTCGCCCACGACTGGAATCGCGCAGCAGGGTCGCCACGAAGGTCTCCCCGCTCCCGGCCTTCGAGGTCGCCTGCCCCGAGGCCGTGACGCGCTTGGCGAGGAGGTCGAGGTCCCCGCGCAGCTTGCCGAGCGAAGCGTCCGGCGCGAGCCGCGCGACCGTCGAGAACACGCGGTACATCCGCATCTCCGCCATCGCGGGGTCGGCCAATGCGAAGCCGATCGGAATCCAGGCGTCGGTTCCGGCGTCGGGGAACGCGAAGCCGGCCGGCGCCACCCCGATGATGGTGAAGGTCGTGTCGTCGAGCGAGATCAACCGCCCGAGCGCGCTCCTGTCCCCGTTGAAGCTCGAGAGCCAGAGCGCGTGTGAGATGATCGCGACCGGGGCGTGGGCGTCGCCCGGGTTGAACGCGCGCCCGATGACCGGCGACACACCAAGCACCGGGAAGAGGTCCGCGGTCGTCCGGGTGACCTGCACCTCACGCGGCTCGTCGGTGTTCGTGAAGTTGTAGCGGTCGCTGGAATACGCGGCGATGCCCTCGACGGCGTCGGTGAGCCGCCCGATGTCCCGGTAATCCGGATACGAGAGGGCCACGGCCGCGTTCGTCTGCCCGCCCCGCGGGACGCTCGAACCGATCGTCACCAGCCGGTCGGCTTCGCGGTACGGCAGCGGGCGGAGCAGCACCGCGTCCACGACGCTGAAGATGGCGGTGTTGGCGCCGATGCCGAGCGCCAGGGTCAGCGACGGTCACGAGGGCGAAGCCCGGGTTGCGGCGCATCGCGCGCAAGGCGTAGCGGACGTCCTGTTGCGCCTGATCGAGCCACGGGAAGGACCACCGCTCCCGCGCCTCCTCCCGCACCGCGGTCACGTTCCCGAGCCGCCGCCGGGCCGCGTACGCCGCCTCCTCCGAGGTCGCCCCGCCCGCCACCGCGTCCCGCTCGAGGCGCTCCCGATGGAAGCGCAGCTCGTCCGCGAGCTCGCGGTCGAGCGCGTCGCGTCGCAGCCGGTCCCGCGCTCGCGCCACCCACTCGCGCAGGGAGATCATGCGGGCCGCATCACCAGGCCGATCGCGGCCATCAGCTCGGCGAAGCCGGCCTCCTCGGCGCCCAGCTGGCGCCTGCCCGCCGGCGGTGACGGTGTAGTAGCGGGCCCGCTGGTTGTTGGGCGTCTGCCGCCACTCGGCCTTGATCCAGCCCTTCTGCCGCATCCGCTGGAGCGCCGGATAGAGCGACCCCTCCTCCACCTGGAGCACCTCGCGCGACATCCGGTGGAGGTGCTGCGCGATGCCGTAGCCGTGCATGGGCTGCACGGTCAGCGTCTTGAGGATGAGCATGTCGAGCAGCCCCGGGAGCAGCTCGCGCTTCGCCGAACGGTTCATGCCGTGGCCATGGCCTGTCTAGGGGATAGACAGTCTATGGCCACGACGTGTGGGAGGCAAGACTCGGCAGCTTGCTCACTGGGGAACGATCAGATGATCCGCTTGGGGATCAGCGCGTAGATCAGGCCGCCGAGGGCTGCGCCGATGGCCGGCACCACGAATCCCGGCGTCTCCGCGAGCTCGACACCGGCCATGACGCGCACGACCTGGACCCACCCGGTCTGGTTGCAGACGCAGCAAGCCCCCACCGGGCAGCTCCTCTGGGCCACCTCGGGACGGATCGCCACGCCGATCACTGGCGTCGGACTGAACTTGACCAACCCGAACACCGCGCCTCGATCGGTCTCGGTGGGGCCGCGGTGCCCAATCGCGAGATCCAGGGCGCTGCGGCGACCGGTCCAATGCCGGTAGCGCAGCGCTGGGCCACTTTGCCACGCGCCGCCATCGTCCGGGGACGGGGACTTCAGGGAAAGGAAGAACGAGGCGCCGACCGCGTCGCGCGGCGTCACATTGATCATCAGTCCCCAGTCGCCCAGCACCCGGAACCGACCCGCGTGTTGCCCCGCGACATCGGCGTAGACGCCGAAGTCCGTCAGCACGAAGGCCCGGCAGCCGGCGGCGGGCTGCGCGTGCCAGCACAGCAGGGTCCCGTCGGCGCGGGGTTGAGCCTGCACCCGGCAGACCATGCCCAGGGTGCCTGCAGCGGCGAGGATCCAGAGGCGCGAGCGAACCATCGAATGCTCCGGCTAGAAGACCGGAGGGGAGCTTGGAGGGCTGCCGTCAAGGCGGCGTCAAGCCGGCCAATCGACGGGCGTCTCAACCGCGCATGGCTCCGAAAAAAGCGAGGCCGCAAGTGCTTGACTTGCGGCCTCAAGTGGGAGTTGCCCCTCCTGGGATCGAACCAGGACTCTCCTGATCCAGAGTCAGGCGTGTTGCCAATTACACCAAGGGGCAAAGAACTGGTTGCCAGTGGCGAGACGCCAAGTTGCGCAGTAAGCCACAGACAACAGCAAGACAGTGGAGCTGAGGGGGCTCGAACCCCTGACCTCCTGGGTGCGATCCAGGCGCTCTCCCAGCTGAGCTACAGCCCCGTGCGGGCGGAAACCTAGCCGGGAGCGCCCATTCCCTCAACCCGAGAACCCGGCGGCGGTTCCGGCGCACCCGCTCACGACCGCCTACTCCGCGAACGGCACCTCGACCTCGTACCCGTCCTTGGCCACCACGGTTTCGGGAAACACCGCCCGCGCCTCGTCCAGCAGCGTGGCCGGGTCGCGCGAGTAGCGCGCCGAGAGGTGGGTGAGGACCAGCCGGCGCACCCCCGCCATTCGGGCGACCTCCGCGGCTTCCTTCGCCGTGGCGTGCGCGGTCTCCTTGGCCCGGTCCTTCTCCTCCTCGCCGAACGTGGCCTCGTGCACCAGCAGGTCGGCGCCCGCCGCCGCCTCGACGGTCGCCGCGCAGGGCCGCGTGTCGCCCGAGTAGACCAGCTTGCGCCCCGGCCGGCGGTGCGCCGACGATGGTCTCGGCCGTCACCTCGCGCCCGTCGGGCAAGGTCACCGCCTGCCCGCGCTGCAGCTTCCCCCACAGCGGCCCTTCCGGCACGCCCAGCTCGCGCGCCCGGTCCGGGTCGAAGCGGCCGAGGCGCTGCCGCTCCACCAGCGCGTAGCCCACCGCCCCGCCGCCGTGCTCGACGCCGAAGACGCGCAGCTCGTAGCCCTCGCGCGCCATCACCTGCCCGGGCTCCACCTCCACGATCTCGACCGGGAACACCGCCCGCTCCACGCCCAGCGCGAGCGCCTGGCCCAGCAGCTTGGCCGCGCCCCGCGGGCCCACCAGCCGCATCGGCTCGGTGCGGCCCCCGAGCCCCAGCGTGCGCACCAGGCCGATGATGCCGAGGTAGTGGTCGCCGTGGAAATGGCTGAAGAACACTTCGTTCAGGGCGAAGGTGACGCCGTAGCGCATCATCTGGCGCTGGGTGCCCTCGCCGCACTCGAACAGCAGCGTCTCGCCTTCGCGCGTCAGCACCAGCGCGCTCACGTTGCGCTCGGCGGTGGGCCGGGCGGCGGAGGTGCCGAGGAACTGGATCTTCAGCAGGCTAGAACACGTGCACGTTGACGTAGCGCCCGGGGTGGGCCTTGAGGTCGGTCAGGAGCGCGGTCAGCGCCGCGCTCGCCGTGTGGAGATCGGTGACCAGGGTGGTGTCGTTCACCAGCCGCCCGACGGAGCCGCGCCCGGTGTTGATCTTGAGGAGGATCGAGTCGAGCGAGGTGCTGGTGTGCTGGAGCGTCGCCGACACCTGCACCAGGTTGCGGGTGGCGTCGCGCATGTTGTCCACCGTCTGCTGCGCGGAGCTGCTGCCCACCAGCTGGTCGAGCTGCTGCATCAGGTCCCGGAGGGAGACCAGCGCGCTCGCCGCTTCGCGCGAGGGCGCCTCGGTCGAATTCCCCAGCTGCGCCACGGCCCGGCGCGCGTCCACCAGCAGGTTGTGGAGTTCGACGGCGTTCTGCGGCGAGAGGAACTGGCCCGCGTTGGACAGCGCCTGGCGGCCCGGCCCGGTGAGGCCCGACACCAGCTCCGCGACGCTCTGCTCGCGCTCGCCGGGAATGACGGCACCCGCCGCCAGCGGCTCGGTCGCGACGCCCGGGTCATAGTCCAGGAACTGGGCGCCGAACAGGTCGAGCGAGCGCACCACGGCGCGCGCGTCGCTGCGCGGCCGCTGCCCGCCCTTGAGGTCCATCAGGACCAGTACCTGGCCGGGCTTGAGGAGGCGGATGTCCTTGATCTGGCCGACGGCGACGCCGGAGGTGCGGATCGGGATCCCCGACCTTGAGTCCCGCCACGTCGGAGAACGTCGTCTCCACCAGCTCGCCGCTGCCGCAGCGACTTGCCGCGCAGCCAGATCATGCCGAACACGAAGATGACGGTCGCGATGATCAGGAACAGCCCGACGGCCGCTTCCCGGCGATAGCGCAGCTCCATCAGCCCTCCGTCGCGAACTGCACGTCGCGCTCCAGGAACTCGCGCACCACGTTGTCCTTCGCCGCCATGAACTCCTCCGCCGTTCCCACCGCGCGGATCCGGCCGTTGTGGAGCAGCGCGATCCGGTCCGCGACCCTGAACGACCCGCGCACGTCGTGGCTCACCACCACGCTGGTGGCGTGCAGCTCCTTCTGGAGCCGCTCGATCAGCGCGTCCATCGCGTCGGCGTTCACCGGATCGAGGCCCGACGTCGGCTCGTCGTAGAGAAGATACTTCGGCCTTCCGGCGATCGCCCGCGCGATGCCGACGCGCTTGCGCATTCCGCCCGACAGCTCCGCCGGCATCAGCTTGCCGACGTCCTCGGTGAGGTTCACCAGCCGCAGGCACTCGGCCGCCCGGGCGCGGCAGAAGTCCCGGTCGCCGTAGCAGGCCTCGTCCGTGATGCCGAGGCGGATGTTCTCGTAGACGTTCATCGAGTCGAACAGCGCGCCGGTCTGGAACGCGTAGCCGATCCGGCCGCGCAGCGCCGCGAGCGCCTTGCGGTCGAGCTGCGCGACCGACGCGCCATCCACGATCACCTCGCCCTCGTCGGGCTTCATCAAGCCGATGATGTGCTTGAGCAGGACGCTCTTGCCGGTGCCCGACGGCCCGAGCAGCGCCACGGTCTCGCCGTCGGCCACCTGGAAGTCCACCCCGTCGAGCACCACGTGGCGGCCGAACTTCTTGTGGACGTTCCGGAGCTCGATCACGGGATCACAGGAGCAGCTTGGCCAGCAGCAGGTCGAGCAGCAGGATCAGCACGCAGCTCGTCACCACCGCGGTCGTGGTCGCGCGGCCCACGCCCTCGGCGCCTTCCTTGGCCTCGAAGCCGACGTAGCAGGGGATGATCGTGACGACCGCCCCGAACGCCTCCGCCTTGATCACCGAGTACCAGAGGTCGAAGGTGCGGAAGAAGCGCTGCGTGCCGTAGGCGAAATCCGCGCCGGTGATGTGGATGGACTGCTGGGCGGCCAGGAAGCCCGCGATCATCCCCGTCGCGTCGGCGACGATGACCAGCGCGGGCAGCATGATCAGCCCGGCGAGGATGCGCGGCAGCAGGAGGTGCGAGGCCGGATTGCGGCCGAGCGACTCCAGGGCGTCGATCTGCTCGGTGACCCGCATCGTCCCCAGCTCGGCGGCGTAGCGCGCGCCGATGCGGCCGGCCAGGAGGAGCCCCGTCATGACCGGCCCCAGCTCGAGGATGATGCTCTCGGCGATGACCGCGCCCAGCAGGTACAGCGGGATGCTGCCGGTGAACTGATAGCCCGCCTGGAGCGAGGTCACGCCGCCGGCGAACGCGGCGGTGAGGACGACGATCAGCAGGCTCCCGAACCCGACCTGCTGGCACTGCTCCAGCGTCCGCGGCAGCCACGCCCGCCACTCGGGCAGCGCGCGGACCAGCTCCAGCAGCATCATCCCGAGCCGGCCCACGCTCCCCAGCGCCGACAGCACCGGACGCGCCACGGCGCGTGCGGCGTTGATCGGGACGGGAAGTTCGGCGGTCGTGGTGAGCTGGTCCATTAGGGTGTAGGGAGTAGGGTGTCGGGGGTAGGGTCATCCGGGCGCGGGAAGCCACACCCTCCACCCTCACACCCTACACCCGGCTTATATTCTCGCCCTTCATGCCTCCCCCGTCCACCCCGAAAAACCGCGCCGCCTTCCGGCGCAGGCTCCTCGCGTGGTTCCGCGTCGCCGGCCGCGACCTGCCGTGGCGCCGCACGCGCGATCCGTACCGGGTGCTGGTGTCCGAGTTCATGCTGCAGCAGACGCAGGTCTCGCGCGTGCTGGAGTTCTATCCGCGGTTCCTCGCGCGCTACCCGGACCTCGGCGCGCTCGCCCGCGCGAAGCCGCGCGCGGTGCGCGAGGCGTGGGAGGGCCTGGGCTACTATCGCCGCGCCGCCAATCTGCATCGCCTGGCGCGGGAGGTGGTGCGGCACCACGCCGGGGCCGTGCCGTCCGAGCCCGCCGAGCTCGTGAAGCTGCCCGGCGTCGGCCCCTACACCGCCGGCGCGGTGGCCACGTTCGCGTACGAGAAGGCGGCGCCCGCCGTGGACACCAACGTGCGGCGCGTCCTCAAGCGGGCGTTCGGCTGCCGGACGGCGAAGGGCACCACCAAGACGGCGGAGCTGCTGCAGCGCAGGCGCGGCAAGACGGCGTGGGCGTTCAACCAGGCCCTGATGGAGCTCGGGGCCCTGGTCTGCACGGCCAGAGCCCCGAAGTGTGGAGAGTGTCCGGTGAGGAAGTACTGTGCAACTGGTATCTGACCAACTCGTAACCACTCGCCAACTTGGCGTCTGGCAACTGTCCTGAGGTCTAGCTTCTCCTCCCTGCCAGCTCGCCGACCAGTGCCACGACCCGATCCACCTCCTCGGGCGTATTGTAGATGTGCGTCGAGAGCCGCACCCAGTGATAGTCGTATTCCGCCACGTGCCGGACCCGCACCGTCCCGCGCTCCCACAGCGCCTTGATCAGGTCGTCGGTCGTCCACCCGCGCACCGTGAACGAGATCATCGGCGCCCGAAGGGCGGGGTCGGTCGCGCTCTTCATGTCCACGCCGGGAACGCGGGCCAGGCCGTCGTAGAGGCGGTCGCCGAGCCAGCGGATCCGCCGCTCCACACGCTCCGGGCCCACGAGGTTGTGGAAGTCCACCGCCGCCTGGAAGCCCGCGAGCAGCGACTCGTTGATCGTGCCCTTCCGGTCGAACCGCACCGCCTTGTCGGGCAGCGAGTCCCAGCCGCCGCTCACGATGGTGGGCCACAGCCGGTCCACCCACGCCTCGCTCACGTAGAGGAGCCCGCTGCCCTTGGGCGCCAGCAGCCACTTGTGCGGGCTGGAGGCGTAGAAGTCGCAGCCCAGGTCGGTCAGGTTCATCCGCAGCATGCCGGGCGGATGCGCGCCGTCGATCGCGGTGATGATGCCGCGCTCCCGGGCCATCGCGCACAGCTCGCGCACCGGCTGGATCAGGCCGTTGGTGAACAGCACGTGGCTGATCATCATGACCCTGGTGCGGGGACCGATCGCGCGCCGCCAGGCGTCCACGACGTCCCGCGCGCTGGCGGGCGGCACGGGCAGGGGGATCTGGGTGAGGACCAGGTTGCGCCGCTTGGTGGCCGCCTGCCACGGGCACATCCCGCCCACGTGCTCGTGGGTGGTCATCAGCACCTCGTCGCCGGGCTGCAGGTCCAGCCCGCCGGCGATCCAGCTCATGGACTCCGTCGTGTTCCGCGTGAAGGCCAGCGTCTGCGGCGGCGCACCGAGCAGCGCGCCCACCGAGCGGCGCAGCGCCTCGCCGTCCACGCCTTCCGCCTCGAACACGGTCTCGAAGGCGGTCATGTGCTTCACGACGGCGTCGAGCACGGTGCGTGGCGACGCCCCGACCGTGCCGGTGTTGAAGTAGATGCCCTTGGGCGAGATCAGGAACTGGCTCCGCACCATGCGCCAGTACGCCTCGTCGTCCTGAGCCCCGGGTGCGAGCGCGCGGAACCGCCGCGGGGCACGGTCGGCCTCGGTGGCGTCGAGCCACTCCGCTCCCGGAAACGCGAACGCGGCCCCCGCGAGGGCCGCGCCGCGGACGAAGTCACGCCGGCTGGTCGTCACGGCAGGATCCTCTGTGTCTGGGAGCCGAAGTACAGCGCGACCAGGATGAAGACGCCGACCAGCGAGCTCGCCAGCGCCAGGTAGCCGCGCGCCCGGTCCGCGCGCGGGTCCCTCTGCCCTTTCTCGAGGCTCAGCTGGGCGAAGTAGGCCACCCGGTTCGCGAGCGGCGTCACCACCGCGATGGCCACCACACCCGCCACCGTGCCGAAGCCCTGCATCAGCTCGAGCGGCGAGGTCTCGTCGGCATGGAGGCCCACCAGCTGCATCGTCATCACGAGGCCGGTGATCGTGGCGAGCGCGGCGGCGGGCGCGATCAGCAGGCCTTGCACCCTGGCCAGCGTCTTCCAGGTGTGGGCCCACGCCTCCAGGCCGGCCGCCTTGGTCATGGGGCCCCACACCATGAACGTCAGCTGGGCACCGAGCCAGACCGCGATGCCCACCCAATGCAGGAAGCGCACCATCCCCTACCTCCGTTTCCGCACGGCGATGAACGAGATCTCCACCCGCCCGCCCGAGACGATGCCGCTCACGGCCACCGTCTCGCGCGCCGGCGGATTGGCCGGGAAATACTCCGCATACACGCGATTCATCTCGTCGTAGTCCGCGATGTCGGCCAGGTAGACCGTGGCCTGCACCACGTCGCCGAGCGCCAGACCCTGCTCGGCGAACAGCGCCTTGAATGACTCGAGCACGTTGCGCGTCTCGGCTGCCGTCCGGCCGGTCGCCAGCGCGCGCGTGGAATCGGTGACGCCGATCTTCCCGGCGAAGTAGTAGGCGTTGCCGACCCGCACCGCCTGGCTGTACGGCCGGTTCGGTTGCGGATGGATGGCCTCGCGCACCGGCCAGTGGTGCGCGCAGCCCGACAGCGCCAGGGCGGCCATCAGCGACAGAGCGTATTTCACGACCCACCCTCCTCGGTGGCGACGAACGCCGGGGTGATCGGTTGCCGGCCGGCGAAGCCGGTGTCCAACTCGTGCCAGTGCTTCACTTCATCCTCTCCCAGGCGCCAGCACAGGAACACCAGCCGGCCCTCCTGCAGCCCGTAGAAGTCCACCAGCCCGTCCTCGAAGCCCTTGAGCAGGCAGCCGATCCCGGTCAGCTCGTCCACGAACCCGTTGATGCGGTGGGCCACCGCGTCGATCTCGCGGCGCAGCGCGAGCTGCTCCTCCGACTCGCCCCACTCGGGGCGCGCGCCGGCGGCGGCCAGCTCGTAGCGCGAAACCAGGTCCTTCCAGCGCGGGTGCTCGGCGACGATGTCGGCGACGATGCGGCGCACCAGCGGCAGGGCGCTGTTGGCCCGCTCGACCGTGAAGACCTTGATGTCGGCCACGTCAGGCTGCTCCCGCGCCCCGCGCAGCCGACGCGCGTCTGTGCGTCTGTGCGTCTGTGCGCCTGAAATTCTGCAGCGCCTCGTGTCCCGCCCGGTACCCCGCCTCGATGAACTCCGCGGTCCGGTCGAACGCGAAGGTGGCGTACGGGTCCACGTCGGGCTCGACCAGTACGAGGGGCGGCCGGTGCTCCGCCGCCCGCCACCCGGCGACCGCGCGCGAGCGCTGCGCGGCCATGGCGACCGCCATCGCGCGGTCGTGCGCGGCGAGCAGCGCCGGGCCGACGCGCGAGCCGCGCGGCGGCGCCGCGGCCACCGGGCCCACGTCCACGGCCACCACGAGGTCCGCCGGAATCAAGGCCGCGACGTCGAGCGGCAGCACCTCGAGCAGGCCGCCGTCCACGTAGCGGCGACCGCCGATCTCGACCGGCGGGAGATAGACCGGGAGCGCCATCGAGGCCATCACGGCTTCGACCACCGAGCAATCGGTGCGGCCGCCGGAGCCGAACACCACCAGCTCGCCCGAATCGGCGTCCACCGCGGTCACCCGGAGCGGGAGGCGCAGCGCGCCGAACGCGTGCACGGGCAGCAGCCGCGCCAGCAGCGCCCGCACCGGCTGCGGCTTCAGCACGCTCGGCGCGCCCAGTCCGCGCGCCAGCACGGACCAGCGGGCCAGCGTCGCCAGCTCGTGCCGGCCCACGCCGAAGACGCGCGGCACGATCTCCTCGTACGAGAACCCCGAGGCCACGAGCGCGCCCACCAGCGCCCCGGCCGACGTGCCCACCACCTCCGCCGGCTTCAGCCCCGCCTCGTCCATCGCGCGCAGCACGCCGACCTGCGCCATGACCTTCATGCCGCCACCGGAGAGGACCAGGACCACCCGCTCGGGCTCGATGGTCACCGGGCCTCCCGCGCCCGCAGCGCGGCGACCCGCTGCGCCCGCCGGGCCTCGGCCTCGCCGAAGCGGCGCCGCTCCTCCTCGGTCTCCGGCAGCACCGGAGGCACCGGCGTCGGCCGGCCGGCGTCGTCGAGCGCCACGAAGGTGATGTAGCAGGTGTTGGTGTGCCGCCGCTCGCCGGTGAGCAGGTTCTCCGCCTCGACCCGGACGCCGACCTCGATGGAGGTGCGGTGCGCGTAGTTCACGCTGGCGTACATCGTCACCAGCTCGCCCAGGTGGATCGGCTCGCGGAAATCCACGCGGTCCACCGACGCGGTGACGCAGATGCGCTGCGAGTGACGGATCGCGCTCACCGCGCCCACGCGGTCGAGCATCCCCAGGATCACGCCGCCGTGCACGTTCCCCAGGTGGTTCGCCATGTGCGGCATCATCACTTCGGCGATGGTGGTGCGCGAGAGGCGCGGCGCCCGGCCGTCCATCTCTCAGTAGTCCACCGGCCGGAGGTACGACTCGCCGATCGCCGTCGGGCTCAGCATCGCGACGGTGGGCAGGCGCCGCTTCCAGTGCGTCGAGGCCAGGCGTCCGGCCACCAGCGCGACCTCGTCCTCGGCGTAGCCGAGGCGGCACGCGACCTCGGCCGTCTTCACGCCAGCGAGCAGCGCCGCCAGGATCCGGTCGGCCTTGAGGTACGAGATGCCCAGGTCACCCTCGTCGGTCTGGCCGTGGATGAGGTCCGCCGTGGCGGGCTTGTCCACGATCGCCTGCGGCACGCCGAGGTGGCGGGCCAGCGCCCACACCTGGGTCTTGAACAGGTCGCCGAGCGGATTGATGGGCGGCGAATCGTCGGCGTGCCAGGTGAAGTAGCCGAACAGCCGCTCCGTCTTGTTGCCGGTGCCAAGCGGGAGCCCGTTCAGCTTGGTGGCCTGGTCGAACAGCACGATCATCCGCACCCGCGCCATCACGTTCCCGCGGCGCTGCGCGTCGGCCTCCGGCTCCGCCTCGCCCACGTAGCCGTCCACCGCCGCCGAGATGTCCACGACGCGCGACTGGATGCCGAGCGCGTCGGCGACCAGCTTGGCGTGCGCCAGGCTCTCCGGACTCGAGGTCCGGTACGGCAGCATGAAGCCGAGCACGTTCTCGGGCCCGAGGGCCCGGACCGCCAGATACGCCGTGACCGCGCTGTCCACGCCGCCCGACAGGCCGATCACGGCCCGCTCGAAGTCGCGCCGCTGGGTCACCTCCTCGCGGAGGAACTCCACCAGCCAGCGCTCGGCCAGCGCGCAATCGATGGCCAGCGGGTCGCCGGCCGCGGCGAGCGCGTGCGTCACCGCCTTGGCGCCGGAAGGCGGCGGGGCCGCGGCCCGAATGCCGCCGCTCCCCTTCTCCCACTCGCCGCCCGCCGTCACCGGCCCTTCCAGCGAGCCGAGCAGGTGCGGCAGGTGCGTCTCGAGGTCGGCCAGCAGCGGCTGGTCGGCCCTGGCCCGCATGATCTCGCCCAGGTCGATCCTGGCCTCGACCAGCGCCTCGTCCCACAGCGGCCCCCGGACCACGACCTCGCCGCGGGGCGACGCCACGACCGACCCTCCGGCGAACCCCTTCCCTCCCTCGAATCCCACCAACTGCGCGACCACCACCCACACGCCGTGCTCCTCGGCGACGTCGCGGGCGATGCGCTCCCAGCGGGAGACGTTGGCGGGGCGCGCCAGCGGCTCCTCCTGCGGGGCCACACCGCGCGCCGGAGACGCCGACGGGATGATCACGAGCTGCGCGCCGCGCAGGGCCGCCACCGTCGGGGTCAGGGAGTGCCAGGCATCCTCGCAGATCAGGATCGCCGCCCGGCCCCACGGGGTCGCGAAAGTGCCGACCTCGTGACCGGCTTCGACGAACCGCTCCTCGTCGAACACGCCGTAGGTGGGGAGGAAGACCTTGCGGTGCACGTGGACGATCCGGGGCTCGGCGCCGCCCAGCGAGGCATAGAGGGCCGAGTTGTAGAGGCGGTCCCGCCAGCGCTCGTAGAAGCCGACCACGACGTCGAACGGGGGGGCTCCGGCGAGCTGGTGCTGGGCCGACAGGTCGTCGAGCAGGGTCCCGGCCGTCACGGCCAGCTCCCGCACGCCGCCCTCGACCAGGTACCCGGTCACGGCCGCCTCGGGAAGCACCAGGAGCTCCGGGGGCTCCGGCCACTCCGCCACCTGGGCGAACAGGGTGCCCAGCCGCCGGATGTTGGTGGCGTATTCGCCCTTGGCAGGCTTGAATTGGGCGACCGCGAGGCGGAGCATTGTGGGGGAAGTATAGTGCCCAGCCCCGCAGGCGCGAGACGGGCGGCCAGTGACCAACCTCACCGACGCGCCGCGCGTATGTATGCAATATCCCCGGCGTCGCGCGCCGCTCACAGCTCGGATTAAGGCAGGGAGACAAGCTCTATGGCCTTCGATGCCGTGACCCCCTCCACGACCTCCGGCCCCCTTTCCAGGCACCTCCACAACAAGCTCGAAGCCGCCATCATCCTCCGGGGACTCGTGCAGATCGTCCTCGATCAGGGGCCGGTCGAGGTGCTGCCCCGCACCTGGTACCGCGAGGGCGGAACCCAGTACCTCGAAGCCCGCCGGCGCGACAGCGGCGAGCGCATGGTCGTCCGGCTCGACCAGATCCGGGACGTGAGGGCGTACTAGGACGGGGTTGCGGGGCGGCGCGCCGCGGTTAGCTTCCCGGCCGCCGAACAATGCGCGGCTCGGCCGCGGGGTGATGGAGTTCACCCGGAACCGCGAGTCTCTCGCTGATGACTCCTACCTGACACGACGTGGGCGGGAGTCTTTTTTGTGCCTCTGTACGCCTGGGTAGCCATCGGAAGCGCGGCCGGCGGCGTCATCCGCTTCCTGCTCGGCACCCTCATCCAGCAGAAGACCGGATCGACCTTCCCCGTGGGGACGCTCGCCATCAACGTGACGGGGTCCCTGGTGCTCGGCTTCGTCGTCCGCTACGCCCTGGCCACGCCGGCGATCGGGCCGGAGATCCGGGCCCTGCTCACGGCGGGCCTGTGCGGCGGCTACACCACGTTCTCGACCTTCAGCTACGAGAGTGTCGCGCTGATCGAGGAGGGAGACTATCATCGCGCGGCGTGGTACGTGGGCCTGAGCGTGGTGCTGTCGCTGGCGGCCACGTTCGTCGGCATCGGCCTGGCGAAGCAGGTCCTCGACCTCAGACGGAGGCTCTAGCCCATGCACGGCTTGAAGGGCGAACAGGTGCTGATGCGCATCCACATCGGCGAGCGCGACAAGTACCACGGCAAGCCGCTCTACGAGGCCATCGTCGAGCTGCTGCGGGCGCGGCACTACGCCGGGGCCACCGTGATGCGGGCGGTGATGGGCTTCGGGGCGACCGCGCACTTGAGGACCGACCGGATCGAGGTGCTCTCGCTGGACCTGCCCATCGTCGTCGAGTGCGTCGAGACGGAGGAGAAGATCACGGCCATTCTGCCGGAGATCGATCAGATGATCGAGGGCGGGCTCATCACGCTCGAGCGGGCCAAGGTCATCATGTACCGGGCCAACCTGCCGCCGGAACGCCGCACGGCGAGCTGGCAGATGGACATGACGGGCCTGTGGGACTCCGGCGAACCGAAGGACGGCTGAGCCGGCGCCGGGCGGAAGGCGTCAGACCGCCAGGTAGACGGCGACCCCCGCCGCAGCGCCCACCGCGGCCATCACGCCGAGCGAGACGGCCATGTAGCGCCGGAACCGCCCCGCACCCATCCCCACGCCGATCCCCAGCTTCACCAGGGTGTTCGTCACCGCGGCCACGGTGACGGCCGCCGCCGCCACTTGCCAGCCCGTCAGCCCAGGCCCCGAACGCGAGAACGCAATCGTGACTGCGTCCACGTCCGCCAGCGCCGAGAGGCTCGCGGCGGCGTAGGTGCCGCCGGCCCCGAAGTACTCGCCCGAGCCCCGCACCACCAGCAGCACCACCCCGTAGATGGCCGCGAAGCTCAGCGCGGCCACGACGCTGAACGGGTTGCGGATGCCGGCCCCGGACTCGGCCGGTTCGTCCGGCCTGCGGCGCGAGAGCACCCACGCCGCGACCAGACCCGCAAGCGACATCGCGCCGACCACCGGCAGGAGCCGCGGCAGGATCCCCGCGTTCACCGCTCCGGCGAGCACCGCCATCCTGAGCGGCATGATGGATGAGGCCACCACCGCCGCCGCCGCCGCGGCGCGAGACAGCCCCTCTTCGCTGCGCGATCGAGCCGCCATCGCCATGGTCACGGCGGTGCTCGAGACCAGGCCGCCCACCGCGCCCGTGACCTGCATGCCGCGCCGCTCGCCCAGCAGGCGCATGGCCACGAACCCCACGAACGACAGGGCCGTGACCAGCACGACCACGAGCCAGATCTCGCGCGGGTTCAGCACGTTCCACGGCCCGTAGCCGCGGTTCGGCAGCAGCGGCAGCACGATGACCGTGATCACCGCCAGCTCCAGCGCCGCGGTCAGCTCCTCCGGCGTCAGCGCGCGCGAGAACCCCTCCAGCTTCGGCTTTGCCACCAGGAGGACCGCGACCGCAACGCCGCAGGCGCCCGCCACCACCAGTTGGCCCGCTCCGGCCAGGGCCCCGAGCAGGAACGTGGCGACCGCCGCCACCTCGGTCGTGGCGCCGATGTCTCCGCTCGCCGACGAGCGCACGTACGACACGACGGCGATCGCGGCGATCGCGAGCAGGCTCACCGCCAGCAGGAGCGGCCCGACCCGGTCCACGAGCAGCACGGGGATGGCTCCCGCCAGCGCCACCAGCGGGAAGGTGCGCACGCCCGCGAAGATCTGGCGCGCCTTGCGCACCTCCGCGCGCTCCCGGTCGAGCCCGATGAGGATGCCGATCATCAGCGCCACCAGCAGGCGCTCGAGCGCCACGGCCGTGGAGTCGTTCAAGGTCCCACTCCAGTCGAGTCGAAATCGGCGCTCAACAGTCGCGCCGTGCCGCGCCACGACATCGCGCCACCTGCCGCCGCGGCCGTGCCGCTCCACCACGCCCGCGCCGGCATCAGCATTCCCTTGTCCACCAGCACGGCCCCGGTCTCGATCAGCGGCTCCGCGCCGGCGCGGGCCGCGGAGTCCAGCGTCAGGGTCACCGACCGCCAGGCGATGAGCCAGGCCGGCCGGCCCGCCACCAACGTGTCCCGGGGGTCCCGATACGTGGTAACCACGGTGCCGGCACTGCCCCCAGGCCGCGGCCGGTCGTCGAATCGCAGCGTGTCCACCCACGGGTGGCCCCGGGGTGGCCACCACACCGGCAGCCGCGGAATCACGTGGCGCAGCTGACGCGGCAGCAGCGAGGGCAACACGTTCCGGCAGACCGCCACACTCGGGTCACAGTCGGGCTGAATGTCGTCGAGCCCGCCATACCGGGAGAGTCGCACGAAATGGCGCAGCGTGTCGCCGAACTCCAGCGCCACCGGCGCCGGCGCGGAGTCACCCGCGGCGCGCGTCCTCGCGACGCCGTCGTTCCAGACCACGTAGCGTTCGTTGCGGACCTCGAACCGCAGCACGCCGCGCCAAGCCACGCTCGCGTGCGCCGCCGTCCCGACGGCGAACTCGAGCGTCGCTGGTGACCCGGTACGCGAACCCGTCCGGCCAGTCGTAATGGGGCGGAACCGGCGCCCGACCGGACTGATTGCCGCACCCGGCGAGCACGGCCGTGACAGCAAGGCACCATGCGGTGGCGATATGATGTCGCCAAACTGTCGCTATGAGTGGCTTTGCCTGTCATGAGCGTGGCAGGCGGACGGCGGCGATCACGAGCAGGAGGGCCACGACCGCGTTGACCCGGGCGAGCAACGCCGCCCGCCTCCGCCATCGCGCGGCCTCGGCGGACCCCGGCTCCGCACGCGAGGCGCGCGGGCCGTCCATGAAGTCGTGGATGGCCTGGAGCACGAGCATCACCGCGACGGCGACCAGCTTGGCGGCGAGCGCGGCGCCGAAGTGCGTGCGCCAGAACGCGGCCCGGCTCAGCACGTCCCAGGCGAGCACCCCGTGATAGCGGAGGTTGACGACGCCCGTGACGACGAGGACGCCGACCGCGATCCACCCGGCGGTGCGGAATCGCATTCCGAGATCGTTGAAGATCTGCGCGCGCAGGGACGGCGGCTCGATGCGGCGCAGCACCGGCGCGCCGACCACGGCGAGGAACATCATCCCACCGAGCCAGAACAGCGCGGCCAGGACGTGCAGCGTGACGCTCGCGAGGAAGATCACGTCGCTCCCTGGGACTGTCGCGATGACAGAACGGGGCCCGAAGCCTGGGAGGCTTCGAACCCCGTCACCGTTCCCGGATTGTCATCCGGGCCTTCTTCCGCAGAACCCGCCAGGCGGCGGGTCAGATCGTCATGAGGAACGTTCTTGTCGCGGAACCGGGACTCTCGTTGATCGTCCCAGTTCATATTACGCGCGACGTCCGGCAAACGTTTCAGCGCCGGGGCGCCGCCTGGCCCCGCGGCGCACCACGCTGCGAGTCCGCGGCCGTGCTCGCCGAATCGGCCCGCGGCGCCGCGGTGGTGTGAATCGGCGCGATGGCCGGGAGCTCCGGGGGCTTCCCGCCCACGGACCCGATCCACCGCCCCAACAGCAGGGCGGCCGCGATCAGCACCAGTGCTCCGACGATCCGGATCACGCGCCGGCGCGTGGTGGGAACCAGCTGCCGCAGCCGCACGTTCTCGCGGCGCAGATCCAGCTTCTCGAGCGCCCGCTCGACCGTGGCCACCAGGTGCGGCAGGTCCACCGGCTTGGTGAGGAAGTTCTCCGCGCCGAGCTGCATGGCTTTGACGGCCGTGGGAATGTCGCCGTAGCCCGTCAGGAGAATCACCAGGGCCTTCTTCTCGCGCATGACCTCGAGGATCTGCATGCCGTCGATGTCCGGCAGGCGCAGGTCGAGGATCGTCACGTCGGGATTTTGCGACTTGAAGCCGGTGAGCCCGGCCTTGCCGGTCGCGGCGCGGATGACCTCGTAGCCGATGCGGGAGAAGTAGTCGCTCAGCCCCTTCAGGACGGCCTCGTCGTCGTCCACGACGAGAATGCGCCGCCCCTCACCGCTCGCGAACTGATCGTAGTCGGCCATGGGGGCAACATAGGGCGCCCCCGTCGGCTCCGCCAGATTCCCGGCGCCGGGCGCCATCCGGACGGGGAGGGTTGGCGCTTCCGGCGCCCGGGCAGCACATTCGGGACGGCCTCCGGACGGCGTCCTCCCGCGCCGCCCGGCTCGAAAAGCATCGCTGGTACGCTCATTGCGGCTAACCCCGGCGTACCGCTGGATCAGTCCAGGGAGGTTTCACATGTCCGCATCCCCGTCGCGCTTCGCGCGCCTCGCCCTCGTCACCCTGCTTCTGGCCGTGCCGGCGGCGGCTCTCGCGTACGGCGTCTGGGTCCACGCCATCCTGCCGGGCGAGATCCTGAGCCGCCTCGATCCCAAGATCGTCCAGCCCGTCAAGACCACGCTGGTCAAGTCGGGCCTGACCGACGGCGATGTCGCCGCGTTCCGGCTGTGGTTCTACAACAAGGCCGTCCAGGTCAAGGACAGCGGCATTCATCGGGCGTTCCTCAAACGCTACCCGAACGCGGCGGCGTTCGACGCCAGGGCCTTCAAGGCCTTCCTGATGATGAACCCCGAGGCCCAGGTGCTGGGCGTGGATCCCTTCGCGGCCGTCTATCGCGCGCGCACCCGGAGCGACGTCGCCATGGATCCCACCGCGCCCTACCAGCCGGGGCAGCGGGTCACCGTCGCCACGGCGCTGGAGATGGGGTCGGTCTACGCGGACATCGACCGGCGCAACCAGGATCGCCTGTTCCGCACGCCCGATGGCCGGGTGGTGCTGACGGCGCACGGCGACACGGTGCCGATGGACCCGATGACGCTGAACTGGGGCCGGCTGACCGGCCTCTCGAGCCAGGCGCACGCGCACATCGGGCTCAACCACGAGCACCATTCGAGTGACCCGAGCGTGCTCAGCATGACGCCGTGGAACTTCGTGATCGCCATCGGCTACCCCACCGATTCGGTGGAGTCGTACGCCGAGCAGAACGCCCAGCTGTACACCGACCTCTCGTACCTCGCGATGTTGTCCGGCGGCTCGGGCTCCGACATGCTGGGCGACCTCTACGCCGGCAACGCGATGCACTACATCGCCGACGTCGGGAACCCCATCCACACGCTGCAGGCCGGCATCGAGCGCTTCTACTCCGACGCGACGATGGATTACTGGCTGCACCGCTTCAAGACGGTGTTCGGTCTGTTCGGCCCGACGCCGTCGCGGAACAGCATCGGCCTCGACATCCTGACCAACCACCACACGCTCTCGGAGAAACTCTTCCAGGTCGAGCTGCAGCAGGCGTGGCGGTTCGATTCCCTGGGCAAGCGGGATTCCATCCCCGCGTCGATGCGCGGCGCGATCGACGGGTTGCGGAACGGCGACCCGCTGTTCAAGCAGGTCCTGGACGGCGCGGTCCTCTCCAACGCGCACAAGTACTGGTATCCCCCGTTCGGCAGCCTGATCGCGGGCGCGCTCATCGACTCGAGCTACCAGGACGGCGCGACCATCTACCGGCTGACGCGGGAAATCGCCGTGCCTGAGCTCCACAAGCTCGGCGTGGCGATCGACTTCGACACGATCCCCGACGCCAAGGTGTGGGACTACGTGCAGGACCGCAGCGATCCGCAGATCAAGGCGGCGCTCGACACCTTCAACCTCTACCAGGGCATCGCCCTGGCGCGGGTGCACGACGCCATCACCTCCTGGTGGGACCGGTACCTCACCACCGACCGGCAGACGGCGGCCAAGGATCGCCCCGCGCTGATCGACGGCCTGATGAAGCGGGTGCTGCGGGACCAGCTCAACTACCTCAACGCGGCCGACGCGCGGCGCCAGGACTTCATCGACGCGCACGGAGGTCTGAAGAAGTAAGGACGTGAGCGCGCCAGCGATCTTCCCGGAGCTCGACCGACTCGGTCTGGCGCGCGCTTTCGAGCAACAGCTCACCGGCGACGTGGAAATTGCGGTGTCGCTGCCGCCCCATCCCCACGACGAAGAGGGGATGGGGGCGGCGCGACGGGCGGCGGCCCTGGTGGCCGAGCTGGCCGGCCTGTCGCGGCGGCTGCGCGTCGTCGAGGCCCCGGCCCCGACCCTCCCCGACATCGAGGAGGATCACCCCGCCGTCATCAGCATCCGTGGCCGGGCGGCCGGCGAGGTCCACTTCGCCGGCGCTCCCGCGGGCTACGAAGTGCCCATTCTCGTCAACGCCATCATCGACGTGTCCCGAGGCGAGACCAGCCTCGCGCCCGGCACCGTGAAGGTGCTCGCGGAGCTGCGGAACCCCGTGACCGTGCGACTGCTGGTGAGCGCCACCTGCCCCACCTGCGGCCCCGACGCCCGGCTCGTCCTCCAGATGGCCATCGCCAGTCCGCACGTGCGCGCCTGGGTCCTGGACGTCGCGCAGGTGCCGCGGCTGGCCCGGCGGATCGGCGGCACGAGCCTTCCCTCGGCTCTGATCAACGACATCTGCTGGGTTCCCGGCGCCCAGCGCGAGCTGGCCCTGCTGGCCCGGGTGCTGTTCGCGGGCACGTGACGCTTCCGCTCGTCATAGACACCGACCCCGGCATCGACGACTCGCTGGCCCTGCTCCTCGCCGCGCGCAGCCCCAGCGGCGCGCCTCCTGGCCGTCTCCGTCACCTACGGCAACACCACCCTGGAACGCGCCACGCGCAACGCGCGCTTGGTGCTGGCGCGGGCCCGGTGCGCGGCGCCGGTGTTCGCGGGAGCCGACCGTCCCCTCGTCCGGCCGCTCGTCACGGCCAAGGAGACCCACGGCCAGGAGGGGCTCGGCGATCACGACACCTCGGCCGCGCAGCCCGTCGCGGCCACCCGTAGGAGCATCCTCGACGCGCTCGAGGCGGCCGGCGAGCCGGTCACGCTGGTCACGCTCGGGCCCCTCACCAACCTCGCCCTCGCCCTGCGGTGCGACGCTGCGTTCCTGCGCTCGCGCGTGACGCGGCACGTGGCGATGGGCGGAAACATCGCCGCCGCCGGCAACTCGGGCGGCCTCGCCGAGTTCAACGTCTGGTGCGATCCGGAGGCGGCCGCCGAGGTGTTCGCCGCCGGACTCGGCACGGAGCTGGTGGGACTCGACGTCACGCGCCGGCTCGTGATCCAGGCGGCAGCCGTCGAGCGGCTGGCCGGCGCATTGCCACCCCGAGGCGCAGTGGCTGGGCCGGCTGCTCGGGTTCTACGTCCGGTTCCACCATCACCAGGAAGGGCTGCGCGGAGCGGTCATCAACGACCCGCTCGCCGTGGCCCTGGCGCTGCGGCCCCGCTGGGGCACCGCCGAGACGCTGCACCTGACGGTCAATCTCGCCCGAGGCTCCGGCCGGGGAGAGACCACCGTCGGAGTCGCCTCCGATCCTGCGGTCTCGGTGTACCGCGACGTCGTGCTCGCGCCGGTGCACGCCCTCCTGCTCGAGCACCTGTTCGGCGAGTGGCTTACGGAGAGCGATTTTCTTCCCTAGTTTCCAGCGCTCAATGACCGCACCACGAAGCGTTCAACCCAAGGTGGCCATCGTCGGCGCCGGGGCCATCGGCCGCGGCTGGGCTACCCTGTGCGTGTCCGCGGGATGGGAGTGCAGCTTCCTCGACACGGACACCAGGGCGGCCGACCAGGCCGTGAGCGAGATCGCGCGGCGCGCCCGCGCCCTGGCGGCGCTCGGCCGTGCACCCGCGGAGACGGTCGAGGCCGGACTGGGCCTCCTCCGTCCGGGCCGCTCGCTGCTGCAGGCCTGCGGCGACGCGGACTGGATCATCGAGTCGGTGCCCGAGGACCTGCACGCCAAGCAGCGCGTCTTCGAGAACATCGGCCAGGTGGCGCGGCCCGGGGCCATCGTCACCTCGTCGTCGAGCGGCCTGCCCATCACCGAGATCGCCGCCCACGCGCGCGACCAGCAATGCTGCCTCGTCGCGCATCCCCTGAATCCGCCCGAGTTGATCCCGCTGGTCGAGGTGGTGCCCGGCAAGTTCACCGCGCCCCCCGCCGTGGAAAGCGTCCGCGAGTGGCTCCGCGCCCTGGGCCGGATCCCCATCGTCCTCAAGCGCGAGGTCCCCGGCAACGCCGTGGGCCGCATCGCCGCCGCCGTCTGGCGGGAGTGCATCGATCTGGTCCTGTCGGGCGTGATGGACGTGGACGACATTGATCGCGCCGTATCGCTCGGGCCGAGCCTGGGCTGGGCCGCGGCCGGCCCGCACCTCACCTACCACCTCGGCGCCGGCGACGGCGGCGTCAAGGCGTTCCTCGACCAGCTGCTCGTCCCCTTCGAGGCGTGGTGGGGGAGTCTGGCGCAGTGGACCAAGCTGGAGCCGGAGCAGGTCCAGGCCCTGACCGCCCAGATCGAGCGGGCGTACGGCGCCAACCTCGGCTCGATCAGGGAAGCCAGGGACCGGCGCCTGGCGGCCATCCTCCAGGCCCTCGAGCGCGCTCGCAAGGCGTGAACTCGGCGCGCCGCCCGAGGCCGCGCCGCTAGGTCCCCGCCGCCTCCCACAGCTGCTGCAGCACGCGCTCGGTGAGGCCCCAGATCGTATAACCCTCGACCACGATGGACTCGAACTCCCGCGTGCCGCCCCGAACGTTCAGGACGAACGGCCGGCGTAAGCGGCGGTCGAACAGGTCGCGCACCCTCAACCAGACGGCCGCCTCCACTTCCGGGCCGGCCAGGGCGGACAGCGGCTCCGGCACGACGTAGGCGTAGGGCCGGATCACCAGAGGCGGCAGGAACGGGGTTCGCGGACTGACGTCGTCCAGCACGCCGAGCAGGGCGCCCGGCTCCAGCACGATGCCGGTCTCCTCCACCGTCTCGCGCCGCGCGGTCGCCTCGAGCGTGACATCGGCCGGCGAGAAGAACCCACCCGGCAGGGCCATCTGCCCCGACCAGGGATCGCCCACCCGCTCCCGGCGCTTGATGAACAGGATGGCCGGATCCGAACCCGTGGTGATCAGTGCCGCCACGGCCGCCCGCCGCGCCTCGGGCCGCGCCACCTCGACCGGGGTACGCGATGCCAGCGCGCGCCTCAGGCGCTCGGCGAACCCTTCTAGCGGCGGCTGCAACACTCACCAAGACCGGGGTGAAGACGCGGCACTATGGGATCCCTCAGTCCCCGTTTGTGATCCAGCTTACAATCACGCGATAGTATCACCGTCGACCGGACGAGCGACAAGCGGCGCGAAACTTTTCCTCTTGCGCGGGTGTGTAGATTACTGTGACCTCAAACGAGGAGGGCGTATCCGCATCTTCGGTGTCAGCCTGCTGGCCGTTGCGGCTCTGGCCGCGGCGGGCCTGCTGTGGAAGCGGCGTCGTGAAGAACTGCTCGTCCGCGTGTCCCTGCCCAGGGACCGGGACCTCGAGGAGTTGAGGGAAGCAGGCTTCTAGGCGCGGTCGCACCACGCAGCGTGAAGCGGCCCGGGCTCGTCGGCCCGGGCCGCTTCGTGTTCAAGCCTCAGGGCAGCGCCGCCGCGAAGAACTCCACGGTGCGCGCGAGCACGAGGTCGAACGCCGGGCCGCTGCCGGCCCAGGGATGCCGCGCGCCGAACGTGTGGCCGGCTGCTTCGACCATCAGCGTCTCGCTTCGACCCCCGCCGCGCACCGACGCCTCGCGCAGCCGCCGGGCGTCGTCGGACGGAACGGTCTCGTCGGCGGTCCCGTGGACGATCAGCCAAGGGATGCGAAGCCTCGCCGCGGCGCCGAGCACGTCCAGCGAGCCCTCCCCGTTGGATTCCAGGTCGTCGAGCAGATTCCGTCCGACAGGCAGGACCTGCCCCGTGCGCGAATTCACCACGTCGAGCCGGCCGTCGCGCCGCCACTCCTCGACCTCGTCCTCCGACCACCGCAGATACCGGCACACCGCCGACCAGGTGACCAGGGCCCGCACCCGGTCGTCGCGCGCGGCGTGCAGCAGCGCCGTGGCGCCTCCGCGGCTGTGGCCCAGGAGACCGACCCACGGCGCGCCGAGGCCCGCGACGTAGCCGACGACCGTCGCCAGATCGGCCAGATCGCCGCTGATCGTCTGGCGGCCCCAGCGATCCAGCTCGTCGAAGGACTCGCCGTCCTCGCCCACGCCGCTGCCCGAGAAGTTGAACGTCACGGCGGTGAAGCCGGCCAACGCGAGCCGCTCGGCGGTTGGCGGGAAGAAGCCCCAGTTCTTGAATCCCTTGAAGCCGTGACAGACGACGACGGCCGGCCTCGCCTCGCCCGGTCGCGGCTCCGCTGCGCACGTCCAGGCGGAGCGGGCCCCCGTCGTGACCTGTCAGTCGAACCGATGCTAGCCTGGGGGTGCTCACGGGACTAGCTTCCCTCCCCGGTGGCTACCCATCCTCTGCGGACGTCAGCCCCCTCGCTCGTTGCCGTCGGGCGTCGCATCGTCTCTCTGCGAGACGGTCTGGTTTCCAAGTGGTCGCGATTCCTCGAGGAGCGGCAGGCCGGCACGGTCGCCCTGGGGCCGGCCGCCACCGAGCGCATCCTCACCCTGATCGTGGATCTCCTCGCCCACATGAGCGGCCCGCTCCGCCACGAAACCGACGAGACCTGGTTCGCGGCCACCGAGCTGTACGGCCGCCTGGCGGCGGTGCGCGGGCTGTCGGCCGGCGAGGTGGTCGAAGAGCTGCAATACCTCCGGGAGATCCTGACCAGGGACATGGCGGACATCTTCGTCGCCCTCCCGGCGCGGCAGCAGCTTCCCGCCGTGCTGCGGATCAACCGGGTCATCGACCGCGGGGTCGCCAACGCCGTGGTGGGGTACACCGATGCGCTCGTGGCCACGATGTTCAGCCGTGAGGGCGTGCCGGTGCCGACGACCGGCCACGTCCAGGAGTTGCTCGCCCAGCTCGACGGCCTCGAAGCAGAGCTGAAGCTCCTCGAAGATCGCTCAGCCGGCTGAGATTTCCTCTCCCCCGTCCACGTTGATCACGTTCCCGGTGAGCCACCCGGCGTCCGGCTGGCACAGTGCGACCAGCGCGCCGGCCACGTCGCGCGGCGTGGTGAGCCGGCGGGACGGGTTCTTCTTCGCCGCTCCCTCGAACAGCTTGTCGCTCCCCGGGATCTTCCGCGCGGCGGGCGTGTCCGTCACGCCGGCGCGGATGGCGTTCACCGCGATGCCGTGCGGCGCCAGCTCGTAGGCGAGCTGGCGGGTGTGCGACTCCAGGGCCGCCTTGGCCGCCGAGACGGCGCCGTAGGAGGCGATGGCGCGGGTCGAGCCGGACGAGGTCATCGAGAAGACGCGGCCGCCAGTGGTCAGCAGCCCGCGGCGAAAAGCCTCCTGGGTCCAGTACACCAGGCTGTGAGCCATGACCGAGAGGGTCATGTCCATCTGCTGCTCGTTGATCGTGTCGTCGCCGACGAACGGCTTCAGTGCCCCGAACGCCAGCGAATGCAGCAGCACCGTGACGTCGGCGCGCTCGGCCTCCAGGCAGTCCAGCACTTCCTTGCGCTTCTCGGCGTCGGCGGCGTTGACGTTGAAGAAAATCGCCCGACGCCCCAGCTTCTCGATGGCGGCCTTCACCTCCTCGACCTGGGGCAGCGTCGCCTTGCGGTCGAGGTGGACCCCGCAGATCTCGAAGCCGGCGCCTGCGAGCGCGACACCGCACTCCGCCCCGAAGCCGCTGGAGACGCCGAGGATCAGCGCCCAGCGCGGAGCGCCCTGTGCATTCGACACCGTGGAGACTCCCCGTTGGAGTGCGGTGAATTTCGCATTCGAGGCGGCCCCGGAGCAATCCTCCACCCCCCGGCGCCGGAACGGCCATGACCGCGCACACCCATTACCTGTGGTTCCAGACCAAGCAGCGCCAGGAGATCATCGACATCACCGACGAGGTGTCGGGGGAGGTCGGCAAGAGCGGCATCGCCGAGGGCTTCGTCCTGGTCTCGGCCATGCACATCTCCGCCTCGGTGTTCGTCAACGACCACGAGAGCGGCCTGTGGCGCGACATCCTGTATTGGCTCGAGCACACGGTGGCGCCGTGGGACCCGTCGCGCTATCACCACAACGAGACGGGCGAGGACAACGCCGCGGCCCACCTGAGAAGCCTCACCGTGGGGCACGAGGTCATCGTGCCGGTCACGAAGGGGGCGCTGGACCTCGGGCCCTGGCAGCGGATCTTCTATGGTGAGTGGGACGGGCAACGGAAGAAGAGGGTTGTGATCAAAGTGATGGGTGAGAAGTGAGACGTGAGGGGTGAGAAGGATGAGTGAGAAGTGAGAAGACGAAGTGAGAGGGAGGGCCGCACCCTCTCACGCCTTTAGACCTCTCACTTCTCACCTGTCCTTCTCACGTCTCACCTCTCACCTCTCACGATGATGTTCCCATGGTGTCACCATACTGTCCAGTGGGTCTGGGGGACGAATGAGCGACGCGATGCCGTCTGACGTGAACTGGTTCCACCCTTCGCGGGGAGCGTACCGCTACACGGTGCTGCTGTTCGTCGGGTTGCTGCCGTTCGGCAGCTACTTCGCCTACGACAGCATCGGGGCGATGGCGACCACGCTGATGAAGGCGTGGCACACCGACCAGAGCGCCATCGGCGGGTTGTACACGATCTACAGCGTCGCGGCGATCATCTGCGTCCTGCTCGCCGGGCTGATGATCGACCGGATCGGGACGCGCCTGGCGAGCCTGATTCTCTCGGGCCTCGTGGTGGGCGGAGCCTGCATCGTCGCACTTTCACCCAGCATCACGGTCGCCGCGGTGGGCCGGTTCATCTTCGGCGCGGGGTCGGAGTCGCTGATCGTCGCGCAGAGCGCGATCCTGGCCCGCTGGTTCCGCGGCAAAGAGCTGGCGCTGTCCTTCGGCGTCACCCTGGCCATCATGCGCCTCGGGACATTGTTCAGCTTCAACGGCATCTCGTCCGTGTCGAGCCGGTACGGCGTGAACGCGGCGCTGTGGGTGGCGGCCGCCCTGTGCGTCTTCAGCCTGCTCTGCAACCTGGTGTATTTCGCCATGGACAGGCACGGCGAGCGCGCCCTGGGGCTCGCCGAGGCGGGCGCGGGCGACAAGATCGTGTTCGCCGACGCGAAGAAGTTCGGTCACTCGTACTGGTACGTGGTGGCGCTGTGCGCGACGTTCTACTCGGCGATCTTCCCCTTCACGGCGCTCTCGACCGACTTCTTCCACGAGAAGTGGGGTCTCCCGCTCACGGTCGACAGCGGGGGCAGCTTCCTCGGCGCGGTGTTCAACGACTTCGCCCACATGTTCTCGACCGCCGGCGGTACGACCTCCATCATCATCTTCGCCTCGATGTGCCTCGCGGCGTTCGCCGGAGGGTTCGTGGACCGGGTGGGGCGACGCGCGTCGCTGATGGTGCTCGGCGCGCTGCTGATGATTCCCTGCTACCTGACGCTCGGCTTCACGATGGTGCCGCCCTGGGCGCCGATGATCCTGCTCGGCGCGTCGTTCGTGCTGGTGCCCGCGGCGATGTGGCCGTCGGTGCCGCTCATCGTCGAGAAGAAGATCGTCGGCACGGCGTTCGGCTTGATGACGATGATCCAGAACGCGGGGCTCGCGTTGTTCCCGTATCTCAACGGGAGGCTGCGCGTGGCGACGCACAACTACTCCGCCAGCATGGTGATGTTCGCCATGCTCGGCGCGGTGGGCTTCGTGTTCGCGCTGCTGCTCCTCCGGGCCGACCGGCGCGAGGGCGGGGCGCTGGAGCGCGGGGCCACGCCGCGTAGGCGCGACGGCGCCGCGCGGGCGCGGACCCGCGCAACGATTCGCTCCGCCGTGCAACGGCCGGTGACCACACCGGCCGTTGTCTTTGCCATCGTGTGCGGCGTTTCCCCCCGGAGCGCACCGAGTGGCGATCACGCCGCAACTGCTCGCCCGCCTGGCGTCGCTCGACGATCTGCTGGAGCTGACCGCCGCGCTGGGCTACGCCCCCGGCGGTGACGAGCTCAATGTCGCGGCGCGCGCCAGGCTCGGCCTGGACGGCACCGGGCTCGCCACCCGACGGGCGGCCATCGTCGGCCGGCACGCCGCGTTCACGGTCTACGGCCTGATCGCCGACACGCCGGCCCGCGCGCAGGTGGCCGCCGCGGCCGAGCGCCTGGCCCGGGCCACGCCCGGCGAGCACAACCTCCTCCTGGTGCTCGACGCGCAGGCCACCACGCTCGCCGCCGCGGCGGTGGCGCCGCGCAACGGGGGCCTCGCCGTCCGCCAGCTGCGCGTCGCGTTGCGCCGGCCCAGCCCCGTCTCCGCCGAGATCCTCGGCGGCCTCGCGGCAGGGCCCCGGGACACCCCCGTCGCGCTCGCGGTGCGCGCCGCCGACGTGCTCGAGGAGGAGGGACTCACCCGTCGCTTCTTCCGGGACTTCTCGCGGTTCCACGCGCTCGCGGCGGAGCGGCTGCGGGACATGCCGCGCGCCACCGCCGGCGAGCGTCGTGACCTCGCGCTCGTGATCCTCACGCGAGTCCTGTTCCTCTATTTCGTGCAGGGCCGGGGGTGGCTCGCCGGCCGCAGCGACTTCCTACCGTCGCTCCTCGACACAGCGCTCGGTCGCGGCCACCCCTTCCACCGCGCGGTGTTCGAGCCGCTGTGCTTCGGCGCGCTCAACGCGCCGCCCGACCGGCGCTCCGCCGCCGCGCGTGCCCTCGGTGCGTTGCCGTTCCTCAACGGGGGCCTGTTCGAGCGCCACGCCATCGAGCGCCGCTTCCCGCGCGCGACGCTCGACAACGAGACCTGGCGTTCGCTGTTCGACGATCTGTTCGAGCGGTTCCACTTCACCGTGCGCGAACGCGACGACGCGGACGCCGTGGATCCCGAAATGCTCGGGCGGGTGTTCGAGGGGCTCATGGCGCGGGACAAGCGGCGGGAGCGCGGCACTTACTTCACGCCCCGGCACCTGCTGCGGGACGTGGTGAGCCGAACCCTCGCGGCCGCGCTGGCCGGCCGGGACGCGGACGGCGTCTGCCGGATCCGCGTGCTCGACCCCGCGGTCGGATCCGGGGCCTTTCTGCTCGAGGTCCTCGCTCAGCTGGAGGCCGCGCGCGGCGCGCTCCGCCCCGGCGAGCGGCCCTCGGCGCGCCGCCGCGCCATCGTCCGCGACAACCTCTTCGGCGTGGATCTCGACCCGATGGCGGTGCGCCTCGCGGAGCTGCGGCTGTGGCTGGCGCTGCTGGTGGACGACGAGGCACGGCTCGAGGAGGTCGCGCCGCTGCCCAACCTCGACCAGAACCTCCGGCAGGGCGACAGCCTGCTCTCACCGCTCGAAGCCGCGCGCGAGCTGCACGCGCCCGCGGCGGCCAGGATTCGGGCCGTCGCCGAGCGGCGCCTCGCCTACTTCGGCGCGACGGGCAGGGACAAGGCGGTCCTGGTCAGGGCGATCCGCGCCGACGAACGGGCGCTGGCGCTCGAGGCCGCCGACGCGGGCATCGCCACGCTCACGGCCCGCCTCGCCGACGCCGCCTCGGCGTCGGGGCGCGACCTGTTCGGCAGGCGCCCGTACCGCACCGCCGGGGCCGCGCGCCGCATCGCGGCATGGCGCCGCGAGCGGCGGGACCTGCTCGCCGCGCGCCGCCGCATCACCACGGACGACGAGCTCCCGTTCTTCGCCTACGACGTGCACTTCGCCTCGGTCCTGGCCGAGGGCGGCTTCGACGTGGTGCTCGGCAATCCGCCCTGGATTCGCGGCGAGCGCCTGCCGCTTGGCGTCCGCGCCGCCCTCACGCGGCGCTACGTCGCGTACCGCGCGGCCACCGACCGCAAGGGGTTCGCGCACCTGCCCGACCTGTCGGTGGCGTTCGTGGAACGCGCGCTCGATCTCGTCCGGCCCGGCGGCGTGGTGGGCTTCTTACTCCCCAGCAAGTTGCTGCGCGCGGGCTACGCGGGCCCGCTGCGTGCCCTGCTCCGCCGGTCGGCTTCCGTGGTTGCGCTCGCCGACCGCGCCCACGATGCCGGCAGCGGCTTCGCCGCGACCGTCTTTCCGCTCGTGATGGTGCTGCGCAAGTCGGCGCCGGCCTCCGACGAGCCCGCCGAGGTGCGCGTCGTGGGCGCCTCCGGCCGGGTCGTGGTCGGCATCACCACGCAGCGTGACCTCGGCCTCGACGAGGCGCCGTCCCGCGCGCCCTGGCTCGCCCTGCCGGGCGACGTGGTCCGTGCGATCCGCCAGGCGCTCCGCGCCGGTCCCCGCCTCGGTGCCGTGTTCCGGCCCACCCTCGGCGTGAAGACCGGCGCGAACGAGATCTTTCTGCGCCCCGAGGCCCGCGCCGGCGAGTTGCCGGTCGCGTGCCGCCGGCCGGCGGTGCTCGGTCGCGACGTGGCACCGTTTGCGGTCCTGCCAAGCCGCGTCATCCTGGCCGCCGTAGATGACCGGGGTACGCCGCTCGAACGGCCGCCGGCGGAGATCGCAGCGTTCCTGGCGCCGTTCGCCTCCCGGCTGGCACGCCGCGCCGACGCCCGGAACGCCGCACCGTGGACGCTGTTCCGCACCGAGATCCTGCGCGGTCCCTGGCTCGTGATCTGGCGGGACATCGCCTTCCGCCTGGAGGCCGCGCCCCTCCGCCGCGACGGTCCCGATTCCCCCATTCCGCTCAACACCTGCTACGGCGTGGCCGTGCCCGACGAGTACACCGCCCACTGGTTGGCTGGCTACCTCAACAGCGCCGCCGCCCGCAACGTCGCGGCGGCCCTCGCCGAGCGCGCGAGTGGAGGGGCCTATCGCTTCAGCGCCGTCACCGTGGGCGCGCTGCCGCTGCCGCCCTTTCCCCGCGACCACCACGTGCAGTGCCTCGCCGACATCGCCGCCGCCGCGGCGCGCGGCGAGAGCTGGGACTCCCATGACCTCGACGCGCACGCCGCTCTCGCCCTCGATCTCGCTCCGGACACCGCGGCGTTGCTCGCCTACCTGGGCGACACTCTGCGCCGAGACGCTGGCGGGCATTGCTGATCCGCTGTTCCCCGCGCTCACGCTGGCTCAGCCCGTCGCTCCCCGCACCGCCGCGCGCGCGCTGCTGTCGGGACTGCTGACGTCGCTCGAGACGCCCGAAGCCGACGAGACGCTGCCTCCGTGGCTGCTCCCCCATCAGGCCGATGCCGTGCGCCGCTGCCTGGGCATCCTGCGCCGCTTCGGCGGGGCGCTGCTCGCCGACGGTGTCGGGCTCGGCAAGACGTACGTCGCCCTCGCCCTCGCGAGCCTGGAGCGGGCCCGGGGTGGAGACGCGGTCGCCATCGTGCCGGCGGCCGTGCGCGCCGAGTGGGTGCGGGCGAGCCGTGAGATCGGGATCACGGTCGCCTTGCATACGCACACCCGCCTGGCCCGCCGCGCGCCCGCGCTCGGACCCGGCGTGACCCTCCTGCTGGTGGACGAGGCGCACGCCTTTCGGAACGCCGCCACGCGCCGCTATGCCGCCCTGGCGGATCTCGCCATCGGCCGCCGGGTCGTGCTGCTCACCGCTACGCCGTTCAACAACTCGCCCGCGGACCTGGCGGCCCTGATCCAGCTGTTCGCCGGCCGCGATCGCTTCCGCGAATTCGGCGTCTCCGACCTGCCCGGCGCGCTGTCCGCGACCGACCACCCGAGCGCCGTCCTCGCCCTCGCCGCGGTGTCGGTGTGCCGCAGCCGGCGGCTGGTCCAGGATCGCTTCCCGGCCCTCCGCGCGTCCTTCCCGGCCCGGCGCCTCCTGCCCGCCGTCGAGTACGACCTCCAGTCGGTCTATGGGGACGCGCTGGAGCCCCTGCTCGGCGCCCTGGCGTGCGTAGCCGAAACCACTCCGGACGTCGAGCGCGGAGCCGCCCTTCTCCACCTCGCGCTGTTGCGGCGCCTCGAATCGAGCCGCGCCTCGCTGGTGCGCAGTCTGCGCCGGCACCGGGATTACCTGACCGAGTGGTGCGCCGCCGCCGCGGCCGGACGCCGGCTCACCCGCCCCGACTTCCACGCGATGTTCACCCGTCACGACGGCGACGACACGCAACTCTCGCTCCTGCCGCTGCTGCTCGGCGCACCGGCCGTTGCACCGCCCGCGGCCCGGGTGGAAGAGACTCGCGCGGCACTCGCCCGGGCCCTGGAAATCGTCGAGGGCGCCGCCGCCACTGACGACCCCAAGCTCGACGCGCTCGAAACGCTGCTGGCCGCCGAACTCGCGGGCCGGCGCACCATCGTATTCACCGAGTATCGCGACACCGCGCTGTACCTCGCGTCCCGGCTGCGCCGGCGCTTCCGCGTTCTGACGGTGACCGGGGACTCGGCTTGGGCGGGACCTGGACGTCTCACCCGGCGCGAGGCGCTGGACGCCTTCGCACCCGTATCGCGCGGCGTGCGCGCCGTGCCGCTGCTCGAGGCCGACGTGCTCGTCGCGACCGACGTCGCGAGCGAGGGCATGAATCTCCAGGACGCGTCCGCGGTCGTGAACTACGATCTGCCGTGGAATCCCGTGCGCGTGATGCAGCGCATCGGCCGCGTGGACCGGCTGGGCGCGTTGAATCGTGACGTCGTCCTGGCGCACCTCGTGCCCTCAGGCGGCCTCCGGCTGCTCACCGGCGTGCTCGCCACGCTGCGTGCGAAGCTGGGTGCCGGCCCACGCGCGCTCGGCATCGAGCCCGATCCGCTCGCGGCCCTCTGGTGGGTCGGCAACTCCCGCCTCAGCCTCGCCTCCCTCGAGGCCGAGAGCTGGCGTCGCGTGGAGCCGTTCGAAGCAGCCGACCGGTGGCGCATGGCGGTCGGCGCCGCGCCCAGGACAGCACACCAGCCGCCGTTGATCGCCGCGGCGCTGGTGCCGGAGGGCGAGCCGGCCGCCGGAGTCCTTTTGGCCCTGGAATGGCGCGGTGGCGCACGGGTCCCTCTGCCTTTCGTCGTGACGCCGAGCGGCGTGGTTCGGACCGACGGCTTCGCCCTGGGCAAGCTGGCGACCCGCGCGCTCACGGGCACGTCCCTGCCGGCCACGCCGAGCGATTTCACCGGCGTCCTGGCTTCGGTACTCCCGGAGGCGCGCTCTCGCCTGCTGGCCCTGTCCGCAACGCGGCGCGGCACCGACGTGACCGGTGGCTCGAGGCGGTCGGCGCTGCGCGAGCTCCTGGCCGAGGCCCATCGCGCCGGGGAGGAGCGCGACGCCAGCGCCGCGACGACCATCGCCCAGGCGCTCGAGGCGCTGCGCCACGAGTTGCCCGCCGGCCTCGAGCGCGCGCTGGGACGCGTGATGAAGAACACCGCCACCAACGGAGATCTCCCCGCCCGCGTCGTGGAAACCGTCTCCCGCTCCCTGCCTCCGGCGGGCCCCGCGCTCGACGGCACGCCGCGCCTGGTCCTGGTCGCCGCGCTCGCGGTCGCGACGAGGTGCCCCACGGCCTGAGCCGGCAGAAAGCTCAATCTGCCGGCCTGACCGTCACGTATCGAGCGAGCTTCGTGCCGAGATCGGCGGCACTCTCACCACGAAGGCACCGCCGTCCCCAGATATCCAGACCCCAAAGACGCAGTCTGAGGGAATGGCTGGCGCCCGCCAGCGAGGTGGCGGAGCCGCGCGTGAGTGAGGCCGAACCAGTCGCGCACGAACGACTCCTCGAAGAACGCGTCCTCGATGCGGGTGCGTTCAAACGCGTTGGTCGGAAACATGCGTTTAGTGCGCTGGCTCAGCGCCCTCGGCACGTACCGGTCGGCGATGCGGCGGATGATCCACTTGTCGCGATAGAACAGATGCTCGCGGATCGAACACGGTCGGCGAGAAGCGAATCCTGTAACGCTCCGGGAGGTTGACGGCGAGCCGAACCAGCCGGCTATCGAGAAACGGGAATCTGGCACTCGATGCTAGCCGCCATCCCCATCGAATCATTGCGATGCAGCAGCGTGCGCAGGATGTAGGAGAGCTCGGCTGCGTGGCGAAGCGTCATCGACTGCGCCCGGGTCGTACACGTGCGCCGTCGGGCGGGCCGTATACCTCTGGGCCCATTTCGCATCTCGAAACGACTCGCCAATCCGCGGACGAGCGCCTGATCCCGAGCGGTCGAGCCTTTGGCAGGCCTGGCGCGCCGACCACGGATCGCACTCGCCCGGCCATGCGCCGGGGCAAGTCGGCCGAGCGCCGCCTCGAATGTTGGGGGCGAGCCACGGGTAGCCACCGTAACACTCGTCGGAGCCCTCGCCCGAGAGCACCGCCTTGACTCCGGTGCTGTTCGACGAGCTTGCGACAGGAGCAGGAGCGGCACCGACGTCCTATGCACGATCATCGGGTATTCGAAGTGCTCGGACGATGGTTGGGAGGCGTATCGACGAAATGGTGATCGCGCACCGCCGCCGTACGAAGGTCGAGCTCTCAGGTGGAGGGCCAGGCGCTCCGCCGCGCCGCGCTCGACTGAGGAGGCCCTCAATGTCGGCGTGAAATACCTGAAGGTTGCCGTGCGAGCGGGCGGCCATCGCCATGATCAGTGAGGAATCCACGCCGCCGCTGCAGAAGGCCCCGACCGGGGCATCGGCGACGAGTTGGGCGTTGACCGCCGAGAGTAGCAGTTGCTCGACCTCGTCGACTACGATCGCGCTCCGGAACGGCGCGCGAGCGACGCCGATAACGACGGATCCACGAGGTCGCGCAGATTCGAAATACCGTCCAAAGCTGCTGCCCGCCCCACCGCGCTTGATGCGAATCACCGAAGCCCGGTGGTACGACCTCCACACCTTCGTAGAATGAATCGGCCAGCTGTCGGCCCGTTGAAACCCTGCAGGTACGAGGAGACCATCAGTGGATTGGCGGCCAGCGGGATCCACGGCGCCATCGCGCGCGACCGTGGAGGCAATAACGAACGTGGTCTAGTATCGCTGTACAGGTAGAGCGGCTTGATGCCGAAGCGGTCCTCGGGCCACGACCAGCGATTGCTCCTGCTCGGTCGTACAGCGCGAACGCGAACATCCCCTCCAGCTGCGCCAGCGTCGCCTCGACACCCAGCCGGAGGAGCGCTGCGAACAGCACCTCGGTGTCGCTGGTCGTACGGAAACGGACCCCTCGCTGCTCGAGCTGCGCCTTCAGGCCCGCATAGTCGTAGAATTCACCGTTGTAGACCAGCGCGTAGCGCCCGGAGTCGTTCCAAAACGGCTGGTTGCTCCGTTCACTCAGGTCCACCAGCGACAGGCGCGTGTGAACCAGGCCGACGCCGTCGGCTGAAAACACGCCGGTGGCATCCGGCCCACGGTGACGCAGGCGTCGCGCAGTTTCTCGCAACAACTCCGCTGGCGGCGGAGTTGTCGCCCGATGTTGCAGCACCCCGAAGATCCCACACATCTCGCTTACCTCGCGAACGGCTGGGAGGTGAAGGAAGTGCATTCCGGTCCCCCGGACGTCAAGGCGAAGAAGGCGGGCGGACGCCGCGCTATCTTGCATCATGCGGTTTCCCGCGGTGCTCTTCGATCTCGACGGGACGCTTGATCGATTCGACCCGGCTCATCGTCGAGTCGTACCACCACACGATGCGCGTGCATCGCGGCCAGACCTTCCCCGACGCGGAATGGATCCAGGGTCTCGGCACGCCGTTGCGCGTCCAGTTCCGCCGCTTCACCGACGACCCCGACGAAGTGCAGCGGATGATCGCCACCTACCGCGAATGGAACCTCGCCCACCACGACGCGATGGTGCGCGCCTTCCCCGGCGCCGTGGAGGCGGTGCGCGCGCTCAAGGACGGCGGCGCCAAGCTCGGCATCGTGACCTCGAAGAACCGGCACGGCGTCCGCATCGGCCTCGAGCTCGGAGGCTTCGACGGGCCTGTTCGACACCATCGTGACCTCCGACGATCTCGAGGCCAGCAAGCCCGACCCGGCGCCGGTCCTGGCGGCGCTCGAGTCCGTCGGCGAGCCGGCGAGCGCCACGCTGTTCGTGGGCGACTCGCCGCACGACATCGCCGCCGGCCGCGACGCCGGCACCAGGACGGCCGCCTGCCTCTGGGGGCCGTTCGCGCGTGAGGTCCTCGCCGCCGAGCGGCCCGACTACTTCCTCGAGTCCTTCACGGACCTGCTGCCCCTCGTACTGTAACCCTTTCAAGCGATGTGGTTTGTAGTGGTTTGGCCCTCTTGCCACGCCTGTCGTTCTTCGCCACACTTGCTGGTGCAACCTCCTACGCACCCGGGGACCCAGCATGCCCGAAGCCGGTCGCATCCTGGTGGTCGAAGACGACGACGTGCAGCGCAAGCTGCTCGTCGCCGTGCTGCAGGCCGACGGCTGGGCGACCTTCGAGGCCGGCTCGGGCGACGCCGCCGTCGAGATGCTGGAGAAGAGCGGCGAGATCGACATCGTCCTCTCGGACCTGATGATGCCGGGCATGGACGGCCGCGGGCTCCTGGCCGTGGTGAACCAGCGCTGGCCGGAGGTGCCGTTCATCGTGATGACGGCCTTCGCCTCGGTGGACTCCGCGGTGGAGCTGCTGCACGCGGGCGCCTATCACTACCTGCCCAAGCCCACCAAGCTGCCCGAGCTCCGGATCACGGTCCGCCGCGCGCTCGAGTCCACGCAGACCAAGCGGGAGCTGGCGCGGCTCAGGCGCAAGGTGGGCCTGCCGTCCGACGTGGTCGGCGTGTCGCGGCAGATGCAGCAGATCTTCGAGACCGCGATCCGCGTGGCGCCGAGCAGCACCCCGGTGCTGATCACCGGCGAGACCGGCGTCGGCAAGGAAGTGGTCGCGCGGGCCATCCACGGGGCGAGCGGGCGCGAGAACTTCGTGGCGCTGAACTGCGCCGCCCTGCCGCCGAATCTGGTCGAGTCGGAGCTGTTCGGCTTCAAGCGCGGCGCCTTCACCGACGCCAATCGCGACCACGCCGGACTGGTGGAGGTGGCGGCCACGGGCACGCTCTTCCTCGACGAGGTGGCCGAGGTGCCGCTGGCCACCCAGCCCAAGCTGCTGCGCTTTCTCCAGGACGGGGAGTTCCGCCGGCTGGGCGACAACCAGTCGAGGAAGAGCGCGGCGCGCGTCATCGCCGCCACCAACCGCGAGCCGGCCGAGGAAGTCGCGGCCGGCCGGATGCGCGAGGACCTCTTCTACCGGCTCAACATCGTGCACATCGTGATCCCGCCGCTGCGCGAGCGGCCGGTGGACATCCCGGCCCTCGCCGAGCAGCTGGTGGGCCGCCTCGCCGACCGCTACCAGCTGGCGGTGGCGGCGCTCGCGCCGGAAACCGTGGCCGCCCTCACCGCTTACGCGTGGCCGGGCAACATCCGCGAGCTGGAGAACGTCCTCGCCAGGGCCCTGGCGCTGCGGAGCGGCCAGAGCATCACCCTCAGGGACCTCCCACCCGAGGTCACCAGGTCCGCCCCGGTCGCCGCAGGCACCGGCCTCCTGGAGCAGGAGCCCACCCTCCCCCTGGACGAAGTCGAGCGGCGTTACATCCTCCGCGTGCTGGAAGCCACCCACGGCAACAAGCTGAAGGCGGCCGACATCCTCGGCATCGACCGCTCCACCCTGCATCGTAAACTCAAGCAGATGCAGGGGATCGAAGCGCTCCATCTGTAGGTCGCGATTCCAACCCCGGGGCACAACCGCGTGTCCAAGTGAGTGAATGGAAAGGGCGCTTCGCCGCCCGGAGGATGGCGTGAGCCATCCACCGACGCCCGATAGGACCGCGGCCCCTGGCGTATCCGAAGCGGCGGACGTTGCCTTGGCCGCATCGGGTGACCAGCGGGCGTTCGAGCGGCTCTACCGCCAGCACGTCGCGCGCATCCACTCGCTGGCGCGGCGGATGCTGGGCAACGACGGGGACCCGGACGAGCTGACGCAGGACATCTTCGTTCGGGCGTGGGAGCGGCTGGGGACGTACCGCGGCGAGGCCGCGTTCGGCACCTGGCTGCACCGGCTCGCGGTGAACGCGATCCTCAACTGGCGGCGGAGCGAGGCCAGCGCGCGGGGCCGCATCGAGACCGGGGTGGACGCCGAGTTGGTCGAGGGCGCACGGTCGGGCGGCGGCGAAGGGCTCGACCTCGAGGGTGCGATACAGCGGTTGCCGCCGGGAGCGCGGCAGGTGTTCGTGCTCCACGACGTGCAGGGCTTCAAGCACGAGGAGATTGCCACGATGATGGGGGTCACGACCGGGCACGTCGAAGGCGCAATTGCACCGCGCGCGGATGCTGCTGCGCGCCCTGCTGGAGCGGTAGCCATGGACGGCCATCTTGGCGAACGGTTGTCGGCGCTGGTGGACGGCGAGGTGACCGGCCGGGAGCTGGAAGCGGCCGAGGCGCACCTGACGGCGTGCGCCGAGTGCCGGTCGGCGTACGACGCCCTGCTCGGGATCAAGCGCCACGCCGGGGCGCTCGACGATCGCCCGCCGGAGCGCGATCTGTGGCCGGGCATCGCCGCGCGGCTGTCGGAAGGCGCGGACGTGGTGCCGCTCGCGCCCCGGCGCCGGCGCCTCGCGTTCTCGATTCCGCAGTTGGCGGCCGCCGCCCTGGTGCTGATGTCGCTGTCGGCGGGGGCCGTGCTGCTGGCCACGCACGCCCGCCGGCCGGCGGCGGCGCCGGCTGCCTTCTCGTCTCCGACCGCCGGGCCGATCGCGGGCCTGGCTTCGGCCAAGGGCGTCGAGTCGTACGACACCGCGATCCGCGACCTCGAGACCACCCTCGCGACGCGGCGCTCGACGCTGGACACCGGCACCGTCCGCGCCGTGCAGCAGAGCCTGAGCATCATCGACACCGCCATCCGCCAGGCGGAAGCGGCGCTGGCGCAGGACCCGAACAGCATGTACCTGAACAGTCACCTCGAGCACGCGCTGGGGCGGAAGCTCGAGGTTCTCCGCCGCGTCACCACGCTCGCCGCGGCGAGCTGAGGAGACCATGAAAACGATCGTCGCACTGGCGGCCGTCGCCGCCATCGCCTTCGCACCCCGCGCCCTCGCGGCGCAGGACCTGGACACGACCATCGCGGTCCGGACCGGGGCCCGCTTCGAGCTCAACAGCGTGTCGGGCTCCGTCAAGATCCAGACCTGGACCCGCGCGCAGATCCGCGTGGAGGCCGAGACCGACGGCGCCCGCGTGGATCTCGACGCCTCCTCGAGCGGCGTGTCGGTGCGCACCGAGCCGCGGCGCGGCGAGGGGGACGTGGACTTCACGATCACCGTGCCGACCGGCACCCCGCTCGAGGTGCACGCCATCTCGGCGGACATCGAGGTGAACGAGGTGTGCGGCGAGGCCACGCTGGCCTCGATCTCCGGCGGCGTGACCCTGCGCTGCGGCAACGGCGACGTCCAGATCGAGGGCGTCTCGGGCGACGTGGAGGCGAGCGACGTCCGCGGCCACCTGGAGATCAGCTCCACCAGCGGCGACGTGGACGTGCACGGCGTGCACGGCGACGTCAGCGCGCGCAGCGTCTCGGGCGACGTCTCGCTCGATCACGTGGACGGGCAGGACGTGGGGGCGGAGACCGTGAGCGGCGACGTCGGTTTCTCGGGCCCGATCCACGACGGCGGGCGCTACGCTTTTCATTCGCACTCCGGCGACCTCACGGTGCGCCCCGACGGCGACTTCGGCGCGATCGTGTCGGTGAGCACCTTCAGCGGCGACATGGAATCCGACTGGCCCATGACCATCAATCCCGGCGGCGCCCCGGTGCACCCGCGGGAGTGGGAGTTCACGATCGGTACCGGAAGCGCCAAGCTGAACCTGGAATCGTTCAGCGGCACGATCTATCTGCGGCGCGGCGGCGCGTCGCGTCGGGGGGACAGATGAACCAGCTGGTGATCGGACTCGCGGCGGCGCTGGTCTGCGCGCCGGTCGTCACGACTCGGGTCGAGACCGCGGCGGCGTCGCGGACGCGTCGGCACGCCGACTGGAACTGGCACGGCAGGATCGCGTCGGGCAAGACGCTCGAGATCCGCGGCGTCAACGGCGCCATCTCGGCCGAACCCGCCAGCGGGAACGAGGTCGTGGTGACGGCCACCAAGCGCGCGCGCCACAGCGATCCGGAAGAGGTGACGATCCAGGTCCTGCAGCAGGGCGGCAACGTCACCATCTGCGCCGTCTATCCCGGGTCGTCGAATCGCTGCGGTTCGGACGACGACTACCACATGAGCACCCACAACAACGACGTCGAGGTCGAGTTCCAGGCGCAGATTCCGGCCGGGGTCGCCTTTGCCGGCGGCACCGTCAACGGCGACGTGGAGGCGAACAACATCGGCGGGCCGGTGGACGCCACCACGGTGAACGGCAGCGTGCGGCTCGAGACCTCGAGCGGCGAAGCTTCCGGCGAGACGGTGAACGGCAGCGTGACCGCGGTGCTGCACGGCGCCGGCACCAAGCCGCTGAGCTTCAAGACGGTCAACGGCGGCGTGACCCTGTCGATTCCCAAGGACATCGGCGCCGACCTCGAGGCGGAGACCGTCAACGGCTCGATCGAGACCGAGTTCCCCATCACGGTCACCGGACACATCAACCGCCGCCATCTCGACGGCCGCATCGGCCAGGGCGGGCGCAGCCTGAAGATCGAAACGGTGAACGGCTCGATCCGGCTCCGCGCCTTGTAGCGGCTCGGCTTGCTCCCACGGCGCGGCACGACTACAATCGCCCCTCCACTCCGGAGGGGCGATGTCGTTCGAGCCGTTCGCGATGGAGCGCTGGCAGAGCACCTGGGAGAACCGGGTCCGCTACAACCTCAGCGAGAGCGGCGTGCATCCCCTGTCGGGCGCGGAGCTGCTCGCGCTGGCGGGCCGCACGCCGGAAGATGCGCTCGCGAGCCGCCTCGGCTATCCGCAGTCGAGCGGCACCGAGCCGCTTCGAGCCGCGATCGCGGCGCTGTATCCGGGCGCGACCCCCGACCACGTCCTCGTCACCAACGGCAGCGCGGAAGCGAATTTCTGCGCCTGCTGGCAGCTCATCCAGCCGGGCGACCGCGTCGCCATCGTCCTGCCGACCTACATGCAGACGTGGGGGCTGGCGCGGACCTTCGGCGCGAGCATCGCCCCGATCTGGCTGCGCGAGGAGCTGGCATGGCAGCCGGATCCCGTGGAGATCGATACGGCGGTGGCGCCGGGCACCCGTCTCGTCGTCGTGACCAATCCGAGCAACCCTACCGGCGCCATCCTCTCGGAAGAGGCCGTCGCCCGGATCGTGCGCCGCGCCGCCGAGACCGGCGCATGGCTGCTGTGCGACGAGGTGTATCAGGGCGCCGAGCGCGTGGCCGACACCACGCCCACGGTGTGGGGCCGCACCGATCGCGTGCTGATCACGAACGGCCTCTCCAAGGCCTACGGCCTGCCGGGGTTGAGGATCGGCTGGTGCGTGGCGCCGCCGGCGCTCGTCGCCGACCTGTGGGCCCGCAAGGACTACACGACCATCGGCCCCGGCGTGATCTCCGACTGGCTGGCGACCCAGGCGTTGCAGACCGGCGTGCGCGGCAGGATCATCGAGCGCACGCGCCACATCCTCCGCACCAACTGGCCGGTGCTCGAGCGGTGGCTGAAGGCCCAGGGCGACCAGTTCACGTATCGCGCCCCCGACGCCGGCGCCATCTGCTACGCCCGATACCGCGCCGGCATCAACTCGTCGGCCCTGGCCGAGCGGCTGCGGATCGGCCACGACGTGCTCGTCGTGCCCGGTGACCAGTTCGGCATGGATCATTTCATCCGCT